>JACRKC010000083.1 GCA_016235555.1 Verrucomicrobiota bacterium
GCCCGCCGTTCCACATCTCGGCGGGCAGGGACGCCCGCCGCTACCTGGGCGCGGAGTTTCTCCCAGAGTTTTTCGCCACGCACGACGTGGTTCGACTGCTTCCAGAAATGATGCTCGGCGAGCGTGCGATCATACCAGCCGTTCGCCACCGCGCCGTGGCCCGCCGGCGGCAACCCGGTGAGATACGTGCTCTGCGCCGTGCACGTCACCGCGGGCAGCACCGGTTTTATGCGAACTAGCCCGCCCGCCTGCGCCGCCTGTGCGAGCCGCGGTGTGTGCGCTCCGATCAGCCGCGGCGTGAGGCCGACGACGTTGAGGATGGCCGTTCTCATGGTTCGAGGTGGAGCGGCTTGACCCCAAGCCGCTGGTTTGGAAACAGGCGAACGCCCTGAAGCGGCTTGAGGTCAAGCCGCTCCACCTTTGAGGACTCACCCATACCGCGCCCTCAGTTCCTCGAACGCGGCCCGCACGGTCGGCCCATCCATCTCGTGCACATCGAGCCGGTCGCCCGGCGCGCGGATCATCGGGATGGTGAGCCGGCCGCCGAGGTGTTCGCGAAACTCCTCCAGCCCGTCGAGCATGTCCTGCCGCCCGCTGGCGCTGCGGATTTGTTTCACCGGCTCGAAGAGCTCGAAACCGAGTTGCTGAATGAGGCCCAGAATCCGCTCCGCGACCGGCTCGGGCAACAAGCCGGTGCGCCGCGCGTAGATGAGATCGATCGCCATGCCGACGGCGACCGCTTCGCCGTGGCTCACGCGGAATTCCGAAAGCTGCTCCAGCTTGTGGGCCGCCCAGTGGCCGAAATCGAGCGGGCGCGCCGACCCGCGCTCGAACGGATCGCCGCCCGTCGCGATGTGCTCCATGTGCTGCCGCGCGCTTTCGCGGATGACGGCCTCGTAGGGCTCGCGTTCGAATTTCGCCAGCGCCGCCACGCGCGCCGCGATGAATTCGAAGAATTTCGCATCGCGGATGAGCGCCACCTTCACCGCCTCGATCAGTCCGGCACGGCGGTCGCGCGGCGCGAGCCCGTCGAGAAACGCGAAGTCGTTCAACACCGCGTGCGGCACGACGAAGGAGCCGAGCCAGTTCTTCTTGTGGAAATAATTCACCCCGTTCTTCACGCCGAGTCCGCCGTCGGCCTGGCTGAGGCTCGTCGTCGGCAGACGGAGGAGCGGAATGCCGCGGTGCGCCGTCGCCGCCGCGAAGCCCACCATGTCGAGCACCGCGCCTCCGCCGATCGCGAGGACGAACGAGTGGCGGCAGAGCTTTGACTCGTTGATCGTCGCCCACACGCGCTCGAGATACGCGCGGTCGTTCTTCACGGCCTCGCCGCCCGTCAGCATCACCGGCTCGGCTTCGAGCACCACGCGATCCGCGCGGGCAGAAAACCAGCGCTTCACTTGCCCGGCAATGTCAGGAAACGCGGCGCGCAGGCCCGCGTCCCAGAACACGATTGCGCGCGCCCTGCCACCCGGTTCGCGCGGCGTGAGCAGCGCGGCGAGCGTCTCGTTCTCCGGCGCAAACGCGTCGCGCGTGAACAGCAACCGGTGCTCGTGGCGGAGCGTGATGGGAAAGGAAATCGAGTCGGAGGGGACGGACATGCGGCGGGCGAAGGACTGAGAGACTGAAGGACTGAAAGGCTGAAGCACAACAGCAAGCTCGGCGTCGGCGGCTCGGCGTTTCAGCCGTTCAGCCTTTTCCGTCACGTGGCGGCGGCGAGACGTTGCGCCCAGCGGCCGAGCGGAACCGCCACAGCGCAAGCCAGTGCCGGAGTCCACGCGCCCACGCACAGCAGCGCCACCGCATCGATCAACGGAATGAACGCGAGCAACCGCCCCACCGAGCGCCCGATCATCGCTGCGCGCAAAGTAGCGCCGGCATCCTGCCGGCCATCGCCTGACTGCCGGCTGGAAGCCGGCGCTACTTTGTATTCCCAGCGCGCGATCAGGCTCAGCACGACGATGTAAACGAAGAGGGCACCCACCCAGCCGAGAAACGCGGGCGTGAACTCGCGCCCCGGCGTCCTCGCCAGCGCGCCACCGAGCAGCACGCGACAGCCCGCCATCAACACCACCGAGCCGATCCACTTTTTGTGAATCCAATCATAAGCGAGGATCGTGGCGGCGAGCGCGGCGACCCAAAATAGACCGGCTCCGGCAAACACCAGCAACCCGAGGCCCATCAGCATCTCCGCCGCACCGAGCGCCGCCGCCGAGCCGCGTGAGATCATCCCGACCGGAATCGGCCGCTCCGGTTTGTGCCGCGCGTCGAAACCGGAGTCGGCAACATCGTTGAGTGTCGCGCCGCCCGCGTAGGTGAGGCAGCCCGCGAAGACGCAGAGCGCGAACGCACCCCAGTCCGGCCACCGTGGTTCCCCGCGCTGGGCGAGCACGAGCGCCGCGAGGACGTTGCTCGCGACCGAGGGGACATTGCCCGCGCGGGCGAGGTCGAAGGTGACGCCAAGAAAACTTCGTTGGGAGTGATTTATCACGCGGGACAGTCCGTCGATGTAGCAGCCGACGTGAGGAGGCTGTCGAACGAAAACCCAGCCTCGTGACCTCGGCTGCTACCCTTCAGCAGTGGTCAACCCACGCGCCGCTAGCGCCGCGAGCGTCCACTCGTATTCCCGCACGAGCTGGTCCTCGATCGGCAGTCGCAGCGCCGGCGGGAGCACTTCCCACGTGTAGGTTTCCATCTCGAGGTGGGTGCACGCGCCGCGATGCGCGGCGAGCCAGTCGAGCGCGCCCATGAGGTGATCGCGCGTGTCGCCGAACGGCGCGCCGGGCGACGCGTGCAACGGCACATGGAAATGCACGCGCCACTCGTCGTCAGGCCGCGACTGCTCCGCGTCCGCCAGCGCGTCGGGCAAATCGACGAAGCGCCGCCGCACCTCGCCGGTCTGCGCGTGACCGACGATGACCTGGTGCAGGTAAACCGGCTCGACGAAGGCGGCGAGCGCGGCGCGGCCGGCGGCGTCAGGCTTCACGCGCAGCGCCGAACTCAGATGCAGCTTGCTCACGCGCAGCCCCGCAGCGGCGAGGCGGTCGAGCGCGGCCGGCGCCGACTCGAACTCCACGCCGAGGTGGCAGCAATCGTAGTTCACCCCGACGAAGCGCAGCAGCGACCCGGCGTCGACCGCGCGATCGCTTGCGCGCCAGTCGGCGAAAAATTGCACCGTCTCCTCGCTCGTCTCGATCAGGCAGCACGGCTCCGGCTCAAGGCCGAGGTGCAGATCGCGACCGGTTCTTTCCGCGAGCGCGGCGATGGCGCGGCCGCACGTCGTGAGGTTTTGGAAAATCGCGGCGCGGCGCGCGGGCTCGGCCGCGACGAAGCCCTTGAACGACGCCGGCACGGTGCTGATGCTGCACGCCGCGCCCGGCGGCGCGAGTTGCGCGAGCAGTTCGAAGAGTTGCACCGTGTAGGCGACGCGCTCGGGCGTCGACCAATCGGGCGCGTAGACCTGTTCCTTCACGCGCGTGCCATGGAAGCTGCCGTAGGGAAATCCGTTGAGCGTGAAAACATAGCAGTCGTGCGTCGCCAGCCAGCGTTGGAAGCCGAGCAACACGGCGGGTTGGGCGAGTTCGGCGGCGGCGCGCTGGCCGAGGCGCAGGCCGATCGCGTAGGGCCGGCCCGTCGCGACGCGACGCCGCACGGGCAGCACATGTTTCTCCAGCGCCGCGAAGGTCTCCGCCCAGGTTTCGCCGCGATGGACGTTGGTGCAGTAGGCGAGATGGAGGCCGCTCGAGAGTTTCATTTATTCAACCACGGATGGACACAGATGAACACGGATAGAAGCGTTTCGCCGAATCTGTAATACAATGTTGGTGAATTGCGCAGAACGAACAAGATCTTGGAACAGGAAGGTCGGGAAGGCGCCAGTGTCCGACCTTTCCGCTCTTCCCGGCCTTCCTGTTCAATTCGTTTGGTTGCGGCGCCAGCCGCGCTGAGTTCATCCGTGTCAAGCCGTGGTTCCACCCTCCGGGACCTTGAATTTCGGGCACTGCGAGAGGAAGCGCACGGGGTTGCGGAAGAGCACGGCGTCGACGAAATCCTCGCTGTGGCCGCGGCGGCGCATTTCGAGCGCCGTCTTCGGCACGGCGAGCGGATCGCTCACGCCCCAGTCGCAGGCGGAGTTGAGCCAGATGCGTTCGCGGCCGCAGCTTTCGAGCATGTCGACGGCGCGCGGCGGCGACGATTTCGAGTCGGGATAGAGCGTGATGCCCGCCCAGAATCCGCCGTCGAGCACGCGGGAGATCGTGTGCTCCTCGACGTGGTCGATGATCACGCGGCCGGGCCTAACGCCGCGGTGCGATGAGAGAACGTCGAGGATGAGGTTGGTGCCCTTCAGTTTGTCCTCGAGGTGGGGCGTGTGGACGAGGATGAGCTGGTCGTGCTTCACCGCGAGGGCGATGTGGTCCTCGAGCACCTTCATTTCGTTGCGCGTGTTGCGATTCAGGCCGATTTCGCCGATGCCGAGGACGTTGGGCGCCGCGAGAAATTCCGGGATGAGCGCGAGCACGTCGCGGGCGAGCGCGAGGTCCTCGGTTTCCTTCGGGTTGAGGCAAAGCCAGCAATAGTGCGGGAGGAGAAATTTCGCGGCGCGCGCCGGCTCGTAGGCGGTGAGCTGGCGGTAGTAGTCGCGAAATCCATCCACGGAGCTGCGATCGAAGCCCGCCCAAAACGCGGGTTCGCACACGGCCTGGCAGCCCGCCGTGACCATAGCCTGATAGTCGTCGGTGGTGCGGCTCACCATGTGGCCGTGGGGCTCGATGTAGCGCATGGGTGGAAGACAGGGAGAAGGGACTGAGGGAGTGAGTGGAGGCGGTGGGTGCGAGGTTGGGCAGTTTGGTCCCCTATTCCCTCACTCCCTTAGTCCCTTACTCCCTTTCTCCGGCTGCCACGCCCCGAGGGCGGCCTTGCCGGAGGATTTTTGTTCGGGTGCGGTGGTCGGGTCGCTCAGCGACTCCAGGATGCGCCGGGCGCGCCCGGGCTTGCCGTCGACGAGCAGCGCGGCGGCCTGGCGCAGCGCGGCACAGCGAAAATCGTCCGCGCAGCCGTAGCGCTCGACGCGATCGAGAAAGGCGGCGACGTCGATTAACTTCGCCCGGGCCGGGATGAAGCCGTGCTCGATGATCGCGCGCGCGCCGGCGGCGGGCAGCCGGGTCTTCGCGGGAGGGTTGGGCGTTTTTTTGGGCACGGGAGCGCGGACGGAGGAAAAACTCAAATTGACGAACGCGGGGCAAAGCAAACAAACATCACCCCGCGTGAAAATCAACGAGGCAAGCAACCGGGCGCATGGCTGACGCATTGATCCTCGTCGATGAGCGTAATCGCGCGATCGGGCGCGGTGAAAAACTGGCGGTGCACGAACGGGCGCTGCTGCACCGGGCGTTTTCGGTTTTTCTCGTCTATCCCGATGGCCGGGTGCTGTTGCAGCAGCGGAGCCGCGCGAAATACCACTCGGCCGGGCTTTGGGCCAACTCCTGCTGCGGCCACCCGTCGCCGGGCGAGCGCACAGCGGCAGCGGCCCGGCGCCGGCTGCGCGAGGAACTCGGCACGACCGCGGCGACGCTGCGGTTCGGATTTCGCGCGCGCTATCGCACGTCGCTGCCGAACGGACTCACGGAAAACGAAATCGTCTACGTCTACTTCGGCGCCGCGCCGGACGCGCTGGCGCTGAACCCCGCAGAAGTCGCGGCGACCTCGCGGGTGAAACTGCCGGAGCTGAAGCGCGATATCGCCCGCCGCCCGGCCCGCTACGCCTACTGGCTGCGTTACTATTTCAAGAATCACGCGGCGGCGATCGCGCGGGGCGTGGCGGCGGTGGCACGGGTCTCCCGACCCGTGTTCGCGGGTGACACCGCCCTCACGGGTCAGGAGACCCGTGCCACGCAATCGCCTGCGAGCCGGCTCCTACCTCATGCCAGCCGCGAGAAACGCGTTCACGCCTTCGCCGGCTCCGGGCTCGTGCCCGCGGCCACGTAGGGCTCCTCGCGCAGCTCCGGGGCGCGTTTGCCGGCGAGCAGCTGCCACCACACGCGGGCGTTGGCGATCACGACGATGGTGACGAGCACGAGGAACACGGCGGTCACCGTCGCATCGACCATGTTGTTGAAATACTGCGCACGCCACGCCACCAACTCGGCGCGGGTGCCGCCGGCGATGATCTTGCCGGCGAGGCCTCGGGCGATGGCGAGGAAGCCGATCGGCGCCGGGCTGAAGATCTTCATCAGGCCGGCGCTCATCGTGACCGAGAGCAGCCACGCGAGCGGCACGAGCGTGACCCAGAGGTGGCGGGCGCGGCCCATTTTGATCAGCACGGTGGTGCCGAGGGACAGGGCGATGACGGCAAGCAGTTGGTTGGCGATGCCGAAAATGGGCCAGAGGGAGTTGATGCCGCCCAGCGGATCGACCACGCCTTGGTAGAGGAACCAGCCCCACGCGGCGACGAAGAGCGCGGTCGCGAGGGCACCGGCGAGCGCGTTGCTCGTGTCGCGCAGCGGCTCCCAGACCGTGCCGAGCAAGTCCTGCACAAGGAAGCGCCCCACCCGCGTGCCGGCGTCGATCGTCGTGAGGATGAACAGCGCCTCGAACATGATCGCGAAGTGATACCAGAGCGCGAGGGCGGTCTTGCTGCCGATCACGCCGGCAAACATGTGCGCCATGCCCACGGCAAACGTGGGCGCGCCGCCGGTGCGGCCGACCATGGTCTTTTCGCCGACGCTTTTGGCGAGCGCATCCATGTCGGCCGGCGTCACCGGGAAGCCCAGCGCCGTGACCTTGGCCGTCACCGCCTCGGGGGTGCCGACCAGGTTGATCGCGAAATACTGGCCGGGCTCCATCGCGCAGGCGGCGATGAGCGCCATGATGCCCACGCACATCTCCGTGACCATCGCGCCGTAGCCGACGATCCGGATGTGGCTCTCACTCTCCAACAGCTTCGGCGTGGTGCCCGAGGAGATGAGCGAGTGGAAGCCCGAGATGGCCGCACACGCGATCGTGATGAAGCAGAACGGAAACACCGGCCCCGCGAACACCGGCCCGGTGCCGTCGATGAATTTGGTGATCGCCGGCATCTTCAGCGTGGGCGCGAGCACGATCACCGCGAGGCCGAGCGCGATCACCGTGCCGATCTTCATGAACGTGCTGAGGTAGTCGCGCGGCGCGAGCAACAGCCACACCGGCAGCACCGAGGCGACGAAGCCGTAGCCCATGATCCACCACGCAAGCGTCGTGCCCTTGAGCGTGAGCAGCGCCTCCCAGCGCGTGCCGTGCAGGTATTGCCCGCCCCAGACCGCCGCGAGCAACGCGACCACGCCGAACACGCTCACCCACACGAGGCCCTTGCCGTGGCCGGTGGCCTTCATGCCCAGCCCCATCACCACGGCGATCGGCATCGTGGCCGCGATCGTGAAGAGACCCCACGGGCTCTCCGCCAGCGCGCGCACCACGACGAGGGCGAGCACCGCGAGTAAAATGATCATGATCGCGACGATGCTCACGAGCGCGACGCTGCCGGCGAACGTGCCGACCTCCTCGCGCACCATCTGGCCGAGGGACTTGCCGCGCCGGCGCACGGAGCAGAACATGATCACCGAATCGTGCACTGCGCCGCCGAGCGTGGCGCCCACGAGCATCCACAACAGGCCGGGCAGGTAACCGAATTGCGCGGCGAGCACCGGCCCGACGAGCGGCCCGGGGCCGGCGATCGCGGCGAAATGATGGCCGAAGACGACCCACTTGTTCGTCTTCACGAAGTCCTTGCCGTCGGCGTTGACCTCGGCGGGCGTGGCGCGCAGCTGATCGAGCGTGAGCACCTCGGCCATCAGCCACGCCGAGTGAAACCGGTAGCTGATCGCAAACACGCACAGCGCCGCGACGACCATCCAGAGGGCGTTGACGGGCTCGCCGCGCGTCCACGCGAGCACAGCGATGGCCGCGGCCCCGAGTCCGGAGACGACGCTCCAGCCAAGGATACGCCAGAGGTTTTTCGGAGCGGGGTTCGGGGCGGAGGCGGCGTGACTCATGAGGAGGGGCGAGAGGCGAAAAGTTGGCGGCCGGCCCCCGGCGGCGCAAGCGCGCGAAAGTGCGGAGGTGGCGCCGGGAGTGCAAATCCACCTGAGCGGGCGTCGAAAAAGGTCGGGCCGACCTTCGAACAACCTCTTTCGACGCCCTCTGATACCAGTTACGGTGCGCTTTGAGACTGTAGGCCCGGCCGGTGGCCGGGCAGCCCGCCCACCGGGCGGGCCGACAAGATCAGGAGTCTCAAAGCGCGCCGCAACTGGTATGAGCCAGTATTGCAGTCGAGGTGGAGCGCGTTGCCCTCAACGCGCTGGTGTGAAGGTGGGAGCGGGTTTACCCCGCGACTCCTCGGGGCGTAAAGCCCCACCCACAAAAAGCGCGTTGAGGGCAACGCGCTCCACCGCTGCGCGGCGCGGCTGCGAATGCGCGTTCGCTCGACTGCAGGGTTTCGGCTGAGGTCAGTCAACGAGGGCCGCCGCTCCAGAACGCTGAACCAAAGAACCACAAAGACACCGAGGCACAGAGAGCGGAAAGCCAGGGAATTTGAAAGGAAGGGGGTGCCCCCAAGGTGAGTTGCCGGGTGCGGCGACATCGTTCCGGCGTGGTTCTCTCCGTGCCCGCGGTGTCTCTGTGGTTCAATTCCAACTGCGGGCTTCAGGCTGAGGGCCTTTTCGGCTCCCGAGGCTGGGCGACACCGGAAGGCATTCCGTCAACGGTCAAGCCATGACCCCCTCCGGCCCCCTTGACCCCCTCCGGCCCCCTGAGAAGGCCTTCAATCGTTCCCGGGCTTGTTCAACCCGCGTCTCGCTGCGCGCTACGGCGCAGCAGAACGCTCAGAGTTAGGCTTTTTCATTTTTGGGTAGAATCTTCAACTCGGTGAAGGAAACTGCTTCTGTGCGACGTGGCGACCGAAACCAGTCATCGATAGCATCCAAGTAGGCGATGGCCTGATTCACAGCTTCTATCTCTCTTGTCGCAGGCGCGCCGAATAACCGCTTCCACCATGGCGTATCGGCGCGAAACCAGCCACCAGTGCCAATACCACCACCCGGGGCAATCCGACCAAGAAGCATGGTGCCGCCTGCTCGCTCATAGCCTGACCATCCTTCGGGCGGGTCTATCTGCGCATTCAAGATAAAGCGCGGACGCTGATACTTATCGAACTGGATGCTAAGCCGCTCTAGCTGCTTTTCTGTCTTCCGCTCAAATCCGTGGCTCACTGCATTTCCTCGAATTTCATCTGGGCCGGCAAATCCGCGGCGCTTGATTTCCGGCACTAATCGCCGAGTAATTTCTTCGCGGCAGAGCGAGCGCAACGTCTTCATTCTTTGCCTAACAGTGTTATTCGCCTGCACTCGGTGCGGCTTTTGCAGGGTGAGTGAAAACGCGGATGTTGAGGTCGGCTTCTGAGGGAAGGCAAAGCCGGGTGCAGCTTTTGGCGGTTGATGCCGATGCCGCGTAAAGCCGCACCCGGCCGATGAGGAGGCCTGAGTGATCAGGTGGCATCCAGCAGGTCCGCAATTCGTTCGGGTGTCTTTCCGCCGCCAGCGCGCATGGGTAATGCCGCCTTACCTGGCCGCAGTCGCGAGGCGGGCCGGGTTCAAATGCCATGCGCATCGGTTGAAGCAGACGGCACCCGCCAAAGGCGGGCAAGCCCCCGCCGACGAGCGGGCTTTGCGGGCTCACGGGACTTCGTAGACCTCGACGATCGCGATGCCGGTGGCGGTGCCGGCGCCGCTCACCACGGCGCTGTAGTTGCCGGGGGCGAGGCTGACGAGGAGCGCGCAGTCGGCGCTGTTGGCCGGGAGGGCGAAGGCGCCCACCTGTGCCGAAACCGTGGCGATGGCCGCGGCGTCGGGCGAGGTGTTGAGGCCGGTGTTGGCGGCGACCACGGTGCCGTCCTTGATCAGCTGGAGTTGCGGGGTCGCGAGCACGCCGGTGAGGCCGAACTGCGCGAGGCCGGGGCCGATGGCGCGGATGAGCACGCGTTTCGGGACGGAGCCGCTCACCGAGATGCCGGCGATGAGCGTGGCGTCGCCCGCGCCGGCGGTGGCGCGGGTGGAGATGTTGAACAGTTTCTGGCCCGGGGCGGCGGCGGAGAGATCGTAGACCTCGATGAGGGCGACGCCGGCGGCGCCGCTGGCGGCCGAGACCTGCGCGGTGTAGTTGCCGGGGGGCAGCGTCACAAAGAGCACCGAATCGGCGCTGGTGGTCGCGAGCGGGAAGCCGGCGGCCTGCGCGGTGGCGGCGACGATGGCGGCGGTGTTGCCGGCGCCGGCCCAGCCGGTGTTGGTCGCGATGACGGTGTTGCCGCGGTAGAGGTCGAGCTTGGGGTTGCCGAGGGCGGAGGTGATGCCGAAGCCGGCGAGGCTCGGGCCGATGGCGCGGATGAGCACGGGCTTCGACTCGTTGCCGGTGATGACGAAGCCGGCGATGGCGATGTTGGCGCCGGTGTCGACCCGGGCGCGGGTGGAGATGTTGCCGAGCCGCTGGGCGGCGATGACGGCCTCGCTGGCGCCGGCGAAGACGGTGGTCTGGTTGTTGCGGAAGCCGTTCACGGTGATCGCGGAGCCATCGGCGGCGACGGTGACGATGATGGAGCCGGCGCTGGCGCCGATGACGGCGCGGTTGGCCGAATCGAGGGAGGCGGTGCCGCCGTCGAAGAGCGTGGTGCCGGTCTGGGTGAGGGCGTAAACCTGACCGGTGGCGCTGACGATGGCGTAGGCGGCGCCGGAGCCGTTGGCGACGCCGGCCTGGTAGAAGCCGGTCTGGCCCTGGTTGGCGCCGACATCGGCGGCCTTGGTGCCGGTGAGCGTGGCGCTGATCACGCCGGTGACGGTGGCGGAGACGGCGCCGTTGCCGGAGACGGCGCCGGAGACGGTGGCGCCGCTGACGTTGTAGCTGAAGCCGCCGTTGTCGGCGAGGGTGAGGGCGAGGTTGCTGACGGTGCCGCCATTGCCGCCGGGGACGAAGCCGAGGAGGACGCCGGTGTTGTCGGGGCGAACGAAGAGGGCGAAGCCGCCGGTGGTGCCGGGGATGGTGCCGAGGTAGGTGCCGGCGTAGCTGCGCGAGATGACCTTGAGGCTGGCGACCTGCGAGGTGGCGCCGCCGGCGGAGTTGGAGACGATGACATCGTAGTTGCCGGTGTCGCCGGGTTGCACGTTCGAGAGGGAGAACGTGGCGCCGGTCGCGCCGGGGATGGCGGCGTTGTCCTTGCGCCATTGGTAGGCGGGCGCGGGGGCGCCGGTGGCGGCGACCGAGAGGGACACCGTGGCGCCCACGACGGCGGTGCGGTGGGCCGGCGACGAGGTGATGACCGGGGCCGTGGCCACCGAACTCACGGAGAGCTGGGCGAGCGAGCTGGTGACGGAGCCGAGGGAGTTGGTGACGACGACGTCGTAATTGCCGGCGTTGCCGGGCTGGACGTTGTTGAGCGTGAGGGTGGAGCTGGTGGCGCCGGCGAGGGCCGCGCCGTTGAGGCGCCATTGGTAGGTGGGCGCGGGCTCGCCGCTGGTGAGGACGACGAGGGTGGCGCTGGTGCCCACGAGGGCGGACTGCGCGCGCGGTTGGGCCGTGATCGTGGGCGGGAGATTCACGACGAGGATGGCCGCACCGGAGGTGACGCTGCCGACGGAGTTGGTGACGCGCACGGCGTAACTCCCGAAGTTGGCCGCCTGGAGGTTGGTGAGGGTGAGCGTGGCGCTGGTGGCGCCGGTGATGACCTGGCCGTCCTTGGTCCACTGGTAGCTGAGCGGGGCGGTGCCGGCGGCCGTCACGCTGAAGGTGGCGGTGGCGCCGCGGCCGAGCGCCTGGCTCGCGGGCTGGGCGGAGATGGTGGGGGCGGTGACGGGGACGACGACGGTGAGGGTGAGGCCTTGGGCGGTGCTCAGGCCGTTGCTGGCCGTGAGGGTGACGGTGAAGGGCGAGCCGTTGGCGTCGGGCGGCGTGCCGCTGATGACACCGGTGCTGGCATCGAGGGTGGCCCAGAAGGGCAGGCCGGAGGCGCTGTAGGTGGGAGTGGGCGTGCCCGAGGCGGCGACGGTGAAAGATCCGAACTGGCCCGCCGTGAAGCTGGCGCTGGCGGAACTCGTGAACGTGGGCTGGACCAGCGCGGTCGAGAGCGAGACGACGGTGGAGACGGCATCGGGGCTGATGAAATTGCTCACGAGGCACTGGAACTGGTCGCCGTTCATCGCCGTGGTGACGTTGGTGACGGTGAGCGTGGCGGTGCTGACGCCGCTGTAGGTGGCGTCGTTGATGAGGTTGACGAAACCGGAGGTGCCGGCCGCCTGCCGCTGCCACAGGTAGGTGGGGGCCGGCGAGCCGGAGGCCGCGACGGTGAAGGTCGTGCTCCCGCCGGGGGCGATCGCGCGGCTGACGGGTTGCGCGGTGATCACGGGCGCCGTGGTGGTGGCCGCGCCGATCCGGCGGATGGAGCTGTTGGTCTTGTCGGCGATGAAGAGGTTGCCGGCGGTGTCGATCGCGATGCTGTAGGGCTGGTTGAAGCGCGCCTCGGTGCCGGTGCCGTCGGTGCTGCCGGTGACGCCGGCGGCGCCGGCGATGGTGGTGACGACGCCGGCGGGGGTGACCTTGCGGATCAGGTGGTTGAAGGTGTCGGCCACGTAGACGTTGCCCGCGGAGTCGACGGTGAGGCCGTTGGGCTGGTTGAACCGGGCGGCGGTGCCGGTGCCATCGACGGAGCCGAGCGCGCCGGGGTTGCCGGCGAGGGTGCTGACGGTGGCGGTGGGCGTGATCTTGCGGATGGTGTGGTTGAAGGCGTCGGCCACGTAGAGGTTGGTCGCGCTGTCGAGCGCGAGGGTGGCGGGGTTGGCGAAGCGGGCGGTGCCGGCGACCGAGCCGACCGTGGCCGAGCCGTCGGCGGTGCCGCGCTGGCCGGCGACGCCGGCGTAGGTCGAGACCACGCCGCCGGGGGCGATCATGCGGATGGTGTGGTTGAAGGAATCGGCGACGAAGACGAAACCGGAGGAGGTGACCGCGACGCCGGTGGGATAGGAGAAGCGCGCGGCGGTGCCGGTGTCATCGGCCGAGCCGAAGGTGCCGGCGAGGCCGGCGAGGGTGGTCACGGTGCCGTCCTGCGCGATGCGGCGGATGGTGTGGTTGAAAGTGTCGGCCACGTAGACGTTGCCGGCGGGATCGACCGCGACGCCGTAGGGTCCGTTGAACCGCGCGGTGAGGGCGGGGCCGTCGGCGCTGCCCGCCGAGCCCGCGAGGCCGGCGTAGGTGGTGACGACGCCGGCGGGGGTGATCCTGCGGATCGTGCTGTTGACGGTGTCGGCCACGTAGGTGTTGCCGGCGCTGTCGATCGCGATGGCGCTGGGGGCGTTGAACCGGGCGGCGGTGCCCGTGGCGTCGGCGTTGCCGCTCGCCCCGGAGAGGCCGGCGAATGTCGAGACCACGGTGCTGCTGGTGAGCGAGGTGGAGAGGATCACGGCCGAGCTGGTGACGGTGCCGTTGACGTTGGTGACGACGCACTGATACTGGTCGCCGTTCATGCCGGTGCTGACGCCGGAGATGGTGAGCGTCGCACTCGTGGTGCCGCTGTAGAAGCCGCCCTCGGAGAGATTGGCGAAGCCGGAGGTGTTGGCGGCCTGCCGCTGCCACTGATAGGTGGGCAGGGGCGAGCCGGTGGCGACAAGGGTGAAGACGGCGGGCTGTCCGACGGTCACGGTCTGGCCGGTGGGCTGCGTGGTGATGGTCGGAGCGGCCGCGGGCGGCAGCACGGTGAGGGTGAAGTTCTGGACGACCGTGCTCGCCGCGTTGGTGGCCGCGATCGTGAACGAGAACGGCGAGCCGGTGGTGTCCGGCGGCGTGCCGGAGATGGTGCCGACCGTGGTCCCGGTGCCGGCCGCCGTGGTGAGCGTGGCCCACGAGGGCAGCGAACCGACGACGATGCTCAACGTGGGGGCCGGTGTGCCCGTGGCCTGCACCTGGAAGGTCGTGCCGGCCTGGCCGGAGTAGAAGGTGGCGGCGGCGAGGCTGGTGAACGCCGGCGCCTGCAGGATCGTGAGCGTGGCGGTCGCGGAGGTGGTCGAGCCCTGGCCGTCGGTGACGACGACGCGGAACTGATCGCCGTTCATCGAGGTGCCCGTGTAGCTCGAGTTGATGGTGAGCGTGGAGGTGCCGCCGTTGCTGATCACGCTGTAGACGATGTTGTCCGGCAGAGCCTGGGAGAACACGCCGGTGCCGGCCGGCGCCCGATACCACTGGTAGCTGAGGGTGCCCGAACTGGCCGTGGCCGTGACCGTAAACTGTCCGGTGGAACTGGGGACGATGGCGAGGCTGGTCGGGCCGGAGTTGATGGTGGGGCCGGCGGTGACCGTCAGGGTGAACTGCACCGCCGCCGAGGTGCCGACGGAGTTGGTCGCGGTCACGCTGAAGATGGTCGTGCCCGCATCGCCGAGCACCGTGGCGCGGTTGGCGGTGATGGCGCCGGTGGAGGCGTTCAGAGTGGCCCACGCCGGAAGCGAACCGCTGGAGACCGCATACGCGGTGGGCGCCGGGGTGCCGCTGGTCGTGATCGTGAAACCGGAGAAGGTCTGGCTGACGCCGGTCGTGAAGGTCGTGGTGGTGTTGGTGATCGTGGGAACCGAATTGACGGTCAGGACGGAAGCGGTGGAGGTGACCGTCGTGCCGCTGTTGAAGCTATTCGTGACCTTGACACGGTAGCGGTAGTTCTGGAGCGCGGTCGTGACGCTCGCGATGGAGAGCGAGGCGGTGGTGGCGCCGCTCACGGTGCCGCCGGTGATCGCGCCGTTGGCGAGGGTGGTGAAGTTGGTGCCGCCGTCGCTGCTGACTTCCCACTGGTAGGTGGGCGCGGGCGTGCCCGAGGCGGTGACGGTGAAGGTCGCGGTGTTGCCGGCGCTGACGGTGGTCGAGGCCGCGGGCTGGGTCGAGATGGAGGGGGCGGTGGTGCTCGCCACGGTGAGCGTGAAGCTCTGGGTGGCGGTGCCGGCGCTGTTGGTCGCGGTGATGGTGAAGGTAAAGGGCGAACCCGTGGTGCTCGTCGGCGTGCCCGAGAGCAAACCGGCGGAGCTGAGGGTGACTCCCACCGACGCGGGATTGGAGCCGGCGGTGATGGCGAACGTCGGCGCGGGCGAACCCGACGCCGTGATTTGATAGCTGCTGCTGGCCCCGAGCGCAAACGAGGCGCTTGCCGTGCTGGTGAAAGCCGGAACCTGGGTCACCGTAAGGGTCGCCGCGCTCGAAGTCGCGGCGCTGCCGACGCCGTTGGTGACCACGCATTGGAACTTGTCGCCGTTCATGCCGACCGTGGCGCCGGTGATGGTGAGGGTGGACGTGGTCGCCCCGCTGTAGGCGCCGCCATTGGCGAGGTTGGTGAACGAACCGGTGCCACCGACTTGAATCTGCCACTGGTAGGTCGGCGTGGGGTTGCCGGTTGCGAACACGGTGAAGTTCACGTTGCCGCCGGCTGCCACGGCTTGGCTGGTCGGAGGCGTGCCGATCGCGGGCGCGGAGGTCGGACCACCGGAGCGGATGGTCTGGTTGTTGGTGTCGGCCAGGTAAACGCTGCCGAAACTATCGGCCGCGATGCCCTGCGGGCTGAACAGGGCGAATCGTGCGGCGCTACCGATCCCATCGATCGTGCCGACGGTGCCCGCGGCGCCCGCCAGCGTGGTCGTGGCACCGGTGGCGATCACAATCTGGCGCACCGTGCTGTTGCCGGCGTCAGCCACGTAGAGATTGGCGCCTTGAGAGGCCACCGCCCCGGGATTCCTGAACGTCGCCGCGGTGCCGGTGCCGTTGGCGCTGCCCGAGGTGCCGAGCGTGCCGGCCAGAGTGGTGACGGCGCCCGAGGCGATGACAACCTGGCGAATGCCGTGATTGCCGGAATCGGCCACATAGAGATTGGTCGCATCGGCCGCGATGCCGCGCGGAAGATTGAAGGTCGCGGCGGTGCCGGTGCCGTTGGCGCTGCCGGGAGTGCCCGCCGTGCCGGCCACCGTGGTCACGACCGCCGTCGAAATCACGAGCTGACGGACCACATGGTTGCCGTTGTCGGCGATGTAGAGGTTGGTGTTGGTGCTATTGATCGCGATACCGATCGGTCCGCTGAACAACGCCGCGGCGCCGGTGCCGTTGGCGAAGCTGAAACTCCCGGCGGTGCCCGCCAGCGTGGTCACGGCCCCGGTCGAAATCACGACGCGGCGGATGGTGCTGCTGCCGGTGTCGGCCACGTAGAGGTTGGTGCCGGTGCTGTCGATCGCGATGCCCTGGGGCGCGTTGAAGCGCGCCGCGGTGCCGGTGCCGTCGGCCGTGCCCGACGTCCCGGCGGTGCCCGCGAGCGTGGTGACGACGCCCGCCGCCGTGATCTTCCGGATCGTGTGGTTGTTCGCATCGGTCACGTAAACGGTGCCGGTGCTGGCACCGCCCGAGTTGTCGACCGCAATTCCGGTGGGGTTATTGAATCGGGCCGAGGCGCCCGTGGCGTCGGTCGTGCCACTGGTGCCCGCCGTGCCGGCGAGCGTGCTGATGGCAAAGCTCTGCGCCCACGCGGAGCTCGCCGCGACAGCGAGCACACCGGCAGCGATGGCGTGCCGGGCGAACCGGAGCCAGGAACGACGAGGCGAAGCTTCTTCCGAGCGGATCATAGCGGTATGCATGACAGATGTGGTTTGAGAGGGGCCGGCCTTCCGGAGTATTCTGGCAGGGAGAAAGTCGGACGAGCTTTTGGGATTCGAGTCTCCACCGCAACAAAAGGTTCTACCGTGACGCGATTTTGCGCGCACGTCAGCCCGGCGGGCAAGACGCGGGCGCACCGGCATAGTTTCGCGACGGCCCGGTTGGTTCCCCTCCCCCACCCCGCGAGGCGTGCTCCGCGGCGCCGCCGCGACTTCGCCCCGGCGAAACTCCCCGGCCGTCCGGCGCTGCGGGATCCGCCAGCGTCCGGAATCCCGGCGCCGCGATCCAAAAGAAACGCGATCGGCCACGAATTCCTCCCCGAGCGCGACCCGCTCACCTCGCGGCGCGACGCGATCCGGCTCCGCACCGTCTGAAAGCGCGTCGAAAACGGCAGGGCCCGCGCTCCGGGCGGGCCTGAGTTCCCGCGTGCGCCTCTGCCAACTCAGGCCGGCTCGGAGAGCCGGCCCTACCCACAAACCGGCTTTTCGACGCCCGCTGAGCCGTTCACGCCGGTCCGGCCGGCGGACCGGGGAGGCGTTGCCGCAGCTCGCGCTCAATCTGGGCGCAGGTCTCGTCGATGTTGAGCGGCTTGCGCAGCACGATCATGGCGCCAAGGGCGGCCGCCTTGCGGTTCACACCGATCCGCAGCGCGCCGGTCATGATCCACACCGGCACATCGGCCGGCGTCGCGCCCTGGGTTTGTTCGCGCAGCAGCCGGCAGAATTCCAACCCGTCCATCTGCGGCATCTCTACATCCACCAGCACGGCCTCCACGTGCCGCTCCGCCGCAATTTTGAGTCCATCGGCGCCGGTGCGCGCCGGAATGGTCTGGTAGCCCCGCAGTCCGAGGACCGTGGCGAGCATGCCCCGAAATGAATCGTTATCGTCGACGATGAGGATGGTGTGTGGCATCGCGTGGAGGCGGACTTGACCGGATGCGGAAGCGAGAGACACGAGGAGTCGGCCCCAACGCCCCGTCCAGCTCAACGTGAAACACTCCTCCGCCGCCGGGAGAGAAACACGTAGGCCGCCGGCGCTACACTTTCACGGGCCGTCCGGTCTGCAGCGATTTCACCGCGGCTTCGGCGAGGACGATGGCTTGGCGGCCGTCGTGGGCGGTGACGGGCATCGGCTTTTTGTTCACCACGCAGTCGACAAACGCGGCCAGCTCGGCGCGGTAGGCGTCGGCGTAGCGTTCGAGGAAGAAGTAGAGCGGCTTGTCGGTGGAGACGGTCGCGTCGGTGGCGAGTTCGACCGTGGTCGCGACGCGGTTGCCGGCGAGCAGGCGGCCTTTGGCGCCGTGGACTTCGAGGCGCTGGTCGTAGCCGTAGCTCGCGCGGCGGCTGTTGTTGATGTGCGCGAGGCGGCCCGACGCGGTTTTCATCAGCACCATCACGGAATCGGTGTCGCCGATCTTGCCGACGGCGGGATCGACGAGGCAGCTGCCGTAGGCGAACACCTCGACCGGCTCCTCGCCGAGGAGCCAACGCGCCATGTCGAAATCGTGGATCGTCATGTCGCGGAACTGGCCGCCGGAAACTTTCAGGTAGGCGATCGACGGCAGGCCGGGGTCACGGCTCGACACGATCACCTGCTCGACGTTGCCGATGTCGCCGGCCGCGATGCGCGCGCGGAGCGCGGCGAAGCTGGGATCGAAGCGGCGGTTGAAGCCGACGAACATCGGCACGCCGGCTTTCTTCACGGCGGCGAGGCACTGGTCGACGCGCTTGAGCGAGAGATCGATCGGTTTTTCGCAGAAGATGGCCTTGCCGGCTTTCGCCGATGCGATGGCGAGGTCGGCGTGCGTGTCGGTGGACGACGCGATGATCACGGCGTCGACGGCGGGATCCGCGAGCGCGGTCTTCACGTCGGTGACTTGGGCGCCGTGTTTCGCGGCGAGTTTCGTCGCGGCGTCGGCGTTGACGTCGACGACGTAGCGCAGGCGGGTCGCGCCGGTGGATGCGAGGTTGGCGGCGTGGATCTGGCCGATGCGGCCGGCTCCGAATTGGGCGAAGGTGAGCATGGCGGGAGAGATTAAGATGAAAATGAGGGAGCCAAGGGCGGCGGGAGCGAAACGTGAGATAACACAGAAGGATTTACAGGAGGGCGCGGAGGAAGCAGAGGCGTTGGATTTTCTCCGCTACCTCTGCGGCCTCCTGTAAGAATGCTTCGCTTGACATCATTTGGTTTCGGTCAGGATCGCATTCATCACCTTGCCGTCGGCCGTGGGCAGCGCGAGGCCGAGGAGGTGCGCGATCGTGGGGGCGACGTCGAGGTTGCGCACGCGGTCGAGCTTCACGCCTTTTTTGATGCCGGCGCCGCTCGCGAGGAAGATGCCGTCGAGCTGCGGATCGCCGTTGAGGTAGCCGTGGGTGCCGCCGTAGTTCTCGGCCGGTCCGGCGGCGAGTTCGCCGGTGGCGGTGCCGGAGAACGCGTAGCGATCCCTGGCGTAGAGGATGAGTTCGCCCATCGCCTCGTTTTCGGCGGGCGTGGGCATGCCGAGGTCGTGCGCGGCGGTCTCGGCGTCGAGCACCTGACCGACGCCTTCGGCGCGCGAGAAGAGTTCCTTGAGCTTCGGCACCAGCTCGGCGCGGCGCGCGGGGTCGGTCACGTAGATGAAGGCCAGCCCGCCCTGCACGCCGGCGTAGACATCGCAGTGCGCGATGCCGGGGCCGGCGGTGTGGAGGAGGCCGGCCTGCTTGAGGACGACGTTGGGGAAGGAATATATTTCGACCTTCTTGAAGCCGTGATCCGTGGCGACGAGGATGGTGGTCTGCGCGCGGCGGCCGGTGGCGTCGATGGTGCGCAGGAGATCGCCGACGCGGCGGTCGGCGAGCGTGAGCGCGGCGATGCCGGCGAGCGAACCGGGGCCGAAGCGGTGGTGCATCGAGTCGGTCGTGAGCGGATGGTAGAGCAGGAGATTGGGCCGGTGGCGTTCGAAGATGAAGGAGGCGGCGCGCGACCAGATCTCGTCGCGCCAGACGATGTTGCGGCCGCCGGTGCGCTTGGCGGCGATCTCCAACTCGTCGGCGGTGAGCACGCCGGCGGCGACCATCTCACGTGGCAGCGGGTCGGTCGTGGCAGGCAGCTCGGCAAAGCTCCACGTGATGGTGCCGGGCCGCGTGATCGCGACCCAATCGACTTCGGCGGTCGTTAGCCCGGCGGCGTGGGCGGCGTCGTAGACCGTGGGCACGCGCACGAGCACGGCCTTGTCGGTCCACGGCTCGATCTTGGTGGGTTTGCCCGGACCTTGGCGGGTGACGTAGCCGTTGTAGAGGACGCCGTGTTTGCGCGGGGTGACGCCGGTGACGAGCGTGGTGTGCGTGGGCCAGGTGATGGAGGGGTTGGACACCGTCATCGCGTCGGCCACGGCGCCCTCGGCGGCGAGGCGGCGGAGGTTGGGCAGCGGGATCGACTCGTCGCGGAACAGGTAGGCGGGAAAGCCGTCGAGGCTGATGAGGACGACGTGGCGTTCGGTGGTGGCGGCGCGGAGGGACGGGCCGAGCGACAGGACAAACAGAACGAAGGCGACGAATGGTCTCATGGGGAACGCGCGTAGCGGAGCAGACCGCAGCCCGCGGCGAGGGGCAAGAGTGCGCAGCGGAAAATTGCGAGCCGGTCGGCGGGCGGGTTCACCGATTTCTGTAGTGTGAAATCCGGCACGAACGTGACCGCGGCAAGCGGCGGACTGAACCAGAAAATCGGCCGGATCATGTCACCCCGCGCGAACGGGCCGCGGACGGTTTGTCGGGAGAGGATTTGGGTGATCGGGCTGCCAGCGGTTGACCAAACACCCGCGGCGTCCGCAGGGAGTGCCCGGTTCCGCTCAAGCCGTGGCGCCCGGGGAGGCGGGACGAGTTCTGTAAGTTCCGGCGTATACCTCGAACGCACAGGAACCTCGGGCGACATCACGGCTATCCGCGTGGCGGCGGTCTTATCCCACGTCGTGGGGTATAACAGGAAGTGAGGTCAGCCAACGGATGCCTTGGTTGTAGCGGCGGTCGGTGACCGCCGACGGAGGACTGCTGGAGGTTCGACGGCGGTCACAGACCGCCGCTACAGCTGGCTGACCGCTCTTCCTGTTACGCCCCACGACGTGCCCCCGAGGAAAAATTCCCTTGCGCGGGCAGGAGCGGGCCGTAGCGTGCGCGGCTCCGCGGTTAGTCCCCATCGTCTAGCCCGGTCCAGGACACCACCCTTTCACGGTGAGAACCGGGGTTCGAATCCCCGTGGGGACGCCAATTAAACGCCTGATAGCAAAGGCTTTAATTTTTTGGGCTGCTAGGTTGCCAGTTGTCGTGGCAACCTAAGCATGAAACAGGCAACGAAACTCGCCGTCGCTCCGTTCGAAAATCGCAACGGCTCCACTTCATTTCGCGTCATCGGATGGCTGCACGGCGAGCGGGTGCGAATGAATTTCAAGACCCGTGAGGAAGCGTCGGCGGAGAAGGCCGCATTGGAAATTCAGTCGCTCCAGGCGACACATGGGATGCGGTCAGTCCCGACCACGCTGTCGATTGAGCAGGTGCGTGATGCCGAAGTGGCCTACCGTCGGCTCGCAGAGAATTCCCGTCCGCTCTCGTTTTACCTCGATTTTGCGCTGGCTAATTACCGCGAGCCAGAAAAACAAAAGCCGCTTGGCGACGCCATCGCCGACTATGTTGCGGCGAAAGAGCGGGAGTTTGAGCAGGACCAGATTTCTGAACCGCAATTCGACCGCATCGGGTGGGAACTGAAACGGCTGGCGGTTTACTTCAAGCGTAAGACGGTGGCCGAAATCACCGCATCGGCGTTGGTCACGTTCCTGGAGGTCGGCCAGCCCGGCATGAAAACCTACAACAACCGGCGCGGCATTCTCTCCACCTTTTTCAAATTCTCGTTTCAGCGGGGCTGGATCGCCGAGAATCCGATTCCGAAGGTGCCGCATTTCCGCATTCGCCGCCGGAGGGGTGTGGCGCAGACGCTCTCAGTCGCGCAGGCCCGCGCACTCATGGAACATTTCGAGAAATTCGAAGAAGGTCGTTGGGTGCCATATTTCGCTCTCTGCCTCTTTGCCGGAATTCGTCCCTGCGTGCCCTACGGCGAGATTTCAAAGCTCAAACCCGATGCGGTGAATCTCGAAACCGGCATCATTCACATTTCGGCGGAGGTGTCGAAAGTCAGGGAGCCACGCAAAGTGACGATCCAACCAAACCTTGCCGCGTGGCTACGGGCCTATCCGCTCACAAAATTCCCCATCGTAGTCCGCGATTTCAAAAAGCGTCGCGAGAAGTTTCGTGACCAGTTCCATCTCACACACGATGTGCTGCGCCACACGTTCATTTCGATGTTCGTGGCAAAATTTCGCTCGATCGGTGAAGCAGCTATCCAGGCGGGCAATTCCGAGTCGATCATCCGGAGGCACTATCTCGATTTGAAGTCGATTGCTGACGCTGATGAATTCTTTGGCATTATGCCGCAGCGGGAACACTTCGCTGTTGCGAAAGGCGACATCGTCGAGCTGCCGCGCGATGTCGAAATTAGGGTGGCGGTGTAATCGTGGCGAGGGCGGCTTGACGTGCATTCCCTAAGTGAATGAACGAAACAGATACGGCTTCAAAATTGCCCGGCCACCTGACCGACATCGTGGGTTTGCGCGAGAGCGGCGTCTTTCCGTCTGGAAACGAACCGTCTATTCGGACCCTTCGGCAGTGGACGAAACTCCGACGGATACCATCTCACAAGGTGGGACATTTCGTCTACTACGATCCGTCCGAAGTGGCGCTGCACATCCGCACAAAGCTGAAGGTTCCAGCTCGGGGGTGATACCACGAACTCAATTCACGCTGGGGTCGCATGGCCCAAATGATCGGTTGCCGGTTGGGGCGTGATAATCGGCGCTCCGTTTTCGAATGGCATCGATGAATCCTGTAAGACCTTGAATTTCGGTCAAAGCCAGTTCCGCCGTCGACGCCGGCCACCGTCGCCACACTCCACGGAGCTGTTCGGCCGTCCGCGCGGCGGTGCGCAGATCCCGCATCAACCGAAAAGGAACGGTGCTGACACCGCTGTGTGCGTCTGAACGCGACTCAGCCAAGTGATGGCGAATGCGCTGCCGGAGTTCGGCAGTGGGGAGACCTTCCTTCTCCGCGAGGCCGAGCCATTTTTCGATTTCCTCGGGAACGGAAAAAGCCAGGGCAATTTCGCAGTGGTGACTCCAAGTAAGCGCGTCATGGCGTCGAGACATTGGAATTCGCCGGCAAACCAGTTTGGCATTCCGCAGCGTGCCGGGATCGAGTCCGGCGACCGAGGCGCACTGCGCGATCTGCCCGCGGCGGGGGGCGCGCTCATGCGCGAGAACGTCGCCGAGCCAGGCGGTGAGAGTCTGGCGCGATCCCTGGGTGGTTTGCGCAAGTTGAGCGAGACGCCCGATAAGTTCATGCCAGCCGGGTTCGTCGAGATCAGATGCCACGGCTAGTCCCAGGTGGCTCGCTCCGGTGAATGCTTTCGCTGGCAGCGCTGAGATGAGATGCAGCAACTCAGTTGGCATCGGATTTTTGGGCCGGCCGTGGTGGCAGGTGAAGCCGGCTTTGCATAGCGTTCACCTGAAGGCGAAAGCCCTCGGCCGTGATCCCGTGTTTCTTCGCGTAACTGCGCAGGCTGGTGCGGCCAAACTCGGCAATACCCGTTGCATGGATCAGGGCGTCTACCGCGAGATCGCGGTTCCGGGTGCAGGCCAATTCATAGATCAAATCGCGGACAGCCCGTAGAGTCGTAGCAGCTTCGCTCTCTGGGGGGAGAGCAAGCGCAGTGCGCAGCTCATCCACGAGTCCCAACTCGTCGCAGTCTTTGAGGAGGTCTTCCACACTCGGGCGCATAGCAGTTCGCGAAATTCCGACAGGATTCAACCGATCACAGGCAATCCGATTCATCGCGGGATGGTCGGGGCGATCCGGTCAGCACCCCGATGCTGTTTCCATCGGTGGCGGATCAATGTCAGGGCCGTTTCGCATTCGGCGAGCTGAGAATCCAAAAAGACGTCGAATTCGTCTGGCATGCGTCGTTTGACCCAAGTAGGCGTCTGCTCAAGACACGTTATTCGATCCGCAATGCAGGCGAGTTCGTCGTCCAAGTCGGCGACACCGTTCATGTCTTCCGTGGCGAGTAGGGCGAATTCATACATGGGATCGGCAGGCGGGACCCCGTGTTCTGCGATGTCCCGGCGTATCTTGCCGCTAATTTCTTTGCGTGTCGGCATGGATCATTCGATTTGATGCAGCAACGGTCGCACACGAAGTGCACGTCAATTTCGACCTGGAGTAGAAATCGCACTTAGTATGTTCGGCCTGCCATCGGCTTTCGTCACGCGCGCGGGCCGGTGAATTGCCTTAGGTCGAATTCGGCGCCGGCCTGCGAAATCACCAATGCAATCCAAGTAATCTTTGGCGACACCGACGGCTGTGCGGTTGGCCAATTGATATTCAATCAAGGCAGCGGCGGTCGGGGCCTCCGCACCTCGTTCTTTACTGATCAGGCGAACGGCGGCGGCGAAAACGCGATAATGCTCGCGACTCACCCGGACAGAGATCGTAGATGATTTCATGTTGGCTGGAGGAGACGGTTTTCATGGTATCGTGAAGGATAACTCCTTGTCGTAGCCGAGAGCTGCGACCGGTATATGATTTATAGGTAAGCGACCAATCGCAGAGGAAACATGCGTTGGGTCGGATTTGAAAGGAACGCGTGATAGTAGCACACCGCGCGGGCTCTTGTCTCGGCAACCGGTGCGAAAAAATCGGCGACGCCTACCATCGCGACGCCTCACGGACCCGGCTGGGCGGGCACCCGCGCAGTTTTCCGAACCAGCGCGCCATTTGGGTCTCGTCGCAAAACCCGCAGGCCAAGGCCACATCCAGCCCCTTCAGGTTGGTGGTCTGCAACAGGGTGATCGCGTTTTCCACCTGGCGGCCGCGAAGGTATTCCCGGGGTGTCTGGTTGAAAGAGTTTTTGAACAGGCGTTGGAAGTGATTTCGGCTGTAACCTGAGGCTCGCGCAAGCGCATCCACGTCGAATTCTTCGGCGTAGTGAACGTCAACATACGCCACGACGCGTTTCTCGGCGTCGATCGGGAGGCAACCTCTTCGTTCTGTAGATACCTGAGAACCGAAACAATAGTTAAGCACGTGTGCAGCCATCACGACCCCGAGCGCCTCAACATACTGAGAGTTTTGCCGTTGCTCGCCGCGGGAAAGCTGACGGAAAACATTGGAGACTGGAGCTACCAACTCGTCCTCGCGAGTCAGTTCCGCAAGGTCGGCCACAGTTACGCCCTTAAAACTCGATGAGCCAGTTTCACGAAGAAACCGTTGTTCGATGATCAGCGTGACGGTCTGTTCGTTGGTTGATGCGGCAGTCATTTCGGGCTCCCCGGCCGCGAGGACAATTACTACGGGAGGTTGAACCCGCACCGTGCCTACGTAGCGCAAAGGGAGCGGGGCAATTGCTCCGCAAACCCCAGCGATTTCGAGGAGCAGAACAATGCGCGCACGCGTTTCCGAAATTGTGTGTCTGGCTGGCTGAGACTGCCCGAATCGCACGCTCACATTCCGACCGGGATAATATCGAGTGGCCGGTCTTTCTAGGCCGACTAGCCCTTCTGCTTTGGGCTGATCTGCCGTGCCGGACTGAGGGTAGTGAATCGGGGGTTGAGCTGGCATGCCAAAAATGGCTGCGCAGCGGTCACGCAGCCATCTTAACACTCTAAAGAATCCCTGCCGGCCTGTCTCGGCGAGCAGTGCGATTGTTTCGGCTCGGGACACCACAGGGAAGTCGGCTGCCGTCTGCTGCTATTAGCACATCATGGGGGAGCAGCGTCAGCGAAACGTGCCGGCTTCATGAACGATCTCGCCTCCCACGATGGTCACGGCGGCGCGCAGCTCGCGCAATTTGTCCTCCGGCTGCCGCAGAAAGTCGCCCGTGAGGATCGCGAGGTCGGCGAGTTTGCCGACTTCGATGGAGCCGCGGCGCTTCTCGTCGAAGCTCATCCACGCGGCGTCGATCGTGAACATGCGCAGCGCCTCCTCGCGTGAGATGCGCTGGTGCGCGCCGATGACTTTTCCGCCCTCGGTGCGGCGCGTGATCGCGGCCTGCATCGCGAGGAACGGGTTGTAGGGGTTCAGCGACGTGTCGGGGTCGAAGCCCATCATGTGGTCGGCGTTGAGCGCGACTTTGGCGCCGGCTTTCCGCCAAGTCTGGAGGCCGATGAAACTCTCCATGCGCTTCTGTCCGAGCGCGTCGAGCAACGCGTCGCCGTCCTTGAAAAACCATGCGGGCTGCGTGTCCACGACGACGCCGAGGCGCGCCACCCGTGCGGCGGTCGCGGAATCTGGAAAATAGGCGTGGATGAGATTGTAGCGCCGCGGCGCAACGGGGCTGTCGGCGTTGGAGGCCTCAATCGCATCCAGCACGACATCGACGCCCGCGTCGCCCGTGACGTGCGACGACATCTGCCAGCCGAGGCGGTGTGCGGTGCGGACGATATTCTTCATGTTTTCCGGCGCGATCCGCAGATCACCGCGGTAGGCGGGATCTTTGAAACCGTAGAGCGAGAACGCCGCGGGGCCGTAGGGCTCGCGCATGTAGGCGGTGCCGTAGAGCGCGCCGCCATCGACACCGACCTTGAGCGGGCCGACTTTCACCCAGTCGTCGCCGTCGCCGGTCTTGAACGGAATCGCGCGAATCGCCTTCTCGGTGGCCTCGACGGTGCCGTCGGTCGTGAGGCCGATGGTGACGGTCACGCGCACGGGCAGGCGGCCGGCGGCCCGGAGTTTTTCGTAGGTGCGGTAGGCGCCGACGTTGGCGTTGCGCTCCGTGATACTCGTGATGCCGATTTCGTTGTAACGGCGCAGGAGCGTGACGAGGGAGTCGTGGTATTTTTCCTCGGACACGTTGCGCGCGGGGAGGAATTTCACGAGGAGCGCGCCGGCGTTTTCGATCACGCCGGTGGGCGCGCCGTTGGGGCCGAGGCGAACCGCGCCGCCGGGGGGCGCGACGGTGGCCGCCGTGATGCCGGCCGCGGCGATGGCGCGCGAGTTGAGGGCCTGCACGGTCTTGTTGGCGTATTGCCACGTGAACACGGCCGGATGATCCGGCGCGGCGGCGTCGAGATCGGCGCGATTCGGAATCCGCCGCTCGCGGATGCGTGTGACATCGACGCGCGGGAGCTGAATCCAGTTTCCGGCCGGCAGGGCCTTCGCCTGCTCGCGGACCCAGTCTTGAATCTCGACGATGGAGTGGAGTTGGCGGAAGGGCTGGCTCGCCTCGCCGCGGGCTGCGCCGGTCGCGTGGACGTGCGACTCGATCAGGCCGGGGATCACGGAGCGGCCGCGGGCGTCGAGGGTGCGCGTCTGCGGGCCGACGCGAGATTGGATCTCGGCGTCGGAGCCGACGGCGACAAACACGCCGTCCTTGATCGCCACGGCGGACGCGGTGCCGGACGCGGCATCGAGGGTGAGCACGCGGCCGTTGAGCACGACAAGATCGGCGGGCGGCTCGGTGGCGTGGGACTGGACCACCGAGGCACGGTGCACGCAGAGGATGATGAGGAAGGTGAGGATGGGTTTCATGGGCTGGCGTCGTCTTCGAGTTCAAATCTCCCTATCGAGCGCAGGGTGGTTCATTGGGTTGGAGAGGTGAGCAGGTTTTCCCTGAGGAACCGCTCGATTTTTTCGAATGCCGCTGACACGCCGGGATCGTCCAGACCTTTGCCGCCGAAACCGTGCCCGCCGCCTTTGAGCGTGATGAACTCATGAGCGACGCCGACCCGCCGCAATTCGGCCGACATGGCGACTGATTGCTCATACGGCACGTCGATGTCGTTGTCGCCATGCACGAGCAGTGTCGGAGGATAGTCCTTGCTCACGTTTCGAACCGGGCAAAAGCGGTCGAACCTTCGCGGCTGCGTCACTGGGTCGAAACCGACCACTTCCTGTGGCCACAAGCCGTTCTGCCGGCACCAAGTGTAGAAGTTGCTCCGGCCCTTGGCGCCGCCATTGGTGGTCTCCTTCGTGCCGATGGCCTGATGCGCTTCCTCCTTGGTGAACAAGGTCCGCGTCTTGCGGTAAATCTCATGCGGCTTCGCATACCATTCCCCATCCACATCGCCGTAGCCGCTGATTGCGACGAGTGCTTGTGGCCGGGGCTCGACGGTGAACCCGGCAATGAGCGAGAGATAGCCACCGGCGGAGACGCCGACAACGGCAACCCGCTTCGGGTCAATTTGGTAAAGTTCCGGCCCCTTGCTGCGAACCCACGCGATGGCGTCTCGAACGTCCTCGATGATGGCCGCGAGCTTCGTCTCCGGCGCGAGTCGGTAGTCGATCGAGACAATCACATGGCCAGCGTTGAGGAAGCGCTGACGTTGCTCGACATCCGGGCCGCCGCGCCCACCCGTGATCAAGCCGCCGCCATGAAGCCACACGATGACGGGCCTCACGTCGTCACCGGGCATGCGATACACGTCCGCCTTGATGGCCAAGTCGCCGACGGTTTTGTAGGTGTAGGTTTTGCGGTCGGCAGACGGGGCAGCGGCGCTGACATCGCGAATTGCGACGAGGCCAAGCACGAGCGCGACCACGGCGAAATATTTTTTCGATTTTCGGGACATGCACATGACGAAATTCACGGAGCAGTTTTACACCCGATCCGGGATAACGAATGGCGCACGCTGCCGCCCCCGGAGGATGAGGTTGGCTTTCGCCACGGTGTCGCCGCGGCCGATGAACTGCTCCCGCCCGGTGTCCACCTCCAGCCACGGCCCGACGACGACCTCGGCCTTGGCGAAGTCCACGCTATTTGCCTCCAAGTGGCTGCGGAACCGGTCGAACGCCTCCATTGCGTCCGGGCCGCGGTCTTTGACGGCGTCGCGCGCCGCCGCGATGGGGTGCCCGGTGCCGACTCGGTAGGAGGCGTTCGCCAGGTGAACGAGGGCTGTGGACAGGTGTCCCTCCAGCACATCCGCCCGCAAATCCGCGACCTTGCGGCTGCGGACGGCGGAGAGGAAATTGAACATGTGTCCCTTGTGGGCCGGGAATCCGCCGGTGTCGCCGGGCTTGCCGGGCGGGGTCGGCGGCTTGGTTTCACCTTGCTCGCACAGGAGTTTTGGCTTGATCGGCTTGGGCCCTTGGGCGGATGGCAGGTTCCACACCTCGAGCACGACCAACGGGCCGGGCTCATATTGGAAGAGGCAGACTTGGGTGTTCGGGGTTTCTCCATCGTCGTCAAACAGGTAGCGTCCGCCGAAGCTCATCACGCGCTTCGGAAGTGTATTCTGGCCGAGGGCAACCCGGAGTTCGTCGAGCTGGTAGATGCCGTTATTCCCCAACTCCCCGGTCCCGGTGGCCCAGGCCCAGTGCCACTCGTAGTGCAGATCCTTGCGGCGGAGAGGATCCTTTGGGGCGGGGCCGCACCACAGGTCGTAGTCAACCGATGCCGGGATTGGCTTCGGGCCGGCGGTCTTGCCGATGCTCTTGCGGCCCCGGCTCAGGTGGGTGAGGGCGGCTCGGATTTTCCCCAAGCCTTCCATCTCGAGCCGCATCGCGCCGGTCTTGGTGCCGTGGTTGTGGTTGCCGTATTGCACGATCCGGTCGTATTTGCGGGCGGCCTCGACCATCTTCCGCCCTTCCCACAAGTTGTGCGAGATCGGCTTTTCGACATACACGTCCTTGCCGGCCTGACACGCCCACACGGTGACCAGTGCGTGCCAGTGGTCGGGGGTGGCCGTGACGATGGCGTCAACGTCCTTGTTTTCCAGCAGCCGGCGGATGTCGGTGTATGCGGCCACGGGCTGATTGCGGTCGGTGAATGTCTTCACCCCGCGGTCGAGCACGTTCTGATCGGCGTCGCACAGGGCCACGACGCGCACACCGGACAGTTCGCGCAAACTGCGGAGATGCACGTTGCCCTGGGCGTGGAAGCCGACGACGGCCACTCGCAGATCGCCGTTCGCCCCTTGCGGACGGGCGTGGGGGGCGAAGGCGAGCGTCGCTCCGGCAGCGGCGGAGGTTTTGAGAAAGCTGCGGCGTGTGATTTGATTCATGGGAGGTCTTTCGTTTGTGGTTGCGTTCGGGTTGCAGAGATCAGCGTTTGCGTTTCGCCTGCGCGATCAGGTCGGAGATGGAGACGGCCGCTCCGTCCTTGGCTTTGGACGCGTCGGCCGCACTCATGAAGGCGTAAATTTCGATCGTCTCCTCGGCCGAAACTGGCGGCGTGCCGGTCTTGAAGAATCTTACGACTCCCTCAATCAGCCCGGTGGAGCCGGACGACTGGCCGGTCGACGATCCTTTGGTGCCGAAGATGACCACGGGCGCTGCGGGCTTGCCGGTGCGAAGATCGCGAAAGGTGCCGATCCGTCCGTCCTTCCACACCCCGATAACGAGGTCCGTGCCGCCCGCCTTGATCCGTCGGACTTGCTCGCAGCCCGGCCCCATGACGGTGAACAGACCTTCGACCGGATGGATGCCGTAGAGGTAGAGGTCGGGGTGGTGCTCGGCCCACGAGCTGGACCCGAACACGTCACAACCGACGACTTTGCCGAGGGCCTCGTCAGTCTGCGCCCCGGCGACCCCTTTGCCGTAACGCAACGCCGAGCTGGACCAGATGGGGACGTTCTTTTCCTTCGCCAGCCGGAAAATCTCGACGACGTCCTCCAAGCTGGCCGCCACCGGCTTGTCCACAAAGAGGGGCTTGCCGGCGGCGATCACCGGCCTCGCCTGCGCGAGATGCGGCCGCCCGTCCACGCTCTCGAGCAGCACTCCGTCCACCTTCTGGCACAGCTCCTCGATGCTCGCGACCATCTCGACCCCGTGCTTGTCGCGCAGATCGGCGGTGAACTTGCCTATGCGGTCGGCTGACGCCTTGAAGTCCGGTGAACCGCCGGGGAATGCGGCCACCACCTTGCAGCCAGTGTTGTTCTTGAGGTTGTTGATATGGCTGGTGAAGGCGATGACGTGAGTCGTGTCCAAGCCGATTATGCCAAGCCGAAAAATCTTTTCCTGCGCTTGGGCGAAGGCCGGGAGGTTGAGGCCGATGCCGAGCAGCAGGGCGCACGAGAGTTGAATGGCGGCGCGGGCCCGGCCGGCAGGTTTACAGTGTGAATCGTTCTTCGGGTTTTTCATGGGTGTGTGGCTCCGATGGTTAGTTGTGATGTGATGGGGTGCGGGATGCGTTGGGTGAGTTAGTTCCTGGTCGTTTCGGACAGGATGCGTTCGTAAATCGATTTGGCTTCATCATACGCCTGTTTCGCGGTGGCACGTTCGGCACTGCGAATGCCCCTGCCCTTCTGGCTCCAGCATTGGTCGACCGCCTTGATGCACCATTCGGCGCTCCGCTTGCTGGCGCGCACCGGCTTGTCGCCCACGGTCACCCACACGGGATTGGTGTGGACGCTCGGCAGGATGCGCACCGCGACCCAGGAGGACTCCTTGGTTTCCAGCGGGACGTTGAGCGTGCTGAATGAACCGTCGGCTTCGATTTCCTTCCGCCAAGCGACTTCGCCATTGACGATCACTTCCACTGGCACCCGGCGGGTCTCGCCGATGCGGCAGCGCTCGATGTGCCAATAGGGCTTCTGATCCAGCCGCGAATTGCGGATGCGCCGAGTTTCATCGGTCTGTTCCTTTTGGAGCCTCGCAGCGACATCGAACGTGGCGTTGACCTTGCCGGGTTGCTTCAGCGCCAGCGTGCTGATCTTGCTCTCGCTCCCCGGTTCGCCCACGGCCACCTCGTTCACCTTGAAGTCCAAGACATGGCTCAATCCATCGCCGCAGTAGCTGCGGCCGAGCTTGAGGCCCTCGGCCCAGCCGTCGAAGTCCAGCGGCTTGTCGGTCGGCATCTTGACGTAGATGCGCCCCAGACCGACTTTGTCGCCGTAGATGCAGGGGAAATCCGTTTCGCCGGAGATGCGGGACGTCATCCCGCAGTTGAGCGTGTGATACCAGATGTTCAGCTCCCAGATCGCAGGCGTATCGACGGCGGATATGAAGTCGCACACGCCATGCGCCGCGGCGACGATGTATTCGTTGGCCCCGATGCCATCGAACGGGGGCATCTCGTAGTCGGGGAGTTTGTCGGCCGCTTTGCCGGGGCCGGTGCCACGATCGGCGTTGCCGACAGGCGCCAGCCGTTCGCCGCGAGGTCCATAGTCGGGAAGTCTCAAACCCCAGCCGGAGTGACTGTATCCCACGACGCCGCCTTGCTCCTGCCCCCACTTGAGCACCGGCAGCGTCCAGCTCGGCCATTCCTCGATCCGCGTCGTGCCGGGGTAATCATCCTCCTTGAGCCGCAGCAGGCACAGATGCCCACCATGCGAGGACGGGAATCCGCTGACCTCGACATCATACCGCATCAGGTAGTCCTTTTTCGACAAGGCCGAGGTCTTGCCTTCAAAATTCTGCTTTTGAAAATACCAAGAAGGCCCCCAACTCAGCACACAGCCGACGTTCAAATCCTCGCCGATAAAATGACGCAGCATGTCGGCGGGGCTGACTCCTTCCGTCGGGCTGTCGTAGTGCGCGCAGCCGGCGGCGTGAACATGATGATCGCCCGAAAACCATCCGCGCGTCTTCGGCTCGATCCAGCGGGTCAATTGAAACGTCTGCTGATGGCGGGCCTGGTTGTCGGGGACGCTGAAGCGATGCGTCTCGACAACGTATTCCGGGCCGCGCGAAACAACCGCGGTAAAATCGCCGGGCGGGAGCTGAAGGGATTCGCCGTCGGCACGGTAAACCTGGTTGTGGAAAAAGAAGTCGGGCGCCAGACGGCGCGCCGGATTGGGATACACGCGCCCCCAGCGATCGCGCACCACGAGCGCAGCCGTGGTGGGCTTCCCGTCGTGATCGCGAATGCCAAGCATGACGTCCACCGCCGGCGCCGATTCAAAGAGTATCGGCAGCTCGCTGCGGAACCCCAAATCCTGCGTCCCCTGCCCGACATGGAACTCAAGTGTCGCCTCGCGCCGGCCCTTGTCGCGGCTGAAGAGTTGCACGATGCGATACTCCACTTCCAGGCCGGACAGATTCTGATTCAACGGCTGCCGGCCATAAACCTCGATGCTCAGAAAGCTCTGCGCGGATTCGTCCGGAGTGACGAGATTTCCGAGCAACTGTGGCCTAGGAGCTGCCGTGCCTTTCTTATAGGTTCGACCAGCTTGGGGACTGTCGACCACGAGTGGAGGCGTGATGCGGGCGGCATTGTTCACTTTCAGCAGGACCGTCGTCCAACCCTGCTGGATCAATTTTTTGGGCGCGCGCCCTTCGATTACGGACACGCGGCTCTCCGCGTTGATGGTGACCTGCGCGAGGCAGAGCGGATCAAGCACGCCCTGAATGGCCTCCACCGATTCGCGATCTTCCTTCAGCTCCATCGCCGCCTTGAGTTTGGCGACGTCAGTCTCCGCCAACGGAGCGCCCACGTATTGCAGCGCCTCGATCAGTCGTTTCGTCGCCGCCACCAGCGGCTGTTTCTCGACGCCATGAATGGTCTCTAACCCGGCCGTCGTCACCGGGACTTTGCTCGCGTGCGCCCCCGTGTGAGAATCCACTTTCTTTTGGGCGAAGTCCTGGGCTTCGGAAAACGAGCAGAGGCCGAAACAGGTAAGAGCGAGAAGCAGTTTTTTCATGGGTTGGGTTGAGGTTGGGTTTGGGCGAAGGCACTTACTTGCGGCCGAAGTGGCGGTCGGCGAAATCGAGATAGCATTTCCAGTCGAAGGGTGTGACGTCGTGGACGCCGCTGCGGATGTGGTAGCCGATTGCTCCCATCTGGGGTTGATTGACGGGAGGCATAACTTCCACGCCCAGACCTTCCGCGCCGAACAGGCGATACACCGGCTCGGCATGCAGTTCGGACAGAAACTCACCGCGCGGATCGGCCTGCAGGTCTCGCTCGGCGCTGGCCACGTAGACCGGACGCGGGGCCATCAGGGCAATCGACATGTGCTGATCAAAGGGCAGGTTGCTGGTGTGCTCGGTTTTTATCATCACAGGTTGCCTAACGCGGTTCAAAGTTCCTCGACGTCGAAATAGCGCAGCACACCCGGCAGGATGACCGACTGCACGTCGAGCGAGTCGTAGATTCGCGGCCGCACGAAGTCCGCGAATTTGAACCCGTGAGCCCACTCGCATCCGGCGACCCGGCGATCCAGACTGGCGGCGAGCTTGGCGTGGACGCCCATCCGGCCATGGCCGTAGAAACGCACATCGTCGGTCGCGAGTTCCGGCCATTCCGCCAGGACATCGAAGGCACGCAATGTCTCGTAGGTGCGCAGCGCAACCAAGCTGTCACCGATCCAGGTGAGGTCGTCGGCCAGCTTGTGGAACGTGCCGAATGGCCCATGCAGCGGGGGCGAGTTGATGGGATCGGGCACCAGGGGCCCAACCCCCGAGAGGTTCACCACGAACACCGCGCGGCCCTTGCCGCACTCCGCGCGCAGCCAGTCGGCATGCTGGGCGAGCGCCCGGGTGCCGTGGTCCCAAATGGCGATCGTGACCGGCTGGCTTGCCGGCCGCAGGCGCGGTCGGATCAACATACCGAGGTTCGCGAGATTTCGCTGCGGCCACCAGAAAGCGACATCGACTTCAAAATCATCAACCGCGATGGCCCGCTCGATCAGGCGGGGATTCGCATCGTTGGCCTCGCGGTCGTTGAACACCTGGGTGCGCAGCCATTGCAACGCCTGCGGCCTGCGGTCGGCCGCTGCCAGCCGTCCGCGATGGGCCTCGGCTTCCTTGAACCGTGCGGCTGTCGCCTCGAAAACGAACTCCGCTCCGGCCAACTCGCCGCGCACCTGTCCCGACTCGGTGCATCGCAGTTTTTCCTCCGGGAACGGCTCCGGATTGAACCCCGCGAGGTCGACGTCGCGCCCGAGCAGATGCTTCGCGAAGAATCGCGCGGCCGCCTTCTGCAACGCCGGCGTATAGGCGTGCGTCGAGCGGTCCTCAACCAGCTCGAGCGCATTCGCCCGGTCGAACAGGCTCCAGATCCGGCGCGAGCGCGACACCGTGCGGCGCGTGCCTTCGATCGGAAAGAAATCCGAGGTGACCGCGAGCACGCACACGGGTTTCGGCGCGATCGCGAGCAGGATGTCCTCGTGGTCGTAGCCTGCGCGGGTGAAGCCCGGCCAGATTTGTTCGGCATCCTGGGGCTGGCCCGTGCGCTGGTAGGACTCGCGGTTCGTGATGAACGTCGCGGGCGCCGCCGCCGCAATCCGCGTGTCGACGAGCATCATTAGGCTCGTCTGCGTGCCGCCGCCGGAGCTGCCAGTGACGCCGATCTTCGCCGGATCAACCTCGGGACGGGTGAGCAAGTAGTCCACTCCGCGCATCGCGTCGTGCAGAAAATAGCGGCCGAGGCTGTCGCCGATGAATCGTGCCTGTGCACCGGCATAGTCATGATCTCTGGTGCTGGCCGGAACCGAGGCTTTCTTCGCCTCCGCTTCGTAGTAGCTGAGGCGTTCGCCCTGTCCGATCGGGTCGATGGCAAACACGATCAACCCCGCCTGCACGAGGGTCTGGCACACGTTCTGTGTCCGATGAAACAGTTTGGCGGTTTCGTTGTGCCCGCACAGGAGCAAAACGGCCGCCGTGCGGCCGGTGCGCTGGTGCGGCAGGTAGAGGTTCGCCGTCACGTAGTGCCTCGGCCGAGACTCGAAGATCACTTTCTCGATCGTGAAGCCGCGGCCTGGCACAATGCCGGTGGCGCGGGCGTTCAATGGCGTGTCGCTGGACGGGAGCCCGCCGAGACTGGCGGCGAAGTTGCGACGGATTTCCTCCTGCCGGCGGCGAACCGCGTCAGGCGATTGCAACGCATCGCGCGCCGCTTCGCCGGCGGCGAAGAGCCGTCGCGAGCGTTCGTAGATGTGGTCCTTGAGCTGGCTGCCGGGGTGAGCGTAGTCGAGCGTGTAGCTCTCCAACCGTTTGAAAACCGACGGTGTTGCACCCGTCGGAGTCCGGTTCGCTTCACTCGGTGAAGCGTGGCCAAACGTAAGGCTAATTTGCAGCGCGGAAAAGGCGGTGTAGCGGACGAGTAGCCAAACCGTCGCCGGCCGGTTCCGATGTGATCTTGGAGAGTTTTTGCGGTGCATGAGATTTCGGCTATTTCTTGCGGTGACTGGATATCAAAGCTCCGCACCACCGTTCGACTACGGTGCTGTCGCCCGTTTGCCGGGCGACCAGTTGACGGGGTTCTCGACGGCGTAGCGGAGCAGCTCGTCATACAGCAGCATCTGGAGATCGAGCAGTTGTTCGTGATTTACCTGCGGATAGGGAGGCGTGCGCAGCCCACAGGGAGTTTCGTGCACAAACGTCACGGCTCCGCAGGTGTGATGCAGGGCGCTGACCAAATTGAAATGCGGGGGCGGAAACGTCTGGCCGTCCACCTTGGGCTCCGTTCCGGATGCGCGGTGCGGCAGACTGGCGGCGGCATAACGCTTTTGCAGCCGATCCCCGAGTTTTTTCAGGGTTTCCTTGACGGTCCAGGGAACGTAGCTCGTCTGCATGAGCTCAGGCGTTGCGGCGTGGGAGTGAAGGGAGACGATATAGTCGGGAGCCTCGTCTCGCGCCAATCGAAGGAAAGCCCGCGTCTCCGGTGCCATGGGGTCGAACCATTCGTCGTGCATCAGGTTAATCTGGCGGTCGTTCCAATAGGCTCCCAGCGTGCCGACCTGAGGCCCTCGCATGGGATGGATCTGTTTGACGAAAGGCCAGGTTTGATTCGAGCCATCGGGACGCGTGCCCATGCCGATGCGTTCATTCACCGCATAGTCGATCCCCACCCAGGAGTCATAGGGGCTTCGCGCCCGTGCATCCGGGCTGCCGCAGGGAATAATCAACACCCGACACTTGGCCAGATTAGCTGCCAGTTCGCCCCACTCGCGACCTCGCAGATCGCGTCCCGTCTCGGCGACCTGGATCAGATTAAGCAAGCCGGCGATCCCCTCCACCTCATGCCCGTGGACCGGACCGAGCAGGAAAACGACGGGTTTTTGCGTCCCGTCCTTGCGGGCATACGAGAACGGATCGCGGCCGCCTACGGCGGAATTGTAGTTCGCGGTTCCTTTGCGGTCTTCCGCTGCACCGTAGCTGACAAGAAAGACGCTTCTCCTCCCGGGAGTTTCCACGATGACGCTGGCCGTTCCTTTCTTTAGGGCGCGGACAGCTTCGTCGACATGCTCAAGACGGGTTTTCCAAAACTGGGGCAACTCCTTCGCGGAGGCCGGCGCAGAACCGTCCTGGGCCAATCCGGAAATGGCGAGCGAGATTGAAAGCAAGGTGGCGAGCGAACCGAGCGAGGGCAGGTTTTTCATGTTGGGCGTCGAACTTCTGCGTTGGCTTGTTCTTGTGGTTTCGATGTTCTCAGGCCGCCGTCGATGCCGTTGATGTTGTTGTCGGGAGCCGTCCTGCATGGGCCGCGTTCAAGTCGATCAGGTGGCCGGTCAGTTCGGCACCGAGTCTGATCTGGTTTTTCACGGCAAAGGAATGGAGACGCATCTTGGGGGGCAGGGGATCGTGGCAGTTTTTCGGTCCCGCTGCTTTAGCCGTGGCGCACTAAATTGTCGCCAATTTGGCCCAAAGCCGCCCGTGGGCGAGATTACGCCCCGGTCCACTCCCATCGATCTGATGCCGATTTGCTCAGCAGCACCCGATCGTGGGCGTCCTCGCCAGGACGAGCAGTCCATTCTCCGGCGACCGCCGCGCCGACCTTGCAGCAAAGCCGCCGGTGCGCAGATTGAAACACCGCGTCCGATACGAACCGGTGTCGAGCCTTGCGGTGACGCTGCCTGCGCGCCGTAGATACACGATATGGCGCGCGCCGGGCTTCGGTGAGTCTGCTCGATGTGTGGATCGCAATCGCAACCAAAGCGGTGTTTTCCTGATGGAGGTCGATAAATTCGCCCTGGCTTGTTGCGGCGGGCACGGTGGACCTGCGATGATCACTCTTCGCGATGATCGAGCACGGCATCTCGTTTGAACCGCGCGCGGAACCGACGTCCCGCACTGCCACCCAATCAGTCGCCAGCCCGCCTCACGATCACTCTCGGGTTGAATCATGCGATCATCAGGGGAGTTCTGGCCGCTGAGAGACCCATCAGCACTGCGCCGCTCAGCCAGTGGATTGCTCCGAGCCGCAACGACGGCAGGAACCAAGGCAGTGATAGCCCGCGCGCTTATACCAGTCCGCGATCATCTCAGGGTAGTCGTCGCCGTCGCTCCATAGCGATTGCGTGTGCAGGTTGCCCTTGAACCAGCGTGGCGCGGACATGGCCGGCTCGGCGGCCACGGCGGAAAAAGCAAACAGCGCGCCCGCGAACGAAATCAGTAGACGCGGAATGGGGTGCATAAGGGAGGAGCAGGTGGATTACGGGAGGTTGCGCGGATGTCAGTCTTTCAGCTTGGCGGCGGCGGTTGCGGCGGTGACAGGACCGAGAACGAATTCGAGAAACTGGAACGCCTGCTCGTTCGACTCCGGATTCGGCGGATGCTCAGGACGATTCGTCATCGCCACCCGGTTCTTGTAACCGAGGAAGTGATTCACCGCGACCGCGTGGTTGAGCGCGACCCAGCGGGCCGGGAAGTCCTCCGCGCCGCCGGAGACGAGGAACGGCCGCGGTGCCATGAGCGCATGCAGCTCGGGCAAGTCGTGCCCGCTCTCGAAGATCGCTTTGTAGGAGCCGGTGCGCGGGTTGTCGGGCTTGACGAGGCCGGGTTTCCGTTTGGTCGTCGGGTCGAACCCCAGATACCACGGTTCCCAATAATTCACGTTGCCACGGGACTCGTCGAAGACGATGCCGCCATCCGACCACACGCCGCAGGCAAACTTCTCGTAGAGGCTCGACGCGAACATCGCCCACTTGCCGCCATACGAATGCCCCATGACGCCAATGCGCGCCGGATCGACTTCAGGACGCTGCGCCAGCGCCGTGTGACAATTGGCCGCGATGTAGGCGAGGTAGCTCAACGGCTGGCACCGCGCCCCGTTGACGAGCGGCTGGCGTGAGTCGCCCGGAGAGCCGATCGCGAGCGTGACGAAGCCGCGCCGCGCGAGTTGCAGCGCGAAATCGCGATCCTGGCCGCGACTGCCCTCCGTCATCATCTTCTTCGCCTGTCCTTCGAGCGGGCCCTGGTAGGCGACGCTCACTTCCGGCACATAGTAGGGCACGAGCACGGACGGCCGGGGAGTGTTACCCGGCGGCACGAGCAAGAAACCGTGCTGCATCACCCCGGGTGCGACTTCGATCCGAACGCGATACTGGCTGATGCCGTCGCGGAGTTCCGTTTCCAAAAGCTCCAGCTTCGGACGGGCGAGCAACTCGGGCCACGGACCCATCCGGTCGTGCCAATACTTCAGAATTTCCGCGCGTCGTGCCGGCCACTCCGCCGGGGACGCCACCGGACGGCCATCGTAAGACTTCAGCGGCGACACATAGCTTCCGAGCTGCCCGGCGAACTTCGCTGGCGGTGCGAAAAACGGCCGGAGCTTTTCGGGAAGGGCTTGGGGTGTTTCGGCCGCCCCGCATCGCATGGCGCAAACCAGCGGTAGAACGAGCGAATATCTCATGGGCTTTTCATGTAGGAGAATCAGTTCTTCAGCTTGGCGACGGCTTCGGTTTTCGCTTTCGCGAGCACCTCTGCCAGCGCGACCGGTGCTCCGCCCTGGCGCTTGCTTTCATCGGCGGCTTCCATGAACGCGAAAATCTCAATCGTCTCCTCCGGATTGACCGGGGATTTGCGGGTCTTGAAAAAACGGGCGATTTCGAGGCAGAGGTCTTCGTAGCCGCCGCCTTTTTCAATCTGCGCGATGGACTTCGTGCCGAAGACCGTCGCGCCGAACCCGGCCTTGCCTTTGTGAATGCCGCGATAGGTGCCTACGCGCCCGTCCTTCCATACGCCGGTGACGAAATCCGTTTCCCTGGTCATGCTGCGGCTGACGGTTTGGCAGCCGGTGCCCAAAAACACAAACAGCGGCTCGATGCCGTGAATGCCGTAGAAGAACAGGTCCGGCGTGCCGGTCGAGTGCGAGCACGGGCCCCAGGTCGCGGCGCCGAGGATGGGGCCAATCGTGTCATTCGCCACCGCCGCCCGGATATCCGCGGCGAAACGGAGCGTCGAACTGGAGAAGACGGGCACGTTGTGTTTCTTCGCCAGCTCGAAAATCGCGACCGCGTCCGCGAGCGAGCCGGCGATGGGTTTGTCAATCCACAGCGGCTTGCCGGCCTTGATGACCGGGATGGCTTCCTGCCAATGAATCCGGCCGTCCACGCTCTCAAGCAGCACCACGTCCACCTTCTCCAGCAGCGCGGGGATGGAATCCACGATCTCGACTCCTTTGGCCCGGATTTGCTCGGTGAATTTTGCCACGCGGTCGCGGCTGGCGGGCAAGTCGGTGCCGCCGGGATAACCGGCGACGACCTTGAAGCCGGCCAGATCGCCGGCGGCCTTGGCACTGTTGAAAATGCCGACAAAGGCCGGCACATGCGATGTGTCCAAGCCGATCATGCCGATGCGGATCGGTTGGGCGGCTGGAACTTGGGCGTCGGAAATTCGGCAGAGGCCGAAGCAAGCGAGAGTGAGAAGCAGTTTTTTCATAGGTTGGGTCGAGGTTGGGTTTGGAGGAAGCCAGTTACTTCAGGCCGAAGTGGCGGTCGGCGAAATCAAGATAGCACTTCCAATCGAAAGGCGTGACGTCGTGGACGCCGCTGCGGATATGGTAGCTGATCGCTCCCATCTGCGGTTGATTGATGGGCGGCAGGTCTTTCACTCCCAGGCCCGCCGCGCCGAACAGGCGATACACCGGCTCTGCATGCAGCGCGGACAGAAACTCACCACGCGGGTCGGCCTGCTGGTCTCGCTCGGCGCTGGCCACGTAGACCGGACGTGGTGCCATCAGGGCTATCAGCATGTGCTGGTCAAACGGCAGATCGCTGACGCGCTCGTTGTATTTCTTGAAGTTGTCGCAGAACCAGTGTGGATAACTGTAGTTGATCTGATGCACCGATTCGCCAAACACGCGGCGGCTGAGCTTGGCGCCGCCGCAGCCGGAGTCGTTTGAGATTACGATCGCGAAGCGTTCATCCTCGGCGCCGGCCCACAGCGCGGTCTTGCCCAACCGTGAGTGTCCCATCACGGCCACGCGTTTGGCGTCGATGGCGGGGTCGCGTTCGAGATAGTCGAGCGCGCGGCTGAGCCCCCACGCCCAAGCGGCAATCGATCCCCACTCGTCTGACGCCGGCTTTGTCTGCCCGACCCGATAAAACAGGGGGTGGACGCCATTTTTGAACCCGTCATCAAAATCGGGATCGATGTCCCCATAGTAGGCGGTCGCCAGAGCGTAACCGCGATCCAAAATGGCATCCACATCCCACCGCTTGCTTTCGGTTCCGCGCGTCGCCTCCGTGGCGCGATTCTTGACATAGCCTTGTTCGGCGCGTCCGCGTTGCCAGCTTTCGGACACCTTGATGCCGGGGTCAGCGTGAATCGCCTGGTTCCCGCCGAAGTTCAGGCCGAGGAATGTCGGAACCGGCCCCGGAGCGCTCGCCGGGATATACAGTAGCAGATCCATGCGCGGCCCCTTCTCATCGGCCGAGAAATAGACTGCGACCTGCTTTCTCGTCGCCTTGCCGCCGAGCGCACCGCGAGTTTCGTCAAAGACTTTGAATTTCAGATCAATCGGCGCCGGTGGCCGCCGGCCGAACATCTCGGTCCGAAACAGCTCCAGGATTTCCACGCGTCGTTTCCGCGTCCAGGTCTCCGCATCCGTCACGCGCTGCCCGTTTTTCAACACGAGTGCATCGGGCAGCTCGTAGGGTGGCACCTTGCTTTCGTCGCGGTTCTCGGGCGGAGGCCTTTTTCGCGGCGTGGTAGGCGTGTCGGCCGCCACGATTCGGGCCGGCCACGTGACAGCGGACAAAGCCGCTAAGCCGACCCCCACCACAACGACAGATTTCGTGAGTTTAGATTGCATCGGAATTTTCACTTTAGGTTAGAGAATCACTCGGCGCGAAGATAGAGCACGGCATCGCCCTTGAACGGCGCTTGGAACTGACGCTTCGCGCCACCGGCCACTTTCTCACCGGCTCGCTTCTCGGCTGTTCTCGGATTGAACCACTCAACGGCCATTGCGCCTTTCGCGGCGGAAACATCCACTGTCACTTCGCCACCATCGGGAAGATAGACGAGGTATTCTTTCCCCGGACTGGCCAAACAATATTCCGTCGAAGATAATTCGTTGCGTGGCGTCATGGCCGCGAGGTTCATCCGCTCCGCGTAGGCGCGCGTGTGGCCCATCGCTGGCCGCGCCAGCACGATGGCGTAGGCGTTGTCTTTCGCATACGTCATCACGCCGTCCGGCTGCGAGAGGTCGAGCGGGTCCATGTAGATGGGGTTGTAGCCGCGAAGAAAACTCTTCCATACCCATGCGTGGTCGGCGCGCTGCTGGCTGGTCCGAGTCATGCACGCGTTGTTCCAGGTGTGATCGGTGTCGAGGATTTCGACCTTCTTTCCGGTCGCGGCGGGTGGGCTGACCGAATAAGGATCGCTCGGGCCCCACGCGGTCGCTCCGGGCGAGACCCATTTGGCTGCGCTGGCGAACAACGCATCGTTGGCGGCGATCTTGTCCTTTTGGCTCCCGGCCACGAGGGTCGTCATTCCCACGGGGTGCTGCTTCGGTTTGCGCGCCTGATACTCGTTCACATAGCGGACCATTTCCCTCTGCCAGTGCAGGATGTCGGGATGATAAAGGCTCTCGTTCGAGATTTCGTAGAGCACGTTGTCCAAGCCATTCACGGCATCGACGACCTTGCGGATGTAGGCGCGCTGCAGCTCGGTAATCGCGGGGACCTTGAGCATCTGCACTTCGAGTCCCTGGCCATCGGCGTTGGGATCGCCGTCGATGCCGCTGATATTGTTGGCGGCGTTCATCGGATGCCCGGCCCAGGTGTCCGGCTTGATGCGCAGGCACCAGCCCTCGAAGAGCATTACGGAGACATAAATCCCGCGACGTTGCGCGGCCTGCACGCGCGACCTCAGCCGCTCGAAGTGGACGTCGTCCCACTGTGCGAAATCGAACTTCGGCAGTCCGTCGAGCGCCGCGCCCGGTCCGGTGCGTTTCCAGGGATGCTGAGCGGTGAAGCGCAAGGGCGCCTGCTTTTCATTCCAGCCTGTCCATTCGCTCAACTCGTAGCGCCACAGGCGAACGAAGTTGTGGCCGTGCTTCGCGAGGAAATCGAGAAAGGCATCGAAGTCGAACGCCGGCGGCGGCTGCGTCACGCCTATGTCCTGAATCGTGTTCCAGGGATGCGACCCCGTGAGGTAGATGGCCTTCCCTGAACCGTCGGTGAAATAACGCGGATTGGCGGGATGCACGCGGAGCGGTCCGGCCGCCTCGGCCGCGACCAAGCAATGAATCAAGGTGCAGGCGGACAACGCGGCGGCGATTTTCGACCCAATTGTTTTCATGGTTGTTGGTTGCTTGAGGTGGAGGAGAAATCGGGTGGTCAGGGACTCGAGCTGGACGGGGACGGCCCGCCCAACGTGAGGACCCATTCGCCCTTGGATGGCGGAACGAGACGATGCACGCCCGGCGTCTCGACGCTGCAACGCGCCGGCGCGTAGCGACCACGAACGGGATCAAACCAACGAACTGCGAGTGGAACTGAAAACGTCGACACATCCACCTCGATGGCTTCGTTGTCCGGGAGGTAGGCGACCGCGCGGTCTCGCCCCGCGATCTTTGCCAAGACCGCGCGTCGCGCCCATGCCTCGGGCTGATTGCGGATGAGTTCAGGCGCCGGCTCCAATCGCCACCACTCGAGGGCGGCCAGAAAGTCGTGCAAGTATTGCATCTGTGAGGCGCTCTCCCATTGGAGCGCCTTCTCCCAATAATCGTATTTCTCCGGGTCGGTGATCCACTTCCAGATTCCGCCATTGCCGAGCGTAACTTTGGGCGACACGTCGCCCGCACCGTAGGTGTAGCCTTTTGCACCCGACAGCCAGCTCAGCCACGCGTGCGACCGGGCGTCTACTGCCTGCCAAGCCTTCTCGCCCTGGCCGTCATACATCGCTTCGAGGTTGATCACGGGCTTGTGCGGCTCGTGGCGGTAGGCGTGCAGCATCCACTCGGATGCGTGATGCGCGCATCGTTCGCGGTTGCCTTGGTTGTGCCCGGATTGAACGCCTGCGAAATCGAGATACGGCTGATCGTAATACTTCATCGTGTAGGTGGGAATCGGCTCCCGCGAAGGCGTGCCGGGATGCTGCGTGATCAGGTGGACGGTGGTGGCGTCCCGGGTGGCCCGGCCCACTTCATCGGCCAACGGCATGAAGTTGCTGTCGAAGCTCGGCGAGAAGATGACGAAGTTACCGAAGAGTCGCGCCACGATTTGCCTGGAGAAAAGGCACGCGGCGGCGGATTCCGGATACCTGTTCACCGGCTCCATCAGCCCGATGAGCATGACCACGAATCCGGCCTCGTTGGCCTGTTGAATCTTGCGCTCGAACGCCTGCCAGAAAGCGGGATTGCCCTGAAAACACGCCTCGTCGTGAAACGGCACCACGCCATCCCGGTTGGTCTCGCCGGCCCACTTGGGCGCCGGGGCCACCTGAATCAGGGGGAAGCGCTTCGCCCTGCGGTCGGCGAGGTAGCGGTTCCACTCGTCCTCGTTGGACCGCATCGGCGCCGCCCACGCCGTGTCACCCATCCAGAGAAACGGCGTGCCGTCACCAAAGGTTAGGTAACGGCGATCGTCGCTCACCTTCAGAAAGCCGCGGCGATAAAGCGTGTTTTCGCCACGATACGGAGTCACTTCGACGGTGCCACGCCTGCCGTGCAGGCCGGAGTTGCCGGCATCGGAGCACTCCGTCTCCCATCGCCACGTGCCTGCGATCGGAAATGCGCACCGGATGCGAAACACGTCGCCGCCGTCCCAGAAACCGTAGGTGGCGAGGACGCGGCCTTCCGGCCCGGAATAGCGGACTCGCAGGGTCACATCGGCGTAGGGATTGTCGTAGTTGCGCGTGCTCGTCAGCGTCTGCTCCCAGCGTTCCCACGCGTGCGGCCAGTGAGCCGCCGCGCCCTGCGACGACGCGACCACGGCGAAAAAAACCGCCGCACCAAGCGCCAGCGATGAAGGCCGGAGCGAAAGCGCAAGTGCATGTCCGAAAAATGCCCACCGGCGCGAGGCGGCCTTCACGTGCTGCGCTGGAATCGAGATCGGGGTTTTCATGGTGAACGACGGAGGGGAATTCATGGAGCTGAAATGATGAGCCTAACGCCCGGGGCGGGCGTCGGCTGGTGGCTGGTCGAGATATTTTCCGTCCTGAAAATCGATGATCGTGCCGCGCGCCTGGTAGGCCATCGGGTTGGGGTCGAGCCAGTCCACAAGCGCGCGCTTGAGCGCGAAGGCGAAGAACTGGTTGCCGGCCGGCGTATAGTGCCCATTGTAGAGGCGCTTGAGGTAGGCGGCGGCCGGGATGCGGAACTGCGCGAAGTCTGCGACGTGCGCATCCAGCGCGTCGAAGGTCGGAATGCCGCGCTCCTTCAACCACCCGAGCAGCGCGAGATTGGCCTCGAGTTTCGGCGCGCCCTCGCACGCGCGCAGCGCTGCGCGCGTGCCGTAGCTCAAGACGACCATCACGCGGCGCCCATGCTGCGACGCAAACGCGTGCAACTGCTCCATCACGTGCAGGGTGCTGGCGCGCGCAACGTAGTCTCCGAGCTTGGCCGCGGACTGGCGCCGGCTCGCTGCGTCGGTAAAGTCGAATTTCACCTCCGCCCACTCCGCCAGCCGGCGAACGCGATCCTGAGGCACGTCGGGCACGCCTTCCTGCATCGCAGTCAGGTGGACAAACTCGTGGTCGGCCATGATCGCGCGCGTGCGCTCGAGCGACACTAGCTCGCGCAGCGCCGCCGGTGTGGGACACGCGCTCGGAATCTCCTCCCAGTGGCCGGAGTCGAGGTTCGGGCGCAGGTGCGTCCACGGGTTGCCGTGAAACATTTCGCTGGAGCGCTCGGAATTGATGATGAAGCTGCGCCACCGCATCAACGTCCGCCGGTGATCGTCGTCGTAGAGGTTGAAAATCAGATACGGCGCCTGCACCGCCGCCTGCTCCATCCGCCGCAAGCGGGCGAAGGCCTGGAACACGCCGTAGCCACCCACGCCGAAATTCCGGATCGGCTCGCCGAGATGAGCCGCGAGGTATTCCTGCCACGTCTCGCCGTCGCTGACTTGGTGGCACTGGGTGAAACTGTTGCCATAGGTGTTCACGCGACACGGGCGGTCGGCGTAGTTGATGACCTTGCGCTCGCCAGCCGCCCCGTAGCGGTAAACGGTGCGGGAGCCGTCCACGCCGTCACGTTGGACGCTGTCGCTCGGCACGTAGCCCAGTTCGGGATCGAACTTCGCCCATTGGTTGTTGGGCGGCGGTTGGAGGAAAGCCTCGATGTGCGCGGCGGACACCACGCGTCGATGGCGCGCACCGAGCCACGCGTCGTAACGGAGCGCCGGACCGGCGGACGACTTCGATGGCGCGGGAGCATCGGCGGACGACGCACGGCCGGTGAGCAGCGCGGTCGCGCCGAGCGCGGCGGATTCGAGGAATTTTCGGCGTTGCATGGTGATCGTGTCCGGGGCGATGCCCGCTTTCCGAATTCTATTCCGCCATCGCGCCCCACGGTGCGATTTGGCGGAGTTGTTTCGCGGCGAGCGCGCGGTAGCAGTCGGGGAGGTCGAAGGTCTTCAGCACTGCGGGCACGAGGCAAGAGAGCGGCCAGCGGTAGGCTTCGTTTTGCGCGATGTGGTCGTAGCTGGTGAGCGCGTGTTTCAACGTGAGCTGCGTGACCCCGTTCGAAATCACGGCGGCGAAGGTCGCCGGCAGCGCACCCCAGCCGCGCGCCACGAGGTGAATCTCGGCGTGGCCGTTGGCGCGGAGCCAGTCGACGACGCGGAGCACGTCGTGCGTCTTTTGGCCGACGTAGGGCGCGCCGAGCATCAGGCCGTGCGCCGCGTAGAAGAAGTCGTTGCCGTAGGGCGCGAGGAAGCCCGAGCCCGTGGTGGTCGGCTGCGATTCGCCAATCCCGCGCACGTCGCACGCAAAGACCGACGACGCCGGCTCGGCCGCCATCACCTCCGCGATCAGCGGCTCGCTGCGCAGTTCGGCGTCGGCCGAGTGGTGCGCGACGTAGAGGACCGCGCGCTTCACGTCGCGCGCGGGGCGCGACACGAGGTCTACGTCACTCAGGCGATAGACGATCGTGTGGACGCCGGGCTCGGTCTCGACGGCGTAGGTGCCGGCGAAGCGCTTCGGGTAGCGGCGCCCGGAGCTCGGGCGCAAGATGCGGTAGTCGGGCGGCGTCGCCGCGTCGCGGGCCGGGAGCTTCAGCGCCTCGGCCACCGCGCGCTGGAGCGCCGCGCCCTCGGGCCGCGCGCGTTTCGCCGCGAGCGAGCGCGCGAGATCGCGCGTGACGGTGAACACCGTGGCGGGCGAGGCCTCGCCGACCTGGCCACGCGCGGTGCATTGCAATACCTCGTCCTTCTCGATCATGAGCGCGGGCTCGGCGGAGGTCGTGGAGATCTTCGTCTGGCGGTTGAACCACGCATACATCGCCTCGCGGTTTGACTGCCAGTAGCCGTGTGGGTTGGGGCCGATGAAGAGCTGGATATTTTCCTCCGCACCGAGGAGTCGGTAGAGATTTTTCAGCCGGCCAAAGGCCTCCTCGAGCCCGCGCGCGTCGAAGTAGTCGCGCTCGCCGCCCAGCAAAATCACCGGGCGCGGCGCCATCGCGGCGATGAAGTCCGCGTGGTCGAGCCCGAGCGCGAGCGCGCAAAGCGGGCACTGCTCGGCGTCAGCGGCCAACTCGTTCTCGAGGTTACGCCGGAACGTCGTCACGAAGCAGCTCGGCGCTGCCATCGTCCAACGCGGATCGGCGGCGCAGAGCCAAGTCGTCTGCGTGCCGCCGCCGGAGTTGCCCGTCACGCCCACGTGCGCGGGGTCCACCTCGGGGCGCGAGAGCAGGTAGTCGAGCGCGCGGATGCCGTCCCACGCCATCCATGCACCGACAAATTCGCCAACGAGATATTGCTGGTTGCCCACGTGCAGGTGCTCGGCGACGCTGGTGCCGTGCCGCGGCTTGAGGTCGGGCCCGACGCACTGCAGCCGCTCGCCTTGCCCAAACGGATCGTAGATGAGGCACACGTAGCCCAGCCGCGCGAGCCCTTGGGCAAACGACTGGTAATTCCGCTCGGCCTTGCCGTTGACCGAGTGCCCGCAGGTGCCGACGACGCCGGGGAGTTTTCCGCTGCGGCCCTTGGGCACATAGAGATTGGCCGTCACGGGAAACCCGGGACGACTTTCGAAGATTACCTTTTCAATCCGGTAGGTGTCGCGCTCGACGATGCCGGTCACGCGGGCGTTGAGCGGCGTCTTGGCCGGCCACGGGCCGAAGCACTGCTGCGCCTTCTGCCGCACGTCGCGCACGTAGGCCTCGGCGTCGGCCCGCGTGCGCAGCGCGGCACGGCGGGCGTTGGCCTCGCGCTCCACCTCGCGCACGCGCGCGACGTAGTATTCCTGCATCATGCGGCCGAAGCGATTGAGCGGTGCGAGTTCCGCGGGCGGCGCGGAGGACGCGGGGGCTTTGGTCGCGGGCGATTTTGTTTTCACCGCCGCGTCCGCGCCGCGCAGCGCCGGCGGGAAAACGGCAAGGCCGAGCGCGCCGAGGCCGGTCTGCTGCAACAAGGTGCGGCGCGTCACGGCCGGGGGGGACGATATAGGGTGTGGAGTCATGTCGGGTTGGATTCAGCGATTCGGCCACCGTCCGCGAAGCAGTCTCAAGCTTGAGACCACGTCGGGCTGGGGCGCATCCAGGCGGAAGGGCACTGGAACGAAGGTGGCGGGGAGGATCATTTGGTGAGCGGGTGGAGTTCGATTCGGCGGAAGTAGATCTCGGCGCCCTCCGACTGGAAGAGGATCTTGCCCTCGGTGAGCGAGCCGTCCTTGCCCTCGTTCACTTTCACGCCGTTCAGCCAATAAACCAAATTGCCGCCGTCCGCGATGATTTCGAAACGGTTCCACGCACCGACCGGTTTCTCGACGTCCTTCGCGCCACGGAAACCCAGCACGTCCTTCCATTGCGGATCGCGGTGCTGCCAGTCGATGCGCCCGCGCGAATACTCCTTAAGTTCACCGCCCGGACTCCACGACTTGCCTTTCACCGTGGCTTTCAGGCTTGGTCGCAGCGGTTGCTCCTGCCCGCGCTCAAATCCCCCGAGCACGAGAATGTCGCCCGTGCCACCCTCGATGATCTGCGCCTCGATCGAACGCATCCAAGGGCTCGTGAACGTCGCGTTCATGTTGCCCTCCTCGCCTTGGCAGTGGAGGAGGACGCCGCTGTCGCGGGCGGCGTCCTTGCGCGATCCCCACGTGACGCTGCCCCAGCGAAACTCCAAAATCAGGCGGTAGTTGGTATAGCGTTCCTTGGTTAGGATGCCGCCGTGATGCTGGCCGCTCATGCGGATCGCTGGCGCCCCATCGATTTGGTCAACGACGCTAAAGACCCGGTCGGGATCCTCTCGTCGATGCACAGTTTCCCATGTCGTGAAATTGGAAAGATCCTTGCCGTTAAACAGCGCGATGGGTTCGCGCGGTGTGATCGGCGTCGCCGAGAATGCGGCGCAGCTCACACCGAAAAACGCCAGCGCGTGCCAGCCGAGCCGCACGACGTCGGTGAGGGAGAATATCGGTCGTTTCATTTGCGTTTCGCCTCCATGATCATCGCCGCCAGTTTCGCCCGTGCGTCGGCGTAGGCCGCGGCATCCTTCTCCCATTTGAACCACGACTCCGTCAGCGACCGCACGATTTTCTCCGCTTCGGCCCGAAGGCCGGCGCGTTCGAGCAGGGCGAGGTATTCGTAGTCCTCGATGCCGTCGCGCAACGCCTTCAACCGGATCGTCGGCACGATGCCGTCGTAGCCCACGGCGCGCGCGGGATAGACCAGCGAGCCTTCGCCGTGGAAGACAAGGCCCGGTTGACCCTGCTGAAAGACGCCCTTGCCGACGAAATAGGGGGCCTGCTGCCACGGGTCTTCGACCTTGGACCAGTAGACCATGCCGCCCCAGTAGAGCAGGCCTTTCATCTGGTCACGCCAAGCCATCCAGGCCGGCACGCGATAGTTCAGCAGCGGATAGTCAATTTGCCACCACGGCGTCGGCGGGCCTTGGCACAGTGCGGTGTAAGCCCAGATGGTCTCGCCCAACGCCTGGCGTTTGGCCGCATCGTCCTGGCGGTGCAGCGAGAACAGCGGGCACCAGATGTCCACCGCGCCGAAGAGGTCGCCCCAGGCGCGGTCCGAACCGCGCTTGCCCGGCTCCGTCCAGGGCTGCTCGACCACCATGACCTTCACCACCGACTTGGCCTCGCGGACGGCGCGCCCCCATTTCTGCACGTAGCGATAATCTTCTTCCGTGTTGGGCTCGTCCTTGAGGTAAGTGAAAAAGGTCACGCCAGGCCGTTTCAGTTCCTCCGCCATCCGGTCAAAACTTTTTAACCAAGCGTGGAGTCTCCCTCGCTCCGTATCGGGATCTTTGATGACGCTGCTCGGATGCGGCGTTGGCAGGGCGTTGACGTGGTAGGTGTCGACGAACTTCCGCAGCGCGTCGATCTGCTGGGCGGTGAACCGATACGAGCCATCACTTTCCGGCTGCGGTTTCAGCAACCTGGCGGCCGGCGTCGCATTGACGAGATGGCGGCTCACTTCTTCGGTGATCTGCGCCGTGACCCCGTCCCAGTCTTTGGGTGCCGGTCCCTGGCCGGCCTTGGCTCTGCCCGCGTAATAGCCGCGCATCTGGTCTGCGGGCGAACCGAGCGCGGTCTGGAGCGTGGGGACGTGCGGCAGTTCGAAATCCCACACGGTGATTTCCACCGCGATCTCCGCCGTGGGGTGACCTTCGACGGTGACGCGGTAGGTGCCGCCATATTTCCCCGGCTTCGCGCCGGCGGGCACGTAGAGATCAACCCAGAACCCGTGCGTCTCGTTCGCGGGCAAATCGAAGGGCACGGCCTTGAACCGCGCGTCGCCCAGCGGCTGCTTCGTGAGCGGATGGCGGAACGGGATCAGCGCATCAGGATACCAGCCGGGTTTGAAGTCGGCGTTGCGATTGGTCGGTCGCGTCAACTCGAGTTGATGTTGCCGATAGAGCACCGCGTCGGCGGCGCGGATAACCGAGCCGCCCGGACCGCGCAGGTCGCCCGGTTCGACGCTCACGCCTTTCACCGGCGATTCCGAGCGCACGAGGATCTGGAAGCTCTCCCATTCGTTCCGTGCCGCGGCGAGCGCGACGTTTTTTGTGCTACCGGCCGGCTCGTCGCGCAGCACGCGAACGGTGTCGCGCATGATCCAAAACCCAGGTGTGACCGGCGGGGCGCCACCGAACGCCGCTGTCGCGGACAAGATCGAGATGATGAGGGAAGGAATGAGTGGTCTCATGCAGGAAGTCTCCGGTGGGATGGGCTTCAGACCTTCTCAGGAATCACAAACGGCGGCCGCTGCGCCTCGTGCACCAGATAGCGCGCGCGCTTCAGCGCCGCTTCGTCACGCGAGCTCACCTGCGCGACGTCGTCCGTCGCGGGATCGAGTTCGAGCCAGGGGCCGAGCGTGCCCCGCTGCTTCGCGAGATCGATGCCATGGACGTTCAGGTGTTCCTGCATCGACCGGCAGATTTGCGCGGCGGCGGGAACGGACTCCACCGCCCGCGTGATCGCCGCGGGATCGGCCGCCTCGCCGACGCGCAGCGAGATGTTGCCGTAGTGGCACAGTGCCGCCGACACGTGCCCGATGGTCGCCGGCGCCGCCAGCTCAGCCGCGCGACGATTACGGACCGTGTTGAGGAAATTGTCCATGTGCCCCCGGCCGCCGTCGCCGCCGAACTGTTTGATGAGCTTGCCCGCCGGATCATAGGCCGCACAGCCGATCAGCCCCGAGATGTAGCCGCCTTCGCAGTGCGCCACCACGCCCGTGCGAATGCCGTTCACCTGATCCATCATCATCATCCCGGGCTTCGCCGGGAGCGCGCGGCCTTCGTAGATCACCGGCACGTTTTCGTAGTCGTAGATCGCGATCTGGGTGTTGGGAGTGTCCGCCGCATCATTGCGACCGAAGCGTCCGCCGAACCCGAGCACGCGGCGCGGCACCGCCTTCGCCCCGATGAAGCGCAGCGCCGCGTCGAGCAGATGCACGCCGTTGTTGCCGAGCTCGCCGTTGCCGGTGGCCCACGACCAGTGCCAGTCGTAGTGCAGTTTTTCGCGCTCCAGCGGCGCCATCGGCGTTGGCCCGCAAAACAGATTGTAATCGAGAAAATCGGGATACCAGGGCTCGCGCCGCGCGATCGCGCCGCGACCGCCGTAGTAAACCGCATGGACGTGCTTCAGTTTGCCCAGCTCGCCTGAACGGATGTAGCGAATCCCCTCCGCGAGCCCCTGTTCGGAGGCATACTGCGTGCCGACTTGCACGATGCGGCTGTATTTTGCCGCGGCCTCGATTAGCTTGCGCCCTTCCCACACGGTGTGGGTCATCGGCTTCTCGACATAGACATCCTTGCCCGCCTGACAGGCCCACACCGCGAGCAACGCGTGCCAATGATTGCCCGATGCGATGACCACCACATCGACGTCCGCCCGGGACATGAGGTCGCGCGCATCGGTGCACGTGAACGGCACGGCGAGCTTCGCATCTTCCTCCTTTAGCACGCGGGCAATCGCGCTTTGATCGAGATCGCAGAGTGCTACCACGCGAACGTCCTTTCGGCCGGAGAGCTGCTTGAGGTGACCGCGCCCCTTGGTCCCCAAGCCGATGATCGCGACGCGGATCGCGCCATTCGCGCCGGCGGGCGCCGCGCGCGTGGAGGTGGGCAAGGCCGCGGCCGCCAGGGAGGCGCCGGCTGCAGCCGCGGAAGTTTTCAAGAATGAGCGTCGAGTGAGTGTATTCATGTTGGTTTAGGTTTCAGGCAGGAAGTCAGGGGATTTGAGGCAGCGCCCGCGCCGGCGCGATCGGAGTCGCAGCGACGGTGCTCACGGGCTTCTCGGGCAGGCGAACGATGCGGGCCACGATGTCCTCGGTGAACGGGGGCGCCGCGATCTGCAGCGTCCCTTCGGCGGGTGAGACCTCGCTGTAAGTGACGATGTCGCCGGTGGCAGGAGCCACCCATTCCAGCCGGTAGCGACCGATCGGCAGGGCGAGGGTCGCTTGCAACTTCGGGGCCGGTGGACCCGGACAGAACACCGACTTCGTGACCTGCCAGTCGACCGCCTCCTTGGCCGTTCCGCGCGAATCGCGAAAATCGTTGCCGGCAAAATACTCGGCGCGCAGCCCTCCGGGCTCACCCTCGGGCGTCAGCAATTGGGCGCCCGGGACGACCTCACCTGGCTGACGGGCGCTCTGCCAGCGCAGTCTCACCTGCCCTTGGCCCGAGGCGGCGATGTGCTCGATCTTCAGCGAGATGGGGACTCCCGCTTCGAGTTGAACCGTGGCAGCCTTCGCGGCGGCGCCGTGGTTGTCCCACGCGTCCACGGCCAGCCGACCGTCGATCCACAGGCGCAGCCCACTCCTGAACTGCAGCGTCACGGTGTGCGCTTCAGAGAACCGCGGCACGAGGCGCCCGGTCCAGCGCACGGTCGCGACACGCGGCGGAGGCGGAGTCCGCGCGTAGAGCAAGTAAACGTCGTCCCGCTGGGCCAGCGTTCTTACGACCAGCCCCGGCATCGGCGGGCTGGTCAGCAGCGCGGGCGCGGGCGCGAGACGCCGCAGGTCGAGCGCGCCCATGAACTCGACCAGCGTCCGCAAATGGCGGCGCTCCGCCGTGCCGGGCGACACGCTGGCGCGCGGCCGCTTCACCCCGAGGGGATCCGACGGCCTGATGCTCTCGTCGGGCTGGACATAGAGGCCCCCGCCCGCGAAGACGAAATCCCACGCCTTCATGCGCACGATGGCCTCCGTCAGGAACTCATCTCCGATCTCGGAATTACCGATGGGCCGGGGCTCGGCCAGCCGTTGGGTCACCACCCTCGGATCGGCCAGGGTGTGATTCAGCACCGCTACCCGCCGATCGACCTGCCGCGAACTCCCGTTTCCCAAATCCCAAGCCACGAGGCTCGTGTCACCGGTCCTCTTCTGCGCGTCGGTCAGCACCGTGGTCATGTGCTCTTCCCACCCGGCGCCGACCCGCCCGTTGGGACGATAGCAGATCTCGTAGATCACACCGTCGAAACCGCGCAACTCCTCGACCATCCGACGAACCAGCGCCTCCTGAATCTCAAGCAACCCTCCGTGACGATCCAGCGTGTAAACGTCGAGGGAGTTCACGTCGATGCAGTCAATGTTGTTGCCGGGATGGAACGGGCTGAGCGTCCACTGGATCGCTTCGCCCCGCGCGGGCGGGGCGAAGAGGGTGATCTTGACGACGATCCCGCGTCGGTTGGCCTTCTCCACGAAGCTCCGCAGCCGCGTGAAGAACTTCGGGTCGAACGTCTGTAGATCGAATTTCTCGCCGCCGCCCGCATAGCCGGGCTGCGTGCTGCGCGCCCATGGCAACAGCAGGCGACCAGGCCGGGGACTCAAGGACCGGTCGGCCGCGGCCTCGACCATCGTGCCGGTCATGATCATCACGATGTTCCCACGCGCAGCGGCGATGGTGTCCAGATACGGGTCGTGGTCGAAGTCGAGGTTGAATACCGCCCCACACGACTCGGACGCACCGATGAGAGCGACCGGCTTTCCCCGCCACGAGAAGTAGCGAGGATTCTCGGGGAGCATCCGCAGCGATGATGCGGATGAACGGGCATCGGCTGCGTCCGTGGTCGGGTGCGTCCCATCGTGATGCTTGCAACCGGGCGTCGATAGCGACGCCGTGATGAACCCAGCTACGAGCGTGCAAATTCCAAGCAGGCTTCTCGGCTTAGGGATGAAAACGTGCGGGGTAGAAAACCGTCCACGGGGCGAGCGCCGCTTTGGCGACTCGACGGCGATCGCGGTGCGGGCGAGGAGTTGAAGGGAAATGTGATGTTTCATGTGCGGAGTAATCCTCCTCATACCTTCTCCGGAATGACGAACGGCGGGCGTTGCACCTCGTGCAACAGGTAGCGCGCGCGTGCCAGCGCCGCCTCGTCGCGCGAACTCACCTGCGTGATGCCCTCCGTCGCGGGATCGATTTCGAGCCAGGGGCCGAGCGCGAGCCGCTGTTTCGTGAGGTCGATGCCGTGCATGCCCAAGTGTTGTTGCATTGATCGGCCAATCTCCGTGGCGGCGGGGATCGGCTCCAAGGCCCGCGTGATCGCCGCGGGTTCGGCCGCCTCGCCGACGCGCAGTGAGATGTTGCCGTAGTGACACATCGCAGCCGTCACGTGCCCCGCAGTCGCCGGCGCCGCGAGGTCCGCCGCCCGCCGGCTCCGCACGGCGTTGAGGAAATTGTCCATGTGCCCCCGGCCGCCGTCGCCGCCGAACTGCTTGATGATCTTGCCTGCCGGATCATACGCCGCGCAGCCGACGAGGCCCGAGACGTAGCCGCCTTCGCAGTGTGCCACCACGCCCACGCGGATCCCGTTCACTTGATCGAGCACAGTCGTGCCCGGCCTCGCCGGCAGCCCACGGCCCTCGTAGATCAACGGCACGTCCGCATAGTCGTAGACTGCAATCTGCGTGTTGGGGGTGTCCGCGAAATCGTCGGGCCCGAATCGCCCGCCAAGCCCGAGGACGCGGCGCGGCAGGGTGTCCGCCCCGATGAAGCGCCGCGCAATGTCGAGCAGATGCGCTCCGTTGTTGCCGAGCTGGCCGTTGCCGGTGGCCCACGACAAATGCCATTCCCAATGCAGTTCCTCGCGCTCGAGCGGAATCATCGGCGTCGGCCCGCAAAACAGGTTGTAGTCGAGAAAGTCGGGATACCACGGCGCGCGGCGCACGCTCGGCTTGCGCCCGCTGAAACAGATCGCATGGACGTGCTTCAGTCTTCCCAGCTCGCCCGAGCGGACGTAGTCGATGCCCGCGGCGAGCCCGGTCTCGGAGCGATACTGCGTGCCCACCTGCACGATGCGGCCGTATTTTTCCGCGGCCTCGATCAGCTTGCGCCCTTCCCACACGGTGTGGGTCATCGGCTTCTCGACATACACGTCCTTGCCCGCCTGGCAGACCCACACCGCGTGCAACGCATGCCAGTGGTTGCCTGACGCGATGACGATTACATCGACGTCCGGCCGCGACATGATTTCGCGGGCATCGGTGCACGTGAACGGCGCGGTGAGACTCGACTCCGTGTCCTTCAAGGCGCCGGCGATTGCTCGCTCGTCGAGGTCGCAGAGCGCGACCACACGGACGTCCTTTCGCGCGGACAGTCGCTTCAGATGGCCGCGGCCCATGATCCCCAGGCCGATGATCGCGATGCGAATCGCGCCATTCGCGCCGACCGGCGCCGCGCGCGTGGAGGCGGGCAATGCCGGTGCCGCCAAGGAGGCGCCGGCTACAGCCGCGGAGGTTTTCAAGAACGAGCGTCGGGTGAGTGCATTCATGTCAGGTTGGATCGGGCACACGGTGGTTCAGGTGCGGAGCAGTTCGCGGATTCCGCGCGTGAGCATGTCATCCACGCTGGGCGCGCAGAACGCCACGCCGACCTCGAAGCCACCCTTCGGGTATTCCGCCCTCACCGGCACATACCACATGCCGCCGTCGCCATAGGCTGCGGTCGCGACGAACCGTGCGCCGCCGAGTTGCTGCGCGCGCAGTTGATACTCGACGAAACACTCGGCCGGGAGGTGGAGCAGCGTGACGTCGCCCAGATGCAATGCGCTCAGCATGACGGGCACACGCCGCGCGAGCCGCTCGGCCAGGGCGACGCACATTGCGGGCCGGATGCGGTCCGCGAGGTGATTGGTCTTGTTGGCGAGCATCGCGCGCTGCCGCGCCTCGGGAAGCGACGGGTTGATCTCCGGCAGGATGTCGTGGGTCTTCCACGCCACGCGCCCGACCGGGGCTCGGACGAGAGATTTCTCCGACGCGACGATGCCGTCGTAGATGCGCTGCGTGAGCTGCACGCGCGCTTCCGGCCCACCGGGATTGTATTTCCCGGCGGCGACGTTGCCGGCGCAGCCCGTGAAGTAGAGGTGCGCGCAGCCCGGCTCGTCCTGTTGCCGCCGCTTGCGCGCGAGCCCGGGGAAATCGCTGCTCACGTGCCCGGCACCGTAGTGGCTCATCGGGTGCGACGCGTAGTAATGGCAGGACACGATTTTCTCGGCGCCACTGTAGAAGGCGACCGTCTTCATCATGGGGTCGATCACGCCATCGGGCAGCGCGATCAACTCTGGCACCGTGCACGAACTTCCGCGCATCCGCTTGACCTTGCCGTCCGGCCCAATCTCCACGCGACGGTTGCTGGCGACCTTTTCGACCTGGCCTTCGCCGTGGGCCAAATGCGTGACCGGACGCGCCTTCGGCAGCGCCGCCTTGATGGCCGCGCGACCGCGATCGAGGCATTGGTCGAAAAACCCGCGGTCGAACACGTGGATGTTCTCCCCTTGGGCGTCGCACAATTCCTGGGCGCGGAGGCACACCATCGGCGCGTCGTGCTGGTGCACACATTGCACGGCCACGCGTTCCGGCGCGGTGCCGGCGGCCTCGGCCAAGGCGGTGCGCCAGGCGAGGTGCGCCTCGTTGAGAATCCCGGCCCAGTCCACCGCGCACACCACGATCGGCTGCCCCGCACCGAGCAACACGTAGCCGATCGCCTCGAGGGGATCGACGCAATCGACCGCCATCTTGCCCCAGCCGCCGCACATGGGATGGCCGGGAGGGGCCGTCACATCGAAGCGGAACGGCGCGATGCGGAGACCGGGGCCGGGATCGGTCGCGGCGCGAGCGGCGACGGAAGCGGCGAGCGTGGTCTGGAGAAAGCGGCGGCGGGTGATGTTCACGGCAGCGAGGAAGTCAGTTGAGAGTTTCGTTTGAACGGGGAGCAGCGACTGGGGATGGGGCTGTATCCGGATTACCGTGGCAGACTCCAGTCGAACGGCGGCCCGGACGGCAGCGGGACTGCGGGGGCGCCTTCGCGGCTGCCGGGCGAAAAGACGACAGAGAGGTCGAGCGTGCCGGAGGCGGGTGTTCGCACGGTAAAGGCGGCCATCACGGTGCCGGGGTTGGGGGAATCCCATTTCTCGCGGGATTTGGCTGTGTCCACCAGAGCCCAGACGGCTCCGGTCGGTTGATGAATGCGCAGGCGTGCGCTCTCGTTTTCTTGGCGCAGCTCCAAAACGTCCGATCCGGTTTCGCCGGGCGTGGCCGTCGTGACCATGCCCCAGCGCACGGCGACGCCGGGTTTCAAGCCAGTCAAGTGATCGCGGATGAGCACACGTCCGTCCGGCAGCAGCGCAATGCCCCGGTGGACGGTCGTAGCCTGCCCGGCATAGACCGGGCTCAGGTCCACCACGGAATGGGGAAACGCGGGGTCGACTGAGAAGCGGACGATCTGCGCCCGGCCAGTTGGAACTTGGAGCGCGCCGCCGATGACGAGCGTGTTGTGGCCGAAACTATTTTGCCGAAAAACCGCCCAGCGGGTCGCTTTGTGATCCTCGACGAGTTGATAGTCTTCGGCGCCGAGGTCCACAGCCCAGCGCTGCTCATCCGCGTCGAGCACGAAGGAGCCGATGTCCATCTGGCCGTGCGGCCCCGTCGGCGAACCGGCCTTGAGGCCGACAAAAACGCCATTGGGATCGGTCCACGAGCTGCGGTGCAACGCGATCGGTGCCGCGCCATCGCCGGTCCAGTGCAGCGGCAGGCGACTGTAGTCGGCGCCGCTGTCTTCTTGTGCCCACAACAGCAGGAGTGGCAGGAAGCGATTGCCGCTCGTGCCATTGCCCGGGGCGTCCAGCTCTCGGCGAAGGGCGGGACCGTCGCCGGCCAGCCATTCCGGCCGTAGGTAGCGTGCGGCGAACCAGTGCACGGCCGGCTCGCAGTAACGGCGGGCGCTGCCGTCGGCGAAGTTGAACGTCAGGCCGGACGGCCCGGTCGCGAGCGCCAGAAACGCGCCCGTCTGATCGAAGCCCGGAGCCTGATCGAGGCCGAAGTTTCGGCCCAGCGCGTTTTCGAGCAGGGAGATGAGGATGACGTTGAACGTGGTGCCGTAGGACCAATAGCCCGGGCCTTCGGGAAAACTGCCCCGCGGTGCGAACGCCGCCATGGCGCGCGGCACATTCGCGAGCGCCCGGTGAATTGTCAGCGCCGCAGCCTCGCGATCATCTTCGAGCACGGCGAGGGCGCCCGCGACCATGCCCGCGTGACAGACCTGACCCCAGTTGTTGGCCATGGTGGTCCAACGGTTGTGCTGCGTGTCGAGGGGCACCCGCACGCCCTTCGTGAGAATGGCCGCACGCGCCGCTGCGCGCGTCGACTCGTCGAGCTGCTCGTGCAACCAGTCAAAGCCGATGGCCATCGCCAGGGTCATCTCGGCCACGTCGAGAAAGTGGTTGGGATTCCAGTCGGAGAATGCCGCAATGGCGTTCATTTCCTGCGTGGCGCGGTCGGCGTATTTCGACTCATGCGTCAGATGAAAGGTGAGGGACAGCGTGAGCATCCGCCGGAGCGCGCGGCGGGACTCGGCGAGCAGCCGGCGGCCGATGAGTTCACGCTTGATGGGGGCGACGCCGAGCATCGCGTCGGCGTCGCGACGCACGCGCCCGGCGATGGCGGCGAACCGCGGCTCCTGCCGCACGCGGCTGCGCAACCGCTCCCATTCGCCGGGCCGCACGAGCAGGCGCGGGCGCGGGAGATGGAGCGATTGCACCAGCGTGCGAATCTCGCCTTCGGTGGTCGTTGGTGGATAAGCCGCAGGGTCGGCCGCTCGCGCCGGTGACAGCGTGAACCCGGCGAGCAACAATAGGACGGTTCGCGAGAGGATCGTAATCACGGTAGATCAAAATCGACTCGCGGCCGACGGGCCGCGCAGGTGCCGTTCCAGAAAGCCGCCGGCGGCCTGGCGCTTGGCGTAAGCCGGCCGAACCACGCTCCCACGCTATCATGGGAACCGGGAGTGATTGGGATGACACCGGGCGGCGGACAACGGAGATGGAGTGAATACGGGGACATGTGCGGAGATCGATAGAGGGCGAATTGACGCCAAGGCTTGCTACAAATTCGATCCGCGGTTCTCGAGGCGTATGCGATATACGCCCGTGCTGGCAGTGATGTAGAGCGTCCGGGCATCCGCGTTGCCAAATGCGACATTTGTGGTTGGCTCGGGCAGTGGAATGACCCCGAGGTGACGGCCGTTCTTATCGAACACCCACACACCTGTTTCGACCACCGCAACGTAAACGTTGCCCTTGGCGTCGGTCTTCAGCCCATCCGGACGGCTTCGCTGACCGGGCGCCCACACGGTAGTCGTATTGGCGAAAAGTCGCTTGCGGTTCACGCTGCCATCGACCGCCGCGTCGAACGCCCAGACCTGTTGTTTGTTCGTATCGGCGACGTAGAGCGTCTTGCGATCCGGTGAAAAAGCGACGCCGTTGGGGGTCTCCATTTCCTGGTCCAGCAACTCCAACTCCCCGTTCGGTCGCAGTCGATAGACCCCGCTGAATTCGATCTCCCGTTCTTCGCCCTTGGGAAGATTGCGGCGGATATCGGTGAAATAGATCGAGCCATCGGGCGTGATGACCAGATCGTTGGGAGCGTTGAGCCTCCTGCCCTGGTAGCGATCGACAACGGTGACGAATTGCCCGTCCTTCTCCAGGCGCGAGAGTTTGCGGCCGCCGTGTTCACAAAAGACGAGGCGGCCTTGCGGGTCGAAGGCCAGGCCATTGGCTCGGTTGCCGGGTCCGGGATGACGGGCCGCACCCTCCTCTGGGTTCCACGTGTAAGTCTTGCTTCCATTGAGGTCGCTAAAGTAAAGCCGGCCCGAGGGGTGCCAGACCGGACCCTCGGTGAAGGCGAAGCCGCCGGCGACTTTTTCGACCACAGCTCCCGGTGCGATCAGGTTCCGCAGATCCGGACTCATGGGTGGGAGCGGAAGGCGAGACGGGATTGCAGGTGCCGGAGATGGCACCGGCGCTGCGGCGCCGGCCCCCGCAGTAGTCGGCGGGTAGGTGCTGGAGTCGGCCGCACGAGCCAGAACCAGCATGGATCCCGCCAGCAGGAATAGAACGGACTGAGGTAGGACTGTGTTCATCGCCGATCGGGATTAGCGCGACTTGCCGCGCAGGTGCCGGTCGAGAAAGTCGTAGGCGGCCTGACGCTGGGCGTCGGGGAAGTCGTGCCGGCCTTCGGGTGACTGGATCTCGAGATTGCCCGCGGCACCGAACAAAGCGTAAACGGGCCGCGCCGCGTCCTGGCATTTCAACACGCCGGGGTGATCGAAATAATCGTCGCTCAACGGGGCGCAGGTGAACACGGGCCGCGGTGCCAGCGCCGCCAGCAAGGCCGGAAAATCGAACGGCACCTGCTTCGGGTCGTTGCCGTAGACCGTGCGGATGCGTCGCAATTCCTTGTCGATGCCCCAATTTTTCAAATCGCCGCCGCCATATTTGGACGCCGCGTAGTCGGGGAACGCGTTGTAGCCGGCGCTGGTGACCATGACCTTCACGCGCGGGTCGAAAAGGCCGAGAAAGAGCGTGTTGTAGCCGCCGAGCGAATGCCCGATGGAACCGATTCGCGCGGTGTCCACCTCCGGCAAGGTCTCCAGCACGTCGATGGCCCGGATATGGTTCCAAACCCCTTTCATCTTCGCGGTGGCGTAGCCGCGCTGGTGCGGATCGTATTTCAGGTTGGGATCGGTGGTGTTGTGTTTGTCGCGATAGAGCCCGTAATACCAATAGTCCGGCGCGATGACGATGTAGCCGCGCTCGGCGAGTTCCTGCCCGTAGTATTGGCGCCGTGTGCCGGCTGCGTCCGATGTCGGCAGTTGCTCAATCAACCCCACGACAAGTTCCTTGCCGTAGCGATTGGTGCCGTGGAGCGCGAGGATCGCGGGAGTTTTTCCGGAGAGTTTTTTCGGCACGAGGAGAAAGGACTCCACGCGATCATGCGGATCGACGTTGTAGGCGATCTTCCGGCGGATGTAGGAACCGCAGTCGACCTCTTCCAGCACTTTCAGGTCGAGCGGAACCCGGAACGCGGGACCGGGCAACGGCCCGGTCGCCAGCTCGACGTGTGCGATGATTTGCCGGCGACGGGACTCCCATTCTGCGGGCGTCGTGATGCGATGCTCGGCCCCCTGCCCGTCCACCGCCACGAGCAGCCGGCCGCGATCGAACGGCATCGGATCGAGCGGAGCCGGCTGCCCGGCAACGTTGGCCACGGCGCGGCGGATGAGCATGGTGAGCTCCACTTCCATCTTGGGATCGAAGCGGCCCGGGAGCAGGTAGATCTTGTGCGAGAGGTCGGACTCGTAACCGCCTTCCTGGATGAGGCGCGCCGTGGGGATGTAGGACGATACCTCGTTGGCGTAGCCGATCATCATGGAGTGCTTCGTTGCCGGCAGGCTGCGGGCCATTGCGCCCCAGTCGGCACAGACCTCGCCCTCCATCGCGACGATCGTGAGTTCGCCGAGTTGCCACGACTGGACCGCGTAGTCGAAGTCGCGACGCGCGTCGGGAAACGCGAGCATCTTGCGCGCCCACCACGTCGTGGAGGTGGTGATCCTTCCGTCGAGCGCCATCTTCCTGATTTCCTCCTGACTCGGCCCCTCCTGTAGCGTCAGCTTGCCACGGACGAGGGCCGCGCTCAGGCGAGCGTCGAGCGGCTCCAGCGGCTGGCCCGTGCGGATACGTTCGAGCACCGCTTGCGCGAGCGCGAGCCCCGCGGCGTGGCTGTTGTCGGGGCTCGCCGAAAATTCGTGCCGGCCGGTCGCGGGATCGCGGTGGACGACTTTGGCGTCGGCGCCGGCGCCGTTGACGAACATCGCGCGGCAATCTTCCAAGTCGGTTTCGAGCTTGCGCCGCATCGCGCCGGGATAGTCGGCCGACCACTGGTTGAGATTGCCCATGCTCGTGGGATGGCACGCATGACCGACCACGAGCACTTGGCGGGGCGACGCTTCCCGGCTCACCCGCAGGATCGGCGTGTGTTTGTCGTAGCTGCCGAGCGGAAAGGGCGCCCACTGGATGCCCTGCTGCCCCGGCAAACGGCGGCTCATGCCGATCTGGGCCTCGCGCCAACCGTAGGCGAGCTCGGCCGGCGCGAGATTCTTCAGGGCCCGGTCCGCCAGCTCGAGCAGCGTCGTCTCAAGAAAGGCGAGATACCAGACGTTCACGTCGCCCATGGCCGAGCCAGTGCGAAAATTGACCGTGGGAGCCCAGTGCGTGTGCGAGGCGGTGAAGCAGACGCTCTCCTCGGGTATGCCATGCGCCTTGTGGATCTTGTGTCGCACGGCGTCGACGGTGATCCTACCGAAGCCGAGCAGGTCCGCCGTGAACAAGATCGCGCGCTTGCCGTCGGCATCCTCGAGCACGAGCGCCTGGGCGAGCAGAGGCGACTCCGAACCATCCATGATGCGCGAGTTGGCAAATCCCGCCGGCATGACGGGCATACCGGGCTTGGGCGTGATGTCGGCCTCCGCAAATCCGGCCTTCCAGGGGCGGGGCGAGCCGCCGGGGCCCGATGGAGTCGCCGCCACGGCGGCAGGTGCGGCGCCGGCGATCAGGCAAAAACAAACCGCCTGGAGGAAGAGGACCGGAACAGTGGCCTGCCACGCGGAGATCAATCGTGCTCGGTGAATACCGGATTTCATCAGATGTGGGATTTGAGAGGGACCTGCCGGACGGGTGTGGTGTAGTCGGAACGTGTGGTTCTTGGTGCGCATTCGCCCTTGTTACCGCAGCTCGACCCGCCGGACTTCCACGGAGTCGATGAAGGCCTGGCGGTTGTCCGCGGGCATCACGAAATAGAGATTCGCCGAGGTGGACTCCGGCCCCGTGGTGAAGCCGATCGTGCGCGGCACGAACGTCGGCGAGTTGATGCTGATGTGGTCGGTGCGGGAGCCATAGCCACTCGCGCCAAAACGGAACCACGCTCCACGCAGCCACGCGGTCGCGGCATAGGTGGTGTTCGGCTCCAGGCCCTTGAGGCCCAGAGAAAAATACCCCTTCTTCGTCAGCCGCAGGCAGGGTCCTCCTCCCGGGCCGCCGTCCGGGATTATCACGGGCTCGGTGGTGCCGGGCTTCCAACGCTCGAGTTGTCGCTGGTCGAACTGCACGATGCCGAGCAAATCGGGTCCGACGAGTTCACCGCGCCGAATGTCGATGTCGTCCATCAGGGCCTCGCCTTTGTCGTCCTCGGTGTAGAGCGAGAATTTGACATCGACCTGGCCACGCGACGACGCCGGGTCGAGTTCCGGCCGGAACAGGAGCGTGGTGAGTTCGTATTTCCCGGTCACGGCCGGGACACCGGCAAAGACGTATTTGCCGTTCGTTTGTTTGTGCGTCTCCGCGTAGGTCATCTCCGCCCTGCCTTGCAGCGACTGCAGCCAGCCGCGCACCACGTAGAGCGCACCCGGCTCCAGCCCCCGGAGGGTCTGCGCCGCCCGAGTGCCCGGCACCAGATGCAACGCGCCGCGACCGGAGCGGGCTCCGTTCTCAGTCAAGCCGGCTCCGGTGCCGGTCAACTGCCACGGCTCTGGTTTGCCGAGTTCGAAGCCGAGATTGCCGGCGAGGTTGCGCACCGGCGGATTTTCCCGCGCTCGGGAGGGCGATTGCTCCTGCACTCCAACGGTGCGCGTGGTGCGAGCGACGGCGGCGGCAGGGATGGCTCGCGGTGCATCCACGCGCACCAATCGCGCGACGGCGTCGTGTCCGATCCAAGGAGCCGTCAACTCGATTCGCCGACCGCCCTCGACGGATGCTCCGCGGGCGCTCACGCCGTCATGGGGCCGCAGCCACTCGACTTCAAACCGACCGCGCACTGCGCTCAAATCGAGCCAGAGCCGGGCGGCGCGTGTCGGGTCCGTCCGCGCGGCCCGGCCGGCGGAAGTGCTGTTGGGATGATAGGCGAGAAACTCGTCACTCCCGCGGCGCATGAGCTCCGGTGCGTCGGCGGCGACACGGCCATCGGCATCGCGCACCAGAGCGGGCGCCGGCACAAAATCCGAAAGCTCGATCGGGGGCGTAGAAAAATAGTCGCGAATCACCCGCACGGAATCGAGCCCCGTGAGCGCCTTGCTGAAGGTGACTTCCTTTCGCCGATAAAACGCGGACGCCTTGCCCGCGGTCTCGCTGTAAGGATGAACGACCCACCAGCGGCCGCCGTAGTTGGCGGAGCCTCCGGAAAGCAACCACGACCAGAACAAGCGCCGTTGCCAGTAGCGCATGTCCAGTGGGTCACGCTCGGTGTGATCCTGTTCGTAGCGGTCTTCGCCCAGGAACACGGGCTTCGCGAGCGCCTCGTATTGCGCGTATTGCTCCGCGCCGAGATCGTGCGCGTGCTCGATATGGATGTAGGTGGCCCAGTCCTCGGCCCCGAAGACAAACGGCAGCCGCCGCGCGTGGCCGGTGGAGCGTGGGTGCTGCCAGGGATCATCTTGCTGCAGATAGGCCCCGACTTCGCGGACCATCGCGTTGTTGTTCGGGAATTTCTCCCCGTAGTGGGCGTCGTTGACCAGCAGCCAGAACAGCTGCGGATAGGCGGCGAACCGGGCGACGAGGTTGCGCAGCAGGCGTTCGCGCTGCACCGGCTGCAGCGCGGCCCAGAAGGGATCATCACGGGCGTAGCCCGCTTGGGGAAACAGGATAAGCTGCACGGCAATTTCAGGATGCGTTTCGAGCAGCATCCTCAGGCGACGGTCCGCGACTTGGAGATTCTCCAGACGGAAACGGTCCAGGGTCGCATCGGCAAAAAACCAGGTCCTCCACTGCTCCTGTGACTCGCCGAAACCGGCGCTGCCGCTCGCGAGATAACAGCGCACCGAGTTGATGCCGCGCGCGACATCGTCGACGACGTAGCGTCGCGCATCGTCGTCGGAGACCGCGTTGCCGTTGCCATCATAAGCGCAGAGCAGGAAGTAGGCGGTGTCGCTGAGATTGAGAAACCACCGCCCGTTCTCCGTCATCCAATGCCGGGAGTTTTTCGGGTGCGGCAGCAGCCGCCCGGGCAGGGACGATCCCGTGGCCGTGAACGCCCCGCGCCGGCTCGCCAAGGCACGATCGGTCGCGCACTGCGATGACCATTTCCACTCTCCCGGCTCGCTCACATACACGCGCGCCCGCCAGGTGTTGTCGCCGTCGAAAAACGCCGAGACGTTCCTCGCGTTTCCAGCGCCGGAGGGTGGCGTGAAGGTCACGCGCGCAACGGTGTCGAACGGATTCTCTACGTTACCATCTCCTTTGAGAATGATTTCGTGGACGCCGAACTTCGCCGCTGCGTCGCTGCCGCCGGTGAAATTCGCCGCGGCGGCTGCTGCGACCAGCGGCCAACCCAAGCAAAGAACAACAACACGACGAACGGATTTCATGGCGATCATAACAGCACCCTTTCGAGAAACGCGTAGGCGCGCTCGCGCACTTCCTTGGGGAAATCGTGCGGGCAGTCGGGATGCTCGACCGCGATCGCGCTCGGCGTGCCCAGCAGCGCATGCGCCTCGCGCGCGGTCGCAATCAAACGGTCGACGCTTTTCCATTGGAAATTCGCATCCTTCAGCGGCGCGTTAACGAAAATCGGGCGAGGCGACAGCGCGGCGAGCAGATCGTCGAAATCAAACGGGATCTCGTCGAGTCGTCCCCGATACTTCGCCAGGCGCGGCATGTAGCGATCATGGCACCAGCCCTTGCCGTGCTCCCAGTTCTTCGGATCGCCGTTGTAGTAGTCGCGAAACGAATCAAACCCGCAGCTTGTGACGATCGCCTTGATCCGCGGGTCGAACAGCGCGGTGAAAATCGAATTGTGCCCGCCTAGCGAATGCCCGATGGCACCAAAGGCGCCGGGCCTGACCTCGCGCATTGAGTCGAGCAGATCGAGTGCGCGCAGGTTGTCCCAGATCGCCTTCATCGTCCCGCTCGCGTAGCCGAGCTTGAAGACGTCCGGCTGATACTTTGCCAGCAACGGATAGTTCGGCGCAATGGTCACGAAGCCGCGCTCCGCCAGCTCGCTCGCGTATTGCCGGTTCGGCGTCTGGTTCCCGAGGCCCTCGATCACCACGGCGTGTCCGATCGTGTTGTTTGTCCCGTGCAGGCACAGCGCGGCCGGTGCGGGCTTCCCGGCAAGCGCGGATTTCGGGATCAGCAGATATGCGGGTGTGCGCGAGCCCGGCTCGCTTGCATATGTGATGAGCCGCCGCACATGACTGCCGCAGTCCACTTCCTCGCTCACCTGCACATCGAGGGCGCAACGTTTCTCCGCGCCGGGCAGCGGCCCCATCACGTCTTGCACCGCAGCGAGAATCTGCGCGCGTCGCTTTGGCCCGTCGGCGGGCTGCCTCAGCGTCTGCGCTTGGGCGGCGACAGCGGTGGCGGCGATGAGTTGCAGGAAGGCGCGGCGTTTCATGGGGTGCTGGGGTGTGCTGGATTTGCTGAAAGTCGCGGTTCGAAGTTAGGATCGGGCCGATCACCGGCTCCGTGCTAGCGGTTGAGCAGCGCGTCTACGGCTCGGATGACTGGACCGCCCGGGCCGCGCAGGTCCGCGAGTAGCTTCGCAACGTGGGGTTGGAAGGCACCAAGCATAAATCATGGAGTGGCCGGTTTGATCCCGGCAGTTCGCTCACTGCCGGGCAGATCAAACAGCGGCGTGCTGAAGTAGCGTTCAGCTCGGTCGCACAGGAGCGTGACTACGTTCGATTTGGGTCCAAGCTCTGCGGCGAGACGTAGCGCAGCGACAACATTCGCGCCGGAGGAAGTTCCGACGCACAGTCCGAACTCGCGATGCAGACGGCGCGTCATCGCCATGGCGTCGGCGCTCGTGACGGCGATGGGCCCGTCCAGCGGGGCCTCGCGGAGGAGCGGCGGGATGAAGCCGTCGGCCACGCCCTCGATGAAGTGACAGCACGGGCACTCGCCCGCGAGCAACGCCTGTTCGGCCGGCTCCATCGCGTGGATGCGCGCCTGCGGCCAGCGCTGCTTGATCGCCTTGCCGCAGCCCGCGAGCGTGCCGCCGGTGCCGAAGCCGTGCACAAACGCGTCGATGGGGCCGTTCACCTGCGCGAGGATTTCCCGGCCGGTGGTGTGTTCGTGGTCGGCGGCGTTGTGCGGGTTCTCGAACTGGCGCGGAAGAAAATAGCGCGCCTCCTGCGCGGCCATCTCTCGGGAAATCTCGATGCCCGTTTGATAGCGGCCTGCGCTGTCGAAGAGAATCAACTCGGCGCCGAGTTGGCGGATCAACTTGCGCCGCTCGACGCTGGCGCCGGACGACATGACGATTGTCACGCGATAGCCCATCGCCGCACCGACCATCGAGAGCGCGATGCCGGTGTTGCCGCTGCTGCATTCGAGGATGATCGAGTCGGGCCGCAAAAAGCCGCGCTGTTCCGCGTCGAGCAACACGCCCTTCGCGAAGCGGTCCTTTACGCTGCCGCTGGCGTTGAGGAATTCGCACTTGGCGAGAATCGTCGCGCCTTCGGCGTCGAAGCGCAACGAAACCATCGGCGTGTTCCCGATCAGCGAGAGCACGGCCTTGGCGCGGGCGCGGTTTGGAGCGGACGGGTTCATTGAAGGCTGCGGAGGAATGCCACGAGATCGGCGAGGACTTTGGGCTCCACGGCGCGATCCAGGCCGGGCGGCATCAGCGACATCGCGATCGGTTCCTGTTTCGTGATCGTGGCGCGAGGCACGGGATTTTCGCGACCGTCGGCGGTCAAAAGGAAAACCGTGTCGGACGTCTCCCGCGGAATCGTGCCGAGCAGGGAATTGCCGTCCCGCGTGGTGACCTGAAAGGCCTCGTAGCCGCGCGCGATCGTGGCGCTCGGAAAACTGATCGCTTCGAGCAGATCGCGACTCGTTCGGATTCGGCCGATGTGCGAAAGGTCGGGCCCCAGCACGCCGCCGGTGTCGCCGACGCGATGGCAGGTCAGGCACGCGCCCGTGCCCGCAAAGAACGCGGCGCGGCCGCGCGCCGGATCGCCACCGCCGGCGAGAGTCTCGAGTTCCGTCACGCGTGCGTCCTTGGCGGCATTCTGATTCATGATTTCAGCGATAAGGGGACCGGCGTTTTCGTGAGCGGGCGGGGGGAAGCGCAGAAAAACAGCTTGCAATGTCTGAGGTCGCACGCCCCAGCGGCCCGGCGACTTCGTGAGTTGCCCCAGCAGCCGGGCGGCCGTTTCGGCATCGGCCGGCCCGCGCTGAAATGCGTCGAGTAGTTGCTGCAATTCCACCGGGCCAGCCCCCGGCATCACGTCGGTTAGCTTCAGCAATTGGGCGCGGTTGAGCTTCGCCTCAGCCAGCACCGTGGCGGCTTGGAGGCGGGCGTCGGGCGTCCCGCCAACAACGAAGGGCCCGAGCAGCAGGTCGAATGAGCCGGCGTCCATTTCGGTGCCGACACCGGTGGCGAGCCGCAACGCCGCCACGCGCATTGCGGCCGGCCGGCTCGTGTCACGACCGACATCCTGCAGCAACGCGGAGAAGCCGCGCTGGCGATGCGTCGCGATGGCGCGCAGCGCCGCCTGCGCCCGATGTGTGTCGGGCGAACGCAGCGACGATGCGAGCAATTCGCGCCAGCTCTCGTCCCACGCGTTCGGCGCACCCGCAATCGCGTCGAGCAACAGCACCGGGTCCAGCGCCGGCGCGGGTGAAGCGCGCAGCCAGTCGCGCACTTCCTGCGCGGAAAGAAACGCCGCGACCAGACGGGCGACGACCTCCTTCGCCGCAGGCTCGAGCGTGCCGGCGACAGCGGTGGCGAGATAGTCCGCCGCCGCGCGACCCCATTCCGGGTGGCGGACGGCGATTTTCAGCGCCGCCGAGCGCAGCGCCGGCTCCTGGTCCCGCAGCGCCGCGAACACGGGAGCGGCGCCGAGTTTTTCGCCCGCGCTTGCATCGAGCGCGATCATCGCCGCCCGGCGCGCCAGGGGCTCGCGATGATTCAGCAGCGCCTGGGTTTCGGCCGGCGAGTCGATCTCGATGAGCGCGTAGATCAACGCGTGGGTAAGGATCGGGTCGTGCGGGATCGCGGCGGCGGCTCCCAACGCGGGGATCGCCTTCGGATTCCGCAACCGGCCGAGCGCGCGGGCCGCCTCGCGCTGCACGCTCGGTGAGTCATCGCCCAATCGCGCTATCAGGGCCTCGGCGGCATGGCTGTCGCTCGTGATAAACGCGCTCTGGCACGCGACCTCGCGGATGCGCGCATCATGATCGGGCAGTGCGCGGCGCGCCGCGGACTGTGCGGCCGGCGACCCGATGCGGGTGAGCGCCCAAACGGCGTTGCTGCGGACGAGGTAGTGGGTGTTTTCGAGCGCCGTCGTCAGTGCGGGCACGGCGGCAGCGCCGCGCTTCACCAGCTCGGCGACGGCGCGGTCGCGGACGACGTATCGCGGATCGCCGAGCAGGGCGGTGAGCGCCTCGGGCGAACTCGCTGTCCAAGCGATGGCGTTTCCCCGCGGGTCGGCCGGCCCGCGCGCACCGATGCGGCGGATGCGGTAGATGCCGCCGGTGATATCCGGCCGCGACACCACCGAGGTCGGGCAACCGCGCCGGAACCACGCGCCGGTATCGATGACCAGAAGGCTGCCATCGGCGTCCTCGATCACATCAGTGAAGTGGACGCCGGAATCGGCGGCCGTGGCGAACACCTGCGCCGCGCCGCGATACGTGGCACCCGTGCGCTCGAGCGGCACGCGCATGATGCGATGGGTGTTGAATTCGGCGTAGAGGAGATTGTTTCGATAGTCCGCGCCCCACGCCTCGCTGCGTGGGAGCGCGATGCCCGCCGGTGCGACGTGGCCGATGAACGCAACGGGTGGCAGCAGGTCACCCGTGCGTTTGAATTCGGCGATGACCGGCTCCTGATCGGTGCGCGGATAGACGCCACCGTGAACCCAGTGCAGGATCGCATCGCTGCGCGGCGAGCCTTGGAAGATGTTCACCGTGCCGAACATCTCGCCTTCCTGATTGAAGGCCAACTCCACGGGATTGTCCATGCCGCCGCCGGCATACACCTGGATGTCGCTGCCATCGGGGCGGCACGACCAGATCCGTGCGCCGAGTCCTTTCGACACGAGCGCACCGCCGCCATTCTGGTAGACTTCGTGGCCCTTGCGACCGTGGCACCAGTAGAGCCGGCCGTTGGGATGGAGGAACGGGCCATGGACATCGGCGGCGTTGCCGTTGGACTTGAAGCCGGTCGCGACGAGCGCACGCGAATCGGCACGACCGTCGCCGTCCCGGTCCTCCAACCGCCAGAGCCCGGGCGCCGAGGTGACGAACAACGCTCCCTCGTGCCAGACCGCGCCCATGGGAAAGGCGAGCTGGTCGGCAAAGACCGTGGAACGGTCGAAGATTCCATCGCCGTCGGTGTCCTCCAGCATCGTGATGCAGCTGGGACGCTTTGCATCGAGTTCCTTCTCGTCGAGATTTACGCCGGCGTTTTCCGCGACGAAGAGGCGGCCGCGCTCGTCGAAGTTGCCGAGCATGGGAAAGGTTACCAGCGGCGGCAGCGCCACGGGGATGACCTCGAACCCGGCGGGGACTTGAATCGCCACCGGACGCGGGTTTGCGGCTGGAGGCTGGGCCGTCGCGACGGCGGATGCGATCACCGCGAGGGCGAAGGCTGGCGCACGATGAGGGAGCTGAGGCAGAGTTCGCATGAGGAGCTGAATCGAAGTCGGCTTGCAGCCTTTAGGCTTTTCCCAATTTCTTGCGGTGCGCCCAGACCTTCTCAAAGGCCTTGGCGTATTGCTCCACCAGCTCAGGCTGCTCGGTGGTAAACATCGGCAGCGAGATGGAGGTGCGGTTGGCCTGCTCCGAGCCGGGCAACTCCGGGATCGTCGGCGCGTGGTGCCACCACTTTGCCTCGGCATACAGTGGCATCTTGTGCTGCAGCGGGTAGCCGGCGCCGCCAGCGCGGACGCCTTCCGCCAGCAAGGCCTTCACGCACGCATCCCGAGACATCCCCGCTTTCGCTTCGTCGAGAAAGAGCATGTTCCACGCATAGTAGATGCGTTTCATGTCGGGCCGTGCGGCTGGCTCGTGCAGACCGGGCAAGTGCAGGATGCGGTCGTTGAGCCGGCGAATTTGCGCGGCGATCTTGGCGTTGCGGTCTTCCAGACCGCGCAACTGGCTGCGGGCGAGAATCGCGGCCATCGGATGCATACGAAGCTTCAAGCCCAGTCCCGTCCCTTGATATTTCCGATAGGGGCTGTTCTCGGGGAAACTTCGCGGCTTGTCGTAATGCCCCAAGGTCGAACCACGCTCGAAATCCGCGCGCTCCTGATACACGGCCATGCCGCCCTCAAGGGCCGGCAACGGTTTGGTGGCCTGAAAGCTGAACGCGCCCATCCGGCCCCACGAACCCACGGGCTTGCCCTGTAGCGAGGCGCCGTGCGCCTGGCAGGCATCCTCGATCACGATCAGGCCCTTTTCCTTCGCGAATTCGCAGATGCGATCCATCTCGCAGGGGAGCCCGATCCAATGCACCGGCAGCATCGCCTTGGTGTTTTTCGTAAGGCGGCGCTTCGCGTCCTCGAGATCGAAGTTCAGCGTGCGCGGGTTCACATCGACGAACACCGGCACGAGCCCGAACATCCGCATCGGTGTGATCGTGGCGAAGAAGGTATAACTCGGCACCATGACCTCGCTGCCGGGCGGGAGGTCCATGGCGAAGAACATCGTTGTCAGTGCGCTCGTGCCGTTGCAATACGCGCGCACATGGGGGACTTGGAAGTGCTTCGTCCAGTCGGCCTCCAGCTGTTCGATCGGCCCGTAGCCGGGCTCGCGGAGCAGCTTCAGGATCTCGCGCTCCTCCTCCTCGCCGTAGAGCGGCCACTGCGTGGCGCGGCCGTGCGGGTGCGTGACGGCCTTGGGTCCGCCGTCTACCGCCAGCGTTTCCTTCGCGGCCGGAGATCCTTGCTCGGCACCCGCGACTGGCTGGTCAGCCAGCCAAAGGCCGGCGATGACCGTGCCCGTTGATTTGAGAAACGTGCGCCGCGTATCGCCACGGTGCTGCTGGTTCGAGGGTGGTGTCGTCGGGGGAGTTTTCATGGGTGTTCCAAAGTAGTCTTGAAATCATGAGCCGATTGCGCGGCGCAGCATGTTCTGCATCATGCGCTGCACGCGCTCGTCGGGGCCGTGCGGACGATTCCAGTGCGACCACGGCAGCATATGTCCGGGTGGCGAGGACAGCGCCTGCGACCAAAAGATCGTGGCGGCGTTGAAAACGAAATTGCTCTTCGGGCCGGGATAGATGGTCGCGGTCCAGTGTTGCGCGACTTTGCCTCCCGACCAGGCAGTGCCTTCGGCCACGACTTCAAGGCCGGGGATCTTCGCCGGCTCGCCGTGATATTCCCAGCCGACCAAGCCCGGAATCCGGTCACCCTGCTTCATGCCGGTGCCCTCAAACATCCAGTGCTCCGGCTTCGCGACAATCCAGTCGCCGCCGCCATTGACCGGGATGACGTTGATCGACCCCATGAGCAGCCCCTCATCGGGCCCGGCACTCGTGTAGGAGCCGTTTCCTTTGCTGTGGAATTTCATCTGTTGCGCCAGCCCTCCGTAGGGCGCCGCGCGGTGAATGCGGCGGTTCGGCGTCCCAGCCGCGTTCGAACTGAACGGACTCACCCAACATACCGCATTCCCCGTGAGGAACATCAGATTGACCCCAGCGTCGCGCATCGCAGCGACGCTGTGGTAGGCCCGCTCGTCCCAATACTCATCATGTCCGACACTCAGAAACGCCTTGCTCTTCATCCCGCGCTGCGGGGTGAGCAGGTCGCTATTCGAGCAATAGCTCACGTCGTAGCCGTGTTGCTCCAGCCAGTAGGCGAGCGGGTATTCCCAGCACAGCCACTCCCCGCTGCCGGTGCTCTGCGGGTTGTCGTAGATCTGACGGTATTTGCCGTAAGGCCGATCAAAGCTCACGTCCACATCCGGCGTCGAGGTCATCCCCGGCTGGCCGTTGTCGTAGAGTGAAGTGGTGGCCGGCCACCGGTTGTAAGCCTGCCAGGTGTTGTCGCTGCACTGAAACAGGATGTCCGCCGGCCGGTCGTCACGCACAATGAAAACGACGTAGCTCTGCCAATACGGCTGTTCGCTGTTGTCCGGCAGGGTCGTCAGCCGGCCGAGATAGACCCCGCTCACCCAGTTCGACGGGATTTTGAGCGACGCGCCTGGCTGCCAGCGGCACTCGACCCGCCTGCGCTCTTCGACCGCCGGCTCGGGCTGCTGGCTGCCTTGAAGCGGCCCAAGTGTGGTCATGAGCCGCGCGCCGCGCCCGTCGTAATAGCCCGTGCGGAACACCTCGATGCTGTAGCGCGACGGCGGACTGGTGCTGATCAGGAACTCGATCGTCTCACCCGCTGCGACGCTCTGGCGCGAGCAGTAGCCCTCGATCGCTGGTGAACGATAGGCTTCGGTGGAGGTGCCGCCCTTGCCCGGCACGACGCGCACGCGAGTGAGTTGCCAGTCGAGCGCACCCGCGTGCGCGTTTTCACTCTGAATCAACGTTGGCTTACGTGTGCCGGGGACGGAGGCAGCCGGCGACTCCGGAGCGCCCATGGCGGCGGTCACCGCGGTGCCAGCGACATTGGCGATGAACCGCCGGCGCCCAATGCGATTGGGATTTGAGGAGGCGGACGGTGTCATGATTGATGGGCGTCGATCGGGGGATGCAACCGCGGGTGGCAGCGAAGCAGTGGCCCGGCGGATTACCGCGGGCCACTGCCAGGCTGGCGTTCAAAACGAGAGACGGGTTGAAAGCGTCCACACGCGCGGGTCGCGCACGGCGATCCGCCTGATCTGGTTGGTATCGCCCGTGTTGGCGTAGCGGATTATCCTCGGATCCGTTTCGTCGAAAAGATTCGAGATGTTTAATTGCACATTGAGCCGCACCCGGTCTTTCAAGCGTCGTTCATAGCCGAGAAGCAAGGAGGCCTGGCCAACCGGCGGGGCGAATTGCAGCCGTTTGGGGGCAGCAAGGGTCTGCCCTACCAGCGTCTTGCCAGTATACGTGTAGCCCCCGCCGGCAAATGCGCCCCTCAGGAAACCCTGCTTGAAGGAATAGCGCGCAAAGAAGTTGGCCTTGTATTTGGCGTTGCCGACGAGCCCGATTCCCTCGCCGGAAAGGGTTTCAGCCAGAAAGTCATCCTCCGTCGCAATTTCGTCAGCAATCGTATTGGCGCCGACGCCGGTCTGGATGTTTTGTGGGAATCGCGAGTAAAACGCCTTTTGCCCTGCCCACCACTCGACGACTTCGGGAATGATCTTAGAATACGTCCCGTCGGTGTAAGAGCCGTTGACACTCAGCCGCCAGTTGCCGGGATTGGCGGTCAACGAAAGTTCGTAACCCTCCGAACTTTTGTCCCGGGATGTGGCGTTGGCGTTCGACGCACGGTCGTCCGCCTCGGCAACCGTGATTCGGCCGGCGCTTAACAGCGCGGCGCGAATACGTTCATTCTGCGTATTATGAGTGCCGGCGCCACTGAAGAGTTCTCCGACGGACTCCGTGGTGTAGCGCACCAAGCTGGCATAAATCTTCCCGTTCAACAAAGTGAACGTCACCCCGTAATCTTTTCCGACGCCTGTTGACGCTGGACCGGAGAAGACGGGACCGGAGGGTTTCGAGGGAAAAACTCTCACCGATGAATTAACCGCGCTGCTGTTGGTAGCTTGGTTGTATTTGAACGAGACGTTCTTCAGCGCATGCCATACGACGCTAAACGTGCGGGTCTGGGGCTCTGAAACCGGGCGCGTGGGGGCGTTATCCCGGATAAAGTCACCAGTCACCGGGTCTCGCACTTGGCCATAATCGTCGACGGCAAGGCGGTCCATTCGGTAGCCGGCGCCGGCGATGAGCCGCCCGTTAAACCAATGGCCTTGTAGCGACGCGGTGCCACTCGCGGCTTCGGATGTGTCGTTGGATGAGGCATTATAAACAACCCACTTGGTGCTAAAACTCCGACCCGATACGGGATCCCTTACGTTGTTGAGCAGGCCGCTCTCCGAGGGGCCGCTGACATAATAGCTCCCCCAGGCGCCTTCGGTTACATAGGTGCGACGATACGCGAGGTTTTGGTCAGCAGCAGCGTTAAACGGATTCCCGTCGAACACCTCGAATTTCGGGTGAGACTGTCCGTCCTCTTTTTCTATTTCTCCGAAAACCCCGCCGCGATACCGGCCCCACTTTCCGGCATCGACCTCGTGTGAAAACGAGAGTCGAGCGGTGTCGGTTTTTAGCCCGGCATCCCACTTTCGCCAATAGGTCTCCATATACAGTTTACCCGCATAGGGGTTGACGCCCAAAGTTCCCGGCAGATTTGTGTTAGGGTCAGCATAGAGTATGTGCGAAACCACCGGATCCAGGCTGTCAAAGTGCCGGCTCTGACGATTGACCCCCAACTCGACGAATGTCTTCCTACCCAGCTGGGCAGTGGCGATGGCGGAGAGGGAGTTGTAGGGGTTGGTGCGGACCTGTCCGGGACCACCGCTGTTGATCGTAAACGAGATGATCGACGGGTCCATGATCGGATAGCCGCCTGTGCCCGCGCCGCGAGAGCCGAGGGTGGCGATCTGTCCTCCCATGTGGATCAGTTGGTTCGAATTGGAAATAAAGCGCAGCGTCGACAGGCTGGTTGAGACGCGAGAGCCCAGTCCCGCAAAGGTGCTATTGGGGGCGGTTGCGGTGAAAAGCGGCCTTCCTGCATTTAGCCAGGGAACGACGCTGTCGAAGACGCCGGTCAAACGGCCCGAATTGGCCTCCACTTCGCCCTTCTCGTATTCGACCCGGGCCGTCAACCACGGCGTGATCTCGTATTTGGCCGCCAGATGCGCCCGGCGGCTTTCGGAATACCGATACGGCTCGAGGTAGCGGGTGCGATTGGCCACGGCATTGAACCGCACGGCGACCCTGTCCCCAAGCGGCTGGTTGACGTCGAGCGTCGCGCGCCACGAGCTGAAGCTGCCGCCGGACAGCGAAATCTCCCGCATCGGACGCTTCAACACCGCCTGCTTCGTGGCGACGTTGATGATGCCGCCCGCGTTGCCGATGCCGAAGAGGACGGAATTCGGGCCACGGGCGTCCTCGACGCGTCCAATATTATAAGTGTCGGTCGAGTTTTGCCACTTGAAGTAGTTGCGGGCGATATCCACCGGGAGACCTCGCACCCGACTACTTCCGAGGGCCGAACCCATGACGCTATTGCCCGACGAGTTGTCACCAAAACTACCGGCGTCGTCCAGATCGGGCTGAAAGTTGTTCGCGTAGGCCATCACTTCCTTCAGGTCGGTGGCGTTGATGTCCTTTATGAATTCCTCGGTGAACACCGATATCGATGCCGCGATGTCTTTCAACGGGGTGTTCATGCGACTGCCGGACAGAGTGTCAGTGGCTTGATAGCCGACATCGGAGTTACTGGTGACTTCAAACGGACTGAGCTGCACGACGGATTCACCTTTGCTGGAAGACGAAGCGGCGCCGGTGGCGGGTGGGTTTGCAGTCTGGGCGAACGTGGAGGTGACCACGGCGAACGCTGCGGATAGCGTGGCGAGGAGTTTGTTTGTTTTCATCGGCTCTTGGTTGGGGGGAGACGGGGTTTCTGTTTTTTGCAGTGCGTTGTCGCCGGTCGCTGGCGGCGGAAGTTGATCGGATGGAGGCTTAACGACGCGATGGACGACAAAGGCTCGGCTTCTCTCGTCCGGGGTAGCCATCAGGCCCGTGCCGAGGAGCAGGTATTGCAGCGCCTCCAGCGGCGTGAAGGTTCCGGCCAGCCGGTTCGTGCGGGCGCCGTCGACCGTGTTGGCGTCCATGATCACGCCGTAGCCGGACTGCTCGGAAAACACCATCAACGCAGACTCCGCACGTTGCGCAGGAATATTGAAAGAGCGTCTCAAACCGGTCTGTTGAGCGACCGCAGGCAGGCAAAGCAGCGCGGCGATTGCGCACAGAACTATCTGCTGGCAGGACCGGCGCCGCTCGCGCGGCAGTCCGAGGCTGGGGTGGGGTTGCACGTGGGTGGGGTCGCACTCTTCAACTCAAACTACCGGGTCAGGCGGAATCCCTAAACGGATCCGTCGATTCCCGGATGTTCGCGCCAGTCCGTGGGCGATCGCCCGGTTACGCGGTGAAACATCCGGGAGAATTCATGCTGACGGACATATCCGAGTTCGTCGGCAATCTGCTTTATGCTGAGCGGTGTCTCGATCAGGAGGCTTTTCGCGGTCTGCATGCGGGTGCGAAGCGCCATCTGGCCCGGAGACACGCCGAACACCGCCGTAAACTCGCCTCGCAGCGAGTTGTAGTTCGGCATCTCCTTTATCCGCCTCGTAAACTCCGCGGGCCGGCCGGCTGTTTCCTGAATCATCTGCCAGAGCCGCAATATCTCGGGACGCCCTGTCGCTGGCGCGATCGACGTGGCGAACTCCCGCTGGGCCCACCGATGCACGTTTACGAGCAGCAAGTGCAGCCACGCGGCCTCCGCCAGGGCACAACTCGGAGCGCGTTGCGAATGCTCCACCGACAGACGCATGAACAACCACTTGAAGGTTTCCACTTGCGGGACGGTGAGCTGGCAGGGGCGCAACATGGAATCGGCCCGGCCGAAGGCGGGCAGTCCCGCCAGCAGCTTCGGATCCAGCGTGAAGTGAACGACCCAGATGCGGGGCTGCTGGCGATTATCGTTCCAAAAGCCATGCTCCTCGCCCGGGCGGTAATGGAACAACGTGTTCGCCGAAATGGGCAGCAACTGCCCAGCAAAACCATTTAGCGTTGTGCCCTCCGTGGTCAGGGCGATCTCGTGAAAGGGATGAGAGTGCCACTGACAGTAGTTCTGAGGCGCGGTGTGAACGCAACGCAGCGAGATTGCCCGCAACCTCGACCAATCGTCCGTGAACTCGGGCGCGACCAGCGGGCCGGGTGGGCTCTCCACCCCGGCTTTTGCCCGGGGCAACTTCGGATGAGGGGGTTTCGACACTTGAAGATCAGTTGCCAATCCGTGCTTGGCTTGCGAGCGGGAAGGCGGTCTCGCGGCGTTTCGGCGAAATGATCCTGCGCTGCGGCGAAAGAGGTGGACCCGTTAGCCGCCCAAGAAGAGATCCACCGTCTCGCGCGTGACCGTGTAGGTGCCGGTGTTGTAGTTCGATCCGATGGGGAGAATCCCGGCCGCCTTGTCGTTTTTTGTGAACTTGATCGGCGAGTGGTTCAGGTCGAAGAGCGCCTTCACGCCGAGGTAGGTGAAGAGTTCACGCTTCTGCCCCACGCAGGCCGTGAGCACGCCCTCCTTGAGGAACCGCAGGTGGGCTTCCTCCGCGTCGACACAGGTGGCGAGGATTTTTCCCGCCTTGCCGGCTTCCTTGATTGCCTGGGCGATCCCCGGTCCGCTCTCGCTGTCAAAGCCGGCCATGCCCGCGAGATCGGGCGTGCCTTGAATGAGACCGGCAGCCACGCGGGTGGCTTCAGCCGTGTTGCCCTTGTCCTGTTGCGGCTCCATGCAGGACAGGCCGTGCTTTTCGGCGACGCCGCGAAACCCGGCGAAGGCCTTTTGAGACGTTTCCTGCTCGATGAGACCGAGCAGCGCTACGCGGCCCTTGCGGCCGGCGAGAGCCTTGACCATCGCCTCGGCCTGGCGGACGCCGATCTCGAACCAATCGGTGCCGATGAACGAGAGACGCCGGCTGGCGGGCACATCGCTATCCACACACACCACGGGAATACCGGCGGCGATCGCGGCATCGATGGGAGGGACGAGCGCGCTCGGATCCCACCCCACCACCATCATGCCAGCCGGCTTGCTGGCGGTGGTCTGTTCGATGGCGGCGACGAGGCCCGGAATGTCCACGGAACTCGGGCCGGCGATGCTGACTGTGACCCCGAGTTCCTGTCCGGCGAGCCGGAGCGCCGGGTGATCGTGCTGGGTGAAGAGCGGCAGGTTGGCGTTGGCCGAGAGCCACACGTATACTTCATTGGGATGCGCGCCGCGGGTGCGGCCGGCGGACGGTGCGACGGTTTCGCGCTTTTCGCAGCCGCCGAGGCCGGCCACAGCGGCCGCGCCGGCACCAAGGGAAGCGACTTTTAGCAGATGACGACGAGTGAGGACGGGGTTGGTGGAGTGCATGGGGAATAAAATGGGCGCAACTTCAACGCTGTTGCTTCCGGTTCAGCACCGAATCGATGGCGACGGCGAAGACGAGGACCAGCCCGAGAATGATGCCCTGCCACTCCGGACGCACTTGTTTGATGAGAAGCATGTTTTGAATCACGGCCACGAAGAGCACGCCGAGCAGCGCGCCCCAGGCCGTGCCACGGCCGCCTTGCAGGCTGGCGCCACCGAGAATGCAAGCGGTGATCGCGCCCAGTTCCTTGCCCATTCCCACCGTGCTGCTCGCGGTTGCGACGCGCGAGGCGTAGACGATGCCAGCCAGACCGGCGAAGAGTCCGACCAACGTGAACGCAATAATCTGCAGGCGTTCGACGTTGATGCCGCTGAGGTGCGCCGCCTTCGCATTCGAACCGATGTAGTAGAATTGCCGAAAGAAGCGCGTATGGGCGAAGCCATAATGCCCCACCGCGCCGAGAAAGATGACCAGCCAGACCGGAGCTTGGAGGCCGAGGAACTGCGTCTGGCCGAGCTGGGTGAACGAGGGCGGCAGAAAGGTGATGCCAGGGCCGCCGACGAGGAGCGCGATGCCGGAGAATATTCCCATCGTGCCCAAGGTCGTGATCAGGGCGTTCACACGCACCTTGGCGACGACGACTCCGTTGGCGAATCCACTGAGGGCGGCGAGCGCGAGACCGCCGGCAATTGCGGCCGGCACGGGCCAGCCCGCGTGTTTCATGAGCCAGCCCGTGACGACCCCGACCATCGAGGCGGTCGCGCCCACGCTCAGGTCGAAGGTGCCACCGATCAACATCAGCATCATGCCAAGCGCGAGGATGCACTCGAAAGCCATGTTGCGAACGACCGACGCAAAATTATCGAAGGTGGCGAAGCGCTCCCAGGAGACGGGAAACAACACCCGAAACACGACGAGGATGAGAACCAGCAACAGGAAGACGCCGATTTCACGGGTCGGCACGAAGCGGCGGCGGAGTTGGGGTTCCATGGGCATGGGTCAATTCTTTCCGTCCCGAGCGGCGAGCCGCATCACCGTCTCCTCGTTCGCTCCGTCGCCGCTCACTTCGCCGGCGATGCGACCGGCGCGCATGACATAAATGCGGTCGCTGATGCGGAGCACCTCGGGGAGGTCGCTGGAAATCACCACGACGGCGTGCCCCTGTCGCGCATAGGCGCGCAGGAGCTGATGCACTTCGGCCTTGGCGCCGACATCCACCCCGCGCGTCGGCTCGTCCACGATCAGGACGCGCGGGTTGGCGAGGAGCCAGCGCGCCAGCAGCACTTTTTGCTGGTTGCCGCCGCTGAGATGCGCCGTGTCTTGCTCGACCCCGCGGCACGCGATCCGGAGCTTGGCCACAAAATCGCGCGCCGCGCCCGACTCTTCGGTGTCGCGAAAAAACCAGCCGCCGAATTTCGCGAGCCGCGCGGCGCTGATGTTGCGCCGCACGCTCATGTCGAGAAAAAGCCCGGACTCCTTGCGATCCTCGCTCACATAGCCGAGCCCGGCGTCGATCGCGTCCGCCGGTGAACGGATCGATACGCGGTTTCCGCCGAGCCGAATCTCCCCGGCCCCCTGCGGCCTCGCACCGAAGAGCGTGAGCGCCGTTTCCGTGCGCCCGGCGCCGGCCAGCCCGGCGAGACCCACGATTTCGCCCGCTCGCGCGTGAAACGAAATGTCCTGCAGCATGGGTTTTCCACCTCCAGTGTCCGTCGGGTCGCTCAAGCCGCGGACGTCGAGCAGCACCGGTTGGACGGCCTCGCTGGCGCCGTAGTGGAATTTTTCGACGTCACGGCCCACCATCAAGCGGATCAAATCGTCGGCGGTGGTTTCCGCGACGGGCATGGTGCCCTGCCATGCGCCGTCTTTCAGGACGGTGACGCGGTCGGCGATGCCGAAAACCTCCTCCAGTCGATGAGAGATATAAACGACGCCGGTGCCCTGACTCTGCAACTGGCGGATAACCGCGAAGAGTCTGCGGGTCTCGGCGTCGGTTAGCGCTGCCGTGGGCTCGTCGAAGATCATCACCTTTGCGTCGAGCGACAACGCCTTGGCAATCTCCACCATTTGCTGCTGTGCCGGCGAGAGGTCAGCCACCGTCGCCTCGGTGGAGATATCGGGTGCGACGCGGGCCAGCACGGCGGCCGCAGAGGCATGCAGCTGGCGACGGACGACCATGCCCCAGCGCGTGACCGGTTGTCTTCCGGCGAAAATATTCTCCGCGACAGTCAGCGGCCCAAACAAGCTGCGTTCCTGAAACACGATGCCCACCCCCGCGTGCTGGGCCGCGTGCGCGCTAGCGAACCCCGCATGCGTCCGGCCGCCCAGAACGATTTCGCCGGCATCCGGCCGATGCACGCCGGCCAGGATATTCATGAGCGTGCTCTTGCCCGCGCCATTTTCGCCGCACAGCGCATGCACTTCGCCTGCGCGAACCGTGAAGTCCACGCCCTTCAACACCTCGATCCCGGCAAACGTCTTCCGGATCTCGCGCATGGCGAGAAGCGGATCGGGTTCCGCTCGTTGAGTTGTTGGTCCGACCGTCATGGCTGCAACTCCAGCCGCACGAGACCAAAGGGGGCCAGCTCGATCGGTATCTCGTGCTCTGCGGCAGGGACGAGTTCGCAGCCTATGCTGCGCAGGAACGAATCGGGCTCAAACTGCCACCGGCTTCCCGGCGAGAAATCGAGATCGAGTCGATGAGTAACCCGGGTGAAGCCCGCCACGACGGCAGATTGGCGGATCGCGGTCAGGTTCGCGAGCCACAGGCAAGTGGAGTCGGCGTTGGCCAGCGCGATCGCCTCGACGCGAAGCGAGTCGGTGGAATGAGTGAGTAGGACCTCGCTGCCCGCGAACGCACCGAGCGCGCCGAGCGCATAAAACACAGGAAACATCTGGCCGGGCAGCGACGGGAATCGGCTCGGCAATGGAGAACCGGACTCGCGTTCCATGACGCCCCGCCAGCCCGTCGTTTCAAAGAACGTCACGCTCGCGGCGCCTTGCTCCGCGAGATGTTTGATCATCGCCAGCGTCCAAGCCGCCAGAAACGGCGACAACTGACGCGAATCCACCGGCGGCGGCAGTTCACCGGGTGCCGGAGGTTTTTCACTGGCGGTCGCGACGGGATTAAGGCGAGGCTTGAGTGTCACCGGCGACACCACGAGCGGTTTGTTCGGGAAAAATTCTCGTGCGCTTTCGAGCTGAGCTGCGACGGCGGCGGGCGTTTCAGCGATCGAAGCCAGGTCGAACGCATGCACCTGCGGGTTCATCGACCAATGCACAAAGTCGGCTTGTTCGTGCGGCGGCCTGAACTGGTTGAGCTGGTAGAAATCCGCATCGGTGCCGGCGCCGATGGGCACGCCGAGCGGTGTCAGCCGCGGGCGCGCGAGGGCGAGGCTGGCGGCCGAGGCGGTTTTTTCCCCGGTGCGAAACAACAGGACGCGAACGACGGCGGCGGACCTCGCCCGGAGTTGGCGAACGAGTTCGTCGAGTTCCCGCTCTCCGCCCTGCGCGGGCAGATGCACCGCGAGTTCGAGCGGGATGCGAAGCTGCGCCGACTGATGCTGCGACAGCGTCAACCTCTCCAACCAGTCCGACTGACCAAGCCGAACCTCGGCGCGAAGGTGGGCGAGCCGCAGTGTGCCCACCCGCGCCGCCTCCCGGGCCGTGAGCGGCTGTCCGTGCGAGGCGCTGCCGATACCGATCGCCGGGAGCGGCCGGCGAACGCTCGTCAGAGCAATGCGGAGTGGCGGCCGAACTTCGGCGGCGATGGCGGGAAGCGGCCGGCGGGCATTGAGCTTCAGGAGAATCTCCTGGCGGATGCGCGTGAGCGCCGGCACCTCGACCGGATAAGGGAGATGCAGCGGCGTGCAAAACGTCTTGAAGCTCGCGTCGATCCAGTTGCGCTGGTCCTCCATCTCGAACCGCTCGCCGGTGAAATGCAGCTCTGCCCACATGCCCGGGGTGACCTCATGGGCAAGCGCCGCCAAGTCGTGGATGCCCGGAACCGGTTGCGCGGCCTCGACCAGCCGGGGAAACATCACCTCGGCCCGCGGGCCGGCGCCCCGCTCGGCGAGGCAGCGCCTCCCGGCGCAATCGGCTGGATGCAGCACGCAGAAACCTATGCGATTGCGCAGAAAGGTCGTTCGCGCTTCTCCGTCGAATGTGAAGCGGATGGTCCCGTTGGCCTGGCCAGTGATCTCCGCCCGCCAGACGAAATGAATCTCGTCGCGCCGGTGCGTGCTCGCATAGGTCAGGCGAAAGCTGTCCGGTCCGGCATTCATCCGAAGATCCGAAATCTCTGCGGGCACGGTGCCCCAGTTCCGGTCGCGCACGGCGGCGTAGATGCGGCGGATGATTTCGTGCTCACCGAGCTTGATATAGCGCAGGTCGCCGTCTGCGAAGATCATCGTGAGAGGGCCGGCGCGCAGCGAAACGTGATCGGCAGGCGCAGACGTTGCGGCGGGCGAATGCGCCAGGGACTCACTCATGGCTGAAGTGGACGACGACATTGCGCGAAGCCGAGTCATAGGCGCCAAAGACGAGCTGCAACGTTTTGAGGTTGTCCACTCCCGTGGTTTCGGCGGCAACTTCGCCGCGCAGCGCGGCGAGCAGGTTCGCGTGGCAGGGCACGATGCTCGCGTGAGCGATATCGTAGGCCGGATCGGCCCACGCATAACGCATCGGCGGGTGCCGGGTGATTTGCGTGCCGCGCGCGGTGGTGACTCGGAGGCGATAGGCGGACCCCAGCTCGATCGAGCCGAGCGGGCCTTCGATGAAGGCGAGCGTTTCCGGGAAGCACTCGCGCTCAAGCGGCGTCTTCGCGAAGGCCATTTCGATCACGACGCTAGTCCGCGCTGCTCCCATCGTGAGCATGACCGTCGCCACGTTTTCACCTTTCACCGCGGGTGCGAGCGTGCGATGGGTCTGGCAATAAAGGGACGAGGCCTCGCCAAAGCAGGCGCGTGCCGTATCCAGCAAATGCGTGCCCAGATCGGTCAGGATGAATTGCTCGAGGTCGGCCAGCGCCGGCTGGTTTACCCAGCAATCGAAACCGGAGACCATCGTGAAGCGCGCCCGAAAGGGCGTCCCGATGACGCCTTCGGCGAGCCGTTGGCGCAGGGCAAGCATCGGCGCCTGCGACCGCCAGTTTTCGTGCACCAGGAACGGCGTTTTCGCTTTTCGAAAGGCCGCCACCATCTCTTCCGCGTCGGCCAGCGACGCGGCCATGGGTTTCTGGCAGATGCACGGGATGCCATGCCGGGCGCAGAGGAGCGACAGTGGCTTGTGCCCGCCGACCTCGGTGATGTTGTCGACGAAGTCCGGCCGCACCTCGCGCAGGAGCTTTTCCGCGTCGTCATAGACGGCGGGGATGTGGAAATCACGCGCCAGCGCCTCGGCCTTGGCGCGCGTGCGATTGTAGATCGCCACGCACTCGACGCCGGGAATTTCTCGCCAGGCGGAGAGTTGATAGCGCGGCCAGAAGCCGGCCCCGAAGATGGCGAAACGCATGGATTTCACGTCGCGTCTATGCGGCCAGAGCGAACGTGCGTTCGAGTCCCTTGATCAAACCGATCATGGCGCGGTTGCACGGAGTGGCGATGTTCAGCCGCGTGCCCGCTTCGACGATCGCCCCGCACATCACGTCGATTTCGGTCCGCCGACGGTTTTCCACGTCCTGATACATCGAGCCCTTGGTGCCCGGCGCGAGCTTGCGTAACAGTCCGGTGATGGCTTCCCAGCGTTCGTCGAAATCGAGCGGGATGCTTTGGGCGTTGGCCACCGCCACGACCTCGTGGAGCAAATCTTTCATCAGCTCCTGCATTTCCGGGGCGTCGAGGAGCCGGTCCGCCGTGATGCGGACCGTGGACGACGTGGGCAGCGTGGCGACGTTGAGCGCGAGTTTGGACCAGATTTCCTTGAGCACCTGACCGCTGGGCTCCACCGCGATTCCAGCATCGTTGAACGTCTTCACGATCGACTGGAGCCGCGGGCGATCGAGTCCATCCAACTCGCCGACGAAGGTCTTCCCCTGCCCGGCGTGGAGCACATGGCCGGGGGCCAGGACGGTGGCACTGTGATAACAGACCCCCAGCACCACGCGTTCAGCGCCGACCAGTTGGGCGATCCGCGGGCCGTTGCCCCAGCCGTTTTGCAACGAAAGGACGGTGGTGTGGGGCCCGATGATGGGCAGCGCACTCCCCACCGCATCGGCCGTCTGATAACATTTGACGAAGACGATCAGCAGATCGACGACGCCGATGGTGGCGGGTTGGTCAGTGATCTGCACCCTGACCGTGCGTTTGTTGCCCGCCTTGTCTTGGATGATGAGTCCGCGTGAACTCACCGCATCAATGGCGGGCCGCGAGACATCGATGAGGGTGACGGCATTGCCGGCTTCGTGGAGCAATGCGCCGATGGCGCTGCCCATTGCTCCTGCTCCGAGGATTGCGATTTTCATGGATTTGTAAGGGAAAGTGAAGGCTGCGGCATGGTGGCACTGCGGCCCATGCGGCCATAAACGTCCGCGAGTGCATGGAGGTCGCCGACGTTGCCCGGAAAAACGATGTAGGGCATCCCGGGAAACCGTGACTCCGGTCCCAGTCGCCAGACCGGCACGCCCGGCACGATCTGACCCAGCACCATCGCGCGGCGCACGCCGAGGGCGCGGGTGGCGAGGTCGCTGGATGTAATCCCGCCCTTGGCCACGAGAAAAGCGGGGCGTTTCCGCAGGGAATGCACGAGTTCGACCAATGCGGTCGAAATCTTCGCGCCGACTTCCAGGCCCAGTGCGCCGTCGTCGCCTGTCACCAGCGCCCTGCTGGTGAAGAGCACGACGTCGCGGCCGGCGGCGAGGGTATCCGACATCAAAGTGCGGACACGTCCGATCTCCGCTTCGCGCTGGGCCGGTGCCAGCACGCGCGGGACGCTGAGCTCCACCGGGAGGAGAGTGGCCTCTGTGCCGGTCGCTGCGACGCGCAAAAGCTCGGCGAGCTGGTGACTCGATTTCGGCACGTAGGAGCCGACGACCACGAGCCCGCCATTCGCCTGGGCCGGCGCAGTCCCGTCGAACGTCGGACGCCAGCGGGCCTGTTCCATGAGCCCGAGCCGGCTCGCGACGAACTGAGCGGCGGTTCGAAAGAGAAAACGCCGGCCGGCCGCCTCCGCCTGGAGCGCGGCGAACATGAAGACATCGAGATCGCCCGGACACGCGGCGTTGACGATCACCGTCGAGCCAGGCGGCAGCCGCTCAAGCCGGGCCGCAATCGCGCCCGGACCGCGCGATCGAATCTCGTCGATTGAGATGCTGACGACCGCTTTCGCCGGTATGGCGCCGCCCGTTTTCTCCGCAATCCAATCGCGGAGATTCGATGAGCGATACCCGAAGGCAGCATCGTGTGCGAATGCCGTGGCCGCCGCCGGGATCAGGGTGTCGCCGTCGGCGACGTAGTGGGTGTCGTGAATCGTGTAGCGTCCGCCCGCCTCGAAATAGGGCACGAGCACGGTTGCGTCGAACGGCCCAAGTTCCTCGGCCAAAACATCGGTTTCCAGCGGATAATGTCCGCGCAACGTCGAGTCACTCCGGCTCACGAGAACGAAGCGCCGGCCGCTGCGGACGGCGGCGGACCGTAGATTGCACGCGAGGTGGCGCGCCAGATCGCGCGCCCGCTCGGGCGGCAAGCTGCGCGAATTCGTGAGCACATAAAAACAGGGTGCCGCGTCGGCGAGCTCCGTTGCCAGCTCCTCGACGCCCCACGATGTGAGCACCGGCACGTCGTAGACGGTCTGGGTGCCCGTAGGATCGTCGTCGAGCACGACGAGTTTTGCAGCGAGCGCTCCCGCAGCCTTGCGAATCGCCACCTGCAGGTCCGTGGGCCAGGGCGACGGGAGCGAGGCGAAAAGCTGCGCTTTGGAGATGGGCTCGTTCATGGGCGGTTCAAGCGCCGGTGACTTCCACCTGCACGTCCTGCGTCATGGTTTTATCGAGGAATAGCGCCCGTTTCCCTTGCACGCCCTGATGAATCGTTGGAGCGACCGGCAGGCCGGCAATGGGGAATTCAACGAAGGCCTGGGCGACATCATCGATCTTAAAACAGAAATGGTGCAATCCGGGTCCATGTTGGGCCAGCCACGCCCGCAACGGGTGATCGGGCGTGAGCGGCTCCACCAATTGCAGTTGGGTATTGCCGAGATCCAGATGGGTCAACCGGGTGGCGCCGCCGGCGACCTTCTCGCTAAACAGGACCGAGAAGCCAAACCGGTCCCGCCAAATCTTTAGGGCCTCCTCCGTGCTGGCTACGGCGATGGCCAAGTGGTCCAGGCCCTTGAACATGTTCATCTCTCCGGCCGCCGCCGATTGTCTGGCGTAGTTCTTAAACGGGAACACCCGCTTGGGGTTTTCGACCATGATCGTCCGGATCTGCTCATCCGTGATGCCGGCCTCCCGGAACATCGGCACAATCCTCTTGAGGAGGTTGTCGTAACCATAGCCGCCATTCTTTTTGTAGCACACCTGAGCGCACAAATCCTGCGAGATCAGCAGTTGTTCTAGGCAGCCCCGGTCGATCAGGGATTTCGTCGCGGCGACGGGATCCTCGGTGCCCTTGAGCTGCCGCACAACGTCCGGGAATAGCTCCATGCCGAAGAGATCCAGTTCCACGTAGCAACCGCGCCCGGCCAGCGCCACGCAACGGTCAACCTCTTCGAGGCGGGGCGGAAGGTGACTGATGACCACGCGAGAAAGGTCGGCGCCCGCCTGCTCCAAGATGTCCAACGCATAATGATGCTCAACGGGAGTGGTCTGGATGTCGAAGTGCAGATTGACGGCGGCACCGGTTGCCTTCTGGGCTTTCGCCGTGGCCCGAAGCTGCCGCTCCTCGAAGGCGGTGATGGGACGGCTCACGCCGATCTCGCCGATCACGCCCGCATGAACCCCGTCGACGCCCTCGACGACGTCGCGGACGATTTCCTGGGCGATGGTCTCCTCCGACTTTGCCCGCACGGCGTCCGACTGCTTCGTGTCCTTGTAGTAGCCGCATCCCATCACGACCTGAACGCCCGTTTGCTCCGCGATTCGCTTCATCGCCGCCGGGTCGCGGCCAATTCCAAAGTTGGTCAGCTCGACGAGCGTCTTGCCACCAGCGAGGGAGAACCATCGGAGTTCGGACGTTGCCAGCGCCTCGTCCGTCAAGTCCACGTCGGGGCCATGGTGAACGATCAGCAGATGCTCGTGGGGCAACGTGATTCCCATTTGGTCGGCCGAAATTAGGCCCGTGACCGTCATCACCTTGCCCTCCCACGCGGCCGTCACGGCGGCCGCGGAGGCGAACAAGGAACCTCCGAAATTTTCCTGCCCGGGTTGATTCGACGGTGACGCTTCAGTTTCTTGCGCGGCGGGTTTCATGGCGGCTCTTTTTTGGCTGGGATGTTTTGACGGCGAACTCGTGATTGTGTGCGGCGCGGTCAGGAATTCGGTCGTGTGACGAACTTGTAGCGGTCCTCGACCACAGGATTCACGAGCTTGCCGATGCCGCTGATTTCGAGTTCGCAGCGGTCGGCGTGCTTCAGGAAGACCTGCGGATGGCGAAAGAAGCCGACTCCGGCGGGCGTGCCGGTGGTCATCACGTCACCGGGTTCGAGCGTTGTCCCCATCGACAGCCACTCGAGCATCCGCGGGAGGGGGAAACACCAATCCTCGTTGGTGCGATCCTGCATGACCTTGCCGTTCAGCTTCAGCGAGAGGCGCAACTTGGACGGGTCGGGAATCTCGTCGGCGGTCACGATGCACGGCCCCATGGGCGCGAACGTGTCGAAGTTTTTTCCCATGTCCTCGTTCTTGTCCTTGAACTGGACCCACCGGGCGGAGACGTCGTGCAGGATCGTGTAGCCGAAAATCGCGCCCATCGCTTGCGGCTGCGTGAGCCGGCGAGCAATCCGACCGATGACAACCGCGAGCTCGACTTCGTAGTCCACCTGAAACTTCTCGCCCGGAGACACAATGGGCGCGCCGGGGCCGACGACGGCGGACGATACCTTCACGAAGAAGCGCGGGTCGGCGAGCATCTTGCAGCCCGGCTCCTCTTCGATGTGACTGTTGTAGTTGAGCCCGGCGCAGAAGATCTTTCCGGGGCGCGGCAGAGGGGCGAGCAACTTCACCTTGGCGAAGTCGCGCGTGAATGCCTTGGCGGCGTTCGGGTTCTTTCTCGCGAAGACGAGCGCCTGCCGTGCAGCCTTGAGCGCTTTTGCGCCGCCGCGGATGAGATCGAGCATCGTCGGCGCGAGCACGGCGGACTTGCGACCGAGCCGTGCGGCGTGTGCGGCGTTGAGATCGACGAGCCGGCCGTCGAGCGCGGCACCGATGCGTTGCTGTTTCTTGGATTCGTAGGTGTATAGTTTCATGGTCGTTTGAAGTGCGTTGAACGGGAGAGCGGCAAGCGGCTAAACGGGCTTGGCCACGAGCACGCTCATGAAAGATGCGGTGGGCACGACGCGCTCGAGTTGGAACCCGGCGTGAGCGAGCAGCACGCGGAACTCTTCCTCGGTGCGCTCCAGCCCGCCGGTGAGGACAAGCATATGGATGTCCATGAGCTTCGCGAGGCTCGGTCCATCACCGGACGGGATGATTTTCTCGACGATGAGCAGCCGCGCGACAGGCGTCATGGCGCGGCGCAACGTGGCCAAAAGTCTGAGCGCGGATTCGTCATCCCAGTCGTGCAGGATATGCGACAGGACATACGCGTCGCCCCCGGCGGGAACGCTGACGAAGAAATCGCCGCCGATTGGCTCGCAGCGCGAAGCGACTCCCGCTTCGCGCAGCGGCCCGCCCGCACCGGCGATGACGTGGGGCGCGTCAAACAGGATGCCGCGGATCGCAGGATGCCGCGCGAGGATGAGCGCGAGCAACTGGCCATGGCCGCCGCCGATGTCGGCCACACAGCGAAAGCCCCCGAAGTCGAACGCCTCCACGACTGCCCGGTAGTTTTGCGCGGCGAACTGCGTCATGGTCTCGTGGAATGCCGCGGCCATGCCCGGATGGCCCTGGAGCCAGGTGAAGTGATCCGCGCCGTGAACCCGATCGAACGCCGGCTGCCCGGTTTGCACCGAATGGAGCAGCGCGCCCCACGCCGCGTAGTCCTTGCCGCCGGAGACGATGGCCCGCGCGTGCAGCGAGCCGGGACGGTTTTTCTGGAGCAACTCACCAAGCGAAGTAACGGCAAACATGCGCGGCGCGACCTCGGTGAAGAGTCCCTCGGCGGCGAGCGCCCGCAGCACCCGGTGCAACTCCCGCGCACGCACGCCGCACTCCGCCGCAAGCGCCTCGCTGGTTCGCGAGCCGTCGGCCAGCCGATCAGCGATTTCCAACCGGGCGACGACGTGGATCAATTGCGTCACCCAGTAACCGGTGATCAAGCGCAGCAGATGCTGCGGCGGTGATTGTTCGGTCGCGTTCACTTGAGGTGGATCGCCCGGCCGCTGCGGGCGGAATCGTAGGCGGCGAAGGCGAGGCGCAGCGTCTTCAGGTTGTCGTCGGCGCTGGTTTCGGCGCGTCCGCGGCGCCGAATCGCTTGCAGGAGATTCTGGTGGCAGGGCACGATGGCGGCCTGGGATAGATCGTAGGCAGGATCGGCCCACGGGTAGCGCGGCGGCGGGTGACGCCGCGCGTGCGTGCCGTCCTTCGTCGTGACGCGCAGCCAGTGGCCGGGCGCAAGTTCGAGGGTGCCCTTGTCGCCCTCGACGAAGACCAGCGTTTCCGGGAAGCATTCCTTTTCGACAAAATTTTCGGCCAGTGCGAGATGGCACGAGACGGTCGCGCCGCTCTCCATGCCGAGGACAATCGTGGCGACATCCTCGCCCCTGATGTGGCGATGAATCCGCTGTGTCCGGCAATAAACGCTCGCCGCCTCCCCGAGGACGAAGCGTGCCATGTCGAGGATATGCACGCCCAGGTCGGCGATGATGTATTGCTCCAGTTCGGCGAGAAACGGCTGCATCGTGATGTCGGGAAAACCCGAGATGCTGTCGAACCGCGCGCGAAAGGGCGTGCCGATCGTGCCACGCGCGAGCTCGGCGCGGAGCGCGCGAATCGGCGTCTGCCAGCGATAGTTCTCGTGGATCAAGAACGGCACGCGAGCGCGACGGCACGCAGCGACCATGCGGTTGCACGCGGCGAGCGTGGGCGCCATCGGCTTCTGGCAAATCACGGGCAATCCGTGTTTCGCCGCCAGCAGGACAAACTCCTCGTGGGTGTCATTGCCCGTGGCGATGTCGACGAAATCGATCCGCTCGCGGCGGAGCATTTCGCGGGGATCGTCGTAAATGGCGGGAATGCCGAACTGCGCGGCGAGTTTTTCCGCCTTGGCACGGGTGCGGTTGTAGATGGCGACACACTCGACGCCCTTGAGTTCACGCCACGCCGCGAGCTGGCACGGCGCCCAAAAACCGGCGCCGAAAAAGGCAAAGCGAAGCGTTTTCATCTCGGTTGGAGCTTGGGCTTTCCGTGCGGCATTCGCGTTTTCGATGCGGCCTCGGGGTCGGGCACGGCGCCGGCAAGATGATCGGGCCGTGCAAACATAGTCAGGAGAGCAGCACGGCTTTGTGCATCGCCGCCGGATTCTGATGGAGCCGGGCGAAGACGGGCACGGCGTCCCAAAGCGGAATGTGGGTCGCCACCTTGGGATATTTCACCGCGCCGCTCGCGAGCAACGCGAGTGCCTCGGGAAAACAGTCTACGGAATTTCGCGAACCGAGCAGGTTCACTTCCTTGCGGGTGAAATCGAGTCCTGGCAGCGTGACACCGACGCCTCGCTTCACCAATCCGACGATGACCACCCGCCCGCCCGGCGCGACGAGGTCGACGGCCTGCTCGATGGCCTTGGTGCTGCCGGTCGCCTCGACGACGATGTCGGCGCCATCGCCGGCGGTCTGCTCAAGGACCGTTGCGGCCAGCCGCTCGTCGGCCTTCAGGGTTTGCGCGCCAAGCTCGCGCGCAAAGGCGAGCCGATCCTCGTTGAGATCGGTGACGACCACTTGCGCGCCACGGAGCCTCGCGACTTCAAGGATCGCCAAGCCGATCGGACCCGCGCCCAGAATCAGACAGTATTCGCCCGCCATGACACCGCCGCGCCGACAGGCGTGCAGACCGATCGTCAGGGGTTCGGCGAAACTCGCGATCACCGGATCGAGCCCCGGCGGCACCCGGTGAATGTTCCGCTCCGGCGCCACGCAGAATTCGGCAAATCCTCCGGGCCGGTGCAGGCCAATGAGATTGAAATTCGCGCAACAGTTCGGTTTGCCGTGGCGACACGGATGGCATCGCCCGCACCCGACGACGGGCTCGATGACGACGAGGTCGCCGCGTCGGCAGCGTTGCACGTCGGCGCCGGTCTCGACCACCTCGCCGCAGATCTCGTGTCCGCCAACCAGCGGAAATTTCGCATAGGGACTCCGGCCGGCATAGAGATGGAGATCTCCCGCACAGACGCCGGTGGCTCGGGGCCGGATGACCACGTCGTTCGGGCCGCAGCTCGGTGCGGGCCATTCGCCGATCGTCAATGCCTCGGGGCCGGATAGGATGAGTGCTTTCATGGCTGGTGGATTACGATTACAGGTCGAGCCAGTCGCCCGGTCTTAAGACCACACTCTCTCCGATGAGGTCGCCACGAGCTTTTGCCGCGGCGTGCAGTTTTTGGAATTCGGCGAGATCGGCGTTTTCATCCGGGTTGATATAGTGGCACGGCAGGATGGTTTTCAGGCCGAGCCATTGCGCGGCGAGAATCCCTTCGCGCGGGCTAAGTTCGCTCGTGAGCATTTCGCCCGGCGCCGGGAAACGCCCGAGTATTTCCTGCGGGTTGGCGATCCCGATGGCGCCAATCGTGGGGCGATAGAGCTCCGCCTGCAGCTTCATGTCGCTGAAGAGCGCCGTGTCGCCGTAGTGATAAAATCGGTGCCCCCCACCGAGTTCGATGACGAAGGCCATCGGCACGCCGCTGGCGAACGCGCCATCGGGCATCCGGATTTGCGACCAGTGGTGACACTCGACCGGTTGCACCTCCACGCCGGCCACGCGCACCTTGATCCCCCACGTCGTGGCGCGGATCTGTAGGGCGGGAACGCCTTTGGCCATGAGATAGGCCTTCACCTCGCCGCCACAGATCACCGGGCACCCGTGCCGCTTCGCGATTTTCTCGGTATCGCCCAGATGATCGATCGCGGCGTGAGAAACAACGATGACATCCACTTTCTCCAGCTCGTCGGACTTCACTGGATTGCCGGGGCAGTCGTCGAGAAAGGGATCGACGAGGATCCGGCGACCGGTGGTGTCGATCAGTTCGTAAGCGGCAACGCCGAAGAAACGGAGTTTGGCGGTAGGCATGATGGGTTAGGGTTTCTCAACGAAATCGTCGGTTAGGTTAGGTTTTCGCGGGGAATGTTTTTGAGGGAAGCGATATTCGTCCGGCACGAACCGATTGACCAGTCTGCCGATGCCGCCGGCCACCACGTCGCCGCGCTCCGGCGTGATGCCCACGGTGGACCACTCCAGTAGACGCGGCCGCGCGAAACACCTGTCTTCGTCGGTGCGATCCTGCATTGCCTCGCCATTGAGCTTGAGCGAGAGCCGCCCCGCGTCGGCCGCGTTCAAGTCGATCAGGCGGCCGGCCAGTTCGGCACCGAGTCTGATCTGGTTTTTCAGGGCAATGGAATAGAGACGCATGCTGGAGTCACAGGGATTGTGGCAGGTTTTCGGTCCTGATGCTTTAGCCGCAGCGCACTAAATTGTCGCCACGATGGCTGAAAACCGGCCACAGGCGAGATTACGCCGCCGGTCCTGCTCGCAAGGATTTGATCAGCAGCACCCAATCTTCCAGTCCAGTGTCGCAGGCCCTGTGATTTTCTCGATCCACTCGACACCAGGATCCACGAAGCATCGGTAGTATCGAGGCTGAATCCGGATGGTTTGAGTCTCGCCGAGCGGCGGAGCTCATGCTCCGCCGCTCCGATGGCGGCCCACAGCGTTGCAATGAATGTTAGATAAACGGGTCTTTTTTATTTGGACGATTTGCAATTCGGCGAGGCAACTGAACGAGCACGACCGGCGGTCAAATTCACCGAGCGTCAAAAGGTTCCCTTCATCCCAAACGTCCAGAGCGAGCCCCAGTCTTCACGCACTCGGAGTTCGGCGTGAGGCGGAGTGCTGGGGCCGGCCCGACTGACGTCGGTCCCCCGGCCGCCGACGTTCCGCAGATTGGTAAATAGAGCCAAGTTCCTGGTCAGGGAATATTCGCCGCTCAGGTCGAGATAGAGTCGCTTGGAGTCCCAGTTAAAGGTGCCGGGCTCGATGCCTCGGCCGGTCACCACGCTATTCCGGTCACGGCCGCGATAGTTCCAATTCGCCCGCAGCTTGTATTTCTCGCGCGAGAGACTGACGCCCCAGCTGTAGGTGCGAGGCACGTAACCGTCGAAGTTGCTCGCTTGCTCGCCGGTCGCTCGCTGTGCGCTGGCATTCGCAAAGACCTGCACGCCGCGGGCCCAGTTCGGCAGAAAAGTCAGAGCCTGCTTGTAGTTGAATTCGACGCCGCTCATGCGCACCCGCGAGGGTAGGTTATACTGCGTGGCCACGTCGTAGGCACCGTAAACTTCGGGATCGAGGCTGTAGAGCGAGAGGAACTCTGGAGTTGCCTGAAAGACGGTGGAGCCGAAGAAATTCTCGAAATCGCGCCGGAACGCGCCCACAGAGATGAGACCAACCCGTTCGAAATAATATTCGAGCGTGACCTTGGTCGTCTTAGCGCTCCAAGCCTTGATACCCGCATTGGCGACGGAAATCCGATTGCCGGTGCTCGGCAGGCGCTCGGTGTCGGGCAGGCTCAAGGCGCCGGCGTATTGGCTGAAATTTGGTCGGCCGACCGACCAATAGTGCCCGGCGCGCGCGATCAGATTGTCCCGCAGGTTGAAGCTGGCGTTGAGGCTCGGGAACCAGCGGAGATACTCTTTCTCCGCATGCAGGCCGCGATCAATCGTGGTCAACTGCGCGGCAGCCAGCGTCCCGGCCGGCGCGATCAAAAGGGGCGTGCCGGTCGGGCCCGAAACGACCTGGCTGCGGGCGTCGCGCTGGTAATTCAGCGTCGGATCGAGGAGCCGGCCTTCGGCCTTGACGTTGGTCTGCTCGGCCCGAATGCCGCCCACCAGCTTTAGGCGGCGCTCGAAGAACTGCAGGTCTCCACGCAGGTAGGCGGACGAGATGACTTCCTCGGCGTATTTTGAGTTGGCCGTCCTGTTGTTGTGGGCGGTGACATCGTTGGTGGTAAAGTGGCTCGGGTTGGCCCGGTAGAGGTCGTAATACTCCACGTCGTCAATCCACTGCGTCCGCGGAAAGCCAAACGGTGGGATTCGCTGGGAGATGCTTTCATCGAGTATCACTTTTGCGTTGTCGTCGGCGGTGTTCGCGCGGCCATCGGCGCCGACGTGCGAATACGATCTGTTCTCGCGGCGAAAATCACGGACCGACTGACGCACGTCCAAGCCGGCCTTGAGCGACACCGGCAAACGTCCGTAGAAATCCCGCCGCACGTTCGCGTAGGCACTGCGTTTCGTGTCCAATCCGTCCAACTCCTGGGTATTGGCGGTCGAGAGCGAAAAGTTGCTGAGATCGTAGGGACTAACGGGCACCCCCGTCGTGGTGTCGACGACCGAAATTGTGGCCGGCCGCAGGTAATTGATTTCCTCGAAGGAGATTTTCACGTTGTTCAGCGTGGCGATCGTGGAATTGAAAAAACCTTTGGAGACATCCCGAATGTGGCTGGTCGCATGCGAGAGGCCGGTGCCGGCTTCCGCCTTCCAGACCGGGCCGTTGTGCCGGTAGGTCAGACCGGGCATGTAGGTGGTGCCGTTGAAGGTGTAGTCTCCGCCCTGCACCGTCACGGACCCCGTTCCGCGGGTGGACGTGGGGGTGAAATCACCCGGTTCCACGCGCACGATCTGAAAATTCAGACGGCGCCCGTTGGTCATCGAGGTGTTGTTCGCATATTGAAACGAGAACGAGACGATGTCGCTGGGCGTGAGCTTGAAATCGACCGTGGTGCCGATCGAGGTGCGCGTGGTCACTTTCGTGTCCAGGTCGAACGAGAACCGCGAAAGGTAGGGCCGATCGGGAGTGGTATCGGGATACTGGGCGGCGGTGCCGGCCACCAGGCCGGTGGTCGGCAGTGCGGCGGCACGCCAGTCGCGCACGACAATGTCTTCGGTGGTAAAATTCGTGGATCGGCCGCCCGAGACGGTGAAGCCGAAGCGTTTGTTGACCGGCACGATGTAGGAGAAATCAAACCCCGGATGGATCTTGCGGGTCGGCGTCCGACCCGGGCCGGGCGTCTTCCGCAAGGTCTTCTCCGAGTCGCGCATCATGAGGAAGGCGCTGGTCGTAAAGACCGGCCGGGAGCGCTCAAAGGCGCTGCGCGGCACCATATTGACCGAACCGGCGAGGGCCGACCCGGTAACCTCCGGGGTTGGCGTATAAGCGACCTCGATGCGCGCGATGCTGTTGAGGGAAACTTGATCGAGGTTCACCTCGCGCCCCGTTCCGGTTCCGAAGAACTGGTTCGCGCTGGCCAGGTCGAAGCCGCCGACGGTGATCGGCACGTTGGCGGCAGGCACGCCGTTGATCGAGACCGAGTTTGCGTCGCCGCTTTCGCCGACATCCATGGTGACTCCGGGCAGGAACTTCATGAACTCCGCGACGTTGCCTTCGGCCATCGAACCGAACTCATCGGCGGCGACGACCGTCACGATGTTCGGGGCGAAGCGTTGTTCGTTGATGGCGATGGCCGCGCCGTCCATCTCCTTTGACGCCGTGACGACGTATTGATCCAACTTGACCGTCGCTCCGGCCGCCGCGCCGGCTCTTCCCCGATAGACTTCGAGGCCGATGTCATGCTGCGCGGTCCCCCCGGCGGGGACGGTGATTTCGCCCGCATGGGCCACGAGCCCGGTGAAAAAAGCCTTCACCTTCGCAGTTCCCGCCGGGACTTGGGCCAGCCGGTAGTAGCCAGCCGCGTCGGTGAAGGTTTCAAGCGCGGTGCCCTCCACGGTAATCCGGGCTTTTTCGAGATACACGCCGGTGGACAGGTTGGAGACGCGGCCGGCGATCGTGCCGGCGCCCTCCGCCGCGCGAGCGGCGGGCGTGCCGAACAGGGCGAGCACGGCGGACAGACTGGCGAGGAGTGTGTTTGTTGTCATCGCTTCTTGGTTTTGGTCGGGTCAGGGGTTATAGGGTTGGTTTCCGATAGAGCGCTTATTCTACGCGTCAACGCCCGCCCTTGATTTAGCCGCCGCGCACGAAAATGTCGCCGCAACGACGAAGGGAGTCGCGGGGCTGCCGGATGATCTCACCGGCCCGCCGGCCAGTCGGATTCTTTGGAGGGACGAAAACGAGCCGAGAGTTTCTGTGCGGCATGGAAAGTCTCGCGCACGCCGGACGCCTAGATTTTCACGCGCTGTTTGCCGCCTCGGCAATTTACGGGCTCAACTCGGCGGAGCCAATTCCGTTGCGCTCGGCCAGCAACTGACCGAGCTCTGCGCCGAGGAGAAGATCGGTGACCGCGCCAAAATGCTGCGCGCGAATCCGGCCGAGCGCGTCGATCAGCACCAGTGTCGGGGTGCCATGCATCGCATAGGCGCGCATGGTCCGCGGCAACGGGTGATCGTCGGAGGGCTGGTCCACTGCGATGGGGAGCGTGAGGCGGTATTCGTGCACGAACACCCGCAGTGCCGCCGGCGTCATCACGTCGTGGTGTTCGAAAACGCTGTGCAATCCAATCACGGCGAGGGTGCGGGGGTCAAATGCGCGCTGAATCTCCACGGTCTGGGGCAGGCCGTGCGAGACGCAGCCGGGGCAGAGCATCTGAAACGCGTGGAGCACGACGACGCGGCCGCGCAGTTGCTCGAGCGCGAGGGGGGCGGGCGTGTTGAGCCAGAGCGAGGCGGAGATGGGCGGCGCGAGGCGGGAGGAGGCGGGAGCGGCGGCGAGCGCAGAAGAGTTTGCGGACATCGGAGAGAGAGCGTTTCAAAAACAAGAAAGGAGGAAGGTCTCCGCCCGGCGTGCGGCGGTGGCCTTCCTCCGAAACGCGGTGCAGGGTGTGAAATTACTTCAACGCGCTCATCGGCGCGCCAAAGTTGAGGTGCAGCGTCTGCCCGCCGACGACGAGGGCCGGGACGGATTTGACGCCGGCGGCCTCGGCTTCGGCGATGCGGTTCTTGGCGGTGCCGAGGTGGACGACCTCCAGGTTAACCTTGGCGGTGTCGAGGTAACGAGTGACGGCAATCTCGGCGTCGAGACAAACAGGGCAGCCGGCGTGATAGAAGGTGGCGATGGTTTTGCTCATGGGATTTTTCCTGCGATGGATGGTTTGGAACTGTGCGGAGCGGAATGCCTCGCACGGTGTTAATATAACGCATCCACGCGCACGCTCACAGAGGGCACGATTCGGAGTGTGGGCACCGTTTGGTGCCTACTGGACGCAAGCCCGAGACGGCGCATACTCGCGTGTCATGAAATCGAAGCACCTCACGCTCAGCGAACGCACCGCCTACCGAGGGCTCGAAGATGTGGTGGGGTGTAAGTGGTCGGCCGCCGTCGTGGGTGCGCTGCAGCGCGGAATCACGCGACCCGGTCAACTGGAGCGCTACATCCCCGGCATCTCGACGAAAATTCTAAACGAGCGATTGCGGAGACTCCTCGCCTACGGATTGGCCACACGCGCGGACCACTCAGCTACCTCGTTGCATGTTGAGTATCGGCTCACACCCACGGGGGAAAAACTCGCGGGTGTGATCGAGCAACTGCACGCGTTGCAAGCGGAGCACTCGGTCGCGTTGACCGAAGCGATAGCAAAGCCGACGCAGCGTTGATGGCGATGTGGCCGCCGAGCGCCGCAGGTGACGCAGCCTTGCCTGCGTCCGCCGAATTACCTGGGCTTATTCTTGCTGTGAACGACAAAGGCCCCGCTTTTCTCGTCTGGAGTCGCGATCAAGCCCGTGCCGGCGAGCAGGTGCTGCAGCGCCTCCAGCGGGGCGAATGCTCCGTTCAGTCGATTCGTGCGAATGCCGCCGACGGTGCTGGCATTCATGATCACGCTTTTGCCCGATTGCTCGGAAAACACCTTTAGCGCAGACTCCGCGCCTTGCGCAGGAATATTGAAAGGGCGTTTCGCCTCGGCCTTCTGCGCGACCGCAGCCTGATAATGCACCGCGGCGAATGCGCAGAGCACTATCTGCACACGAAGCCGTCGCCGCCAACGTGGAAGACCGAGGGTGGGTGGTCGCATGATAATCGGGGCGCAATCTCCTCGTGAAACTATCGGATCCGGGCGAATCCCTAAACCGCCCTGTCGATTTTCCGAAAACAGTCCAAGGTCATCCGCCGCCGCCCTGGGTGGTTTTGCTGCGACCACGATCGGATCGTCTTTGGAGACAACTCTCTTTACGACCCCGGCAAGATCGGTCGCTTGAATGCGACCGGAAGATCGGGATGCTCAATCCATCTGCGGGCGGTTTTAAGATCGGTGGCGAGCACGAGCAGCGTCTGCCCGAACGGCGCGCCGAGGATCGACGCGAGGATAAATGGCTGCGTCGACGATGAGCGGGGCCTGCCGATTGCTCACGAGTCGGAATCGAAGAATCAGGCTGCCGTGGTCGGCCGGCGGATCGCGAGCACGAGCAGGCTGCTCGCGGCCATGAGCGCGCCGTCGAGCAGCAGCGCGGCCCCCCAGCCACCGGTGTGGTCGCGCAAAGTGCCGGAGATGACCGGCGAAAGCAGGGCGCCGATCTCGGCAATGAGGTTCCACAGGCCAAAGGCCATGCCGCGGTGGCTGGCCGGGGCCAGCTCGGCGGTCAGCGCGTGTGAGACGGATTGCTGGGCGAAAAAGAACAGGCCGGAGACGAACAGCAGCGCCGAGACGATCACGGGATGGCGGATGCCGAAAATGACCAGCGCGGCGAACGCCAGAATCGACACCGCCTCGACCGCGGTGAGCCAGACGAGGACGTTCTTGCGACTGTGCCCAGCTCTCGCGGCGCGATCGGAGAGCCAGCCGCCGAGAGGAAAGCCGATCAGCCCCGCGATGGCGTTGAACGAAGCGGTGAGCGCCGCGGCCATGAAGGTGCTGCCGGAGTCCTTGACGATGTCCACGGCCCAGAATGAATACAGCCACAGGTGCCAAAGGATCGGCACGGCCGAAAGGTAGACGAGCAACAGGCTGCGATCGCGGAGCACCGGGCCGACCGCATCGCGCTTGGCGAAGTTGAGATAGAGCACGAAGGCCACGGCAAACGCGGCCAAAATCAGGCCGGTGGCACCGGGCGAGAAGCCCAGCTTCGTCGCCCCGAGATACACCGCCATGATCAGGACGAAGAAGACTGTGGAATATCCCGTGAGCCCGCGCAGCGCCGTGCCGGCGTTTTCATTGGGCCGTTTGACCACGCGCAGCGCCCGGATCATGTAGAGGCCCACGAGCGCCGTGGGCGCGCTCATCAGCAGAAAGGGCGCGCGCCAGGCCTCCAGTCCCAGCCACGGCTGCGCCCAAGCGGTGACCGCCGGCGTGGCGAGCAGCGCGATGGTGAGGCCCAGGGTCAAGCCGCTGATGACGAGCCCCAGGCCGAGGCCGATCTTCTCCGGGGGCGTCGTCTGCGCGATGATCGTGCGGTCATTGGAGTAGAACGCGCCTTCCCCAAGTCCGGTCAGCACGCGCAGGCCGACGAACCACACGAGGCCGCCGACGAGCCCCGTAAGCAGCGTGGTGAGCGCCGCCCAGAAGATGCTGATGAGCACGACGACCCGGTGGCCATATTTGTCGCCGAAGTATCCGCCGGGGAACTGGGTGAGCATGTAGCCGGCGAAGAACAGGCTCCCGATGAGTCCGCCAAACGCGTGCGGGCTCGCGACGTCGCCCATGAACGACACCTTGTGGGCGATCATCCACGAAATGACCGGGCCGGTGATCGAACGGTCGATGTAGGAAACGACCCAGCCGAGGAAGAGGGCCGTCCAGATCGTGTGGTAGGATTGCCAGCCTGTGCCGGAAGGCGCCGCGGTTGGGGAGGTGGCAGATGCAGGCGTGGGGTGCATGGGGTCGCGGGGGGAATTTGGGCCGCGCCAGACCGTGCGATGCTTATAATGGCAGCGGAGCGCCGTTGAGTTCGGCGCGCACGGCTGGCTCCAAGTTGGAGCGAAGGGCAGCGTGGAGGAAACAGGTGCGCTCGCCCGTCCGCACGAGGTCGGCCGCCGCCGCGTCGTCGGTGTCGGATTCGAGGAACACATGCGTGGAAATCGAGGGCGACGGCGTGAGCCGGCTGACTTGAACGAGGCGGTAGGAGTGGAGCGGGAGCTTCTTGATCTGCGCGTAGCGCCCGAGCTGCGTCATGAAGCAAAAGGCGATGCCGGCCGCGAGGTAGTCCAAGGAATCCGGGGCGATGCCGGTGCCGTCCCGGGCAGCGCCGAGAAACCGGAAGCTGGAGCCGATCGGCTGGGCGAGCCCGATGTCGGCCTGGAAGAGATGTTCATCCAGCGGGCGCGCTTCGCCTTGGATGAGGAGGGTGCGATTCTGGACGGCGTGCAGGCTGCTGCCGGCGCCACCGGGCACGCCGGACACGGCTGCCGCCGCCGTCTGCTTGGTGATGAGATCCGGCCGGGCCTGCTCCGGCGCCGGCGAGATCGATTTCAATTCATCGGCCGGATCGTCCGCAGGCGAGCCGCTGTCCGGCGCCAGCGGGATGCGCCGGCCATTGTGCGCAAGGGTGAACACGCCCGTCATCGCTTCGCGCAACAGGCGCAACGCCGGGCACTCCGCCACGGCCGCGCGGAGAACGGCGGTGACATCCGCCGGGTTGGCGGACGTTTCCAAGGCGACGGTGAGTTCTGGCGGAAGCGCCCCGCCGACGGCGTCGCCGCGCAGGAAGGAACCTTGCATGGTGTAGCGGTCCGCCTGCCGCAGGGCCAGCGAGCGCAATGCGAGGCCACGGGGACGCGCGGCCTCCAGCACCGAGGAGCCGAGGGAAATAATCTGCCCGGCCGAAAAAAAACCCAGCGGGAACGGCGCAAGGTCGGTGCCATTGAGATACGGGCCTTCGTCGCACAACAGGCGCCAGTCGCCGCCGGCGCCGCCGGAAACGAGCGCCTCTTTCTGCATGCCGGCGAGGGCCTGCACGGCGACGCGCCGCAGGCCGGCACCTGCGGGGGCGGGCGAGCCGGGTTGGGGGACTTTGAACGCGATCGGGTGGGGATGCATGGTTGCACGGGGTGTAACTCAGGACAAGGGGAGACCGACATAGTTTTCCGCGAGCGTTTGCGCGGCGGCGCGCGAACTCGTGACGTAGTCGAGCTGGGAAATCTGCAACCGATGTTGAAAGTCATCCGCATCGGGGAATCGGTGCAGCATCGACGTCATCCACCAGGAAAAATGCTCGGCGCGCCAGACCCGGCGCAGGGATTTGCCCGAATACTCGTCCAGCAACTCTTCGCGCCCGGTGCGGAAGAAATCGACCAACGCGGACACGAGGATCCGCACGTCCGTCACGGCGAGGTTCAGGCCCTTGGCGCCCGTCGGCGGCACGATGTGCGCGGCGTCACCCGCCAGGAACAGCCGGCCAAGCCGCATCGGCTCGGCGACGAAGCTGCGCATCGCGACGATGTTTTTCTGCACGATCCGGCCCTCGACGGGCTCCCAGCCGTCCCGCGTGGCGAGCCGCGCACGGAGTTCGGTCCAGATGCGATCGTCGGACCAATTCTTCACTTCGTCCTTTGGGTCGCACTGGAGATACATCCGTTGCAGCGTGGGCGAACGTGTGCTCACCAGCGCGAAGCCGCGCTCGTGCAACGCGTAGATGAGCTCGTCGGACGAGGGTGGCGCTTCCACGAGAATCCCGAACCATCCAAACGGATAGACGTGGGCATAGTCTTTGCGCACCGGCGACGGAATCGCCGCGCGGCAGACGCCGTGGAAACCGTCGCACCCGGCGACGAAATCGCACTCAACCACCCTCTCCCCGCCGTCGTGCGTGAAGCGGATACTCGGCCGCGCCGTCTCCACGCCATGCACGCTCACGCCCTCCACCCCGAAGAAAATCGTCGCGCCGGCCTTGAGCCGCGCCTGGACGAGATCCTTGATCACCTCATGCTGGGCGTAAACGGTGATGGCGCGCCCGGTGAGTTCGTCGAAATCGATCCGATGGGTGCGACCATTGAATCGGAGATGAATGCCGCGGTGGACAAATCCTTCGCGCTTCATGCGGTCGCCGACGCCAGCCTCGGTGAGGATCTCCACCGTCCCCTGCTCGAGCACCCCGGCGCGAATCGTCGACTCGATGTCGCCGCGGCTCCGGGTCTCCAATACAATCGATTCGATTCCCTGAAGGTGGAGCAGGTGTGAAAGCAAGAGGCCAGCGGGGCCTGCGCCGATGATGCCAACCTGGGTGCGGTAGGTCATGAGGAACGTGGAGCGGGGCCGTTGCCTTCGCGCAGGTGGCGGTCGAGGCGCGGGAACACCCGGCGGATGTTGTGTTCGAAAATTGCCGACTTTTCCGCCGAGCTGAGGGCGCTTCCATCAATGTAGCGCTTCGTGTCATCGAAGGCGTGGCCCGTTTCCGGGTCGATGCCGCGCACGGCGCCGATCATCTCGGAGGCGAAGAGGATGTTTTTGTTCGGGATGACCTTGAGGAGGAGATCGACGCCGGGTTGGTGATAGACGCAGGTGTCGAAAAACACGTTGTTCATCACGAGTTCGTCGAGACGCGGAAGCTTCAGCATGTCGGCGAGTCCGCGGAAGCGGCCCCAATGATACGGCACTGCGCCGCCGCCGTGCGGGATGATGAACTTGATCGTCGGGAAATCGCGCGTGACCTGCGACTGCATGAGCTGCATGAACGCGACGGTGTCGGCGGCGAGGTAGTAGGAGCCCGTCGCGTGAAACGCGCAGTTGCAGCAACCGCTGACGTGGATCATCGCGGGCACGTCGAGCTCCACCATCTTCTCGTAGATCGGATACCAGTAGCGGTCGCCGAGCGGCGGCGAGTTGAAGTGACCGCCGGAGGGATCGAGGTTGAGGTTGCAGCCGACGAAACCGAACTGCGTGACGCAGCGCTCCAGCTCGCGAACGCTCGCGGCGAGGTCGGTGCCGGGCGATTGCGGCAACGCGCAGACGCCGACGAAGCTCCCGGGATAGAGCCGCGCGACGCGGTGGATCAACTCGTTGGTGTGCTCGGTCCAGAAGCGGCTGGTGTGGGCATTGCCGACGTGGTGCTCCATCCAGCTCGCGCGGGGCGAGAAGAGCGTGAGATCGGTGCCGCGTTCGCGCTGCAGCTTGAGCTGGTTCTTCTCCAGGCTCTCGCGAATCTGATCGTCGGAGATCGAGATCACGCCCTTCTCGCCGAGGTGGAGCGGATCCTGTTTCAGCGCCGCTTTCTGCGCCTCGCGATAGACGCCGAGCGGTTCGGGCGTCGTCGTGTAGTGGCCGTGGCAGTCGATGATCATGGCGTGGCCTGCTTCTGGAGCCGCTCGTAGTCGGCGAGCGTGTCGAGGTAGACGAGGCCGGCTTTTTCGAGCGCCGGGCGCATGTTGTAGAGGTCGAGGCCGAGTTCGCCGGCGGCGAGCCGGGCGCGCTTGGCGGCTTCGTTCGCCTCGCGCTTTTCGCCGGCGGCGAGGACGGTGGCCGCGGTGAGGCGGGGGACGATGACAACCCCGTCGTCGTCGGCCACGACCACGTCGCCCGGCACGACATGCTGGCCGGCGCAGACGATGGGGATGTTCACGGCGCCGAGCGTGGCCTTGACGGTGCCCTTGGCGTTGACCGCTTTCGACCAGACGGGAAAACCGAGCTCGGTGAGTTCGCGCGTGTCACGCACGCCGCCGTCGATTACGAGCGCCGGCACGCCGCGGGCCTTGGCGGACTGGGCGAGCAGTTCGCCGAAGAATCCGTCGCTGCACTCGCTGGTGCAGCCGACGACGAGGATGTCGCCCTTCTGGCAGAGTTCGATGGCGACGTGGATCATCCAGTTGTCGCCCGGCTGCGCCATGACGGCGACGGCGCTGCCGGCGATTCGCGCACCGGGGTAGATGGGGCGCAGGCAGGGGCGGAGCAGGCCGCTGCGGCCCTGGGCCTCGTGGACGGTGGCGACGCCGAGCTTGGCGAGGCCGGCCACGGTCTCAGGGGCGGCGCGTTCGATGTGGCGGACGGCGACGGTTTTCATGGGGCGGGGCTCAGGCTTCGAAGCGGTAGAGGCGTTCGGGGTTGTCCACGACGATGCGGCGTAGCAGCGCATCGTCGCGGTCGGTGTATTCGGTCAACAGGTCGACGAGGTCGCCGTCGTTCGGCATCCAGCGCGTGATGTTCGGGTGCGGGAAATCGGTGCCCCAGAGGATGCGGTCGGGGGCGAGCGCAATCAGCTCGCGGGCGAACGGGATCGCGTCGTGAAACGGCGGACCGGCGCGGGAGATGCGCTCGGCGCCACAGACTTTGCACCACCAATTTGGGCGCTGCATGAAACGCTTCAAAATCTGAAATGCCGGCTGGCTCGGGCCGAGGTCGCACGGGACACGGCCCATGTGGTCGACGAGGATGTCCATCTCGATCCTCGCGAAGAAGTCCTCGAATTTCACGAGGTCCTCCGCGTTGACATGGATGATGAGGTGCCAGCCGAGCGGCTTCACGCGCCGGAGGATGTCCGTCATCGCCTCGAGATTGGGCGTGCCGCCGAGGTGCGTGACAAAGTTGAAGCGAACGCCGCGGACGCCGCCCTCGTGCAGCCGGTGGAAATCTTCGTCGGTAAATGTGCTGCGGGCGATGCAGACGCCTTTGTAGCGTCCGCCGCTGGTGGCGATGGCGTCGAGCATGGCGCGGTTGTCGGGGCCGTGGCAGCTCGCCTGCACGATGACGGCACGCTCGATGCCGAGCGTGCCGTGCAGTTGCTTCAGACGATCCCTGCCGGCGTCGGGCGGTTCGTAAGTGCTCGTCGGGTGATACGGGAAAAGATGCTTGGGCCCGAAGACGTGGCAGTGCGCATCACAGGCTTTCGGCGGGAGCTTCAGCTCGGGCGTCCGGGTGTTCGCGTCGGGCGGCGGACAGGATTTTTTCGGTTCGGCGGAAGTCATGGAGAATCAGGCGCGCGGGCCGCCCCATATTCCGGCGGGAATGAACACCTCGCCGCGACTGAGCAGACGCGCGGTGCGGAGGAGGCCGGCGCGGCGCACGACCGGCCGCGGGCCGCTGCGATCGAGGTCGAGCGTGACGGTGAACTCGCCGCTCGGGTGCTCGATGGAGCAGGCACCGTCGGCGCGCGCGGCCGCCGCGATGCCGTCGGCGACGGTGCCGGGAATCACGCAAGCGGTGGCGACGGAGACGGCGCCGAGCACGCCGATGGCGGCGTGGCAAACGTGCGGGATGAAGGTGCGCGTGTGCACGACGCCGCCAGCGCGCGGCACGGCGATGAGCGCCATCTTCGGGACGATTTTTTTCGCGACATCGCCGAGCTGCATGAGCGGGCCGGCTTGCAAGCGGATGCGCTCGAGGCGGGCTTTCAATGCGGTGTTGGCGTTGAGCTCGGCGGGCGTTTCGTAGCCGGTGACGCCGAGATCGGCGGCGCGGAGGGCGACCACGGGCATGCCGTTGTCGAGGCAGGTGACTTCGGTGCCGTCGATGGTGTCGCGGAGATTGCCGGTGGGAAACAACTCGCCGCAGGCGGAGCCGGCGGTGTCGAGATAGTTGCAGACGACGGGTGCGGCGGTGCCGGGCGCGCCGTCGATGCGCGCGGAGCCGGAGTATGCGACGCGGCGGCCGGGGGTTTGCACGACGACTTCGCACAGTGACTCGCCGTTGAGCATGAAGACGCGCGCGCGCGTCTCGCCGTCGGTGGCGGGCAGGAAGCCGGCCTCGATGGCGAAGGGGACGACGCCGGCGAGGAGGTTGCCGCAGTTTTGCGTGCCGTCGGTCGCATCGCGGCCGACGACGACTTGGACGAACTCGTAGTCGAGATCGGCGCCGGGGCGAGACGAGCGCGCGACGATGGCGACCTTGCTGGTGAGCGGATCGGCGCCGCCGAGGCCGTCGATTTGGCGGGGGTCGTCGGGGCCGAGGCCGGTCATAGCGGCGAGCAGCACGCGCTGGCGGAGCGCCGGATCGGCCGGGAGATCGGCGGCGCGGAAGTAGAGGCCTTTGGAGCTGCCGCCGCGCAGCTGCATGCAGGGAATCGCGGTTTGCATGGCGGGAAACTAACCGCCCGGCCGCAGGCATTTTTCCAAGCGGTCGAGCGTCTGCATGGCGGGGAGGACCTGCGCGACGCTGGCGTTGGGTTCGCGCCGCTCGCGGATGGCGGCGAAGAATTCGCGGTCCTGCAGCTCGATGCCGTTGAGCGCCACGTCGACCTTCGAGACGTCGATCGCGTTGTTCTTCCCGTCGAACAGATCGTCATAGCGACAGACGTAGGTGCCTTGGTCGCAGATGTAGCGGAAGAAGGTGCCGAGCGGGCCGTCGTTGTTGAACGAGAGCGAGAGCGTGCAGAGCGCGCCCGACGGCGTCTTGAGCCCGATGCTCATGTCCATCGCGATGCCGAGCGTCGGGTGAACCGGCCCTTGCAGCGCTTGGACCTGCGAGGCCGTTTCACCGGTCTGGTATTGGAAGAGATCGACGGTGTGGCACGCGTGGTGCCAGAGGAGGTGGTCGGTCCAGCTGCGCGGCTGGCCGAGGGCGTTCATGTTCGTGCGACGAAAAAAATACGTCTGCACGTCCATCTGCTGCACCTTCAGTTCGCCCACCTTGATCTTCCGGTGGAGCCACTGGTGACTTGGGTTGAAGCGGCGGGTGTGGCCGGCCATCGCGACGAGGCCGGTGCGGCGCTGCGCCTCGACGATCCGCTGCGCGTCGGCGAGATTGTCGGCGATCGGGATCTCGATATGGACGTGCTTGCCGGCTTCAAGGCATTGCAAGCCTTGTGCCGTGTGCAGGGGTGTGGGCGAGGCGATGATGGCGGCCTCGACGCCGGGCTGGCGTAGACTCTCGGCGAGGTCGGTGGTCCAATGCGGGATGCCGCGGGCGCGGGCGACGTCGCGCGTGGAGTCGGCGCTGCCGCCGCAGAGGCTGACGACCTCGATGCCGGTGATCTTGGCGATCGCGTCGAGGTGTTTCTGACCAAAGGCCCCTTGGCCGACCATGACGATTTTCATAAGCAGGAAATTCCGGTGAGCGGGACGGCGGGCCTGATCATTTGTTCTCCAGGATGATCAGGCCGGCGGCGGTGTTGGACACGGGGATGTGGTAATGCCGGTAGACCTCCTTCACGTCGTCGTTCAGGGCGCCGCGCATGATGAGCCACATGATCAGCTCGATGCCTTCGGCGCCGGAATCACGGATGTAGTCGACGTGCGTGAGACCGACGAGCCGCTGCGGGTTGGCGGAGAGATCGTTGAGGAAAGCAGTGTCGAATTCCTTATTGATGAGGCCGGAGCGTTCCCCGTGGATCTGATGGGACATGCCGCCTGTGCCGAAAATGACGACTTTGAGATCCTGGGCGTAAGATTCGACGGCCTTGCGGATGGCGCGGCCGAGCGCGTGGCAGCGCCGGCCGGTCGGCTGAGGATAAAGCACGACGTTGACCTCGATCGGGATGACCTTGAACGGCCATTCAGCCGGTTGTCCGCAGCCGATGGACAGGGGCACGGTCAGACCGTGGTCCACCTTCAACTGGTTCATGATTGTCAGGTCGAACTCGTCGAGGATGAGCGATTCGGCGAGGTGCCAAGCGAGGTCGGGGTCGTTTTTCACCACCGGCACGGGCCGCGGGCCCCAGCCTTCGTCGGCCGGGACAAACTCGTCGCCCACGCCGATGGCGAAGGTCGGGACGGTCTCGGGCGAGAGCGCCACGCAATGGTCGTTGTAGACAAGAATGACGACGTCGGGTTTGACCTGCGCGAGCCACTCGCGCACGGGGCCGTAGCCGGCGAACAGCGGCTTCCAATAGGGCTGGTCGGTGAGGCCCGTGTCCATCGCGACCCCGATGGCCGGGACGTGGGAGGTGCCGATGCCAGCAATGATTTTGGCCATGATTATTTCTCCTTCCCTTGTTCCGACTTGCTGCGGTTGCCCGCGAGGGGGCGGCCACCCTGCAGCATCATTTTGCGATAGTCCTCCTGGGACATGCCGGCCATGCATCCGGCCAGATACTGGAACGTCCGCTGGTCGGTGCCGCCGAGTTTGGACATATGGTAGATGTTCGCGCCGAGCTTGAGCATGCCGGTCCAGTCGCGCTCTCGCACACAGCGGCGCTGCTCGGCGGTCAGGGGAAACTTGTCGAGGTATTTTTCTTCATCGCGCAGGAACTCCGCGCGGTTCTCCGCCTTGAGCAGGGAGGAAAAAAACAGGTTCAGGCGCAGTCCCAGCCGGGCCCGCTCCTTGGTGAAGACATAGGTGCCGGGAATGTCGGCGAGTTGCTCCTTGATGGAGAGTGGTCGAGTGGGCGCGCTCATGAGGCGGAGCGTGATGGACAGGCTGAATCTTGTTTGGGAGGAATCCCGGAAGGCGAGAGGTGCGGTAGCGAGGGTGGGAAAGGCATCGATCCGGCATGAATATATATCAAAAAACGGCGGACTGAGTCAGAGATGAGTAGTCCCTGCCCGTGGCTCACCGGATCGGACCAAAGACGAAGGTTTGAGGGAAGAAATCCGCCCAAATGCACCAGAATGTGCGGCTGTAGTGGAGTCCTGCCGCGAGTATTCTATTTCTCGGTGTTGTCATTTTCGTGGGGTTGGATTGCCGGGGCTACCCGAACTCATCCTTGAAACACGCGGGCCCGGGCGAATCCCTAAGCGGATGCGTCGATTCTTGCGGAATCCACCGCGTCCAGTGATGCTTCGGGCGCTGGCGGATGACTAGCCGACTTCCGCTACGACCTCGGCAAGAGCTGCCGCTTGAGTGCGACCGGCAGATCAGAAAGCTCGATCCATGCCCGGGCGGCTTTGGGATCCACGGCGAGCCAGGCCCGAGCGGCCCTTTCGGTTTGCCGGTTACGTAACGGTTCGTTGCCAACACCCGCGGCCCACTGCACGGCCAAGTCGGGAAAAGTATCGACCAAGCTTCCGGCGGTTGCGTAAAGAGCTGTATCACGCTCTCCACTGGAGGGCAGCCTGCCAAGCCGTGAGACCGCTGCCACTGAATCAACCAGCGCCCATTGGTAGAATACGTTTTCGATTGCGTAGTCGCGCTGCGGGCCAGCTGGAAAGCTTGTCGCCCATTCTGCTGCGGCGGCAGGATCCTTCGCCGCCCAAGCCGTGACGACGGAAATGGCCGCGCTCTCACGCCCGCCGGCCCCGATCGCGAGTTTTTTGACGAAATTTGCCGCTGCTTCGGGATTTTCCTGCGCCCACCCGGCGAGCAAGCTGGCCAACACTTTTTCCTTTAAGTCGGAATCCTGTAATTGCTGTGCCCATCTGACCGCAGCCTCCGGCTCCAGTCTTCCCCACTGGCTCGTTACCGTTATCAAAAACTGATCGGTCCCCGTCGGGAGAGTGCGTGCATACTGCGCGGCCTCTTCAGGGGCGCTCCGAACCCAGTCGTAACTCAAATGAGTCAGTGCGGTATTTTGCAGCGCTCCTGCCGTCATTTCCTGCACCCACTGGAGCGCCCCGCGCCGGTCCTTTTCTCCCCAGTGCGGGATCAGCTGCGCCAGCAAATCCGCCTGCGCCGGTCCGCTTGTCATACTCAAAATCAAATCGGCCGCGCCCGCAGGATTGTTATCCTTCCAAGATTGGACGATCGCCGCACACAACTCAGTGCGCACGGGTTCTTCCATAACGGCCGGCATCAATTGCAGCAGCAGATCGGGCGATTGGGTGGCGAGCGCACCAGAGAGCGCGACTGTCATCTGCGCCTGCACCTGTTTTTGCGCTGCGTCGGCAAACCAGCGCACCGCCGCCGCCGGGTTTACCTTGGCCCATTCCGTGAGGCCGAACGCCATCAGGTCCGGCCCGCGCTCGGTTTCGATTTGGTTCTGGACGTGGAACATTGCCGAGGCTCCGTCCGCGCGCGCCCAGCGCACGAACAGAACCTTGCGCAACTCGAACCGCAATTCGGAGGGGGCCAGTTGCTCAATCCACTCAAGGACGCCGGGTAGATCCGACAGATCGGCACGCTGGATGAGTTGGGAAAGTTCCCTGCGGAGCCTCTCGTCCTTCGTTTTTGTGAGCGCCGTGGCCCATAAGTCTTTCACCCCTCTTGGATCGGGCTGCGGGGTGGCACGGGAGCGACTCGGTAGTATTGCGTTTGCTGGCCGTGCAGCGGCCGCCTGGGTTTCCGATTCACTCTCGAACTGAGAAGGCGGCTCAGAACGGTGCGAAAGGAAGAAGAGAAGCAGCAAGATGGCTGCTCCAAGTAGAAAACCGCCTTTCAACGGCCTCAAATCAGATTTCAGTTCGGGGAATCGTCCAAACATGTTTATTCGCCCCATTGACGAAACAGGACGTTAGGCCGACGCGCATCTGTTGAATGCAAGACACGCCGCTGCCGGGAGCTTCGGCAGCGACGCGCTTGAAGCGAAGCGATGCTTACAAGCCCGCCCGATAGATGGCGGTGATTTCTGCTGTGCTCAGCACGCGATTGTAGGCGCGCACATCGTCCAGCACGCCGTCAAACGTCCGCACCGCCGTGCTGTCGGTGCCAATCGAGAAATTGGCCGTGCCGTCGTTCACGCGGGTGCCAGTGCCGTCGGTCCCCGTGCCGTAGCTGGCCTCGACGCCGTTGACGTAGAACTTGATGTTCGTCGCGGTGGCCGAACCGGTCCACGTCGCGACCACATGTATCCAAGTGCCCAGCGACACGGCGTTGGTCGCCGTGCTGCGCTTCAAATTCGCGGTCGTGTAGTCGACCGAAAACGAGAGTTGATTCGTGCCGTCGAGGAAGAAGAGCCAACCATTGTCGGGGTTGACGGTCGTGGTCTTGTCGACGATCCGGCCCTTGCCGCCCCCGCCGAGCGTGTCGGCCTTGATCCAGGCGGTGAGAGTCATGGCGGCGAGATTGTCGAGCGAGGCGCCGCTGCCGGCGTTCACTCGATCATCGACGCCGTCGAAGTTCAGGCCGTTGCCGATTTTCCCCGCCACCCAGGTCGGTCCGCCGGTGAGCGTGCCGGTATTGCTGTTGCCGGAGCTGTCGGTGGCGGTGGTGCCGCTGGAGGAGTCGAGTTTCCAGTGGCCCTGCCGTCCCGTGGTGATTTCGACCGTGGTGGCGTTGGCCTCGGCAGAGTAGCTGGAATTGCCGGTGCCATTGTAGGCTCTTGCCCGATAGTAGTAGGTTGTGCCAGAGCCACAGGTGCTGTCGCTATACGTGACGACGTTGGTCCCGGTCGTGGCGATTTCGGCGTAGGTGCCGCCAGAGCCCTTCTTCCGTTCGATTCTAAAGCCGGTTTCGTTGCTCGCATTGTCGGTCCACGAAAGATTGATCTGCCGGTAGTTGTTGGGTGATGGAGCGATGGTTGCGATCAGGCTTGATGGGGCCGCGGGGAGGCTCGACGCAACCCGCTCATATGCTCCTCTATCATAGGCAGGGCCCTGCGGACGGGTGGTGCCGTCAAGATCTAATGTTACCTCTGTAACGGTTAATCCGTTATCAAGGGCCGGGGAGCTGGATTGAAGGTGAAAATCAGGCGATGCAGGTAGTGCATTGTTCCCTCCGTTAACAAACAACGGATTGCTTACGTTCACGATGTTGCCGGATTGGGTGTATTCTACTCCTTCGGTTGCAGCCGTGCCAAACGCGAGGTCGCCGCCTGTTCCGCTAGCATACATCAGGTTGTTCCTAATCGTAACGCCTGTGGTGCCGGTTATAGTGGCAAATGAAACGCCGTTAACATTGACTCCAGCTGCGCCCGTAACTCTGTTCTCGTAGAAGATATTATTCTCAATGCGCGTATTGTCGCAATTTGCTCCCCACACGACCATGCCCGCTCCATTGACATTGTAGGCAAACGTGTTGTTGGCGATGACCCAATTCGCCGCCCCTGCGAATTCCGGACCAGGATGCCTAGCCGTAGTATAATCGGATGAGGATGATCCGTTCTGTTGAAGTCCGACGCAGAGGTTATCGTAAACGAGGTTATTCGTAATGGTATATGAGTCGCCATGCAGATAAATCCCGTGGTTTAATGTAGAAGCTAGGTTTGTAGAAAAAGGCCCGTTGTGATTGATGATGTTTCGATCGAAGAGATTGTGATGTCCGCCAATGCCCAACATGCCTTGGTCGATATTGTCATGAATCCAATTCCGCCGAATGACGGAATTATGTAAATTGGAAAACTTTATCCCGCCATACCCATCCCGGATTTCAAACCCTTCGATCGTGATCCAGCCCATCGCAAAATTACTGCCAGACGAATGTTCTATCAAGATGCGATGAAGTTGAGCCTTATCAATAAAGTCGATGACTGGTGCCTCACCGGGGTAGTTCAGGAGTTTGATCTGTGCCGACTGGGTGCCGGACTTTGCGAATTGAATTATCGCCTCGTTATACGTGCCTCCCCGCACGTATGTTGTATCACCGGCGTTCATGGTGGCTACTGCGTGGGCCACCGTTAGCCAGGGTGAGACCAGCGTGCCCGAGTTGGTGTCAACTCCGTTGGTAGCCACGTAATACGTGGCTCCATACGCCTGCATGCCGCAGAAAACCGCAGCGGCAGTTAAGATCACGGCCCGTAGTTTATTTAGTGGCGAGTGTTTGTTTTCGCACTGTCTTGCCCGGAAGGAAACTGGATCTCGGGGCCGAACCGCGCCAAGTTTGCGGGCGAACCTGAAAGGAGTGGAAACAGAGCGTGCGCCAGAGGCGCCGCCCGAGGATTCGGCCGGAAGTCCGGCCGCGAGTGCATTGTTTTTCGATGTTGTCACTGTCGTGGGATGGGTTGACGGGGGGCTGCTGGAACTAGTCCTTAAAACATGCGGACCCGTGCAAATCCCTAACCGGATGCGCCGGTTCTCGAAAATAATCTGAAGCGTCCGGCCGATACTCTGGCGCCGGCGGGAGGAAGGCACCGTGAATACGCCAGTAACATCGCAAAAGCTCGTTACCGATCCAGAATGCCGCCAAATGGCCGTCGAGCGCGTCCGCCACCAAGAAGTGGCCCATGCTCGGCATCGCGTGCGCGTGTCTGGATCACGTCGCGAACTTGCGCTCGTGTCCAAGTTGGCGGATGAACAGGCAAACGGAAGCGAACGCCACGGGATAGAGCACCATCATCCCGAGGAAGACCGGGGTGTAGGATTGGTTTTGCACCGTCCAGCCGATCCCCTGCTGGGAGAGCACGCCACACAAACCCCCGATCGCTCCGGCCATACCCGTAACCGAGCCGACCACATGGGGCGGGAAGACCTCGGCGGGCAGCGTGATGTTCTGCCAGGCCGCGTGGAAGAACATCGCCACGCTGATCAACGTGAGGGCCATGGCTGGCCCTGGCACACGGGTCACTGCGATGCAGCACACCGGGATCATGGCCGTCGCCACCCCCATGACCGTCTTGCGGGCGCGGTTGTGGGACCAACCGCGCCGCATCAACGCGGTGGGGATCCAGCCGCCTGCGATATTGCCGATGGCGAGAACCGCAAAGGGGATCCAGCTATACTTGCCGATCGATGCGAGATCGAACCCCCGTGCTTCCTGCAGGTATTTTGGCGTCCAAAAAACGAAGAAAAACGAGATCGGATCCGTGAACGCCCGCGCGAGCACGCAACCCCAAACTTCGCGCACGCCGAGCAGTTGACGGATGGGGATCGTCGGCGGCGGCGTGCCGGCGGCTTCGGGCGGCGCGCCGCTTTCGATCAGATTCAGTTCCTCGGCGCCCAGCCAACGGTGCTGGCGGGGCAGTTGGTAGATCACGGCCCAGACCGCCACCCAGAGCAGGCCGAGCACCCCGCCCGCCACGAATGCAGAGCGCCAGCCCCACGTGAGGGCGATCCACGACACCATCGGCGCGGCCAGCGCCGCACCGACTGCTGTCCCCGCATTGAAGATGCCAACCGCCATCGCGCGGTCGCGCATGGGGAACCACTCCGTCACCGCGCGGATGCCCGCCGGGAAGTGAGCGGCCTCGGTGGCGCCGAGCAGAAACCGGAAGCCCATGAAGTGAGCCGCCGATTGCGCGAGGCCATGCAACATGTTCGCCACCGACCAGCCGGATACGAAGATCGTGAAAGAGCGTCGCGTCCCGAGCCGGTCCACCAGCCGCCCGCACACCGCATACATGATTGTGTAGCTCAGGAGGAACGCCGACGTGATGTCGGCATAATGGGCGGTGGTCAGCTTTAGTTCGTCCTGAATCGTATGGGCGAGGACCGAGAGCGTCTGCCGGTCGAAGTAGTTGAGCCCCGAGGCGAGGCACAGCAGCAGCGCAATATACCAGCGGAGGCCGGCAATTTTCCTGGAGTTCATGACAACGTCTGCGCCGGAGCCTTGTTCGCCAACAGCGTGGCGGAGTGCCGGTCCAAATACACCGTGGCATCCGGGTGCGCGCGGAGAATCGAGGACGGCGCCTCCGGCGAGATCGGCCCCTCGAAGCAGCGTTTCACGGCACTGGCTTTGCGCGCATCGGGCACGGACACGATGATCGTCTTCGCCTTGAGTAGTTGCCGGATGGAAATCGAAATCGCGTGTCTCGGCACGGTGCCGAGATTCGGAAACCAGCCTTCCCCGACCTGCTGCTGGCGACAGGCTGCGTCGAGATTGACGACCAGATAGGGTTGTTCGGTTTGAAAATCAGCGGGTGGATCGTTAAACGCCAGGTGCCCGTTTTCCCCGACGCCCGCAAATGCGATGTCGACTGGCTCCGCGGCGAGCAGCCGGCCCATTTCGCGGCAGGTGTTCTCGGGATCGCCGAGCCCGTCGATTAGGTGGTGGTTGTTCAGGCCGGTCTTGTTGATGAGCCGTTCGCGAAGGTATTTCCCGAACGAGGCCGGATGGTCGAAACCAATGCCGACATACTCGTCGAGGTGGAACATCTCGACCTTGTCCCATGCGATGCCGGGCGTGGCCGTCAGTGCGTCGAGAAACTCGAATTGCGAGCCGCCGGTGGCGGCGAGGATGCGGGCGCGGCCGCGCGTGGAGAGGGTGTGCTTCAGCAGGGCGGAAGCGTGGTCGGCGGCGGCGCGACCGAGGGCGACTTTGTCTTCGAGTATACGGAGGTTCATTTGAAATTATCCAGCGGTCGGTTGCTAACATTGCGGAACAAGCAGACGACGGGCTCGGCTCCAATCCCAGCGGTCGGCCGCCGGGCGTGTTTCACCCAAAACACCGGCATGGCGAAAAAATGCCAAATCCTGTGGCACACGAAGATTCCTCGGGGGATCGCCGTTCTGATCCTGTTCAAGCCAATCGAGCATACCAATGAAACCGCCAAGTCCGGGAAAATCCTTATTTGGCCTCGTCGATTTCTCGCGGCACAATCGACAATTGTTCACCGACGTCACGGTCAGCATGGTTCACTTCCATCGGTTGCCGGGCGTCAATCTGCCGGTTGCCCGCGCTCGTCGGCGAGTCGGAAACAGTCCGCCAGGGGACGGACGCCGTCGGAGCAGGTCGGATGGAACAGCGAGGTAGCGGCGGTCGCAACGGCCAGGCGCAGGCACCGGGAAACGCTCCACCGTTCATGCCAGCCGAGGAGGAATCCCGCTGCAAACGCATCGCCCGCGCCCGCCGCGCCGCGCATTTCGGACGCGTCGATCCGCAACGACGGCTGCCACGTTCCGGGTTCCTTCTCGCCGACGGAAAACGCCCCTTCGGGTGCGTGAAATACCACGAGTCGCGCACCGGCCAGGTGCAGGAGGCGGGCCGCAGCCTCCACTGCGTCGTGGTTAAGATGGCCGCGCTCACGAACGGCGATACCCGTCGCGTGTGTCGCTTCGTAGTCGTTGATAAAGAGACAATCCACCTGCGGCAACACGGGCAGGACACCGTGCTTAAACCGCAGCGGCGGCGCGCTCACAATGTCAACCGAGGTCGTGAGCCCGGCCGCGCGCGCCGCGCCCAATACTCCGGCCGCGCGCGGCACGCCGGTTGCATCGCGGGCATCGAGGGTGTCGAGCAGGAGCAGATAACCGAGGTGAAAGTGACGGGCACGGGTCGCGCCGAAATCGAAATGCTCTGGCGAGAGCTTCGCGTTGGCACCCGGTTGATGGAAAAAGGTGCGCCGCCCCGTGGCGCGCACCGTCATTACATCGGTGTAGCTCGTGGCCGCGCCCGGCTCGACGCGCAACTGCCGCGCGTCGATGCGATGGCTGGCGCAATCCGCCGCGATCCAACGGCCGCGGTCGTCGTCGCCCACAAGGCCGATGCCTTCGAGTGGAAACCGCGTGCCCAGTTTCGCGAGATCCTTCAGCACGTTGTAGGCGGAACCGCCGTTGCCGAGCGACTCGGCCACAATCGTCGCGAGCGCGTCCTGCTCCGGCCACGTGTCGAGCAGCTTCACCTGGTCCACGATCCAATTTCCACCGGCGATCACGCCGGAGCGGGCGCTCATGGGGCGGGAGGTAGCGTGACGACGCCTTGGTTGAGCTGCGATTCGAGCGCCGCCGCCCACCACTCGTGGTGCGCCACGGCCTCTTTCGGTGTCGCGCAGCCGAAGCGGTCACCGAGCTGGCCGGCACGCTCGGCGAGAAAGGCCGCCCACATCTGCATGAGAATATCGGGGAACCCCGGTTCGAAAATCCCGCCCGTGATCGTCTTGAACGGCACGCCGAAACCGAGGTCGGTTTTCTCCCACCACTGCTCCTTCTCGCGGTGAAACTGCCACAGGGTCTTCGGCTCCTTGGTGGAAAACCGCACGCCACGCTCCGTCCCGAGCAGTTCAAAAATCCATGTGTTGGTCTCACCGGGCGCGAGACGCTTCATCTCCAGCGTCAGCGGCGCGCATTGGCCCGCGATCTCGGCGGTGCAGAGCAGCGTGGCGTTGTCCCACGTGTCACACGCGGCGACGCCGCCTTTGCCATCGGGGCGCTCCGGATAAATTTTCTGCAACTGGGCGTGGATCGAACGCAGCTTCCAACCGAGGCGCAGCGGCACGTGGGCGACGTGCAACCCGAGGTCGTTCATCACGCCACCAAGGCCACAGAACCGATTTTGCCGTTTCCAGTTGATCGGTTTCGTCGGGTCGAGATCGCTCGAATGGAGAAACGCGCAACGCGCCTCCAAGACCTTGCCCAGTGCGCCGGAACGGGCGACCGCCATCGCCCGCTGCGCGCCCGGCAGAAAAGGAAACTCCGACGACACGCGCACAAAGCGGCCGAGGCGAGCGGCCTCGTCGCGCACGCGCCGCGCCACCGCGAGGTCGATGCCGAAGGGCTTTTCAGCGAGCAGGTCTTTGCCGGCGCGCAGCACGTCCAGGTAAATTTCTTCGTGGAGATGGTGCGGCACGGCGACGTAAACGACATCGATGTCGGGCAGCGCGAGGAGCGCGCGGTGATCGGTGCAGAAATGCCGCACGCCGGGCACGCGCCGAAACCAGTCGAGCAGGGCCGGCTGCACGTCACAGACGGCGATCAACTCCGCGCGCACCGGGAAATTCTCCAGCACAAACCAACGACCGAGCGCGGAAGCGACTTCGCGGCCCATGAGGCCACCGCCAATCACGGCGACGCGGACTGGAGCGGATGCGGAAAGCGTGCTCATGCGAGGAAACGCGCGGCCTCGCTTGCGGTGGCTCCATCATGCACGACCGCCAGCAGCGCCCGCGTGATCGCGGCCGGGTTCGGGTGCTGGATGATATTCCGACCGTAAACGATTCCGGCGGCGCCGAGCCGGATGAGCGACTCGGTGCGCTCGAGGATTTCCTGTTCGCTGGCCTTGCCGCCGCCGCGCACGAGCACCGGCACGTCGCCCGCGATCTGGATCACGGCGGCATAGCCCGCCACCGGGGACGAAGGGTCGGCCTTGATGATATCGGCGCCTAGCTCCACGGCTTGGCGGACGAGCGGCAGAATTTTCTCCACGTCGCCATCGACCATGTAACCGCCGGCCTCCGCGTTGCGCTGAAACACCAGCGGCTCGATCATCAGCGGCACCCCGTAGCGGTCGGATGCGGGTTTCAGCGCCAGAATATTCTGAATGCACTGATCGGTTACTTCCGGCGCGCCGGGGATCTGAAATAGATTTACCACAATGCATGCCGCATCGAGCTGCACCGCTTGCAGCACTGGCTCGGCGATAATCCGGCTGAAGGGCGCGCGTGGGAGTTCGGAGCCGTAAACGTTGGCGACATCGGAACGCAGGACGAGCGCCGGCTTGGCCTTGCCAGGCCGGCTCTGCAGGTGCCGGGCCTGGCCGATGGTGAGCTGAATCGCATCCGGGTTCGCCTCGATCAGCACGTCGATGGTGCGGCGGATGTCCTCGATGCCGCGCAAGAACGAGCGCTCGTTGAAGAACCCGTGATCGATGGCGACGTCGAAACAACGTCGCGATTTAGGATGAAAGAGGCGGTTGAGTCGGGCGGATTTCATGGACTGGAAAAGTGCTGCGCTATCGGGTGACGGTTTCGTTGGCGGCGGCTTTTCCCGGTTCGCGGAAGAAGATCAGAAACACGACGAGCACGGCGACGGCGCCGAGGGCGGGCAGCATCCAGATGGCGGACCAGTCGTGCGCGATCGTGCCGCGTGGCGCCGCCAAGGTGTGGGCCGCGAGAACTTTGCCGGCGAGCAAGGTGCCGACAAACGCGCCCAAGCCCCAGAGGATGAACGCCATCAGGCCCTGCACGGCGCCGCGGATGCGCTCGTTGGCCTCGGCGTCGGCGTAGAGCTGTCCCGCGATGAACAGAAAATCATAGCACACGCCGTGCAGCAAAATCGCCGCGAAGATGAGCGCGGTCGCCGCCGCGCCGCCACCGGCGCTCTGCGCGAGCAGAAAATAGCGCGCAGCCCACGCGAGGATGCCGATGAAAATCGTCTTCTTGTAGCCCCAGCGCCCGAGCATGACCGGCAGCAGGAAGAGGAAGATCACGTCGGACACCTGCGCGAGCGACATCTTGCCGGCGAGGCCCGTCCAGCCGATTTCCGTGAGATAAATGCCCGTCATCACGAAATAGAAATAGAGCGGGATGCAGATGAGAAACATGCACGCGACGAAGATCGCGAACGACGGGCGCTTCAGCAGCGCGAGGGCGTCGAGCCCGAGGAGTTCGCCGACGCTGACGTTGGCCCCGACTTTGCGCGGGGGCGTGGACGGCAGGAAAAACGAGAAGAGGCCGAACGCGACCGACACGCCGCCGGCGAGGTAGAACTGCAGCGCGGACTGCTCGCCTTGCAGCAGGCTCAGCGTGACGCCGCCGGCGATCCACCCGATGGCGGAGAAAATCTTGATGCGCGGAAAATCGCGTTTCGCATCGGCGAGATGGTGCAGCGAGAGGGAGTTGCCGAGGGCGAGCGTCGGCGCATAGAGCGCGCAGTAGGCGATGAGCAGCGGATAAAAGCCGCCGAAGCTGCCGGCCTGCGCGAGCGCGAACATGGCGAGCCCGCCGAGGAGGCCGAGCACGCCGAGAATTTTTTGGGAGGCGAAGAATCGGTCGGCGATCAGGCCGACGAAGAACGGCGAGATCATGGAGCCGATGGCAAACGCGCCGTAGGCGGCACCGATTTGTTCGCCGCCGAACTTGAGGACGTTGGCGAGGTAGGCGCCCATGCTCACATACCACGCGCCCCAGATGAAATACTGGAGGAACATGAAAATCGAGAGCTTGAACGCGAGGCCGGGGGGCTGCGGGCGAGGAGTGGCGGCGGGGGTGATCATGGGGTGGCGGGGATGAATGGGCGGCGACAGAACGGTGACTCAGTGCATTTCGATCGCGCAGGAGCCGATGCCGCCGCGATAGAAATTGAACTGCACGTTGGGATGATCGCCGAGGAGCGACATCGGCACAGCCGTGTCGATGATGCGTTGCGCGATCATCAGCGTGGTGAGGCGCTGGCCGAAGGGATTGTCGTGATGGCCGGCGTGCCAGATGGAAACTTTCTCAGCCTGCCACGTTTCCACCGGACCGACCGTCACGGCTTGCGTGGGCACGAGCGAGACATTGCCGCCGCCGGAGGTGCGGGCGTTTTGCGCGATGGTGACGGGGTGGAGGTTCACGACGCGGGTGGCGAGCTGGCGGTAGTCGGCGGCGGACGGCGGGGTGTCCTTATGTTTACCGCGGCGCGGGAGCGGATCGTTGAAGGCCCAGTGCTTGATGTCGCCCTGGCCGCCTTGCATCACGACGCAGCGTGCGCCGGCGTTCCAGGAGGCTTGAAAAGCGCCGGTGTCGGCGGTCGGAAAATGGAGGTTGACGTCGGGCATCACGAGCTTGCGCTCGATACGGTTGAAACACATCTCCCGGTCGGCGCGCTCGAACGAGAGCGGGTGCGTGACCGGCACGGAATCGCCGTCGATCACCCACTCGTCCATGCCCCAGAAGTGGGCGTCGCGGAGTTTGAGGCCGATCTCGTTGGCGATACGGGCGACGAGCGGAAGTTGCTCCGTGGGGCCGATGGGGCCGCAGATGCCGGCGGGATTGTCGGGCGTGGCCTGTTTCCAAGCGTGGATGTATTCGAGCGCCTCGGCGCAGTAGAAATCTTCGAGCGTGTCGTAGAAGACGACCTTGAAACCGGGCCGTGAGAGACGGCGCATCGCCTCGGGCGTGAGCTTGGCGGCGTCGGCGATGAGGCCGGAGTCGAGCGTGGTGTAGTCCCACCAATCGGGGGCGAGGGAAGAGAGCTTGCGCGGCATGAGAGGAGTTTTTTCCTGAGGGGTGGGCGGAAAATATCAGCGGACGGTGAGTCGTTCGAAGGCCGGGTTGACGCGGTAACGATGACCGAGGGCATCGCGCAGCGGGTCGGCGTCGGGAGTGGAAAAGCCCATGGGCGAATGTCGCCACCAACCTTCGGCGTGGCGGAAGCGATGCGAGCGGCGGCCGACGGCGAGCGACATGCGCTCCATCGTGCGCAGGTAGGAGTTCATGCCCTGCGAGGCCTGGAGCCAACCTTGCTGGCTCTTGTGGCAAGTGAGCGCGGCGAGTTTATTTGCCTGGACCGACGTGGTGTCCACGAACGCGCCCGGAGCGACGGCGCGGCGCAGTGGGTCGCAGAGCCCCATCGGCATCGCGTGATAGACGACGCAGTCGCCGGACGCAGGCGGGGCCTTTTTCCCGGTGGAGACATTCGGGACGCCACGCGCAAACGCCGCCGTGACCGCCAGCCGGCAGGTGGTCATGTGGTCCTCCATGTAGTCCTCGGGCGGGTGAGTCAGCACGACGTCGGGTTGGACCTTGCGGATCACGCCCGTGAGCCAGCGCAGGAGCGGGAGCGTGTAGAGAATCTCTAGGTCGTCGGCCCTGCTCTCGTGATATTCTGCTCCGAGCAACGCGGCGGCGGCCCGAGCTTCCCGGCGCCGGATGCGACGCAATGCGATAGGACCGTGGACGAGGCTGCCGCCCGATCCGGATGAAACGTTGAGATAGTGCGTGCGCCACCCGGCCTCGCCCAGAAGCAGCAGTGTGCCGGCCATCGTGAACTCGATGTCGTCGGGATGCGCGGCGATGGCGATGGCGGTGCGTTCAGACATCGAGCTCAGCGAGTTTGACCGGGCGGTTTTCGCGGACGGAGAGATCGGCGGCGAGGACGGCGAGGTGCGACTTCATCGCCTCGTCGAGCGAGGTGAGCGGCATCGCCTCGCCTCGGTCGAGCGCGGCGAAGAAGGCCTCGAACTGCGCTTGATAGGGGTGATCGGAGACGTCTCCGGAATCGAGGAGCTTCATGGAAAGCTCGCTCCACTTCGTCTTGTCCACCCCGAGGCGCGTCGAGTGGAATTTGTTATCGAGCAGCGAGCCCTCGCTGCCGACGAGATGCGTGTGAAAATAGTAGGGCTGCAGGCAGTCGATCACGGAGGCGACCTTGCCGAGGCGGCCATCGCGGAATCTCACGAGCGTGACGGAAGTCGTCGGGTATTCGTATTGGGCGAAGATCGCGTTCTGCGAGCACGTCGCGTGGCTCACGACCGACTCGACCTCGCCGCCCATGCAGAGGAGCAACGCGTCCATCGCATGGCAGCCGGCGGAGAGCAGGCTGCTGCCGCCGTCGCGTGCGGCGGTGTTCCAGCGGAACTGGCCATACCACGGGCCGATGCCGTGATAGTAATCCACTTCGCCGTAGTGGATCGTGCCGAGCAGGCCGGCATCGATGACGGATTTGGTGGCCACGAATTGATGGGAGAAGCGGCACTCGAAACACACGCAGGTCTTCACGCCGGCCGCCTTGACGGCCGCGTTCACGGCGCGGGCGTCGGCCAGCGTGAGGGTGAGCGGTTTTTCGAGGATGAGATGTTTGCCTGCCCGCGCCGCCGCGATCGCGTGGGCCGCGTGCTGATGGGGATAGCTGCAAATCGAAACCGCGTGGATGTCCTCGCTCCGCAGCATCGCATCGAGGTCCGAATAGGCGATGATCGTGCCGCCGTGTTTCGCGCTCAGGGCCGCGGAATCCTGCGGACGCGACGAGCAAATCGCCGTTACCTGGGCAAAGGCAGTAGCGTTGATCGCTTGGATATGGGCCGTGCTGACCCAGCCGTAGCCGATGATACCGATGTTATGTTTCTTCATGGGGGAGCAGGTGTCGGCCATGGTCGGGGACGATTTTTCAGGACAACAAGCTGCCGCTGACGATCTGGACGAGCAGCCGAAGGGCCCCGCTCCAATCCCAGCGGTCGGCTGCCGGGCGTGTTTCACCCAAACCACCAGCATGGCGCAGCAATGCCAAATCCAGTGGCACACGAAGATTCTTCGTAGAATAGCCGTTCCGATCCTGTTCAAGCCAATCGAGCATACCAATGAAACCGCCAGGCCCGGAAAAAACCCTATGTGGCCCCGTCGATTTCTCGCGGCATCGCCGCAAATTGTTCGCCGACATCTCGGCCGCCAATGCGACAATCTGGCGACCGAACCGCAGGAACGAATGGGGCGCACACGTCTGGTCACTACCCCGTCCTTCCCGCTCCCCATGCACCAAGCCGTCGCCGGCGGCTGTGGGTTTTTCGGTGACCCGCTTAAGGATTCGGTTCGGTCAGATAGTCTTAGTTGAGGATTGTGCCCGAGTCATTCTGCAACCGCCCCGCAGCTCGCCCTTCGCGAGCTGCCGATACTTATTCGCTAAAGCAGGCTGATACCCGCGATCACCTACGCCGCCACCACCGCTGATCCGTTTCCTCCCATGCAACAAGATGCCGCCTGCGTCCAGTCCCGCCTGATGACCGACTACGAAATCGAGTTCACGCTTTCCGAGCCCACGCCGGGCGCAATCTCGGCCGTCGCGCGCCTCGACGGCGATCACCTCGTGCTCGGCGCTTCGGGCAAGATGGGAGTCACGCTCGCAGCCATGACGCGCCGCGCGCTCGATGCCGCCGGCAAGCAGACCACTCGCGTCTTCGGCGCCGCCCGCTTTCGCGATTCCGCCGCCCGCGCCTTGCTCGAGCGCTTCGGGGTCGAGGCGGTTGCCTGCGACCTCGGTGACTTCGACGCCATGACGCGACTGCCGGCGGCGCCCAACGTGCAATACCTCGCGGGCCAGAAGTTCGGGACTTCCGACGCGCCCGAGGAAACGTGGTTCGAAAACACCGTGGTGCCCTCACAGGTCGCGCAGCGCTTCAGCGCCTCGCGCATCGTGGTGTTTTCCACCGGTTGCGTCTATCCACTCGCTCCCACCGCGGGCCCAGGGTCGAGCGAGGACACCGGTCCGGGATTCCTCGGCGAATACGCCGCCACCTGCATCGGGCGGGAGCGCGTGTTCACCTACTATTCCAAGCGCCGCGGCCCGCCCGCGCTGCTGTTCCGGCTCAACTACTCCGTCGAGTTCCGCTACGGCGTGCTCGTGGACATCGGCTCGGCCGTGCTCGCCGGCCGTCCGCTCGATCTCGCCGTGGGCGCGATCAACGTCATCTGGCAGCGCGACGCCTGCGCGCGCGCGATTCAGTGCCTGCTGCACACGGACTCGCCGCCGAAAAAACTCAACGTCACCGGCGACAAGATCAGCATGCGCCCCGTGGCCGAGAAGTTTGGGGCGATTTTCGGCCGCGCGCCCGTTTTCACCGGCGCGCCGCAGGCGACGGCCTGGCACGTCGACCCGGCGGAATCTTACCGGCTCTTCGGCCGTCCCGAGACCTCGCTCGATGTGATGGTCGCTGCGGTGGCCGCGCACCTGCAGGGCGGCGGCCGGTTGCTCGGCAAGCCCACGCACTTCGAGGTGCGCGACGGCACTTTCTGAACACGATGGACCCCCGCGCCCACCTTCTGGCAGGACAGGTTATCCCTGCGCATCCGCTCGCGCTCGACGCCGATGGGCGCTTCTCGGAGCGGCATCAACGCGCCCTCACGCGCTACTACCTGGCGGCCGGCGCCGGCGGGCTCGCCGTCGGCGTGCACTCCACGCAGTTCGAAATCCGTCTGCCCCGGCATGGCCTCTACCGTCCCGTGCTCGAGCTGGCCGCGCGCACGCTCGCGGAGGAACAGGAGAGCGCGCCGCGGCCGGTCATGATGATCGCTGGCCTCTGCGGCCCCACCCGGCAGGCGCTGGCCGAGGCCGAACTGGCCGGCGAGTTGGGCTATCACGCGGGCCTGTTGAGCCTCGGCGCGTGGCGCGACCAGCCCGAAGCCGAAATACTCGCCCACTGCCGCCGCGTCGCACGCACCATCCCGCTCGTCGGATTTTACCTGCAGCCAGCGGTTGGCGGCCGCGTGCTGCCCTATGCGTTTTGGCGGCAGTTCGCGGAGATTCCCGAGCTCGTCGCGATCAAGATCGCGCCCTTCAATCGCTATCAGACCATCGACGTCGTGCGCGCCGTGATCGAGGCAGGCCGCGACGATGTCGCCCTCTACACGGGCAACGACGACACCATCGTCACCGACTTGCTCACGCCGTTCACCTTCACGCGCGGCAGGCGACGGGTTACGCGCCGCATCGTGGGCGGGTTGCTCGGGCATTGGGGCGTGTGGACGCATAACGCCGTCGCGCTCCTCGCCGAAATCAAGGCCCTCGGCGAACGCGCGCCGCTCGATCAGACCTCGCTCGAGCGTGCCAACGCCGTGACCGATATGAACGCCGCGCTCTTCGATCCCGCGCACAACTTCCGCGGCTGCATCCCAGGCATCCTCGAGGTGCTGCGCCGCCAAGGACTCCTACCGACGAACCGCTGCCTCAATCCGCAGGAGGTGCTCTCGCCCGGTCAGGCTGAGGAACTGACCCGCGTGTGCCATGAAAACCCCGCATTGATCGACGATGACTTCGTGGCCGAACACAAGGATCAGTGGCTGGGTTAAGCCAGCCGAGCGCCTTGCACCGCCATGACCACCTGGGTTTCTATCACACCACGCCGCCGCGTTTCTCGCCTCGCCAGTGTATGCCCATATCTCGCGCGGCGGCACCGCAGTGCCAGCCCACGCGCTCGAATCCGCCGTGCGCGCGGCTGACGGCCGCATGCGTTCGGGCACCAATCCTGCGCGCATGGTCGTGAAGAACGGCCGCGCCGCCGGTGTGGTCACCACCGACGGCGAGGAATTCAAGGCGCGCAAATTCGTCGCGCAATACCCGCAATCCCGACAGTAACTGCAACCGTGATTGCCTTTCTTATCTGTTGATTGCGCGTCCATTCCGCCATTTGAAACTCAGTCGACAAACGCACCCAGCGTATCATTTCAACTCCTCGATGAACGTCAGCAGATCGGCCACGTCTTGCACGCTCAGGCCGGACTCGAGGCCGTCGGGCATCGGGCTTTTGCCGGAGGAGGACGAGCCCTTAACGTTGGCGCGCGGGATCGCGACCTCGGCGCCGCCCATGATTTTCAACGCAAGGCTGGCGGCGTCGTCCCGGACGATTATGCCCGTGAGGCTGTTGCCGTCCTTGGTGGTCACGTCGTAGGCGATGTATTGCGGAGCGACCTCCTTGTGCGGATCGAGGATGGCAGTGAGTAGGGCGTCGCGGCCCTTGGTCTTCACGGTGATGAGGTCGGGGCCGAGGACGAGGCCGTCGCTACCGGCGCGGTGGCAGACCATGCAACGGACGAGGTAATGCGCCTTGCCGCGCGTGGCGTCGCCCTTCGTGGCAGCGGCCGGCGCGTATTTCGCGAGAACTTCGGCGCGCGAGGGCGGAATGACCGCGGCAAGCGCGGTCCGTGTGAGGGCGGAGACTTTCGCGACCTTGTGGTGCGCGAGCGACTCGACCCGCGCGGCGCTGAGCGCGGCCGCGGGAATTGCGCCGGCCTTCACCGCCTCGAGCAACGCCACCGCGCGATCCTCGCGGTCCATGAGCGCGGCGAGCGCGGCTTCCTTCGCCTTCGCCGCGTAGCCGGGCCAGCCGCGCACGAGCGCGGCGGTGACGTCGGCGGACGCATGAGTGGCGAGCGCGCGAATCGCGCCGGCCTGCACGGCCTCGGGCTGGCCGGCGGAAAACGCGGCCACGAGCGCGTCGCGCGCCTGCGCGAGTGCGGCCACGCCGAGCAACTCGATGGGCTCGAGGCGCGCGGCCGGCGCGGCGGCGCGGTCGGCGGCAGTGGCGGCGGCGCGGGTGAAGACGGCGGCGAGTTTCTTCGCCGTGTCGGCGGCCTCAACGGTGGTGCCGGCGCGGCGCAGGCCGTCGCCGAGCGCCCGGAGCCACGCGGCGCTGGTGCCGGGGCGCGCGACAAAGTCGATGAGCGACGCGTAGCCCTCGGGGGGTTTCGCCGCGGTGCGGATTTCGATCAGCTTGGCGACGAAGGCGGCGTTGGTCTTCGCGCGCGCCACGTCGGCGGTCGCCGCGGGAAAGATCGCGCTGGCGATCAGATCGGGTGTGGCGCTGAGCAACGCGGCGCCGATCCAGGTGTCGGCGGCGTCGCGGGTCGCGAGGCGCACGAGGGCGGGCGCGAGGGCGGGCACGCCGCCGGCCACGAGCGCGAGCTGGAAACGCACGCGCGCATCCGCGTCGTCGGCGAGCGCGTTGAGCCGCGCGATGAGCGGCGAGCCGGCCGCGGCGCGGGCGAGGCGCGGTTCGGCGAGCACGAGGGCGCGCTCGCGCACGCGGGCCTCCTTGTCGCCGAGGGCGGCGAGCACGCTGGCGTCGTCGAGCGCGCCGAGGCCGTCGAGCGCGCCGAGCGCGTGGTGGCGCGCGAACGGCGAAGGCGACTCGCGCACGAGCGCGGCGAGCGCGGGCGCGGCGGATTTGTCCTGACGCTCGTAGAGCAGGCGCGACGCGGTGTCGCGGTGCCAGCCGTTGGGATGCGCGAGCGTGGCGACGAGTGCTGCGGTGGTGGCGCGGCCGAGCGCGGGGAGCGGGCGGCGTTGCCACGCGGGATCGGCGGGGACGATGCGGTAGATGCGGCCGCGGTCGTTGCCGCTGTTGAGATCAAGGTGCTGCTTTATCTCCTCGGGGATGCTCCACGGGTGCTCGATGATCTCGCGATACATGTCGCAGATGTGGAGCGTGCCGTCGGGGGCGTTGGCGAAGTTGACGACGCGCACCCACGTGTCGGAGCTGGCGGCGAATTCGAAGTCGCGCTCGTCGTCAGGCCGCCGCCCGATCAGGCCGACGCCGTCGGGCGAGAGTTTCTTGCGGTGCACGAGCTGCCCGCCGGCGTCGCCGGAGAACGAGTTGTCCACGAAGTCGGGCCCATACGCGTCGCCGCGGAAGATCGTCGTGCCACTGGCGCCGGTGAAGTAGCCGCTCACGCGCCCGCCGCCCTCGACCGCGCCGCGCACGACGCCCGCGATGCGCCAGCGCGTGCGGATGATGCGCCACGGCTCGTCGGGGCTCAGACGAAAGACCTCGGCCGCGCCGCCGTCGGCTGCGATGCTCTGGCGCGGCTGCGGGAGCGCGTAGAACGGATTGCGCGCGGTGTGGCGGCCGTCGTGGAACCACATCTGGAGATGGTCGGAGTTCGAGCAGCCGAATTTGCGGCCGTAGTTGTCGAAGCTCATGCCGTATTGCGCGCCGCCGGGCTCGAAACCCCATTCGTAGGTGCTCGGGTCGAACCAGAAATCGCGCGTGCCGAGTTCCTGCGCCGGGAGATCGGGGCGGCGCGGGCTGGAGATCAGGCCGCGGTTGCCGGTGCCGCTCTGAACATGGATGCGGTTGTCCTGCCCCCACGAGAAATTATTGAAGAGCGCCTGGACGTTGAGCCGCGCGAGGCCGGTGCCGAAACCGGTGAACACTTTTTCGCGGACCTCGGCGCGGCCGTCGCCATCGCGATCCTCGAGCCGCCAGATGTCGGGCGTGGCGCCGACGAAGAGCCCGCCGTGGGCCCAGATGAGGCCGGTGGGCCACGGGAGATTGTCAGCGAAGACGCGGCTCGTGTCGTAAACGCCGTCGCCATTCGTGTCCTCCAGCACCGAGATGCGTCCGAGGTGCGGCGTGCGCTCGCGCTCCTCCGAATAGTCGATCATCTCGCAGACAAACATGCGGCCGTTCTCGTCGAAACTGATCGCGATGGGATCGCGCACAAGAGGTTCGGCGGCGGCGAGCTCGAGCTTGAAGCCACGCTTCACCTGCCATGTCGCGATGGCGTCGCGCGGCTCGACCGCGGGGTAACGCGGGAGATCCTTCGCGGCATCGACGGCAGCGGTGCCCTTGGTGGCGCCGTAGGCGTCGCGGTAGGTCATGCGCGTGGAGGGGACATCGGCGGCCTGCGCGCAGGCGATAAACAAGAGGGTGGTGGCGGGGTGGATCTTCATTGCTCGGCGGGGAGTTGTTTCTGCGCGCCGCGCCCCAGCCCATCAACTAGCGGCTGCCCAAAAAAATAGTGTCTGCCGATCGCTTGGAGCGCACCCCCAAGCCGGACTCAAGGAGCCGGACGAATCCCTCGGGGTCGTCTGACCAAAAAATACCGCTGATCGGAATCGAGGCGGCGGCACCATCGGAGATCGATAATTGCACGCGGTTCCGTGTATTGAAAAGGGCCGCCACATCCAATAACGGCATCCGGGAAAATTCCACACGTTTGTCCCGCCACGCGAGCGCGGTGCCCACTTCTTCGGCGGAGAGAGGTTTGACCGCAGGAGGAGCCACGTTGGAGTGATCGACGGCCACTGCAACGCGGCGTCCTGCATCGAGGTAAGTCGGTTGGGCCGCAGAAGGAAGTTCGCCGGTCCCGGACCCCTTCGGGGCAGCTTGCGCCACTGGTTCTACCGCAACCCGACCTTCGGTCACGAGAACCCCAACTTCATCGGTATCGAAGCGAACGGCAAACGCTGTGCCGACAGCGCGAACCTCGACGTCGCGCGCGGTAACGACAAACGGGCGGGCCGCGTCCTTCGTGACGGAAAAAAACGCTTCGCCACGAACGAGTCGGACGCTTCGCCTTTCGGGAGTAAAGCTGACCGCGATTTCGGCACCCGCATTCAGTTCGACGGTGGAACCGTCCGCCAATGTCTCAACGTTCGGGCGCACGGCCACCGCCACAACCGGAAGGGCTGCCCTCGGGGGAAAACTCAGCGGCAAGAAGGTAAACACGATCACGACCGCAGCGGCGAGGCCCGCAGCCGCGATCAAGTAGGGGCGGCGCCGTTGGGTCGCCGCCCATTGATCGAGAACGCGCGCAGCTTCCCGGTCGCGCTTTGCGGCGGCCGGAAACCTTACAACCTCCCAAGTCTCATGGCACTCGGCCATCGCTGCGGCGTGCCGGGGATCGGCGTCGACCCATGCTTGATACTCCCGCTCGGCCTCGCGCGGCAGTCCGTCGCGCCGGCGGACAAACCAGTCGGCGGCTGTTTCCTCAATGGAGGACGATTCAAAGTCGGCCGCGTGCTTGTTCATGTTCGTTCTCCACGCTCGCGCAAGAACTGCGAGCATTTCCGCACACCGATGGCAAGTTGGGCATAGACTGTGTTTTCGGCCAGACCGGTGCGCCGCGCGATTTCGGCGGTAGGCAGATGATCGAGAGCCGCGAAGCGGAAAATTTCCCGGCAACGCGGTGGAAGTTGGTCAATCGCTTCGAGCGCCAGTTGGAAGCGGAGCTGGTCGTCAACACGGTCGGATACATCGCTCTTTTCCTCTAAGACTACCGAGTCCGGCAAATCTCCTAATTCCGTGACTGAATAAATCCGCTGTCGGTGAAGTAGGGTTCGAGCCGTGTTGCGCGCGACCGCAAAAACATAAGCCTTGGACAACGCGATCTTCCTCTTTGCCCGGGCTTTCAACAAACGGAGATAGGATTCTTGGACGACGTCTTCAGCATCGACTGCTGGGAACCTGCTCCGAAGATACCCGCGGAGAGCGAGATCGTGTGGCTGAACGGCTTCGACGAACCAACGAGCCTGGTCCTCGACGGCCGACGGTTCTGCTGGCTGTGACGTGTTCGGGATGCTCACGGCGGGGTTGGGTGATGCAGTCTCTGGAAAAATGAACGTGAGATGGCGAGCGGATTTTTGCTTGTTTCATGTGGGCCGCGCGATACCGGACCGAACCCCATGGGCCAAGATGCTCCGGCAGATCGCGACTCTGAATGCCTTTGCTCAAGACGAGGAGGATGCCCGCGACCATGATGTATTCCTCCTTCGGCGGCCGTCCCCGGCGGGGCCTTCTGCGGCTTTTCGCGCGCGCGGCAAATTTTCCCGCCCTTCGCCAGACGGCCTGGGGGCTTCCGCCACTGACATGGTCATCATTGTGCGTGCTCTCCAATCTACTCGCGCTCGCCAGTCTTACTGGGATCCGGCAAACGCGCAATACACCGCCGACTTGCATTTCTCCTGACCTAGTTTCTGGGACCCGCTCAATGCGTGGAAATGAAACAAGGTCTCACACATTCGGTTCAACGCTGATGCGACTCACGAAGATCATATTCGTCGCTTCAGCGTAGCGTTCAGGTGTGGCGCGTAGCACCCGCAGTCGGGCGTGACCCAAGGCCTGGCTGATAAGCGTGAGGTTCCGTCCGTGAATATTGATTTCATCCTTGCCGGCTTGAATTCGCAGAAGGTCAACCGCGCCAGGTGTCAGCACCCAGCGTGCAAGGGTGTGGTATGGGTATGAATATACGGTCTCTCCGCATTCGAATACGACTACGCTCACAGGTTGTCCATCATCGGCCAGCTCCCCCCACGAGGGTGCGGTGAGCGACGGAAGAGTTACTTTGGTTGATTGGGGTTTCAGAGTCATTGGTTCCCTGTAGGCCTTTGTGTGCGAATCCAGTTGTTGACAGAAGAGAGTGTATCCCAGCAGCCGCGCAGTGCGGCCAGTGCGGGATTTGCCACCCGAATTTGGTTGATACGGTGGAGGAGCATCTGGCGGAAGGAGGCAGAAGCCGTCGGCGGACGTGCGAAGACCTCCGACGCGAGCCTTCGATCCGCCGGCCGTTGCATGGCATCGCGGGCAGCGCGTTTGTCTGTGGTGTAGATCGTCTGGCCTTCCTGAAAACGACTGTTGCTGACGTAGGCTTGTTTGATGTTCGCCGCCCGCAGGCCCTCGTCCGCCAGCAACAACAACCCTCGCGCGACGGTCTTTCCCTGTGAGCCGTGCGAGGTGGTTGCATAGCCATACGAATAGTTGCTGAAGTTCACGGGCAAATGACGGCCATCCTCCAGCGCGATCCTGCCATCGGCGGCGAATCCGCTAACCGTCACGATTTCGCCGTTCTTCAGCTTCGCCGGCTTACAATTCGAGCGTATCAAAAGACGGTCGCAGGTGGCGACGAGGAGTTCTTTCCCGAGCCCAACATCGAATCCTCCGGTTTGCTTTGGATCGAGGTTTCGCTGCCGTCCGTCTGTGGTGCGCACGACTAGGACGTGCGCCTCTCCCCGCACGACAACCGCGCGCTCGTCCTTGGTGAAGCCGCCAGCGCTGCGATTAAACGTCAGCACATCACCCGCCTGATAATGGCTGGCCCGGCGCATTTGCTCGCGGGTCCATTGCAACGAATGGACGACCGCGACCTTCCGCTCGCTCTCGCCGAGGCGTCCGGCGGTCCGGAGTTGGTCGCGGACCTCGGCGGTGAACGCGTGAATTTCCGACCACACCGGCGAGATTGCGATGCAGGTCTTGCCCGCGTCGATAGTTCGAACGTAGTCCTCCGCGGCCGTGCGAAAGAGCGTCTGTGCGTTCTTGATCTCCCGCACGGCCCCGAGCCGCACAAACCGGTCAAATGCCCCGGAGGCATCGCCGCGAGCGAGGAGCGACACGGCTTCGCGATACGCAGGATCTTTTTGACGGCGGATGCGTGTCAGCCGCACGGCGGGAATACCGCTGTAGGCTTGCAGGCAGCGGAGCGCGTCGCCGGCCTCGACCGAGGAGTGTTGCTTGGTGTCACCGACGAGGAGGAGGCGGCAATCGTGCGACGCCGCAAGGCGGCAGAGATCCCTCATCTGCAGGACGGAAATCAATCCCGCTTCGTCCACGACTAAAAGACGCCCGCGGGTCTTCTCCTGTAGTGACGTGTTAACGAGCAGTTGCTGCAAGGTGTCGGCTTGTGGCGTAAGCTCACGGCGGAGAACGTCGGCTGCGCCGGACGAGGGTGCGCACCCGAACACAAATCCGCCCGCTTGTTCCACGCTCGCGACCAACGCTTTCAGGCTGGTCGTTTTGCCGGTGCCGGCATCTCCTTGGAGTATCACAACCCGCGAACGCGAACCGAGCGCGGACGAGACGGCATCGGCCTGATCCGGTTCCAATCCGCTCTCCGCCTTCAGTTTTCCGAGCGGCGCGGCGGTCCACCGATTCGCTTTCGCCCAATCGACAAACTCGCGTTCCGCCGCGAGCGTTTCGCGTGAGCCCACATCTGGTCCGACTTGGAGCAACTCGCCGGATTTCAATTGCGTCGCCAATTCGGTGCGCAGTTCGTCCGGTGAAGTCTCTCCCCTCCGCGCGATCAGCGCCTCGCGCAACAACTCGCGCTCGTCCACGACCGATTGCCGTTCGAACAGGTGCGCTCCGCCGGAGCGCAGGGCAGCACTGGAGTTGGAGGGGCACTCCGTCTTTTGCTGGTTCGCTGTAGCGATGACCGTTTGCAGCGTTGCGAGTTCATCGCCCGCTTGCGCCCGCCAGCGGATGCGCAGTTCTGCGGCGGTGACACTCACCTTCGGATCGCGGTTGCGCCCGGCAATCGTCTGCACGGCATCCTGGGAAGTTGCCCCCACGACCTGCGCTTCCCGCATGATGTGTTCCCGTCGCTGACTGAATTGCGCCCGCAGTTCGGCCGGCACGCCTTTGATGTTGAACCCGATCTTGCGTGCGGGCTCGATTTCGTAGCCCGCGCCGCGCAGTTTCGCCGCGAGTCGATTGTAGCAGACTTCGCGAAAGAAAGCCTGATGCCGGTAGTATCCGGACGGCTGGACGCTCTTCCAACGATTTTCCACGGCGTCGAACGTGACGTTGAGAATCGACACATGCGTGTGCAATTGGGGATCGAGCGCCCGGCTCGTTTCGTGGGTGACCACGGCTGCTACCATGTTCCCCGTCACCCGGTCCTCGTCCGCGCCGTTTTTTCGCACCCGCGTCGCGGTGACCGCCTCGATTTCCTTGAGCGTTTCGCGAACTGCTTCGTCCCACCAACCGCGGATGCGTTGATCGCCGCCCACAAGACAGGCCAGTGACACATCCTTCGGCGGGGAGATTTGCCCAAAATAGCAGACGCGACCTTCCGCACCACGATCACGGACCGTTAGTTTCTTGCCTGTGACGGGATGTTGTCGCCTACACAGGTTCTCGAATTCTGCCGGCAGACAACGACCGCGCAATCCGAGTCGCTCCGCACCTACACCATGCCATGTGAGTTCTGCCCTACCATCCTCACTCAAGTAGTCTCCGATACCCATATTCTCCCGGAAATAAGCCACGGCACCTTTCACCCGAAGACATGGTTTATCGAATCGGACCACAACAAGACCATAACACACCGGCATTGAAAAACAAGATATACCGAGTTAACCCCACGCAAAAATGCCACGAAACGGTCATGAGTAACTGACCTTGAGCCAACAACGTTGGGCGCATGGGGTATAAGAGTGAGCTTCATTCCGTGGAGATGGAATGTAGCTCTATCATCTATGAATGGTAGAACACGCCACCCCGAAGAAACTTCGGTCGAACCGCTACTACATCGCTACTATTCCGCTACTCGCTCGCTACTCGCATCCGCCTGTCTTCGCCGTGAATCGGCTTGACTAATGGCATTGGAAAAATATATATGCGGTCAATGGAGGTGACCGAAATGCAGACGCGCCTGATCGAGGACGCTCGGAGTTACAATCCGGCGACCCACGCTCGCACGTTGCTCGGACCGCATCGCGACGCGCTGTTGATGTATCGCGTGAAGGGCCTGAGCTACGAGCGGATCGCGGTGACGTTGCTGCGAAATGGCCTCAAGGTTTCGGCTCCCGCCGTGGGCATCTTTTGCCGTCAGCACTTCACGAAAACCGAGATCCTTCGAGAGCGCCGCCGGCTTGAAGCGGAGGCCCGGCGGACGGCGCAGGTGCCCGGCACGGCGACTGTTCCCGCGGGCGAAGCGCCAGCGAAACAAGCGGTGCAACCGCATCCCGGCCAGCGCGGCCCAAAGATCGCGCGCGACGATTTCTAAACCATGAGTGCATTTGAAAAACGACTGATTGTGTGTCCGCAGGACAAGGGAGGTGTCGGCAAGAGCTTCATTGCCGCCCTGCTTTTCGACTTTCTCTCCGAACAAGGCGTGCGCCTAAAGACTTTCGATTTGGATCACGCCAACTCGACCTTCAACCGACTCGTGCCCGAGGCCGAGTTCATCGACACCGACGTCGACCTCGATAAACTCGCGGAACTCGACCGCATCGTGCGTCCGCTGGGTGCCGACGAGGCCGATACCGTGCTCGTGGACACACGCGCGGCCGGGGGCGAAAAGCTCCGTTACTACCTCGACGACGTGCGGCTGCCCAAGCTCCAGGACGAACTCGGCCTGCGGCTGGTGTTCGTCGTGATTGCCACGGACGACAAAGACGCCAACTCGCAGCTCGCCGAATTAATTGACGCCTACGGTGGCACTGTTGGCTGGCTCGTGATGAAAAACCTCCGGGACTCCACTCACTTGGCCCTCTATGAGCAAAGCAACTCCAAGCGCCGGTTGGTAGAGATAGGCGCCATCGAGGTGGACGTGCCGCCGCTGGCGGAAGTCACCCGCAACGCTCTACAGCGGGCGAACCTCACCGTGGGTCGTGGCCGGACGGCGGAGGCACTTCACCTTCTCGATCGTTCGCGGTGCGTCCGCTACCATGAGCGCATGGCGGCGGAATTTTCCAAGGCGCGGGATTTGCTCGGAGTATGAAGCCGGAGCAAATCCTCGACCCGGAGAATATGCCGGAGGAATTGCAGTGGGTGTCCGAGCACTACAAGCTGCAGCCGAATGATCCGGTGTTTCTCCTCATCGCGTGGCACTGGAAGACAGTGCAGGGCAGTGAAAGTAAACTCACTGCGGTGTCGATGGAACTGCAGGCCGCGCTGTCGGCCCGGGCGAAAATCTTGATCGAAGCCGCCGACTCCATCGCGAAGGTGGGCGGCCAATTAACAAAAGTGCAGGCGGCGTTGGAGGTGAAGCCGGTCGCACTGGCGAAACAGCTCGAAGTGGAATTGTCCGCTCCGGTCACGGCCGCCGTCGCCACAGTGGCGGCGGCGGAACGAGCGCTCGCGCGCTCCGTGCAACTCGTCGAGCAGGCGCAGCGCCGCCAGGCGGCGGCGGCCTTCGTCATCGGCGTTATCTTCGGCGGCAGCTTGCTGGCATGGCTGCTGCCGTGACCACCTCGTCGAGTTGGGGGCTGGCGGCGCTGTGCTATGCCGGCGCATGGGTGGCATGGTGGAGCCTGCCCCGTCCGCTGGCGGCGCTCCTTCCGCCGCTGGCGGGTGGACTCGCGAGTTGGCTCGCCTACTGCGCTGCGACCGCCTCGTCACCCGGAATTGTGCTGCGCCTGTGGGGCCTGACGTGGAGTCGCGACGAGGCGTGCTGCCATTTCTTCATCACCGGTGGCACGGGAACGGGCAAGACCGCGCGGGCCATCGTGCCGATCGTGCATGGGCTTCGCTCCACCTTACCAGAGACCGGTATTCTCGCCATCGACTCCAAGGGTGCGTTGTGGAAACCCCTCGCTGAGGTGGCCCGGGCACTTGGCCAGGAAAACGACCTGCGGCTCATTCGAGTCCGACCACCGGGAATCGCACCAACCGGGTGGGTGCCGCCGTTGCGGCTAAATTTACTGGCTGACCCGTTGGTGCCGTGGGCGACCTACGCGAAGATCCTCGTAGACACCGCCACGGCCGCAGGCCAGCGCGGCGGCCATGCGTTCTTCAAGGAAACCGCGCGGGACATCATCACGCACAGTATGCATGCGCTGGATGTGGCGGGCCTCGCCGTCACCCTCGACAACATTTACGACGTCATTTGCGTCTCTGCCCGCACCAAGGAATTGGTGGCGGCGCTCAACGAAACGGCCAAGCCCAACTCGGATGCGTCCGAACTACGCCGCCATGCCGCAACCATCCTGCAAGGTTACTTCGCCGACTTCGAGCGGCAGCCGCCGGAGCAGAAATCGGGCACGGTATACACGGTCGCGAATTTTCTCCGACCTTACCGCCCGGCGGAGATCGCCGAGGTGTTTTCCTCCAACGAACCGAATTTCTCGCTCGCCGAAGTCGATCTGGGAAAACTTATCTGCCTTTCGATTCCCCAGGTGTTTCAAGTGGAGCGAAAATATCTGAACCTCCTCTGCAAGCAGCTCTTCTTTCTCCACGCGTTCCGTCGCTTCGATTTGGAGCCCGCGGAACTGCGCGCCCGCAACTTGATCTCTCTCGTGTTGGATGAAGGACAGAAGACCACGCTCGTTTCCGAGGACGGTTTCTCCGATCACCTGACCGTGGACGAGCTGCGCGAAGCGGGCGTGGCATTGATCACGGCAACCCAAACGCCGCTATCCTTCTACGCGTCGTTCGAGACGGAGCGAAAGGCCGATGTCTTCATGGCCAATTTGCGCACGCAAATTCATTTTCGCGCAGCGGACGAACAGGGAGCGAAAATGCTGTCGCAGAAGATGGGTGGTCGCGAACTCCGCAAATACAGCGGGGGCATCAGCGGAGGGAAATCCTCGCGCAATTGGCAGACCACCGATGAACCGTGGTTCAAAACGGAACAGCTTCTGGCGCTCAAGCACGGCGAGGCCGTCGTGCGCCATCCCCGTTACACGGGGAAACCGATGTTGCGCCGATTGCCCTTCACGACCTTCACCCGCGCCAATCAATGGTCCGCCGAATAGCTCCGGCGCGTCCACCTGCGCATTCTGTGCTACGGTTCGCCGCAGGCGATGCGGCCGCACCGGCCGCCGGTGGGCACCGTTAGGTGCCGCCTACGATTGAGGCGGAGTATCCGCTGACGCGCCGGTTGGTTGGTCGGAAGCGCGGGCCTTGCGCACTTCGCGGTGCGTTGATCAGCTCCGCCACGTTGTCACGAGAGCAATCAACAAACGGATCTGCTCCGGGGGAAAATTAATGTCTGGAGCTTTCACGCAGGTTTTTTTGGTGCGCGACGCTTCCGCGGCGACGACGGGGTGGAACTCGCGCTCGCATCACCGCGCGTTCCCGGAGGGTGCAACCCGTCAAGCGCATGCGGCGAGGCCAGCACCTTAAGGCAAAGTGAAACTGCCGACGCTGCTGCCATCTCTTGATAATCCTTGTGCTTCTTCCCGTCCGCCCAGTCGCAGACTGCTTTTACAATCGCCCATTCGGTTTGATTTCGCGTTGCGGCAGCCCAGATCCCAGCAGCTTCCATCTCTCCGCCAATCGCTCCCGGATAGCGGCTCACGAGCGCTTTCTTTTCGGCGGCATTGTCCAACAGTTTACTCCCGGAAAGCAGCTTCCCCTTATGGAGCTGGGCGAACGTCTTGTCCGGCCGTTCAAATTTCCATTCCGGTGCATTCTCAAAACGATTGAATAAGAGCGGTCCGGTGGACGTATTCGCCCCGCGTGGCACGACGGTTTGACCGATCCGTTCCGGATCATAGAGCTGGACTGTCTCAGCGAGGAGGATGTCACCCACTCCGTGTTTTTCGCGGTCGGCGCCGAAGGCTATTCCCACCATGATAAGTGCCTTGGGTTCCCAAATCTGGAGAGCAGAATTTGCACCTAAGGTCGCCCCTGACGGTCCTCCCGGCCCCATGGTCGATTTGAACATGGCGGTTACATACGCGCCAAACCGGCCGACATAGTAGGTTTCGTTTTCGTGGACCACTCGGAGGATTTTTTTCCTCCCAGGAAGCGGTTCGAGGCAACGCAGAACTTGGGCGCGTTCGACGTCTGTGGCCGTGGCCAACAGGACGTCAATCTTGACGCCATCTAAACAACATAGCGCCACATCACGAAAAATCTTAGACTGCGGCGCATGCCACAAGGCCGAACTCGTGTCGTAAACCGGATCATCGGTTGCCACCTCATCGAACGAACTCCCCAAACGAAAGGTGGCCTTATTCTCCCTCCGGGCTAGCGAAAGCGCGTCGAGCGCGAGGACGGTCGCCATAATGGCGGACCCGTGGCCCAGATGCCAATAACCCATGGCGTGGCGTTCTCCCTCCAGCCAAGCTGCGGCCCTGCTCGCCGCGGACTCCCAGCCGTTGGGACGCTGGAACGATATGGCATGAATCGCCATCGCGGTCATGTGCACACAGGGTTTTGGTTCGTCGCTATACCGCGACCAAGCACCGTCAGCCCTTTGGCATTCCAGCACCACTTGAGCCGCGGTCTTCATGACGGTGTCATCCAACGCTGACGGCCGAATCCGGTTCCAGCAGAAGACCAAGCTGGCGGCTATCGGCAGAAAGGTCCTTTCCCGCGGAGGCTTTTGTTCGAAATCATATAGTTTCCAGGGTTCATCACGTTTGTGTTGCCCGTTGCGCAACGCCCAAAGCCAACCCTCCAAGCCGGGCCGAGCAGCCAAGAAGATCGCAAGGTCGCTCCGGCACCAGTAGAACAAGCTGTAAGCTCCGCCGGCCGTGCTCCCGCTACCCTGCGCGCCCAGTGAAAGCTCATCGACGGCTTCCCGCCACCACGCTTCGAATCCGCCGATCTGCATCCAGTCGGCTGTGCGCAACATGGTGGCGCCGACGAAAATCTGTTCCTCGTCGCGGAAGCCCCAGAACGTTTGCACACCGATCAAATTATCCAGGGACAAGATCGTCTTCGCCTCTTCCAAGGTGATTTCCTGCCGTTCTGCGCGGGCCGCGGTGTCCGGAGCGATATTCGGCTGGCGAGCGATGAGCGCGCAGATGTGATGATGCCAATCCTTCCTGATCTGATCGGCCGTCAGAGCGTCGCGGCGTCCGCGGCTAGCGCAATAGACGACAGATTCGAGGTCGGCATCAGTCGCATTCGCTGCAGCGGCCCGAAGCCATGCCTCCGATTTGGTCAGGGCCGCAGCCGGTGATTTTGAAATTTCCAAGACGCATTGGTCCCGAATTGCTGCAAACTCCGGAAACCGCTCATTAATGTGTGGCCCCTTGAAGATATCACGAGAAGGAGTGGGTTTCCGTTTCGGCAGACGACTTTTCAGCGCATCGATATCGACCAATTCCTTGAGCCGAGGTATGGTTTTGAACCAATCCAAACCCTCGGCTGTAGGCGCTCCAATCCACGTGCGAAGCCGAAAATTGAGTTCCATGAATACCCGATACAAGTCATCTATGGAAAACTCCCTCAGTTTTGAGCCAACGGAGGCGTCCACCCGGGCACGATGAGGACGTGATTTCTGTTTAGGCATGGCTCTCACTGTTTTGGACATGGGGATGGCACTGTCATTTCCCGCATTTGGAGTCATGGCAAAGGTGTTTTCCCCACTCCTTCCCGGCGGATTATCCGGGCGACATTCGCCACGCACAGTTACGGGGTTATGAAGTTTCTACAAACGCCCTTTGGCCGAGGCTTCGAAGTCGGAGAAGGCGGACTTCCAGCCTCGCTCTTGCACCACGTCTTCGACTCCGGATTCGGACAAAATCGACGGCAGCTTGTGCAACGCCATCGCGACGCCGATTTCAAAGCCAAGGTCGTGCATGTCTGGCCGCGGGTCGATGATGACAGCTGCTGCCAGCTGGCGCCGAGCGGATTCCTGTTCGGCATCCGGATATTCCAACTCGCGCGCCTTTGCGCCCCGGAGCACCGCCGCCCGCAGGACTGAGTCGTTGAAATGGTTGCCGAACGCACATTGCGGATCGAGGACGTGGATTTCGGGAAAATGGGAAACGAGGGTTTTTCCAGGAACGTCGGTCGTCCGCATGGTCTGAAGGGTGCTCGCCACCACGCAGAACACATCGGCCTGTGACGCCGGCTCGTCGATCAGGATGGAATTCTTCGTGAGACGCATCGCTGCCATGCCTTCGGGCATAAAGAACAGGTCCCCCATCATGGGATCGTCTCGCACTGCCGCATGCAAGCGATGGCCTCGCGCGACGCAGGCCGGTGATGCGCGGCGCGCGCGCGCCAGGAGCCGAATCAGATCCTGTTCCTGACACCAAGGGCACTCTTTCTCTTGCCAGTCTGGCAGGACCACAAACTCAACGTGACTCACCGTGTGTTGCGGGAGATGCTTCGGCGCGCGAAAGCGCAGCCGCATCATGCGAGCCTCCCAGTCGGCCCGTCTCGCCGGTCGAGCGATACCGACCAAGTAATGAATTCTCCCATCGAAACCCAGTTCGGGTTGTCGCAGACTCGTCTGAAAGCGCGAGAGTCGGCCGCCGGTGACCGAGACGTCGTCTACCACGATGATGCTCTCCTCCTCCTTTGTCCCGCGCAACAAGTCGGTCAGGACCCGGTCGCTGGCATCGCTCTCTTGGAGCTGCAGATCAATGTGCTGAAACGTTGGCACCATGCGGCCGAACCGCTCAGCCAGGTTATCTTGCACCCGCTTAGCGAGGGCTTCGCCGGCCGCATGCGGAGGGCTGATGATGACCTTGGGACAAGCCACAACGTCGCTCAATTTTTCCCGCAAGCGTTCGGTAAAACGCGAATGATCGATCACCTTTCTGAGGTCGGTGTAAATGGCGTGATGCCGGTGACGCTGTCCGTTTGAGAGAAAGCTGTCGCGGTGAACACTGAGTAGATCGGTGTTGCGATAGGCGTTGATGAAGTCGGTTACGGCTGCAGCGGTCGCCTTGCGCACGTCCACCGCCGCACACACCACGCGAAGCGGAAAATAGGTTCGCCGATCGATCTCGATGATCGCCGGGCTGTCCCCGGCGTCCGGCGGAGGCGTCTCGAAAAACTCGAACGTCGCACCGTGGACGCCCTTCGATAAGTCACAGAGGTGCGGCACGGTTTTTGCGGGACCGAGGAGATAAAGTGATCCGAATCGGAACCGCGAGAGCGACAGTCCGATCTCCCGAATCGCTGCTTCAATCCCGTCGATAAGTGTCCCGGACATGGACGAGCTAATGAGGATGAGAGCGTTTCCCTCTTTCGCCGAAAGGGCGTGACGCAGCACGGTCTCCGTATCGGGAAGCAGGGAGCCGCGTTGATGGTATTGCGACAGCATCTCCACATTGACCCGCGCGTGCGTCACCGGCGAATACCGCGCGAGGAGCCGCGCAGTGTTCATGGCGATGGTGGAAATGGTCCACGTCTCCGTTACGATCGCGCGGCAATCTTTGAGCCACGGCAAGAGCCAGAAGAAGAATCCGTCGATCGCGGCGCGGTTCGTTTGGACATTTCCGACCCGCAGGAAGGACCGGCAGTATTTCCCCGAAGGCGCACGAAAAATCCTCGCTCCGGACGTCCGAAGGATCGCATTTGCTTCGGTCACGTAGTGCTCGAGTTCGACCTGGCGGATTCTCGCGATGAACTCACCGTTTCCTTCGCTGACCAGAATCGACGGAACGCTTGGGTTTAGGTTAGTCGTCAGGCGGTGAGAAAAGTCCACCGAACCGAGGAGATGGAGCGGAAGATGGGGCACCCGCTCAAGCACTGGCGCAAGTTGTGCTGCCGCCGACTCCTCAGGAGGAAGCGCTTCGTCAACCGGGGGGCGAATCACAAGCACGTTCACCACGGTCAGATCGCTGCGCCGACTGTTGTAGAGTTCATCCGCCAACTCTTCGTAGGACACGAGCGAGGGACGGTCGACGAACAACCCAAGCAGGATGTGTTCCCCGCTGGGGAACTCGAACGTGAACGCATTCATGCTAGCGCCGCAGCGGGAACAAGGCGTTGAAGTGAGTGCCCGCGACCGAAGCCGTAGCGGAGCTTTTCACCTCAGTGAGATCCATTTGAGGCGAACCCGATTCCGCGTAGGAGCAGTAAATCCAGAATTCGCCGGTGCGGATAGAAACGAAGCCATTGAGCTCCTTTGCAGCGCGAAGGGCACGGATGAGTCCGCCGCCTGCGCCGGGCGCGCCCTTTTTGCTGGTGAGGGTTTCGGTCAACAGCCGTTTCAGCAGCAGAAGTCGCGCAGCGCGGTCACCGGCTTCGGATTGAAAGTCGGGACGATCGATCAGAAAACGATCCAGCATGCCGAGCCCCTGATCGGAAACCGCGACCTCGTAATATTTGAGGGCCTGATGTTTCTCGTAACGCTTCCGGATATAGTCGCTCAGCTCGGGAAATCCGTCGGCATAAGGATGGAGTTGGGCGAAGTTCGGAGCGATGTGTTTGCGTAATGAAATGAACCTCAATCCCGGGACTACCTTTTTCTTATCCGCGCGACTCCGGTTGCCGTGTTCGTAGCCATTCTGGTAAAGTTCGAACACGTAACCGGCGAGTTCCCGATCCGGGGAGTTGTCCTCGAACAATTCCATGGTCGCGTGTGATCGATCGCGATCGAGGTCCCGGCGCTTGATCGACGTGAATTCATCGACGAATCGCTTTTTGTTATAGACTAGACCCGCGAGGGCCAACGGCTCGCTGAAGCTAGGATCAATCGAGCAGAACGAGAGCGCGGTCCCGGTGAATTCACGGCTTGAGGGATTGTTTGGCTCGAGGATGCCACCGTCGTGCGCCACTGCTGCGGTGACGTCGCTGCCGGTGAAAGGCGGACGAGCGTCATGTTCGTTGGAAATTTCTTGAGCGTAAACTGCGGAGGCGAGATGTCCCACCGACGATCGGAAGACGACGTTGAGGTCGCCCGCTGCCCATAAATGATACCAATCGCGCACGCGAACGGCCCGTCGTTGGACGGCGGTGGCGAAGAAAGCAGCCACCCGGCTCTGTTTGAAGAAATGGGCGTTGAGGTTCCGGGCCAGCCTGATGATGAGCACCGCTCCTTCCGGTTCGGCGTTCAAGCGCGCAATCGCTTCCTCCAGTTTCGCGAGGTTGTCGCCGGTTTGAATATCGATCGTTTTCATTTGGTTTCCTCAAACGTGCCGAAAGTTCTAGCTAACACTCTGGTTAGGAATTCAAACACGCGCGCCTCCTTCGCCTCAAGGCGCTTTTCCGGCATCAGAAGTCCGCCGTCAACGGTAGCAGGCTGTCCGGCGAAAGCCGTATGCGGCGAGGTTCTTCGGATCGTGATGCCGGCCGCCGGTGGGCACCGTCAGGTTCCGCCTACGATTGGGGCGGTGTATCCGCTGACGCACCGGGCCGTTTATCGGCAGCGCGGGTCTTGCGCACTTCGCGCTGCATCGCTTCGGAGAGTGTCTTGAGCTGAATCGGACCGAGTTCCTTCAACGAAGAGAGCGATTTCTTGAGCGCCAGCTTTTCGAGCGCGAACTCGTAGACTTGAGGCTTTTCCCAATCCAGTTCGCGCGCCCGGCTCCAGATGCCGCGAAAGAAATCGTTCTTGTAAGCGACGGGATTGCGACTGCGCAGACGGGAGCGGTTAATCGCGCGTTGCTCCTTGAGGAACGCCGCAGCTTTGTCGAAATCGCCGCGCTCGATCAGCAGATAGGAACTTTTGTTGAACTGGCGCTGGAGCATCCGGTGCACCTTTTTGTAGTTGGGCTTGCCGTCCTCACCAGCCAGCCGGGTCGCCAATTCGTTGATCAACGGTTCCAGCCGGTCCTTCTGTTCGCCACTCAAGTGCCGCTCATCGGGAGTGATTGCATTTTTATGGACGTGTTTTTCAGTGTTGATGATGTCCCGGGCGGCCACTTGGACGCGGTGCCCGCGCCCTTTGACCCGCACGTCCTGCCGAATCGTGGGCTCAGCCGGCGGCAGCATCTTCGCGAGATGCTGGAGGAGGTGCATCAACTCGAGATCGTCCTCGAATTTGGTTTCTGCAATCTCCTCTATGAGGACGGCCTTGCGCGCCGGCGACTCGGGTTTTTCCGTCGCCTTTTCAAGTGCGTCCACCGCGTCGGGTTTACCGCTAAGTTTTCCCTGGAAGCGAGCTTTCGCCGCGGCGTAGAGATCTTTCAATCCCTGCGCCGCTAGGTTTTCGACCGGTTTCTTCAAAACGGAGGCTGCACGCAGCAACGCGCTTACTATGGTTTCGCTAGTCATCGGCGAGAGATTGGGGGTTTCGCATAATGGGCGACTGGCATCGAGTCGGGCGTCCGGAGCATTCTAGCGGACGAGGAGATTTCGACCCGATTCGTTCACCGTGATCGTTCCCTTGCATGTGCCTTGGCGGAACAGTTCTCGCACGACGGCATCGCGCACGTGTTTCTCCACCGCCTGCCGCAATGGCCGGGCGCCGAGGTGGGGATGAAACCCCTCGCGCACCAAGAATTCCAACGCTTCGCGTGACACGGTCACATCGTAGCCCAGCCCGCGCAGCCGCGCGGTTTCGTCTGCGAGGCGCAGCGCGCAAATCTCGCGCTGCACCTCGGGTGCCAGTCGGCGGAACACCCACTTTTCCTCAATGCGGCCCACAAATTCCGGCCGTAGAGTCTGGTTCACCAGCCGGAGGACCGTCTGCTCAACGCTCGCGAAGCGCGAATGCTCCATCCGCATCGACTCGGCACCGCCAATGTTAGAACTGAAAGCGATGTAGAATCCCGCGGTCGAAATCCGTTCACCCGTCGCGACCGTCACGTGTCCGGGATCGAGGAGCTGGAGAAACAAGTCCCATAGGCGGGCGTGGGCCTTTTCGAGTTCATCAAAGAGGAGAATGCCGCGGACCCGGCCGCGCATCGCCCGGCCGAACGCGCCGCAGTCACTGGCATTGGAACCAAGGAACAATTCCACGGCATCGGCGCGAGCGTAGTCGGAAAGATCGAAGCGGCACACCTGACCGGCCCCGAACAGATACTCCCCGCAGCAGAGCATGAGTTCGGTTTTACCGGTGCCAGTCGGTCCCACGAGCAGGAACGAACTTTTCGGCCGGTCGGTCGCGGCGAGGCCAAGTTCGCCGCGATGAAAGGCCGCCGCCGCGGCTGGCAACACGTGCTCCTGGCCGCGTAGGCGACTGCGCAGATGCGCCTCCAGTCCGGCCAAACGCTCGCGGAATTTTTCGTTCATGCCTTCGGCGCCTGCCACCGCAGCGCTCGGCCGTCGGGGAATTTATTCCAGTATGATTTTATCACGGCTTCGAGTTTCTCGATGGGAAGTTCCGCCATGATGAGGCCGCGCACCAGCGTGCCGCGGCTCACCTTCAGATCGATCTTCTTCAAGCGTTCGGCGACCCGTTCCAGCTTTTCCAAATCTTTCGGCGCGAGCCGCACGGGGGCAAATTCAGTGACGTTGCCGAGTTCGTTCGTGGGCGACCGCTCGTCCATGTCGCGCAAAATGCCGCGCGCGAGGATCGCATTCTCCGGCGTCTCATGCACGAGCGCGCGAATAATATCCGTGCGGTCGGCGATCGTGTCGCGTTTGCGCAGCGCGGTTTCGAGGCGCTGCAACTCGCGGGAAGTCTCCGCGTAGAATGGAAAACTGGTGCGGACGCTGAGGGGGGCGGTGCTCACAAAGAAAAGGTAATGGCATTGGAATGCTTGACAAGCTCCGAAATCCAATGCCAATATGTCCGCATGCTGAACCTGTGGACCAAAGTCGCCGCCCGCTCCGCGAATTTTCCAGCCGCGCTCCCGCTGGCGCAAATCCAGCAGCTAAAGGACGGCTTCGGCCTGGCGCTCGCGGTGCTCCTGATGTTCGGGTTCTTCTGGGGGATCATCAAAATCTGGGCCGGAGCCAATGCCATTAGCAAAGGCGACCCGGACGGCAAGGCGGGCATTGTCGCCGGAATCATCATCGCCGGGGCGGTGAGCATCATGACGGCGCTCTTCGCGATCTTCGGCCTGCAGGATGCCGTGGTGGCGCCGCGTTTCTAACCATCCCATGGAACTGCGGCACACCGACACCAATGCGGCGGACGATTCGCGCGGGCGCGCGTTCGGACTCGACGGCGATCTTTACCTTCCCGTCGTGATCGCGGCCCTGCTCTCGCTGGCGTTGGGCGCACTGCTCGCCCTGTGGCTGCACGCGGGTTGGCTGATCGCCAGTGCGGTCGCGGCACTCCCCATCGGCCTCACGTTGTTTTGGGCTGTGGCACTCAAGCACGGCCGGCCGCCGGGCCACGACCGCGACTGGCTCGATCAAAAGCTTGGGGGTGGCGACTTCACGCGGGACCGCACCGCACAACGGGGGTTGCTCGACGCATGAAACCTCACACCCACGCACCGAACGGCGTTTTTGCGGACGACCTCTTGCTCTACGGTTCGCTAGAACGCGGAGCGTCGGCGGCCCGCGGGTATTGGGTCGAGTTGCCGGAACTGCGCGGTGCCAGCCATGAGCGCCGGAACGCGTTTCAGGAAAAAGTCCGGGCGATGCTGGCGCTCGTCACTCCGGGCCGGAGCCTGCAATGCCAGTGGCATCTCGATTGGGATCATTCCCCTGAACTCCTCACCTACTTGGACGCGACCGCGGCTATGCCCCAAGTCGCGGTCCGCCGCGCGCGCAACGAACGCGCCATGCGCTACGGCGGACGGATGCAGCGGCGGCAGCTCCGCCGCGAACGGCTCGCCGTCTATCTCGCGATCGAAAGCGACGACTACTCCGGCAACGTCGGCACCCGCAAGAGCCTGCGGGCGCGTCACATCGGACGGCTGGCCCAATTGAAGGCGCAGTTCGCCGAATTCGAGACGGCGTTGCGCATCGTGTTTGGCGCCGAAACCGCAATCCGTGCGATGGACGACGCCGGGCACCACGCCGATCTCTTCGGGTTTCTCAATCCCGCTTCCGCGTTGCCGCGAGACACCCACACCGGGCCGGCCGTCGATCCGACCCTCACTATTCAGGAAAATTGCTGGCACAGCGATGGCGTCGGCCAGCCCGATGGCGGGTTCGTGCTCGATGGTCTCCATCATGGGGTGCTCGTCCTGAGCCGCTGGCCGAAGGCCACCTATCCAGGGATTGTCAGCCACCTCACGAGTGCCGGATTTCTTGACTACCGCATCACGGTCAACGTCACGCCGTCCGATGTGCGGCGCGAGGTGACACGAGAGGAACATGCGATGGAGCGGCTCCAGGGCGAGTATGGGGAGAAACGTCGTCATTCCCTGCTCGTCGCCTTGCAGAAAAAGGAACGCAAGGTCGAGAGTCTCGCCGGCGGTTACGCCCGCCCGTTCCACGTCACGTATATTCTGCGGACGTGGGATGCGACGCGCGAGGGGTTGAGGGAAAAGATCGCGCTCTTGAAAGCGGCTGTCCGCGGGATGAACGGCGCACAGTGTTTTGAGTGCGGGTTGGCGGCGACGGCCAAGAAACTCTTCTTCGCCTCGTGGCCGGGTTGGACGCGCTCGGCCTACACCGCGCACGCGATCTACGCCGAAGACGCCTACTTGGCGGATCTGCTGCCGTTCTCCGCCACCTTTACCGGGCGGCTGAGCGAAGCCGAGGCCCTCTACGACGGGAGTCACGACAATCTAGTCGGCGTCGCCACCTTTGCGAACGGCTCGCCGCAGCACGCAGTGATTGTCGGCATGAGCGGCAGCGGAAAGTCGGAATTCACGAGCGACCTCCTCATCCAAACCGGCGGCTTGTTTAAGCACACGCTGATCATCGACGAAGGCTATTCCTACAAATCCTTCGCGGAGGCGATGGGTGCCTCGCCGATTGTGGTGCAGCCCGATTCACCGCTCACGCTCAACTACCTCGACACGCAAGGCCTCCCGCTGACGCAGCTGCAAATGACGAGCGCGGTGGCGCTGCTCTCGCGAATGATCGGCGAGCCGGCCGATGCAGAAAAGTCCGCCCTGCGCCAGGCGCAGCTCGCCCAGTATTTGCACCAGCTCTATCACGACGCCTTCGTCGACTGGTCGCGGCGCAACCCGCAGCCGGCGCGTGACGCCGAACGGCTGGCCTGTGCTGTGCATCGCTGGCGGGCGCGGATGCCGGCGGCCACCACTCCGCTGGAAGCCTTCGCCGATTTACGCGACCGGCGCGCCGTGCGTGACGACGAGGCGCTCGGGTTCGTCGCGGCCCTGACCGGGGACGAAATCACCCGCTTTGCGCAGGACCCGGCGACGGCGCGGCTCGTCGCCCAGACGGCCTGCGCCGCGTGGACGCCGGAGGAATTCCCGACGCACACGGCGTTCGTCGAACTGCTCGCCTACGGCCGTTTCTCGGAGCACCCCAAGGAGGAAATTGACCGGCTCGCCACCCTGTTGCGGGCCTGGAGCGCGGCGGGCCAGTATGGCAAACTCTTCGACGGCCTCACCAACGTATCGCTGGCCGACGACGTGGTGTATTTTGAACTCGGGTTGATTCCCGAGCAGGCGGTCGAGCTCAAGGCCGCTGCCGGCCTCCTCATTTCCGGTTTTTCCCGGCAGCACATCCTCACGCTCCCGCGCGCGCTGCGAAAGCGGATCGTCTTCGAGGAGGTCGCACGGTTTTTGGACGTGCCGGGCGGGGAAAAAATTGTCGCGGAGGGCTACGCGCAGCTCCGCAAGTTCAACTGCTGGGTCGTCAGCATTGTGCAGCAATATGCGCGGTTCAAACAGTCGCGCGTGCGGCCCGCCGTCATCGGCAACGCGAAACAGTTCTTTCTGCTGCGGCAGGCGGATCGCGCGGACATCGCCGACCTCGCGCACGATCTCGCGCTGCCGGAAAGCGCGATCGAGGCGATCCAGCAATATCCGATGCCCGAGCAGCTCCCGGCGACCGGGCGCTACTCGTCCGTGTGCTACTTCCTGCCCACCGCGCAGCCGCCGCAGTGCGGCACGCTGCGCCACATCCAGGCCGCCTGATTCATCATGCGAACTTTTCCCCTCACGATCCTTCGTTCGATCATCCTCTTTGCGCTCGCGGGATGTGCGTCCCCCGAGAAGCCCACCGCCCAAATCAACCAAGCCGTCAAGACGCGGTATTGGGAGACTCAGGACGCGAACCGCGAGCGCATTTCCGTTTCCCGCCGGCTGCCGGTGTCACTGCCCGAGCGATTCGAGGACGGCGCGTGGCGCGCGCCGTCGACTGAATTCATCCTCGTCCCAACCTCGCCATGAAGTCTTTCCTCCTTCTGTTTCTCGCCCTTGGCGCCGCCGCGCGAGCGCAGCTCGCGGTGTTCGATCCCGCGAATTACGTCGTCAATGCGGCCGTTCAGTCCGCGCAGGCGGCCAATCACGTCGAGGTCTTGCGGCAATGGGCCGCGGAACTCGAGCAACTGAACCGGCAAATTCGGCAGCTCGACGATCTGATCTCCACGCAGCGCCGCATCCGGGAAATCGCCGGCGATCCCGTGGGGGCAGGTGCTCAGGTCACCGGCGTTCTCCACACCCTCGGCGCCGACGAGTTGGCCCGGTCGTATGGCGAAACTCTCCAAGCCGTGCGGCGCGTCACCGACGCCGCGCTGTCGCTCCGGCGCACCTCGGAGGGGCTTTATCGCCGGCTCGATGATCGGACGGCACTGGGGGCGACGTTCACCCGTCGCACGGAACTCTATAAGCCGTATGCGGCCGTGGAACGGCAGGCCGACAATCTCGAACAGGTGTTCGCCCAAACGGACGCCCGCGAAACGACTCTGCAGGCGGAACTCGCGACGAGCGTCGTTGCCTTGCGCGACGCGCCGACGCAGGCCGACGTGGACAAGCTCAATGTCAAGGTCGCGGCCTTGAACGGCCAGCTCGCCGCGCTGGCGAATCGGCGGCGGGACGAATCCGACAAGCTCCGCGCCCAGCAGATACTCAACGAGAATCAAGCGACGAAGGAGCGGCATGATCTTTGGGAGAAACAGATCGCGGAAGAACGGCAGTCCCTCGATGCGGTGAACGCCTGGCAGCGGTCGATCCGGCTCACGCCGACCAGCTACACCCGGCCGTGAAGAACATGAAGACGCTCACTCTCCTCGCTCTCGGTATCCTCGCCGGCGCCGGCTTCATGTGGCGCGAGCTGCGGCGCGCGCCGTTGATGCCGCCCGACTACGACGCGGACAGAACGCCGCTGAACGATGAGCGGGCCGACGTCAGTCTACCCTCCACGGCCGATGACTCAACTGATGCCGCGCATCGCGCGCGTCTGCTCGAAAAACTCCGCCGCGAAGAGCAACGCCAACGGCCGCAGGAGGGGCGCAACTGATGGAAAACTTCGCTCCAGGTCTACGCGACGCGATCCTTACGCTCACTGAGGCGTTCCGCTTCGTGCTCTTTTTTATCTGCGTGACGGGACTGATCGTGCAGGTGCATCAGGCCCGGGCCGAGCAGGACAGCCTGCTGCAGCCGATCGTGCGGGCCATCATCGTGGTGGGACTCATCGCGACACTGCCGCAATGGTTCGCCCTGATCGAAAAGCTCTTTCTTTCGCTGGCCGATGTGATCCACGAGGGCTACGCGGAGCATCCGATGCGGGCGGCGGTGTTGATGCGCGACAAGGTCGCTGATAGCGCGAGCGACTTCAGCTTCCAACGCATCGGGGAATCGCTCTACCGCGCGACGCTCTTCGCCGCCGGCAAACTGATCGTGCTCATCGGGAGCCTGCTGCAACTGCCGTTCCTCGTCCTGCAGTTCATCCTGAAAATGCTGTGCTACCTGTTCCTGCCAGTCGCACTGGCGCTCTTCATGATCCCGTCGCTCACGAGCGTCGCCACGCGCTACGTGCAGCAAACGCTGGCGGTGTTGTCCTGGCCCGTGGGCTTCGCGGTCACCGAACTTGTCGCTTACCACCTGCTCACCGCCTACGCGACGAACCTCGCGGCGGCCTACGACATCGCGCCCGGCCAGATCGACGCGGCCTCGTTCGCGAGCCTGCTCGGCGGACTGCTCGCGGCGTTGTGGCTCGTGATCGGGACCCTTGGCACGCCGTTCTTGATGCAGGCGCTGCTTTGCTCCGGGACGCCGCTGGCCGGCGGCGGCAGTTCCGCACTGCAACAGCTCTACGGTCTCCATCAGGTCGGGTGGCTCGTGAAGTCGCTCAAGACGGGCGGTGCGGCGGCGGCGCTCCACGCCGCGAGCAGCGCGGCGGGCGCCGGCGGCAAGGGTGCGCCGCCCCCACCGCCGCCGCCCGCGTCTCCGGCCCCATCCGCGCCGCCGCCTCCACCCGCACCGATGGCCGCGGCGTCCCGGCCCGATCCCGCCGGCGATGCCGCCGCGGCGACACTCGTCGCCGGCCTGCAACCGCGCGCACCCCGCACCGGCCTCTAAACCAGCCATGAACGAATCCCTGCATCACACTCCCGTGCCGCATGTGCGGACGGAGCCACCGCGGCCCGCGCGCCGCCACCCTTTGGAGCTGTTCACCGACCAGGCCGTCGCAGCCCGGCTGTGGTGTGTAGTCGCCCTCATCGCGGTCGGCTACGCGGTCTTCGGCCCGTATCTCGTCATCCGTGCGTATCGCACCCGCGAACGCGTTGTGATTCTCGATGGGGCCGGCACGTATCACGTCAGCCCTTTGCTCGCCTTCGAGGAGGCGGAAAAATTGCAGGAGCACCATGCGCTCCTCGCCTGCCTTGCCCTGTGGCAGCGCAATCCCACGGGCGCGGACTTTCCCGAACTGTTGGAAAAGCTGTTTCTGCCGGACGCACTCCGGCAGGCCCGCTCGGAAATCGCCGGCTCGACCGAAGAGTTCAGCCGGAAGTCCCTGCACCAAAAAGCGGAGGTGTTGAAACTCACTGTGCTCGAAACCCGTGAGGAGCGAGTGCTCGTGCAGGTCGAAGGCCAGTGGCTCCGCGCCGGCCTCTTCGAGGGCCGCGCCTTTACCGAGGCCCTGCCGTTCAAGGCGCGCTTCACCTTCGCCCGCAATCCGAACCTGGGCGCCAACGCCCGCTTTCCCCTGGCCGTATGGACCTACGACGTTTCACGCTGATCCTGCTCGGAATCGCTGCCACGGCCGCCCTGCGCGGGGCCGCGATCCAGACCTATCCGCTCGACGAGCGCCTCGTCTACACGGTGCGCATCGCGCGCGACGAGCCGACGACGTGCCTGTTCCCGGCGGCGCTGACGGCGCTCGAAGGCGGCAACGTCTCGGCGCAGGCCGCGGACACGCCCCCGGTGTTGCTTTCTTATCAGCCGGGCGCGGCGTTTTTCTCCGTCCGCGCCCTGCGCGACGACGCGAAAGCGGCGATCAACGTCGTGTTTCGCGGCAAGGTTTTCGTGCTGACGTTTCAGACGGACGCAGTTGCGGACCGCGCCGTGTCATTCGTCGACGAGGCGGAGTCCGGTTCGGCGCGCAGCCGTGCGGCGCTGGCGCCGGAGCGGCTGCGCGGACTCATCGACCGTGCGAAGCGGCACGAATTGATCGCCCGCCAGTATCCCGCGCTGATCCAAACGGTCGAGCGACTGACTCCCGGCACGCTCACGCGCTACCCCGGATTTGTCGTGACCCTCGCGGAGGTGTTCCGCTTCGCGGCCGAGGACACCTTGGTGTTGCGGGTGGAAATCGAAAACACGGCCGACACCGCGTTGCACTTCGATCCCAGCGGCCTCGCGGTGCGGGTCGGACCCAACATCTATCCAGCGGCGTTGACGGACGCATCGGGCGTCATCGCCCCGCACACCCGGGCCACCGGCTGGATGGCGGTCGCCGGCAACGCCGACGGCAGCCCCGCGAATCTTTCCGCGCGCAATTCCTTTTTCGTGCTCGTGCCGCGCCTGCCATGAGATTTCCGACCGAATTTTTCTCGACGCCCACCGGGCAGCTCGCGCTGGTCGGCGCTCTCGCCGCGTTCGCCGCCGGGGCCATCTACTGGCAGCGCCGCCAGCAGCCGGCCGCAATGCCGCAGCCGAAGCCGGTGGCGCTGGTCACCGCGTCGTCGATGCCGAAAACGTTCACGCGCGAGGGCGCGCGCTTTGTGCCGCCGCGCGACGAGTCGCGGGCGGTGACTGGCTCCGCGGTCGCAGGCGGAAAAAGTTCGACCGCGCCGGTCGTCGCCAAAGCACCGGCGGTCCTGCCGATTTCGCTCACGCCGGTGCGCGCGGGCGAAGGTCCGAAGCTCGATCGGTTCGCTCCTTACGGCCGGCTCATCCCGTGCGAGACCGTGCTGACCATCGAGTCGAATCGCTTGGATACACCGGTGATCGGACTCGTGACGGAAGCCGTGTGGCACGACGGCCGGCTCATCGTGCCGGTGGGCGCCGAAGTGCATGGCCGCGCCTCGACCGACCGCGCCCGCGAGCGACTCGCCGCGCAGGGCGCGTGGCGAATTGTCTGGCGCACGCCCGGGCTCGATCACGGGGACGAACTGACGGTGCAGGGGCTGGCGTTGGATCGGGACCGCGACGCCGCCACCGGCGCGTGGGGCCTGCATGACGGTTCCGCCGGGCTGCGCGGCGACGTGCTCCGCACGAACGATTGGCACGAGGTGCAGCTTTTCGCCACGGCGTTCATGTCGACCGCTACGGCGGCGCTCCAGGACACACGCACCACTGCCACGCTCTTGGGCGAAACGCTCACGCCCACGACGACCACCCGCAATGCCGCGCTCGCGGGCACGAGCGCCGTCCTCCGCGAATACGCGAACCAGATCCGCCAGTCGATTGAACGCGACGGGATCTACGTCCGCGTCCCTGCCGGGAAGCAGTTTTATCTCTACGTCACCGAAACCCTCGACCTTGGGCGGGCCCGCCACGGCGCCACGCCCCTTGCAACCCATGCGCCTTGATCTCCTTCTCGTCCTAACGTTGGTGGCGGTGACCGGCTGCCAGTCGGCACCTCGGCCGGCCCAACTTCCGGTTACTCCGGCCGCGCCAATCGCCGCGCCCTCGCTCGAGCTGCAGGAAAAAACGCTCCGGCAGCAGCAGCACATCCAGGCGCTGATCGCGCAAAACGAAGCGCTGCTGGCGCGCGTGCGTGAACTGGAAACACCGCCACCGGTGCCACCGCCTGTGCTGGTTCCGGCGGTGTTGCCGCCGCCCACGCTACAGCCGCTCACTGCGGTGCCGTCGACCGTTGACGCGGCGGCGCCCCCAACGCCGGCCGCGCCACCCGTGCCACCTGCGCCCATTCCGCCGTCGCCACCGGTCGAAACGGCGATCCTGCCGAATGCCGACAGCGTGATCGATCTCACCGCGCTGCTCACGCAGGCGCGGGACGGCGACGACGTAAATCCGTTTGCGGTGCGCAGTCTGCCCGCCGATGCGATCCGCGAAGTCACCCTGCACGTGCAAGGAGTGATTGGCGGAGCCGCCCCGTGCGCGTTGATCAACCAACGCGCGGTCCAGGCCGAGCAAACCATCGAGTCCCTTACGCTCGTCGGCATTGAGCCCAACGCCGTTTTGGTCCGGCACGCCGGACATCTCCTCCGCCTGCCGGTCGCGGAAAAACCCGTCCGCATCCGGCTCCCACTTTGAATCCCACCATGCCACTCTACGCCGCCACCGTCATCGGTCCGCAGGGCCGCCGCTTCGCCGTCACGGAGGAGGCGCGCGACGCCACCGCGTTGCGCGAGGCGCTCCGGCAGCGGAATCTCTGGCCGCTGCAGATCGCCGCAGCCCGGCCGCCGGCCGGTCTCCGCCGCACGAAACTCTCGTCACGGGATTTCATTGCGCTGCTGCATCAGCTGGAACTGCAACTCCGTGCCGGAGTGACGGCGGATGTCGCCCTCGGGCAACTCGCCGCCGACGCCCCGCAGGGCGACACCCGGCGAATGCTCGCGCACATTCACCGCGAAGTCGCGGCGGGGCGGCCGATCCACGAGGCGTGCCGTTTCTTCGAGCGGCAGTTTCCGGCGCACATTGCGGCGGTGATCGCGGCGGGTGAAGCCTCCGCGCAACTTCCCGTCGCATTGCACTCCCTCGCCGAGCACCTCGCCGGCGCGGCGGAGTTGCGGCGCACCGCGCGACGCGCGCTCATCTATCCTGCGGTCGTGCTGACCGCGACTTCCGGGCTGATCGTCTTCCTGCTCGGCGGAGTGGTGCCGCAGTTCGCCGCGATCTTTGCCACCCTCCGACTCGACCTGCCGCTGCTCACCCGCGTCCTGATCGCCGCGAGCGAGGCGCTGCATCACCGCTGGCCACTACTTGCGGGCGGAGCGCTCGCGGTCGGCGGACTCGCGTGGTTTTTGCGCGGGTCGCCGCGCTTCCGCTTTACCCGCGATGCGCTGCTCCTCCGCACGCCGGTGTGGGGTGAGGTGGTTCGTTGCGTCGCGACCGCGCGATTTGCGGCGCACGCGCGGCTCTTGGTGGAAGCCGGCATCCCGCTCCTCGACGCGCTCAAGCAAGGCGCCGACCTCACGGGCAATGCGCTGCTCTCTCGGCAGATTCACGCTGCGCGCGATGGAGTCGCGGTGGGTCGGCCCTTGCACGCGGCGCTGCCGGCATCGCATGCGTTCCCCGCGTTCTTCATCGCGGCGCTGAAGTCCGGCGAGACCACGGGCCAGTTGGGTGCCGCGTTGCGTCACATCGAAACCTACGCCTCGGCGCAGGCGCGCGACCGGCTCGCGACCGCGCTGGCGCTCTTGGAGCCGACCATTCTCGCCACGCTCACCGCCGTCGTGGGCGTCATCGCGCTCTCCTTCTTCCTCCCGCTCTTCGCGCTCCTAGGCGGAGTCAACGCGCACTGAACCATGAGACCCTTTGCCCATCGGCCTCGGCGCAACTCCGGCGGATTCTCGCTCTTGGAAATTGTCCTCGTGCTTTTCGTGCTCGGCGCGCTGGCCGCCGTGCTCACGCCTTCCGCCCGCGACATCATCGAGCGGAGCCGGCGTGAAACCGAAGCGCGGGCGCTCGACGACTTGGCCGCAACCGTCACCGCGTCGTTTGAAAACACCGACCTCACGAACCTCAATCTCGCGGCGCTCCCCGGCGCGATCGCCCCGACCGATTCGCCGACGGTGTTTTCGGCCTCGACCATCGCGGCTTACACGACGACCGAAAACGGGTCTTGGTTCGCCAAAGTCGCGCGGCTGCGCGGGCTCAGCCCGCAGGTCGGAATCGGGCCGGGCGCGCAACCGGAGCTGGCGCGCCTCGTGTCCAACGGAAACGGGAATTCGCGGCTGATGTTCGCGGGGCCGGACGAGGCCGGTCGCCAGCGGTTCCTCTTGATCAGTCTCGTGGCCCGGAGCGATCAACTCGCGCTTCCCTCGTATGAGGCGAGTGCGGCTTGGTTTGATGCGATTTGGAACAACGATTGGGAAAGCCGCACCGCCACGCTTCCGGCACTTTGGCAAAGCCGATTGAGCGCGGCGCAAATCGCCGAGTGGCACGAAGGGTCGGGCGGGCTCACGCAGGTTCACCGCCTGATCGTCCGCCGCATCGTCCTCCCGAAATTCCGGGTCACCGTGAACAGCAATCACCCGACCGAACAGGCGTTCGTGTCGTTCAACAACACGCCGAACGCGTTCACCGCGCCGGCCAATTCCGGAGCCGCGAGCACGCCCGAGATTCTCGGCGGCCGGCTCATCACCATCAACCGCGGCACGGCGTGGCCGGGCGTGGAGGCGTTACGCTTCCGCCTCCGCGAAAACGCCACCGTCACCGTCCAATGAAAATTTTCTCCTTCTATCTCTTGCTTGCCACGGCGCTCGTCTGCTCCGCCCTCGATCTGCCTCCGCCGGCCGTCAATACCGTCGCGTTTAACTCGACCGTTGCAGTCTGGTCCGGCCACACCACAGTTCGCGAGCGCGTTGACGCAGGTGTCAACGAGCGCATCGAGCTATGGAACCGAACCTGGACCGTCAGTCCTTCGGGCCAAACCTATAGCAATACCGACCATTGGGGTTTCAATGCGCCGGATGGATACGCCTTTACTACCATCACCCTCAACGAGACCGGCCGTTGGTTTTATTGGGCCTCGGACGGCGGCTCGATCGACAACTTCGTTTATGGTGACGGTCCCTACGATTGGTATATTGGGCCGCACAACCCGCCCAACGGGGCGGGCTACGGCGGCTGGGGTCGTCGCGTTACCGCCTACCTCGACGTTCAGCCGCCGACGGCGAATTACTCGCTGACCACGAGCGTAAGCGGGAGCGGCTCGGTGAGCGGCGGGGGCAGCTACAGCTCGGGCGCGACCGCCACGGTCACCGCCACCCCCGGCAGCGGGTTTACGTTCAGCGGTTGGCAGGGCGCGCTGTCAGGAACGGCCAATCCGGCGTCGCTCACCATGGACGGCGACAAGAGCATCACGACCGTTTTCACCGCGGTGAACGCGGCACCGACGATCGCGTGGAATCTCTCACCCGCGAGCGCAGCAAGCGGACAAAGCTACACGGTTCGGGCGCATGGGCACGACGCGGATGGCAACCTCACGCAGGTCAATGTGTGGAAAGACGGCGCGGCTTTCGCCTTCGCCGGCGGCGGCAACGGCTTTGACAACGACGCGGGCAATCCGACGTCGGATACTGGTCCCGCCACGATCACGTTCACGGCCAATGCGGTTGACGCGAGCGGCGCAACATCGGGGACGATTTCCCATACCGTCACAATTGGAGCCGCCAACCGTGCGCCGACCATCGCGTGGAATACCACGCCCGGCACGGTCGCCAGCACGCAGAGCTTCACGGTCTCGGCGCACGGCAACGATGCCGACGGCAATCTCACTCAGGTCAACGTGTGGAAAAATGGCGTGGGCTTCGCTTTCGCGGGCGGCGGTAACGGCACGGACAACGATTCGGGCAACACGACTTCCGCAACCGGGCCAACGACGATCACGTTTTCGGCGAACGCGGTCGATTCCAACGGCGCGACTTCCGCGACCATCACTCAGACGGTGACCGTCTCCGCCGCCAACGCGGCACCCACCGTCGCGTGGAACACCACACCGGGCACCGTCGCGAGCGGGCAGAGCTATACCGTGTCGGCGCACGGCCACGACGCCGACGGCAACCTCACTCAAGTCAACGTCTGGAAAGCGGGCGCGGGATTTGCATTCACCGGTGGCGGCAACGGCACCGACAACGATTCGGGTAACACGACGGCTGACACCGGACCGACGACGATCACGTTTTCCGCGAACGCGGTCGATTCCAACGGCGCGACCTCCGCGACCATCACCCAGACGGTAACCGTTTCGGCCGCCAACGCGGCACCCACCATCGCGTGGAATACCACGCCGGGCACCGTCGCCAGCGGACAGAATTACACCGTCTCCGCGCATGGCCACGACGCCGATGGCAATCTCACCCAGGTCAATGTGTGGAAGTCAGGCGTAGGGTTCGCTTTCGCCGGTGGCGGTAATGGCACCGACAACGACTCGGGCAACACCACTTCCGATACCGGACCGGCGACGATTACGTTTTCCGCAAATGCGGTTGATTCCAACGGCACGACTTCCGCGACCATCACCCAGACGGTGACCGTCTCCGCCGCCAACTCGGCACCCACCATCGCATGGAATACCACACCGGGCACCGTCGCCAGCGGGCAGAATTACACGGTCTCCGCGCACGGCCACGACGCCGACGGCAACCTCACCCAAGTCAACGTCTGGAAATCGGGCGTCGGATTTGCGTTCGCCAGTGGCGGCAACGGCACCGACAACGATTCGGGCAACGCGACCTCAGACACCGGTCCGGCCACAATCACGTTCACCGCAAATGCGGTCGATTCCAATGGTGCTGCGTCGGCGACGATCAGCCAAACCGTCACCGTCGCGGCTCCATTCAGCGTTTCCGCTTCCATTGCGGCGAGTCCGACGAGCGCAGAGGCGCCCGGTTCGAGCACCATCACCTGGACGAGTGCCAATGCCACCTCGATCTCCGTCAGCGGCCCCGGCCTCAACAGCACCGCGACCAGTGGCAGCCAGGCAGTGAGCGGGCTCGCGGTCGGCACTCACACCTTCACGATCACCGCTCAGGGCAATGGCGGTCCCGTGACCCAGTCTGCCAGCGTTACGGTCACGGCTGCGCCCGTGGTAAGCGCGTCGATTAGCGCGTCGCCGACCTCGGCCACGGCTCCCGGTTCGTCGACCATCACATGGTCGAGCGGCAACGCCACGTCGGTGGCCGTGAGCGGCCCCGGCCTGAACAGCTCCGCGGCCAGCAGCACGCAGACGGTGAACGGCCTTCCGGTCGGCACTCACACCTTCACGATCATCGCCCAAGGCAACGGTGGACCCGTGACGCAATCCGCCACCGTGACGATCACAGCGGCAGCCTCCGTCAGCGCGTCGATCAGTGCGTCGCCAACTTCGACCTCAGCACCCGGTTCGAGCACGATTTCGTGGTCGAGCGCCAACGCGACCGCCGTGTCCGTTTCGGGCAGTGGCGTCAGCAGCACCGCCACGAGCGGCACCCAAACGGTCACAGGCCTCGCGGCCGGCTCCTACGACTATACTATCACCGCCCAGGGGCCGAACGGTCCAGCGACGCAAGCCGTCACCGTCGTGGTGGCATCGCCGGCCACGGTGACCGGCGCGATTTCTGTGAGCCCGACCACGGGCACATCGCCGGCGTCGACCACGGTGTCGTGGACCACGGCCAATGCGACCTCCGTCGCCGTATCCGGCCCGAGTCTCGCCAGTTCGACCGCTACCGGCAGCCAAACGGTGAGCGGCCTCGTGGCGGGAACGCACACGTTCACGCTGACAGCTCAAGGCCCGGGCGGACCGATTTCGCGCACGGCGACGTTCACAGTCAGTGCCCCTTTGCCGACAGTCTCTGGCTCAATCAGTGCCTCGCCCACGACGGCGACTGCACCCGGCGCGACCGCGCTCACGTGGAGCACGGCGGATGCGACCTCCGTCTTCGTCAGTGGTCCCGGCGTGGCGAGCACCGCGCCGAGTGGCACGCAGAACGTGACCGGTCTCGCAGCCGGCACGCACACCTACACTCTCACCGCCCAAGGCAACGGCGGGCCGATCACGCGCACGGTTTCCGTGACGGTCAATCCGGGCAGCGGTGTGACCGCGGCGATCAGCGTCTCGCCGAGCACGATGAATGTCGGCGGGACGGCGACGCTCACCTGGTCCAGCTCGAACGCGACCTCCGTCCGCGTCACCGGTTTCGGCATCAGCGGCAGTGGATTTCAAAACAGCCCGAACCTCACGATCAACATCGGCGGTCTGCCTCCGGGTCAGTCCACCTGGACGCTCGTCGCCGAGGGCACCGGCGGACCGATCACGCGCACGGCGACGATTGCCGTCAACAGCGTCGATGGCCTCGCCGGATCGCTGACGGTTTCGCCGACCGTCATTTATTCGAACCAGAGTGCGACGCTCGCGTGGACATCGAGCGGCGCAAATTTCCGGTGGGTTCACGGCCAACTGCCGAGCTACAACGGCGTGTCGATTTATCCCGCGCCGGCCAGTGGCTCCACCACCGTCTCCGGGCTCTCCCCTGGCGAATACAGTTTCATTTTCGAGTATGGTCCGGGTGCCTTCAGCTCCACACGCGGAGCGTATGCCTACCTGACCGTGCTCGGGGTGAATCGCACCATCACCGCGTCGGTCTCGCCGGCTGGCACGGGTGCCGTCGTCGGAGCTGGCATCTATCGCGAAGGAGCGTCGGTTACTCTCACGGCGACGGCCGATGCGACACACGTTTTCACGGGCTGGTCGGGCGATCTCAGCAGCACGAGTAATCCGCTCACGTTTACCGTCGGCGCGCAAAACTACGCGCTCGTCGCCAACTTCGCGCTGCGCACGTATTCGGTCGCGGCCTCCGTGGCGCCTGCAGGTGCGGGCAGTGTCACCGGCTCGGGTAGCTATGGTGCTGGAGCGACGGCCACACTCAACGCGATTCCCGATGCGTCGCACGCCTTCTCCGGCTGGACGGGCGATCTCGTCAGTTCGGCCAACCCATTTTCGTTCGTCGTCAACGGCCCCGTCAGCCTCACGGCGAATTTCATCACGACGAGTTTCTCGCTCACGACCGCCGCCACAGCCGGCGGCAGCGTGACCCCTGGCGGCGCTTATCCGGCGGGCAGCATCGTCACGGTCAGCGCGACTCCCGACGCGACGTATCGCTTCATCGACTGGACTGGCGATGCGAGCGGCACCGCGGGCACGATTGCCGTCACGATGGATCGCGCGAAATTCGTGCAGGCGAATTTCACGGCGAAGGCGTCGCAGACGATCGCGTTCAATTCACCCGGCGACCACGCGCTTTCTTCGCCGCCGTTCAACCTCGTTGCGAGCGCGACTTCGGGCCTGCCCGTGAGTTTTTCGCTCCTCGGCGGCCCGGCGATTCTCGCAGGAAATTCCGTGCAACTCACCGGCGCGGGTCCCGTGACCGTGCAGGCCAATCAGCCGGGTGACGCGCTCTTCCTCCCGGCTCCGCCGGTCAACCAGACCTTCAACGTGATTTCCGCCGCGACGCTCAAATACCGCGGCGAGGCCCGCACGATTCTGCGCGACGAGTCCACCGCCGCTCCGCCGCCCTACGTGCTCGAAAAACCCTGACCGAATCTCTTCTCCATTATGAAAACACTGCTTTGCCTCGCCTTCTCTCTTGCGGTCGCGTTTGCCGCCGAACCGTCGCCGCTCGATCAAACCGTCGGCCCGCTGCATTTCGAGAAAGCGCCGCTGCCCGCTGCGCTCCGCACCCTCGGCCGCTCGACGAAAACCGCGATCCACGCCGAACCGGAAATCGTCGCCGAAATCACCGTCGATTTTCCCGGGGGCCTGTTGCGCGACGCCCTCGCCGCGCTCGTGGAACCGATTGGCCTGTATTTCGAGGAGTCGCCGACCGGCATCATGGTGCGCGTGCGCAAAACGGTCCTCTACGCCATCGACTACCCGCAGCTCACGCGCAGCGGTTCCGGCAGTGCCTCGATCACACTCGGCGGGGCGACCGGCGGCAGCGGCGGGTCCGGCGGATTTGGTAGCAACAATGTGGGCGGTGCGAATTCGCTCGCGCATTCGCAGTCACTCGCGAACGGCAGTGCCGGTTCCGACGCGACGCAGGTTTCGATTTCGCAGGAAAATCAGAACACGTTTTGGGCGAATCTCGAAACCGAGCTGCGCGCGATGTTGAAGGAGGGCGACAGCCTCGTGCTCAATCGCTTTAGTGGCGTCGCGCAGATTGCCGCCCCGGTCCGGCGGCACGAAGCGATTCGCGCCTTCATCGGACTGGTGAACCGGCGCATCACGCAGCAGGTTGAGATCGAGGCACGGCTCGTCGAAGTCACGTTGCGCGACGAACAGAAGCTTGGCGTCGATTGGGACGTCGCGAGCACCATGCTCGACGGCGTGCGCGTGCAGGCCCGCGCGCCGGTCGAGGTGGCCGGCGTCGGCGGTTCGGTGCTCGGCGCAAACACCTTCGCCGCGACCCTCGGCTTCGGCCGCGCCTCGGCCGTTATCCAAGCGCTCAAACAACAGGGAGAAGTGAAGACGGTCGCCCAGCCGCGCCTCCGCGCGCTGAACAACCAGACCGCGTTCATCAAAGTCGGCGAGGACCGCCCGTTCTTCCGCCTGCAACAGACTACGACGCTGCAACAGCCCGGCGCGACGACGGCGTTCAACCAGACCCAGGAAAACTTTACCGTCTCGACCATCACCATCGGCACGATCCTCGCCGTCACGCCGCAGATCGACGGCGACGGCGTCATCACGCTCGACGTGCTACCCGCCATCACGCGGTTGCAGTCCATCGTCACCAGCCCGGACGGACGCCAGACCGCGCCCGTCACCGAAGTGAAACAGGCGTCCACCATCGTGCGATTGCGCGACGGCGAGACCGCGATCATCGGCGGCCTGATTTCCGAGGAAAGCGGTGAGAGCGTCCGGCGGATTCCGGTGCTGGGCAGCGTGCCGCTTCTCGGCACCGCATTCAGCAGCAAGGCGACGCTGCGCGCCCGCAAGGAATTGGTCATCTTTCTCACGCCCCGGATCGTCCGCTGACCATGATGGATTTCCTCCAAAATTTCCGGGAACGGACGAAGCCGGTGGTGCTCCGGCCCGAGGCCGATGCGAGCCGAACGTTTGACGATGTGCTGCGCGCGGCCGTCGCCGAAGGTGCGAGCGACGTGCACTGTGAGCCGAAGGAAACGGGCCTGCTGTTGCGCTTCCGCATCGACGGCGAAATGCGCGAGCACCGGTTGCTCCCGGTGGCGGAACGCGACGCTCTCATCGCGCGCGGGAAAATTTTCGGCGGGATGGACATCACCGAAAGGCGATTGCCGCAGGATGGCCGCGCCACGCTGCATGAAAACGGCCGGCGGTGGAATCTCCGCCTGAGCACCCTGCCCACCGTGTATGGCGAGTGCCTGGTCGTGCGCATCCTCGACCAGACCATGCCGGCGCAGTCGTTCGAGGAACTCGGGCTGGCCTCGCCGCAGGCCGCTGCGCTCCATCGCGCGCTCACCGGCCCGGCCGGACTGATCTTTCTCACCGGGCCGACGGGCTCCGGCAAGACGACGACGCTGCACTCCGCGCTCCACGCGCTCGACCATCGCGGACGGGCGATCCACACGCTGGAAGATCCCGTCGAATATGAATTCGCCGGGATTCGGCAGACGGAGATTCGGGAAAAGATCGGACTGACCTTCGCGAGCGCTCTCCGCGCCCTGTTGCGGCAGAACCCCGACATTTTGCTCGTGGGCGAGACGCGCGATGCCGAGACCGCGCAACTTGCGGTGCGCGCGGCGCTCACCGGGCATCTGGTGCTTTCGACGCTGCACACCAATGACGCCCTCGCGGCGATTCCACGGCTGCGCGATCTCGGTGTGGAGAGTTTCTTATTGGCGTCCGCCCTGCGCCTCGTGGCAGCGCAGCGCCTCGTGCGGCGCTTGTGCGATACGTGCAAGGCACCGCATCCCGAAAACGCCCGGCTCGCGGAGCAACACGCGATTCCGGCGGCCACTTTTTTTCGCGCCACCGGCTGCCCGGTATGCCGCGACCGCGGCTATCGCGGGCGGATCGCCATCCATGAGGTGGTGCCGGCCGAAAAGTTTCTGCCGCTAATCGCCGCCGATGCACCGCTCGCCGATCTCGCCGCGCTGCGCGACCGGGAACGGCATCCGACGCTCTGGCACCGCGGTCTCCTCGCAGCAGCGCGTGGGCACACGACGCTCGAGGAAGTCGCCCGCGTCCTCTGATTTTTGTTCAGGAATTGTTCAGGAAAACCAACTCAGAAAACCATGAAGAATAACCAAAAGAAATCCGTCCGCTCGCAGGGCTACTCCCTGCTCGAACTCGTCCTCGTCCTCGCCGTCGTTTCCGTCCTCGTCGGGCTCCTCCTGCCGAAAGGCTTCGACGCCCTCCGCAACGCGCGCATCCAGCAAGTCCAAAAAACGGTCGATACGCTCAAGACCGCGCTGACCGACTATCTCTCGATGGCCGGCGGCAACGGCAGCCTGCCCCGCACGGAGGGCACGGGTATTCCGACGTCCGGCGCATCGCTCACCGGCGCGACCGATCCCGCCAAAGGTAACGCGGCCAGGCTCGACACGGTGCTCCTCGCCACCGGGAAGATCGAGCGACCGCTCTCGGTGCGCATGGGAACACAATCGTTCACGTCCACGGGCACCGGCAACGACGTTGCGTGGAGCCAGGCTTCGCTCGCATTCGTGATGACGCCTGACGCCGCGCCCCAGCGCAACTGGTCAACCGTCACGCGGGCCGAGGCGCGCACCGCGAATCCCGCGCTGGCGCCCTCGGCTGCCCTTGGCGCGAACTTCCGGCTCGATGGCACGACCAACATCAATGCGAACTACGTGGTCGCATATCTGGTCATTCCCGCTTGTCCCGCCAAGGACGCGTATGAGCTGGCGCTCGCGATGAATGGGGCGCAGCTCGCGCCGGTGGAAGGCGCTGCGTCCGACACCGGGGTCGTCGCCTATGCCGCTCCCGTCAACGGAGTCACCGATGTCTATGTTTACCTCACCTCGATTTAAGCGGCTTACCGCGTTGCTCTGGGGCGACCGCTGGTGGATCGAGGGACGGACCGAACCGGTGCCGTTCGGCGATCTGCCCCGCGCCGCCGAGGTGCTCCTCGCGCAATTCGAGGGCGACGAAAAGCCCGCCCAGCTCCGGCTGATTTTTCAGCCGGCTTCGCTGGCCGCGGTCAGCGTCGCTTGCCCGAAAACCAACCGCGAAACGCTCCGGCAGGCGTTGAGCGAGCAGTTTCCGACGCTTGACGACGCGCGCCTCGCGTGGGGCCACGAACCGATTTTCGGCGTCAATGCGCCGTTCGCCACCGTGCTCTATCACGAAACACAGGCGGGGCTATTTCTCCCGCTGGTGGCAGATTTGTATGCGGGCGGAATCGCCGTTGAGTCGGCGTGGCCACTCGCGACGGCGCTCAACTTCGTGCCGGAAGACTGGCCGGACAGCGGCGCGATGATCGTCGTCGCCGCGGCGGAAAATCAGACGCTGGTTTACCGGCACACGGCCGACGGTCGGCGCGAAGTCGAGACGGCGTCGGGTGCGGACGCCTCCGCTTGTGCGTTGCGGGGACTCCGCGCGGCGCTCGCCCGCACCGACACCGCCGTCTACTTGGTCGGCTGCGAAATGGCCGGTGAGCGGCTGGCCGCGCAACTGCCGACGCCCGATGTGCCGCGCGTGCGGCTCGTCCCTTGGAGCCGGCTGGCCGGCGCGATCGCTCCACTCGCGGTGACGCACCCGGCGCAATTGCTGCCGACCGAGTCGCGCTGGAGCGCGCGCCGCGCTCTGCGGGTCGCAGCCGGACTCGCCGCGACGGCGGCCATCGGCCTGTTGGCCGACACCGCCCGGGTCGGGTGGGAGCAACGGGCGGCGGTCGCGGCGGATTTTCGCACGGCTTCGACGCTGCGCGGGGAACTCGCCGCGCGGCGTGACGATGCCAGGGAACTCGCGGCGCTCCGCACCGCGGTCGAAGCGGGCGAGCCGGCGAGTGCCGTCTTCGCACCGTGGTTGCGCGCGATGGCCGCCAAGCTGCCGAGCGAAGTGGCGCTGACACGAGTGACGGCCACGCGCACCCGCGTGGCCGTCTTCGGCGGACTCACCGGAACCTTGACCGAAGGCGCGTGGCGCGACTGGACGGCGGCCGTGACGGTCGCCGGCACCACGTGGCGGTTCCCCGACCGACCGCCGCTCCCCACCGGGGCCTTCCAACTAACCGCGACCGCCCGGAGATGAAAACCTCCTCCCTGAAAATTGCCGGGCAAACGTGGCTGATCGCGGTCGCCGCTTTCCTCCTCTTCGCCGGCGCACTCGTCGTGCGCTGGCGACAGGGGCGGAGTTCGGCCGCGGTGCGGTTGCGGGCTCCGGCGCTGCGCGCCGAACTGGCCGCGCTGCCCGGGTCCGACGGCGCGGAACTGCTGCGCTGGCGCGGCCGGCAGGCGGAACTGCTGGCGCAACGTTGGACAGAGCCGGCCAGGACCGCGTTGGAACTCCGGCTCGGCGCGCGCTGGCGCTGGCTTCCCGTCGGGGGCGACCCGGGCACCCACTCGTATGTATTGCACGCCGCCGCGCCCGAAGCGCTGCCGTGGTCGGCCGTCGTTTCCGCCGTCGCCAGCCTCGAATCCTCGCCGGGGGCCACCGTGGAGGGCGTGACCATCGCCACTTCCGGCACACGCACCGTGCGCCAGTTCTCCGGCGTGGAAATCCACGTTCGGTTCCAATGGGCGGAGGCCGGCACGGGGCACACCGTCCCGCCGGAATCCATCCGGCGGGACCGTGTGCTCCCCGGGCCGGATTTGCCGGGACGCGGCGCGGGACGCCGGGCCCGAGCCGCTCCACTCCGCCGCACGTCCGCCTCCGCCCAGCCTCCGGCTCCCGCGCGGCCTCCGCTGCGCTCTCGTCCCGACCACCCGCGCCGCTCCCGGTCGCGTTAAATTTTGTCTCAACCTCAACCACCATGATCACGCTCACATTGCAGATTCCCGAAGAAACCGCGGCCGTATTTTACGATGCCGCCGAAGAGATCAATCGCGACCTCGACCACCCGCAGCCGAAAATCGACGCGAAAACGTTGATGGCATTTGCGCTCGCGCGGCACGACCCGCGCGAACTCAGCGCCCAGTTCGATTTGGCGCTACGCATCGTCACCGGTCAGGCGGAAGCACCGCTGAATCCCGTTCTAAAATAGATTTTGGCGGGGAATTTCTCCGCCCGGTGCTCACGCCGGCCCGCACCGTTTTTCGGGCCGCATCCATCCGCTAATCCACCATCATCATGCCCAGTCTTAAACCCAGGAAACCGCAGCCTCCGGCGGCGGAACAACCCGCGTCCTCCGAGGGCCGCGTCGAAGAACAGTCCATGTCCGTCGGCCAGGAGACGGCCGGCAAAAACGGCACCGCGCCCGGCGCGGAGCCCGAAGCCCACGTCGAGGAGGAAATGCAGTTCCGCACCAATCCCGAGGTCGAGAAGAAGATCGCCGATTACAAGGAGGCGCACCCGCGCGAAGCGGAGTATTTCACGAAGCTCGTGAACCAGCATCCGGAGCGCGCGGTCAACTATCACCTTCTCCAGAAACAGCGACAGCACGAGATCGATACCAAGGCTGCGATGCGGCAGATGCCGCAGGCTCAGGCGATCTACGACAAAATGACGCCGGAGTCGCGGGAACGCGTGAAGGAGCGGCTGGAGGAGGTGAACAAATACAATCACACGAAACGCTTTGTCGCGGCGGTGTTCGGTGAGTTGAACCGGAAATCGATGGCGGAAAACCGCCGGATGATGACCGCGCCGATTACGAAAGTGGATCTGGCCGCCGCGAAAACGACCAACGGTGCCGCGGCACTCGGCGCCGAATCGCCCCAGCCCGGGGCCGCGCCGGCTGGTATGTCGGTCGGCTAGACCGTGGCCGTTCATCCCACGATCCGGAAGGCGATCCTGGAGCACCTGGACAAGGGCGCCTTCGAGCTGCGTGTGGCGACGAACTTTGATGCCCTCAAAGCGACGCCGGCGCATGACAGCTTGAAGGCCGCTCTGGCTCAGGTGGAACAGGCGCGTGTCTGGGTGCGCGAATGCCTCGACGTGGACGGACCCAAACCCGCGCAGCAGCTTCCGCCGGTGGGCGAGGGCTTGCCGCTGACCCGCAAGGAGCGCCTTGGCTATCGCTGGCCGTGACGCGGACGTGGACGTTTCGGCATTGAAATCGATGAGGCGATGGCGCACAAAAAAATCAACGACCCCGGACAGCTCGATCTGTTCGGTCTGACGCACGATGACCACGCTCCTCGGATACGCCCATCTGGCGAAAGCCCATTGGCAGGAACACTGCCCGCGGATGTTTCACGGACTGGAAGCGACCGGCCGGTTGGAGACGGAGCTGGCGGCAGCGGAAGAGCAAACGCTGGCGGAAATGGAAACGCTGCAACGGGAATTCCGCCAGCAGGGCCTGACGCCGGCGTCGTCCCACCTGCAGGCGTGGGAACTGGTCCGGGAGAAGTATCTCCTGCTGCCACCCGAAGCGGCGGAGTAGCCGCCGCCCGAAATCAAAATAACTACCGGCTCTCGGATGCGGATGAGCTGGGCAAAGGCGGGCCGAAGCAGAAATTCCGGCAGAATGTCGCGGCGATTGTTGCGCTGAGAAAAATTGAGGCAGAAGGCCGCAGCGCAACCGCCGAGGAAAAATCGGTCTTGGCGAAATACTCCGGCTGGGGCGGATTGCCGCAGGTGTTCGCGACCGCCAAGGAAGCCCCGAAATGGCAGGCCGAACAGGCCGAGTTGAAGGAGCTGTTGTCGCATGACGACTACACCTCAGCGCAGGCGACGGTCCTCAATGCACACTTTACCGCGCCCGTCGTGGTGAGCGCCATGTATGCGGCCGTCTCGCGCCTCGGGTTCACCCACGGTCGGGTGCTCGAACCGGCGTGCGGACTCGGGCATTTTTTCGGGCTGATGCCGCAGGAGATGGCCGCGAAATCCGAACTCACGGGCATCGAGGTCGACGGCGTGACCGCGCGCTTGGCGCAGGCGCTTTACCCGGACGCGGATATTCGGATCAAGCCGTTCGAGAAAGCAGTGCTCGCGACGAACTCGTTCGATTTGGCGATTTCCAATGTGCCGTTCGGCGACTACGCGCCGTTCGATTCACGGCTCAACCCGAGAAAATTCCTGATCCACGATTATTTTCTCGTGGCGGCGGCCGAGGTGGTCCGACCCGGCGGATTGATCGCCTTCATCACGTCGCGCGGCACGCTCGACAAACAGTATCCGAATCTGCGCGAGGCTGTGGCGCAGAAATGCGAATTTGTCGGAGCGATTCGGTTGCCGCACACCGCGTTCAAGCAGATCGCCAACACGGAGGTGACGACCGATATTTTGTTTCTACGGAAGCGGGCACCGGGCGAACGGAAATCCGGCGTCGCGTGGCGGGAGAGCAAGCCGTTCGGAGAAAAGGCGATTTTCCTGAACGAATATTTTCATGAAAGGCCCGAGATGATGCTCGGCCGGCTGGAGCGTGCGGAGCATGGCATGTATGGCCGTGACGAGGTGCGGCTGGCCGATGACGGCCGGGATCTCGCGGCGGCGCTCGCGACCGCCGTCGCGGCGTTGCCGATGGGCGTCTATCAGCCGTTGTCCGAGAGCGCGCAGCAGGCGGTGCGACAGTCGATCCCCGCTCCCCCGGGGGTGAAGCCCAACGCGTATGTGCTCACCGCCGAGGGCGGCGGCACGATCGCGCGGCGCGAAGGCGACGAACTGCGGCTGCTCACGGAACTGCCGGTGTCGCTGGCGCAGCGTCTGCGCCGTTTGATCAACGTCCGTGACGCGGCGCGGGAATGTCTCCGCACGCAAGTGGAGGACCGCAGCGACACCGAGATCGAGGGCGCGCGGTTCCGGCTCAACCAGGACTACGACTACTTCGCGGGGAAGTTCGGTCCGGTGTCGAGTCCGGCCAACGTGCGGGCGTTTGCGGGTGACCCGGATGCGCCCCTGCTGCTCTCACTGGAAATCTACGACCAGGAGCGGGACACCGCAGTGAAAACGGCGATTTTTCGGGAGCGCACGATCCAGCGGCGGCTGCCGGTGCAGCACGCCACCGGTGCCAAGGAAGCCTTGGTGGTCACGCTGAGCGAACGGGGTCGCGTCGATCTCGATCACATGACTCAACTGCTCGGCCGGCCGGCGGAGGAATTCCTGCCGGAATTGACGGGTGTGTTGTTTCGGAACCCGACGACGCAGGCGTGGGAGACGGACGACGAATACCTGTCGGGCAACGTGCGAGAAAAACTCGCCGTCGCCGAAGCGGCGGCGTCAGCGGACCCGCGCTATGCGATCAACGCAGAGGCGTTGCGCGCGCTGCAGCCGGTTGACTTGAAGGCATCCGAAATCGACGCCCGGCTCGGCAGTGTGTGGATTCCCGCGGAGGATATCGCCGACTTTACACGCGAGATTCTTCGGGCGCCGGGTGCGGGCGATGCGCAGGTGAGCCACGCGGCCGAGCTCGCGCTCTGGACGGTCGAGGTGAGTCACGAGGTGAAAACAAGCGTCGCCAATCGCAACGAATGGGGGACGGAGCGGGTGCCCGCGCACGAGTTGATCGAGCAGGCGCTCAATCTGCGAACGCCGACCGTCTTCGATTACGATGACAAGGGCGGCACCCGCATAAACGCGACCGCCACCGAGGGGGCGCGCGAAAAGCAGCAAAAATTGCGCGACCGTTTCACTGAATGGCTTTGGCAGAGCGACGGCCGGAGGGAGCGGTTGGTCGCATTCTACAACCGCGAATTCAACAACGTGCGGCTCCGGGCGTTCAATGGCGACCATTTGCAGCTTCCCGGCGTGAGCCCGGCAATTGTGCTGCGCCCCCATCAGAAGGCCGGCGTGTGGCGCATTCTGCAAACGCCCAATACGCTTTTGGCCCATACGGTCGGCGGCGGAAAAACATTTGCCATGGCCGCGGCGGCGATGGAATTGAAACGCCTGGGGCTCGCGCGAAAGCCCATGTTCGTAGTGCCAAATCACATGTTGGGGCAGTTCTCGTCGGAACTACTTTTGTTGTATCCCGGTGCGAACGTGCTCGCGGCGGGCAAGGATGATTTTGCGAGTGCGGGCCGGCGTGAATTGATGAGTCGCATCGCCACCAACAACTGGGACGCGGTGATCGTGACTCATTCCGGTTTTGAGCGACTGCCGATTTCCACGGCGGCGCAGAAACAGTTTTTTCAAATTCAACTCGAAGAATTGGAGGCGTGCATCCGCGAGGTGAAGGGCGGCGGGGGCAGCCGGATCGTGAAGGAAATCGAGCGGGCCAAGAAGCGGCTCGAATTCAAATTGGAATCGCTCGCGGCCGAGCATCGAAAGGACAATACTCTGACGTTCGAGGAACTGGGCGTCGACCGGCTGTTCGTGGACGAGGCGCAGGCATTCAAGAACCTGTTCTACACGACGAAAATGACGCGCGTGGCCGGCTTGCCGCAAACCGCGTCTGAGCGGGCTTTCGATATGCTCCTCAAAGTGCGGCACGTGCAGAGCGTCAACGGCGGCGGCGGAGTCACCTTCGCGACCGGCACGCCGATCACGAACACGATGGCGGAGATGTTCACGATGCAGCGGTATCTTCAGCCGGAGGTGCTGCAAAAGCTAAGACTGAAGCATTTCGATGCCTGGGCGGCGACGTTTGGCGAGACGGTCACTGCGATGGAGCTGGCGCCCGACGGCGCCGGGTATCGGCTGAACACGCGGTTCGCGCGGTTCGTGAATGTGCCGGAGTTGATGCACCTGTTTCGTCAGATGGCGGATGTGCAGACAGCGGCGATGCTGAAACTGCCGGTGCCCGCGCTCGATGGTGGCAAGGCGCGGGTCGTGCAGGCGCCGTGCTCGCCGGAGTTGAAGGAGATCGTCGCGGCACTCGCGAAGCGCGCGGAAAAATTGAAGACCGACCACGTGCCGCCGTGGGAAGACAACATGCTCAAGATTACCGGCGAGGGCCGAAAGGCGGCGTTGGACTTGCGGTTGGTGCGCCCCGATGCGCCTGACCATGCGGACAGCAAGGTGAACACGGCCGTGCGCGAAGTCTTTTCCGTCTGGCAGGAGACACGGGCGAAAAAACTTTCGCAGATGGTGTTTTGCGACCTGTCCACGCCTAAGGTGGAGGGTCAGGGATTTTCGGTCTATCAGGACGTGAAGGCGAAGCTGGTGCGCCTTGGCGTCCCGGCCGCGGAAATCGCGTTCATCCAGGACTACGACAGCGACGCGTCGAAGCTGGCGTTGTTTCGGGATGTGCGCGCGGGCAAGGTGCGCGTGCTCATGGGCTCCACGCAGAAGATGGGCGCGGGCACGAATGCCCAGACGCTCCTCGTCGCCGAGCACCATTTAGATGCGCCGTGGCGACCGGCCGACATTGAGCAGCGCGAGGGGCGGATTCTGCGGCAGGGAAACACCAATCCTGTCGTGAAGATCCTGCGCTATGTCACAGAGGGGAGTTTCGACGCCTACATGTGGCAGACGTTGGAGACCAAGGCGAAGTTCATCAGCCAGATCATGACCGGCGAATCCACCGCGCGCCGGATCGAGGATTTGGACACGCCGGCGCTGACGTATGCCGAGGTGAAAGCGATAGCGTCCGGCAACCCGCTCGTGATCGAAAAGGCCAAGGTCGATGCTGAGGTCATGCGTTTATCGCGGCTGCGGGCCGAGCACAACGAGTCGCAATACACGGCGCGGGCGCGGTTGCGGATGACGGAACAGGATGCCGTGCGGTTCGAACGCTGGACCGGGCAAATCAAGCAGGACATGGCGACGAGACGGGACACCCACGGGGAGAGGTTTCAGATGACCGTCAACGGTGAGGTGTTCACCGACCGGCCCAAAGCCGGGGCGGCGCTCATCTACGCGGTGGAGGATCACAAGCGGGATCATTTGCTGGGCCGGCCGTCGACGGCGGTGCTGGGCGAACTCGCCGGCTTCAAGATCGAGTTTCGCTCGACCAATTCCGAAAAGCTCACACTGCGGGGCGCGATGGAGTATTCCGCGAATGTCACGCCGTCGCCGGTCGGGATCGTGGCGTCGCTGGAACATGCGGTGCGCACGATCGAGGAGGATTTGGCGCGTTGCACCCAAAGTTTGGAGCGTGCCAAAAAGGAGCGGGTGGAGTTCGGCGTCCTTGCGGAAAAAGTATTCGAGCATGAGGAGCGCTATCGGCAGTTGGCGCTGCGGCAGTCGGAGTTGGTGAAGGCGCTCGACATCACGAAGAATCAGGCGTCCGAACGGCTGGCGACCGAATCACAGGAGACCGAAACATCGGAAAAGGAGGAGCCGGCCGAAAATGAGGCATCGGAGGAGCGGCCGACGCCGGCGAAGAGATCGCGGGAGACGGCGGCGCAGACTCCACCCATCGCGGAGGCGGTCGTCGGGCGGCAGAAGGTGACAGCACCCAAGACCAAGCCGCCGGAACTAAAGACACCCTCAGAAATGCTCGGCCCCAACGGGCATAGGGTAGATGCGAGTGCCGCCAACTGGGACGGTGAAGGATTCTTCCGCGTGAAGATGAAAGCGAAGCCGACGAGCAAACAGGTCGTGGGAGAGTGGAAGGACTATCACAGCATCCCGCAGAAGGCGCGGGATGAATTTGCCTTTGGCCTGAGCACCGACGGTGTGCCGCTGGTTTTTCATCGCCTGCGCACGATTGACGGTGCGTTGCGGTTCAACTGGTCGCCGGTGGGCGAACATGGCGGAGGCGGGATGGGATTGTCGGCGAGCCACCGCGGCAAAGGCATCGGCCGAGAATTCGTCCGGTGGATGATGGAGCACGGTCACTGGACGGGGACCGCCCTGGGATATTCGCCTGCGGGCAAGGCAACGGTGTTGTCGGCGCACCGGGCGATTGTAGCGCAGGCGATGGCGGAAAATCGGCCGGTCTCGGCGGCGGCGGCCGACGCCTATCAGCTCAGCCCGCCGAAGGGTTACTTGCGCGAGGGAGAGACGTATCGCTTCGTGCGGGTCAAGGGACTCGAGGCCGATCCGAAGCAGGCCCATGACGAGTCGGCCCCAGTGCGGCGCGTGAAGTTGCGCGTCGCGTAAGGCTGGCGGCGCTGAACGCGTGGGGACGGCAGGCGCCGCGGGCACTGGCCTGCTGGTTCGCGCGTTTTCCCGATTTTGCCATGGCCGTCAAGGTGGTGCGCGCTGCGCCGCACACCTTCCCGCCGCGCTGCGCCGGCGTGACTGGCCATGCCTTCACGGGCCAACGCGCGAGACGCACTCGACAACCGGGCATCTAAGCCCGGCCGGGCGGCGCCACGTGCGCCGGGCACGATGCAACAATCCTTATTTGATTTCGGAGCAGTAAGCTCCTTGAACGACGAGACGCCGGCAATCGCCTGCGGCGAGCAACCGCAGCAGCGGATGGAAGCCTTTGGCGTCACCGCGATGAGTGACACGGAGCTGATCGCGATGGTGCTGCAGGGCAACGGGGTCCGCGCGAGGGACGCGCTGGCGGTGGCGAGAAGTCTGGTGGCGGAGGCGGGATCGCTGGCGGCGCTCGCCGGATGGCAGCCGGCGGATTTCCGAAGGATGAAGAGCATCGGGCGAATCAAGGGATGCCAGTTGTCCGCCATCGCGGAAATCGGGCGACGGATGATGCGAGGGACGGGCGGAGCGTTGCCGATCATGAATCGGGCGGAATTGATTGCCGCCCACATGGAGCCGATTGTCCTCGGGCTCGCCGTGGAGAAATTTTACGTCCTGTGCCTCAATCGGAAGAACCGGCTGATCAAGCTGGTCGAGGCGACTTCGGGGACGGCCACGGCCGCACTGGCCCATCCCCGAGAAGTGTTTCGCATCGCCATTCGCGAAGGCGCGACGGCCGTCGTCTGTGTGCACAATCACCCGAGTTCAGGTGATCCGGCTCCGAGCAACCCCGATGTGGTGGTGACACGTCAGCTTCGGGAGGCGGCGAAAGCCGTCGATATTGAGTTGATCGATCATGTGATCATCGGTCGGCGCGAGTCTGATCCGTTGGGCGTCGGATTCTATAGCTTCCGCAATGCGGGGATGCTCTGAGCGGAGGCATCCTTTTGCCTTATGCTCCTTTTTTGCTTCCCCACGGTTGTCGTAAGTAGATATTTCAGCTCGCTAAGTGCCGATAATTCACATTTTGTGCGCGTTAAGTTCTAATATTTCACATTTTGGCTTCGGACGACCTCGTTAGCTACCGATTTTTATGCCTCTCCTCTTCGGGTCATCCGATACTGCACAAGCCACGCAACTCGCGCGACTGATCGAACGGAAGGCGGCGCGCAAGCTGGCGTCGAGAATCTATACCACGGACCTGATCAATGCGCCGGAAGACATCATCCGGGAGGAGCTGCCGGCGGTGGTTCGCCATTTCTATCCGGGGGCCGTGATTGGCTATCGCACGGCCATCGAGGCCAAGCCTTCGCCCGGGGGATTTTACCATCTGACGCACGGCGGGAAAGATCGGACGCATGAATTGCCCGGCGTCACGCTGCGGATTTGGCAAGGTGCGCCTGCGGGAGCCGGTGACACGCAGGTTGGCGCAGATTTCTTCATGGCCTCACGGCCTCGTGCGCTGTTGGAAAATTTGATGGAAAGTCGGGCGCGGTCAGGGGGCGAACGAAAGACCTTGGACCGTGAGGCGGTCGAGGCGTGGTTGGACCGGCTTTGTCGCATCCATGGGCCGGACGAGCTGCGGCGTCTATTGGCTGCGGCGGAGGAACTCGCGCCGGCGCTGGGACTCGCCAAGGAGGCGGCGCGCGCGCGGGCGATTATCACCGCCCTTACAGAAGGGGGACAGGAGACGGCGTTGGTTTCGGCGGTGGGCCGGGCTCGGGCGAGGCGCGAACCTTACGATCCTGACCGGCTGGCCCTTTTCGAGCAGCTCGCCACGCGGCTGGCGACGGAGTCCTTCGTGGCGGTCTCGGAGCGTCCGGAAGCGGAGCGCCGCTTGCACGCATTCTGGGAGGCGTATTTTTCGAACTACATCGAGGGGACCATTTTTACCATTCAGGAAGCGCGGGAGATCGTGTTCGACCGCAAATTGCCGGAGGCGCGGCCAAAGGACGCGCACGACATCCTGTCGACGTTTCATCTCGCGACGGATGGTCACAATCGTCGGGAAACGCCGCGCGATGCCGCCGATTTTCTCCGGTTGCTGGAAGTGCGGCACGCCCGATTGATGCACGACCGGCTCGACGTGGGGCCGGGACGTTTCAAGGAAACGGCCAATCGCGTCGGCACCCGCGAATTCGTCGCACCGGAATTGGTGCGGGGCACGCTGCGAAAGGCGTTCGAGCTGGGCCGGCATCTGGCGCAGCCGGTGGCGCGGGGGGCCTTCATGATGTTCGTCGTTGCCGAAGTGCATCCGTTCAACGACGGCAACGGCCGGCTGGCACGGCTTTTCCTGAATGCGGAGCTGACCGCCGGCGGCAACGGACGGTTGATCGTGCCCACGTCGTTGCGGGGAGACTACCTTTCGTGCTTGGAGGCTCTGACGGTGGGAGTGAATCCTGTTCCATTTGTCGGGCTCATGGCGCGGCTCATCGGTTTTTCGGCCGAGTTGCCCTGCGGATCATGGGAGCAAAGCGTCGCCGCACTGGAGAAATCCGGCGCCTTGAAGGATGCGCCCGGCGGATCGTGGGGACTCGCCAAGGTCATGCTCTGAAAAACTTCAATCTCGGAAAGCCAGGCAGCGACTATCGGTTTGCGGCGGGGTGTGCCGGGTGGAAAGGCGCGCGGGGACGTGGGGTCGGCGTGGGTCGGGTTGGCTGGCGGGAGGTGTTTCCGCCGCAGACCGCTCGCGAGCGTGGCCCCTCCGGCGCCGTCAAGGTCGTGCTCCTGCGTCGCCTCCACCTTGACCGCGCCTGCGGGGCGGCGATTCGCCTCGCTGGCGGGAGGTCACTTTGGAGAATTTTTCGTGGAGGAGATTCTGGTTTTTTTGCTCTGCGGCCCAGCGTTCGGCATGGGCTTGCCGGAGTTCCTTGGGATAATCCCTGTGGCGGGGCAGTTGCCACTTGATCGGCGGCCGGCCTTGGCGGTTGAACGTGAGAATTTTGGCGAGGGTGGGATCGCCGGCAGCCTTGCGGATGAAGATCGCAGCGCCACCCCATTGGAAGAGATCGACGAACCAGACCGACTGGCCGGCGGACGACATGCGGTGGAAAAGTTCGCCGACGTTGGCGCGATCAAGGTCCCCGCGCGGATCGGGAATCCGATATTCGCGGTGCAGCGCGCCGGCGAGCGTGCGGCGCAGGTGTGCGCTTTTGCGATCCCACGTGACGAGGGCGAGCCACCGCTCGCCCGCACTGGCCGGTCCCTCCTCCGCGTGGACCTCAAGCAGCACCTTGGAGCGCGAAGCGAGGCCGTTACGAAAAACCTCGGACCACTCGACGAGCATCCAGAGCGGGCAGGACGCGCCCAGCGGCGCGGGAGGCAAGGTCGGGGCAGCTTTCATTGCCGGGCGGCAGTTTGGGGAAATTTCTGCGGGGTGCGACTGTTAAGATGACGCCCGGATCGCGGGGGATGGAGATGACTTCTGTCTGGACTATGAGAATCGTGGGCCGCGCCTCGCGGAGTGCCTGGCCGGAGCGTGAAAGTGGAGCATACGTGAGTGGGGAGAGTCCCGGATCCGGGACGGGGGCGGGGCGGGTTCGCCGCCGCGGTCGCTGGCCGGAAAGCCGGGGACCTTTGATCCTGACTACTGTCTGTGTCAATCCGGGGGGCACATTTTTTAATATGAGGCCTTGGATACTACTGCCGCCTTCGCCCACGTGCTTCTCCGCTTCCGTCAGGAACGGGGACTCACGCACGAGGTGCTCGCGGAGCGGTCGGGGCTGCATCCCACGACGATTTCATTGCTGGAGCGGGGCAAGCGTCAGCCGAGCCTCGGCACGATCTTCATGCTTGCGGCGGGACTGGCGGTCGAGCCCGAGCGGCTCGTGCGCGAAGTGCGAAAGCTCAGGCCGAAGCTGCCGGTGTGATCGTTCGCTCTATGCTGGGTGGCGTCGGGATGAACGGGCGGGGAGCGCGAAATTACCGATGCGTCGCGTCCGGCGCCTCGAACGGCTCCAAGCCGCCGATTCCAAGTTTTTCCAGCAGCGCCACACTAGCCGCCGTCGTGCGGGTGAGGACAAAGCTGCCGCTGTCGTGGGGACGGCCGTCCGGGCCGGTGGAATTTTGCAGCATCCACGTCAGGACCGTCAGTCCGTGGAGTTCCATCGCTTGAAACATCCCCTCGAAAAACCCGGGCTGGCCGCGGTTGGCCGGTGGCACAAATCCGTTGAGGTCTTCCGTCCGCCGGGGCGCACCGACCGCCAGCGCGGCCGAATGGAGGCTGGTGCGCAAGATGGGGTCGGTCGTGGCAACAATCAGGCGCTCGGGCGGCTGATCGCTTAGCGGGTTTCTGGCCGGCAGCATCGAGAACAGTTGAACGTTGAGGAACACCGGCTCGCCCGCGCGTGCGCGGCTGATTTGATTCGCTCGCGAAAAAAAATCACCCAGCGAAACGTCGTCAGGCATCCGCGCGATGGGCATCGGGTCGAAATGATTATGGCATGACCATCCCGGCATCATCGCCATTTTCCATTCGCCGATGCCCAGCGCCTCCTTGATGCGTTCGATGGCGGTGGGCGTGCGAGCGAGCACCGCCATAGCGCGGCTGGCATCCTTGCCCTGCTCCCGAATCGCAACGGTCGCGATGGGCATTCGTTCTTGCGCCAGCTTCTCGAATAGCGCGGTGAAAAATCCCGCACCGTCGCCCAAGTCACCGATTAGCATCTCGGTTCTCCGGCTGCGATCGCAACTCAGACCGGCGGCGAACAGCACGTCGCGCATCGCGGGGGCGATGGCGATCAGGACGAGCCGGGCGGGGCCGCCATACCCGTGATCGTCCTCGGGGGCCTCCAATGGCGTGTTCCAAAAATCCGGGGACTCGACCGCGAATGCTTGGATGTCCAACCGTCGCGCCACCCCGTGCGCGGTTAGGACGCGGGCGGTCTTTTCGTGGAAGTGGAAAAACTCCTCCATCGTCAGCCGTTCGGAGAGCAGCGTCAGGGGGAAGGGTGCGGATGGAACGGGCATTGGTATGAAAGAATCCACTCCGGTCGCACCGGCGGGGCCAGCCAATTTCAGGTCACGCGTCGGGGGCAGGAACGCGATGATTTTGCGAGGCAGTGGGCCTCGCAGATTGATCCTCACTCCCGCCTCGCGCGCAATCGATGCAGTCCTTCGTTCATGTGCCCCAGGCGCGCTCGCTTGTCGGTCTCGTCGAACGGCGTCGCGCAGATCAGTTCTGCTTCCAACACCGTTTCGAGAATTTCCCGCTGCGACGAATCCAACTTATCCAAGTCGACGCGCTCGACGGCTCCACCCGTCAGCGACGCCACACAATCGCGGGCGTCATCGCTGAGCGTGGGAAGAAAAACGAAATGCACACAGAGGCAGGGAAATTACGGGACGCACTCCGTTCAATTGGCTTTTCCGTGGGCCGGTGAGGATCCGCGAGCGAAGCGGGCAAGGCAGGGAATTTGGTTGTCGGTAGACCGCGCGCGGAAACAGGATTGGCTATGCCTCGCAAAGCCGGTTCTTCCGCGCCGCTCACGTTCGACCTGCCGGTATCGGTGGCCGCAAAGGTCGAGAGCCTGCGGAAACGCCTCGGCGTCCGGACAACCAGCGAAGCGATCCGCGCGGCGTTGTTGGAATTTGATTTCGAGGGCTATGTGCCGCAGCGCGATCCGCACGGGCAGATCTCGGTGCGCATTCCGGGCGAACTTCGCGCCCGGTTGAAACGCGCTGCGAGAAAGAACAAGGCGAGCGTTGGCGAACTGATTCGGGCGGCGATTGAAGCCCAGTCTGCCGCGGCGCGGAAATCGGCGGCCGGGCGGACGTGCTGAGTTTCAAGCGGTCGCGGCCGGGTTGGCTCAAGGCGATCGCAGGGTCGGAACAAATGACCGCTATATATATGTCGAATTGGTCTGCCTTGCTGCTCGACCAGACCATCCGACGGTCGCAGGCTCAGGTGCAATCCGCTCACGTCATGGCACGCACTGTTCTGGTCGTTGATGACAATCCCTCCGTTGGGCAGATCCTGCGGCTGTTCCTTGAACGACGCGGCTACGATGTTCTTGGGCGAGGCCGCTCCTTCGGTGGAGGAGCTGATAGCCTACGAACTCACCTGCAAGCGCACGGTGAAGTCCATCATGGACGACTACACGGATTCACAGCGGCGGGCGCGTCTCTGAGTCGGGCTCACGTTGATCGGAAGTGGGATGAAATTGGGGCGGAGCGGAGCTGCATTTGCTATGTCCGCATAGTCGCGCTAAACATAGCCAACTGCTAGATTTCTAGCCCCTTATGGGGCCGAAGAAATCACCTCGTTCCAAGCCGGCTGCGCCTCCTGCGCGGAAGCTGGGCGCGGTCATTCGGCAGGCACGGGAGAGCGCGGGTTTGAGTCAGGATGAACTGGCGTGGCAGTGCGGAGTCCACCGGGCCTACATGGGATTCGTTGAGCAGGGGCGCTACCGCATCTCGGTCGAGAAGCTGGTGCAGGTTTGCTCGGGTCTGAAAATCAAGCCGTCGGAATTGCTGGCCCGGATTGATTTGTGAGGGGGCCGAGCTGGCTCGGTTTTTACTCAAAACTGCATTTTTACTGACCAGTGGAAATCAGGCTATTGGTAAAAACGAACGGAAGCACGGCAGCGGAAAGCAGTGGCTCTACCTGTCACGAAAACTGGCCACTTTTTGTGACAGACCGCGCGGTCAAAACGGATTTTGAGACGGAGCGTCGATTTCGGGCGTGCAGATCTTGTTCTCCAAGAGTCGCCCCGGATCGCCACCGAAATTTCGAATGGTGGTGTGATCTTGGAGCGCAAGTTTCGGGAAATGTCCGATGCACTTTATGAATTGCCGGTCCGCCGTCCCATCATTGCGCCCGGCAAAGTAGACGCACTTTGGGCAGTCGAGGGCCGCAAATGCGACCCCCTTGAACTTCTCTAGTCTTCCTCGCCGTCTAATTGGGCAACCCACGACGAATCCGCTCGCGACGTCACCTTGAATCTCCAGTTCCCGCGCTCGTGCGTGAGGGCTCTGCAGCCATGCGGTGAGATCTTTCTGATCTTGGTCTCGTTTTCTGCGATCTGCTGCTTCTTGGAGAATCGCTTCGCGGGTGACGCGGCGTTGCTCTTCGGCCGCGAGTTTGGCCTCAAGAGCATCCGCTTTGAAATTGAATGCCCAGTGCCCAGGGATGGCATCCGTCGCAAAAAGGCTCCTCAGCGCTTCATAGGTAAGGTCGCGTGGAAGTTCGCTGCAGTCGAATTCGACGCAGGAAAGTCCGTCTCGTCGCAATTGGTCGATTTTCTTCGGATCAACCTCGTGGGTCACCATTACTTCGAGCGCCAAGGGACGCCCACCGACGGTGTATATCGTGACATCCGGTCGAAGGGTGTTCGCCTTCTTTTCAATTTCGGCCCGAGCAAAGCTGAATTTGATCTTGGGCCCCATGCTGGAGGGCGGCAGCCAAACAAATCCCAGTTCAGCAATGACCTGCTTAGCCGTTTCATGCAGCGATGTCTCATATGCCCCGGTGCAGGTAACGGTGTTGGCGTGGGCAAAATGGGAGACTTTTTCCGTGCCGTGTTTTGCGATCAGCGCAGCGCCGCACTCGGGACAGGTGCAATCACAGCGTTTCCCGTTGGGGACACTCGATGCGTCGACAAGACGGCCATCGGATTGGCGCCGGGCAAATGGAATCAATAGCGCCATCGTCGGGATCAGGAGGTGGCGGCCGGAATGCTTGAAATGCCAATAGCGGCAGATCAGTGCGCCACCGTCAGGTGATGGCTGGCCCGGCGTTGGATTCCGGTGTGAGATTGGCTACGAAGGCACGCCACTCCGGTGGTATTCGCATACGGCCATCGCGCAGTGCGCACGCGACTGCGCCACGCACACCGTCCGATCCCATCGCCAGGTAGGCTTGCTCGCTGCACAAGAGATCAAGGGAGCAGAAAGTTTGTAGCGCGGGAAAGTCGCGGGCGATTATCCGACGCGCCTTGCGCTCGTCGATCACGGCGCTGCCGTTTTCGAGTGCGCTGGCGATTGTGGCGGCTTCGCCGTCACCCAAGTCGTCCGGCACCGGGGCGCCTACGAGCCGGAGAAAGTGCTCGCCCTGCGCGTCATCAAGACGCGTGAGCTTCAAGACGAGATCGCCAGTTAACTTACGCATCAGGAGGGTGCCATCCGAGCCGTCGCGCGGGTCACGTTTCATCTCTCCCATGACCGCTTCTTCGACTACGAAGGGCCGATTGAGGGCGCGGCGCAGATCTTCGATTCGTCGACTGGCGACCAGGTTGATCACCACGCTCGTGTCCAAGAAGAGAGGAGTGTCTGCAGGCTTAAGTTGGGACGGTGATCTCATCGTTCATTTCTTCACCGCCCATGGAATCAAGGCATTCGCGCACCTGAACTCGGTCAAGGGCGAGCATCTCGCTGAGTTGTCCTTCGGACAGAATCCCTCGGCGATGGGCTTCAATGGCAAGCAGCGTCGAGCGAGGCGGAACTCTCGAGAGCGGCGCCATCGCTGCCAAACCCGTTGCGCGTTTGGCATCTTCCACGGCGAAGCGACGGTCCTTCAACGACTCAAACGTGCCCTTGGGGATCAGCGAGAGCGTTTCCAGCCGGCGCGCCATCGCTTCAAACGAAACGCCGAACGAATGGGCCAGCAGCAGCAGATGACGCACGGTGAAAGCGCCGCCGCTGCCGACGAATTCCCGGAAGCGCCGACGAATTGCCGCTGCCGGCATCAGGAAGGCGACGGAAAAGATCGTGACGAAGCGCTCTTCGCGCGACGTTTCCGTCTCACCGAGATAAACATCGGCAGCGTTGCGCGCGCACATGAAGTGCCCGAGTTCATGCACGATCGTCATGATCTGCCGTTCCGGCGGATGGTTCGAGTTGATAAGGATGCACGCGCCAACCGCGGAATCGTAGACAAAGGCCCCGGAGATGGAGGCGTCCAAGGGGCGGAAGAAAATTCGGATGCCCAGCTCGATTTCGACCAGCGAGACGATATCGGAGAGTGGTGCGAGTCCGAGTCCGAGCCGTTGGCGTAGTTCCAGTGCGAGTTCCTCCGCCTGCTCCTCAAGGCCGCCGGGCAAGATGCTCCGTTCGGGCGGATAGGCGAAAGAGCGTTGTTGCCCCATACGGGCCTCAATTTCGACTGCCGAAGTCGCGAGTTTGATGAGCAGCCGCATGGCGCTGGCCGCCGGTCCGCTGGGTTCGTCGTTACTTCCGAGTTTGCGGAACTTCGGCACCAGGTCGACGTGAACAGCCTCGGTGCGCAGCAGATCGTTTACGCTGATGCGATAAAGCGCGGCCAGTTGACGCAGTTCGTCGCTCCGAATCTTTCGCTGGCCTTGTTCGACGGCCACCAGGGTGGTCCGGGAAAGACCTACTTCGCGAGCGGCCTCGTCCTGCTTGAGTCCGGCATTGGATCGGGCGACACGCAGGCGTTCTCCGAGCTTAAGTGGTTCGATGGAATCGATCGCACTCATAGGATGGCAATTTGTTGGTTGATCCACGCATTCGGACCGAGTGCGGCCGTAAACGCACGCCATTCGTCGCGATGCGTGGTGATGAGCCGGCGAAGCTTTATTTCCGCATTGGCCAGCTCGGGGAAATCGAAGGCCTCGAAGAGGTTTTGTTTGAACATTAGGTTGTCTGAATTCGCATCGGCCGCGCGGGCGAGTGATTCCATGGCCATTACGGCATGAACCGCGATATCAAGGTCGTTCTTGGTGGGCGCACGTTGCGCATCCTCGCATATCGCTGCTTCCAATGAAGGCGCGCTTAGGTCTTTCCAGAAGTAGAAGTCGTCCGGCTCGGTTAGACCGGCCGTGAAGACCGACACCCGTCGCAGCAGACACCCGGAACACAACCCGCAATGAATGAGTTTGTGCCGTGCCGTGTGGATCTGCCGCGGACCCTGCGAGCAGGAGCGGGTGGCGTCCCATCCATCGTGCAGGTTGAGATCCTTCAGACGTCGCAACACTTCGCCCTTCGTTCTCCAAAGCTGAGGATGTTTGAATGGAATAGATCTGCCCCACAGCGCGTGAAAGAGCGTCGTCATGCGGCGCGAAAATCCCGGATGCGATCCACGGTGAGGGGATTCGCCACCCACGGGCACCAGCGACGGGCCAAACGAACCTTGACCGGCTTCCGGCACCACAATGCAGCTTGAGCCGGCCAGATGGGCCGCAAGTCCGGCCATTGCGGCGAAGGCGAAAGTTCGGCTGCGATAAGTCGGCTCTGCGTGGTTGGTCGTAGCGATTTTGAAGGGCAGTGAGACGCGGCGATACCTCGCGCTCTTCTCGTCGTTCACCCAATCGCGGTCTCCCGCGATTCCGCTGTTGGCCGCCGTGATCCGAATGGGAGTTCCGTCGAATCCGTCGTCGGCCAGGAGCTTCGATTGCGCGAAGGAATCCAATCCGTTGCTGAACGGCACGACGACCGTGTTCGTGTCCCCGAGATCCAAATCCTTTTGTTTGAGCTTCGGTAGCGCTTCGGTGCGCTGAACGAATTCGAACTTCCAGGCATCGCCCGTCAAATAGCCCAGCGCATCTTGGAGGGAATTGATGACCGACGGGCGTCCCCAATGCGCGGGGTTGCCAACGGGCATGACGACGTGAATGGGGCGCCGCCATCCTTCGCTGAGGTGGCGCCGGATCGTGCGGTCGGCGAAGGCCACTACGCCGGCGAGGTAAACCAGCTCTTTGTCCTCCTCGTTGCTTTCCTTAAAGCAAAAAGCCTCCAAGCGCTCGGTCGATACCTCAACGTCATGGTCGATCAGGCATAGAATCTCGCCGCTGCGCACTCGGCGTGAACGCTTGCCAAAACTGGCACGGACTTGGAAGGAGGCGCTCATTTGCGGCCCAATAGATTTTCATCCAACGAAACGGGTGCGGCTCCGCGTCGTTTCATCGGGATTCGGCCTCCTCCCTTTAGTAGGTCACTCGCCAAGCCGGTGGATGAGATAGCTGCTGCGCTCCGCTTGATTTCGCGCAAGCACTCGTTGGCCCCGGTTCCTCCCTCTCGTTGCACATGCCCGTGCGCAGCCCTGAGATTCGCAGAAACGTGGTCACTTAGCACACTGGCGACGACTCGTTCCAGGCCTTGAGACGAAAGTCCGTTGCCACTGTCCTCCATCCGCGCGCGCGTTAGCAGTTGCTCATCGAGCACCGAGCCGGTTCCTCCCAATTGGAAGGACGATTTGATGCCGGAGAGTTTTCCCCCGAACATATCCAATTGAGGATCCGAAGCGCGTCGCGACAGCTCGGCGATGAGCGCTGGCGAAAATTCGGCATGGCAGTCCGCAATCACGGCTCGCCGACATTGTTCTTCGGCGACTTCCCCATTTTCTGCGGGACGACTGCAGCTCCGGATCCAGCGTTTCCACGCGGATCGGACGGGGGCTGATTTGTGAAGGTCGTCGCGCACGGTGGAACTGAATGTCAGAAATATGTGGCTTTAATTTAGGCAATGTCAAATTAGAAATCGAAATTAATCTGACAATGTCCGATTCTCGCGGGCGTGGCCAATTATCCTAACATTTATTGCGATTGTTTCGTTTATTGCATTTGCTGAATTTGTCTACGTCGCTTAACTTCCCATCATGACTGCCATTGCCTCACGTTTCTCCGAACCCGTATTGCCGGACGAAAATGACCGCGAATTGGCGAAGCAATCGAGTCGCTCGCTGAGTGGTCATCTCCGTGATCGCACGGAGGCGCATCTGAGTCTCATCGAGAAAGGCCAAGCGGTTGAACAGATCGTTTTGCCGCGAGCTGCGCTTCGTCTCCTCATCGATCTCCTCGCCGAAATGGGGCGCGGTAACGCCGTGACGTTGATTCCCATTCACGCCGAACTCACCACCCAGCGGGCGGCCGATCTCATCAATGTGTCCCGGCCGTTCCTGATCCAGCTTCTCGATCAAGGAAGAATACCCTTCCGAAAGGTCGGAACGCATCGTCGGATCCTGTTCAAGGACCTCATGGCCTACAAGCAAGCGATCGACAGAAAGCGCTCGGAAGCATTGGACGAACTTGCGAAGCAGGCTCAGGAGCATGGCATGGGTTACTGAGTGACCTATGGCGTTCACGGCTATCTACGACGCGTGCGTCCTGTATCCGGCCCCCCTCCGGGATTTGCTGTTACAGCTGGCCCTCACCGATCTCTTCCGCGCGAAGTGGACGGAGGCCATTCACGACGAATGGACGCGTAACCTTCTGGCCAATCGTCCTGAGCTAAAACCCGAGCTACTCGCCCGAACGCGAGAACTCATGAATGCCCACGTCCGTGACTGTCTGGTCGAGGACTATGAACCGCTCGTCGCGGGCCTCACTTTACCGGATCCCGATGATCGGCATGTTCTCGCCGCCGCCATCCGCGCGCGGGCCGATGTCATTGTCACTTTCAATTTGAGCGATTTCCCGGCCGACGTGCTCAAAACCTATAGGCTCGAAGCCCAGCATCCCGACGAATTTATCGCTCATTTGAGCGACCTCGCACCCGAAGCCGTTGCCCTCGCCGCGCGCACCTGCCGCTCACGGCTGAAAAATCCGCCGAAAACCGAGGACGAATATCTGGAGATATTGGCGATGCAAAAATTGCCGGAGACAGTCTCGTTTTTGCGGCGTATGGACGGCCTGATTTAGCCGAGGGCTGCAGTCGGACTGTTACTTGGCGCCACGGGTCAAATCCACGAGCGTGCGGAGAACGGATCGTAGTATTTGCCCGGCTTCTGGCGCCTGCGCGAGGCAACGTTCAGCCGCAGTGCAGGCAGACGCGCCGCGATAGAATGCGGTCCGTCCCACCTCCACGATGCCGCTGACGGTTGCGCCGAAGAATTCGAGCTCGCCTCCACAAATGCCGGAAATGGAACCGGCGGAGATATCGATGAGCCCTCGCTCACTGCACCAGCGCAGTTCAGATCTGAAATGCACTTTTGCATTGCTCGATAAGTTCTGTCGCGTGAGGCCGAACACTGGTGACACGCGAACTCCAGATTAGGTGAATTTCGCGACTGAGCAGACCCAGCTCTTCACTCCTCAATGTGAATACCATGTTGCTTGGTAGATCTTCAGTTGCAATTTCCGGTAAAACAGCCGCGAACCGACGGGAACGAACCGCCGCCAACACTTGTGGCAAAGACTGACAGGATAGGGCTGGCCTGAAACTGGGCGAAAGTTTTGTAGCGATGGCATTCAAGGTGGTTGTGAACTCACCATCCGAAACTTGCATCGCCATCGGAAAAGTTTTGAACAGGTCACGGATAGTAGGTGCCGTTTTTCCGGCGAGGAGCGCATGGGGGATCACGGCACAATACGTCAGGTTGCCGATCGGTGCTGATTTGAGACCGGGCTTCATCGCGGATTTCCTCACAAGACCCAGGTCCATTCGTGATTCTAGCACTCGCTCGACTATGTCGTTCGTTCTCAGGCTCTCCGTGCCGAGGTGGATATGAGGAATTGCGTCCACGATTGATGCGATACGTGGAATAACCAGCCACTGGACTAGACTATCGCCGCCCCCAATTGTGTAGAAGACGTGCCGCTTTGCACAGCCGGCTTGGAAGTCCTCCATCATGCGGAAGAACTCGCGCGTCATATGTGCTAGGTGCTTTCCTTCTTCGGTCAGCCGGATGCGTTTCCCCTTACGCTCCGCTAACTCGCACCCAAAATACTCTGCAAGCTCCCGAAGCTGGCGGCTATTTTGGCTATTACGCACCGGATTGCCGGGTGCGGCGCCAACAATGCTACCTGCTTGACTAATAGCAATTAACGCATGTAATCTTTCAAGAGAAAGTCCGCGCTTCGAGAAAATGCTTTCAAACATGATTAAATAGTAATGTTTGCCTCAACCTGAGCGCTAGTCAAAAAATCGCGTTGGGTGTAATCTGCGGTCTTCACCAAAACACATACCATCATGAAAACTGAAGACGCTTCCAAAAAGCCCGACGACAAAGTGAAGTATCAATACTTCTTGGATAACAAAAAATTCGAAACCGAGACTTCCTCGCTGAGTGGCTCGACCGTGCGGGGCCACCTGCCGCCAGAAAAGGCGGGCTATGCGATTTTCTTGGAATCGCAGGGCAACGAGCCCGATAAACAAATCAATGACGCGGACAACTTCTCCTTGGAAAAGAAGCCGCTTCGTTTTTACAGCGTGCCGCCCGCGAACTTCGGCCGTCAATGACACCCGTCCAAGAGCAGTTCGAGGAACTGAAGAATGACGAACGGTATAAGGATGCCGTTCTAGTGGCCCTGCCCGACGGGTCCTTCGTGGTGACGATTCCCAACGTCGTCACCGGACCGAAATGGTCCGTTCCGACAACCACGGTCAGATTCCATGTGCCCGTGCAATACCCGATGGCGCGGCCAGACTGCTTTTGGACGGATGCGGCCCTGCTTCTCGAAGGTGGTCGCGTGCCCCAGAATACAGGCGAGAATCCGATCCCTGGCGGAACGAATGTTGCGCTGCGGTGGTTCTCTTGGCACGTCACCCACTGGAGCCCCAACGACGATACGCTCACGACTTACCTGAACGTAATCAGAAACAGAATCGCCGATCCTCGATGAGCCGTCTCGTTCTCACGGTAGCGTTGCTCACTGAAGTTCGGGCGACTCTTCTTGCGTCTCCGATTGAAGCGTGCGCCGTGTTGCTGGGCACCACAGCAATTGCAGGCAACAGGATTGTTCGAATGGTTGTCCGGGAAGCGGTTTATCCCAAGGAGGATGACTACGAGGTGCGAACGGAAATCGCCGCGCGATTGAAACCAGCGTTTGTCGCGGCGATAGCCCAACGGGCACGCCAAAGCGGAGAAACGCTGGTCTTTGCTCACTCTCACCCATTTCCGCTGAACTCATTCTCCGCGATCGATGATGCGGGCGAGCGAGCCTTGGCAGATTTCCTCGCGAATCGAATGCCGGAAACCAAACATGCCGCCATGCTGGTGACTCCAGAAGTTACCATCGCTAGGGAAATCGGAACCGACCGGTTTCTGCGTGTATGCGGCGTTGGCGAGACATTGTCCTTTGGTGACGAACCTGCGCCCAGCAGCGACGACGCCAAGTATGACCGCCAGATCCGCATGTTCGGCCGGAAAGGTCAGCAGCGTCTCGCCAATCTGCGAATCGGCATTGTTGGCCTCGGTGGAACGGGGTCTGTAGTGCTTGAGCAACTTATCCACCTCGGCGTTCGAAACTATTGCCTCCTCGATCCCGATACTGCTGACGAGTCGAATCTGAATCGGTTGGTCGGGGCAACCGATAGAGACGTAGGCAGGTCCAAAGTATCAATCGCCGCGGATATGGTCCGACGCTCGCATCCAAGCGCGATCATCGACGAATTGGATGGCAGTGTGCTGGTAGCGAAGACGGGAGCCAACCTGCTCGATGTTGATTTTCTATTTTGCTGCACTGACTCACAAGGTAGCCGATCGGTTCTCAATCAACTCGCTTACCAATATCTTATCCCGGGCATCGATCTTGGGGTCAGCATCGTGGCTTCTCAACAAGGGATCACGCATTTGGCGGGTCGAACCAACATGCTCGCGCCGGGTCTAGGCTGCTTTGTTTGCGGCAATTTGCTCAACCCGGAGGCCGTCCGAGTAGACCTGCTCACTGATTTCGAGCGTAACGCAGACCCCTATGTTATGGGAGCCCGGGAGCCGGCGCCGGCGGTGATCTCACTCAATTCGACCATCGCGTCGATGGCCGTCACGATGTTCATGGCAGCAGTTCTAGGCATTCCCTCGACTGCGCGCTATATCAACTACAATGGATTAACAGGCACGTCGCGCCCCGCAGCAATCTCGCAACACCCCAAGTGCGTTATTTGTTCGCCGCGGGGCGCGCTTGCCCGCGGGAATTCGTGGCCAATGCCGGGGAGGCTGGATTGAAAGCCTCCGAAAGAAACGTTGTGCTTGTTGCGGGCATAACGGACCTGAATCCGCAGCAAAAACGCCAGTTTGAGTTGCGGGGACTTAGCTACAAACTCATCAGACTCGACGCGCTCGACGCCGGTTTACTCGCCGCCGCAAAAGCCGTATTGGTCGCAGAACCACCGGGCAGATACGTTCAAACGGGTATGCTCCCACAGGACCGGGTTGAGACGTTGTTCAATTCTGGGATCATGATCGGGTTAGTCCCCTCCGATCCTACGGGTTTCGCGCTCGCAAGAGGCGCTCGAGACAAGATTGAACGCCTAAATGGAACCAGCGAATCCCATACGGACAAAACAAGGAACGAAGCACTGCTTCCTACATGGTTTTATATTCACCAGGACCTCGAACAGGTTCTCGAAGTGATCAGAAATCACGATCCCGGGCCAAGCATCGATCTCGACACCGCGAAAGTAGAAGTTCCCGCCGGGGCTGATGAGGTTCCGACGAAGCATCAAGAGTTGATGCAACGCGCATTCCACGATGCGTCACGAATCATCGCAGAGAAGCTAGTGGGCGGTTTGATTTCAGACGGGGCCTATCGCGTATTCGTGATTCAGAAGAACTACGGTCCGCGTCCGATGCCGTTCTTCTTCAAGGTCGGAAAGGCAGACTTCGACTCCGTCAGAAAACTTTGGGACAATCCTCTAGCTAAGGAGCGCGTAAGTTACGACCTTTGGGCGGAACCGTATATTCCTTTTCACCTTAGGCCGGGATTGATTCGCGACCGGTCAATCGCTGGCCCCTACTGGTCGGCGTTGGCTTGTCACTTCGTTGACGGTGCGGCGCCACTTGAGGTATCGCTGCACAACCGGCAAGCGTCCGGGATATTGTTCGCTCTATTCGAGACGACGCTACGCGGGTTAAGAGCGCACACACTTAGCTCGCCACCCGAAACCGGCGCCGTGGCTGATTTTATCGAAGAGCGAGTTGATGCCGCTCGTATCAAAAGCGATCCGGTAATGGCCTTACGTATTCCGGTCGCGAGAAAGCTTGGGCTGACGATGGATCCTGTGGTGCTCAGGAATGAACTCATCCGAAAGGCCAAACCGGTGAAGGCTGCACGAGGCATCTATCATGGTGACCTGCATTTCAAAAATGTTATGGTTCGTCATCGCGATGCGATTGTAATCGATTTCGGATCAATGCGTGACCGCGGTCCTATCACGGCAGACCCCTGCGCCCTAGAGGCGAGTATCGTTTTTGGACCGATCGACTGTGATGAGAAGGTCCACGGCGATTGGGAGGAGTTCGTCAAAAGCATCTACAAGAATCCGCTGGAGCCTCTTGCTCCTGCCGTAGATCACTTTCGATTCGCCTGGATGGCGCGTGCGGTTCGCGAATTGCGGCACGTGGCGCATTATTGTGGCGTGAGCCGTGAAGAAAATATCCTCATGCTCGCGGCGTCCCTCTTGCGGTATGCGCGGTTCCCGCGGGAAGAATTAAAGGATCGAAAAGCTCAGAAAATCTCCGAAACGCGGAAGGCTTTCGCCATGGCCATGGCCGAGAAACTTTGCAATCAGGTCTGACAGACGATGAAGGCCAAACATATCACGCTGCTGCCGCATGTTACGACCCACCACGAGGGCCTTGCGCAACTCAAGACGGCTGGCGACTCGGTTATGATCGTTCGGGGCGTCCCGCGCATGCTTTTGATGCGGTGCCCCTGTGGATGCGGAGACGACCTCAATATCAATCTCGACCGTAGGGCTGGACCAGCGTGGCGCCACTATTTAAGGGAGGGCGCGTTGACCCTCTTCCCTTCCTATTGGCGCGACTCTCATTGTGGGTCGCACTTTATTCTGTGGAATAGTGAGATCTATTGGTGTGATTGGGACGATGATAGCTATTGGAATCACTCCACGGGAATCGAAACGCGCGTCTGGGATTCCTTGACCTACGATTGGATCAATTACGAAGCTCTCGCCGATCAGCTCGGCGAAATCCCTTGGGATGTGCTTCAGGCATGCTACTCACTATCGCGTCAAGGGAGAGTCGAACAACGTGCAGGCCGTAGCACTGGGGCGTTTCGCAGAAAATCGCTCATAAAAGCGTGACGTAGTTTTCATCGTAGGACGCGATGTCCTAGTGTCCTCCTTTTCGTGAACACTCATCACACCCCTCGCGATCTTGTATTGGCAGCGTCATCGGTCCCAGCTTTGACAGCGTTAATCCGACCCCGCGAGGTGACTCCATTGGGACGGTCGTTCCAGAAACTAGGTTGCCAAAGGTTGCCAGAATTCTCGGGCTTCCCCACGGGGATGGATGCCCCGTGGGGCGGATTGAGTTCAGCCCAAAAAAGGTTGTCAGAAGGTTGCCAGAATTTGTGTTTCTGACTTCACATCGCCGCATTTTCCTGCATATTTTTGGACGTTCTAAAACACTAACAATTAACTAAGTCCGCGATTCATTAGCGACTTAGCATCCCAAATCTTTCACGGTTCGAATCCCCGTGGGGACGCCAACTTTCAAAACCCTGTAACTCTAGCGAGTTACGGGGTTTTGTGTTTCAGGCACCCGTGAAGTAAGAATGCCAGTAAGAATAGATTCGTCAAGGTGCGTCGATGATTCGCGATGGCGTAGAGCACAACTTGCGGCTCCTTGGGGTGAGGGCGCAGCGCTCTGACTCGGCAAAAAAATACCGCCCCGAGGTTGCCCCCGGGGCGGCTGGCCCGTGCGGCAAAACCGTTAGCTGAAATAGGTCGGAGTCAACGCGCGATCCGCCCGCGGAATCGCAGGCGTTGATCGCCCAAAGGGCATCACAAGATGCCTGCGGCGCGGAAGGAATAATGGCCAACGCCGTGCGGGTCGGCTTTGGGATCGCCGATGATGACGTGGTCCATGAGGTCGATGTCGATCACCTTGGCCGCCTCACGAAGGACGCGCGTAATTTGAACGTCGGCCGCGCTGGGGGCAGGGTCGCCGCTGGGGTGGTTGTGCGCGACCACCAAAGCCGTGGCGCTGGCAAGAATCGCTCCGCGAAACACCTCTCGGGGTGCAACCAGGGTGGACGTTGCCGTGCCGAGGGTGACGAGATGACGGCCGATAGGGTGATTCTTGCGGTCCAGATAGACGCAGTAGAACGCCTCCTGCATCGGGTTTTCGTCGAACGCGGAGCGGAGGTAGTCGGCGACCTTCTCCGGTCGGTCGAGACGAACCTCTTCGCCGAGAGAAACGAGGGAGTAAACGATCTTGGCTTCGTAAACGCGCATGGTGAGCGCTCGCGCGAGCCGCGTTTCCCTTTCTCGACGTGGCGTCGAGTGATCGCGGGTGCTGCCCGGTTGAGCGCCCGCTCGGGATGGGCGAAAGTCAAAGCGCTGGGTGGAGCGCCGAGGAAGTGTCCCGCGCAGCGGGACCAACGAGGGGGAAGCGGACCGATTGCGCGGGGTGGAGGCCGCAGGCACAACCTTGACCGCCCATAAAATGGGGCGCTACCGGACGGGGCAGAGCTAAAAGAATTCGAGCGAAGCGAGCATCAAAAGTTGCCGCCAGAAAGGGAGGGACGCATCTTGTCGGCTTCGGATGAAGTATTTCGCATACGGTTCCAATATGCTGCGCGAACGTCTGCTGAAGCGCGTGCCAGGTGCCACCGTCATCGGGCTCGCGAGTGTCCGTGGTCGAATACTGCGTTTCCAAAAGAAGAGCAGCGACGGGTCCGCCAAATGTGATCTAGCCACGACACAGTGCTATGATGACCAAGCCTGGGGCGTGCTTTTCGAGATCCCTGACGCGCAAATTGCCGTGCTCGATGACGCGGAAGGTCTCGGTAAGGGCTATGCGAGGGAGCCGATACAAGTGCGCAGGGAAGACGGCCAAGTAGTTGAATCTACCGCCTACCTCGCCACGCCGGATGCAGTCGTTCCCAACCTTCAACCATACGAATGGTATCGTAATCTGGTGGTAACAGGCGCCCGTCAGAACAATTTGCCCGCTGCTTACATTGCAGCACTTGAGGCTACCCCCGCCATTCCGGACCCACTGCCTCGGCGGAAGACGCGGCTCGAAGCGCTAGAGGTATTGGCTGCGGCGGGGCGCCAGACCTAGCTGCGTAGCGCCGGGAGGTATTCCCCTAAATCGCGAATGCTGACGACGTGCCGTCGCGGGACATAGTAATCCCGCACAGTCTTGATTTCGGGCGGCAGCTTGATCGCGGCTTCGCCGAGCTTTCGATTGTTCTTCGCGATCTGCGCGATGCCGCGTCCCGAGTTGAAGAAACGCGTGGGATGATCGAGGCCGGCGACGTAGAGTTCTTTTCGCTTGGGCGTGGGATGCTCGGCCAAAAAGTAGAAATCCTTGAACACCTTGTTTTGGCGGATGGATTCGCTTCCTCCCTGCCATTGGATGAAGGTGAATTCGGCGATACGGCGATTGGTTTCGAGGTCGAAGCCTTTACCTGTATTGCCTGCCGCCAACGATAGACTTTCGACAATCTCTCCGGGCTCTAGGATTGCCGGCAGAACGAGAAGGATTCCGACGGTATGAATGATTTCCGAAATCTGATTGGAGTGCTTCTTGATCAGCAGAGCCGCCAGCATCAACTCCGTGCTAACACCAAGCGCGCTGATCTCACGTTCCGCAGCCGAATGACCGACCCCAACAAGCCTCGCCTCGATCCGAGAGACAGCTTTTCTCAGCGACCCTGAGCGGAAAAGACCCAGTGCTTCGGACGCTTTTGATAGGTCTGTCATGTGGGTGGCGAGGTTGTAGACTTCTCCTCTCCGAAATCCAAAAACAAAAGGCACACCGCAGCCGTGGTTTCCATCGTGGACCCGATGCCTAGTGTCTCGCTCCCGTGAACACTCATCACAAAAAAAACACCAAAACCACGGTGCGCCTCTTGCGGTGCACCTTTTATTCCTGAGCCTCGCTCGGCGGGTCGTCAGAAATTCTGTCGGCGCCCTGGCTGCCGGAAAGTAAGCCGTCAGGATAGCCAGCAACGGTGGATAAAGAAAACCGGCAACGGGGCCTATCACTCCGGTCCCGAGCACGTCGCGCGCGTCAAGGCGTGGCGGGAAGCGAACCCGGGCTACTGGCGGAAACAGGAAGGGCTCCCAGACCCATCGGCGGCACCCGGAGTCCAGCCGGCGAGTCTTCGGGAAGTGCTCCGGGACTTTGCGTTACAAGACACCTGCGTTGCGTTACAAGATTCCTGGAATCCGCAACTCGTTGCACTTCTGGGCATTTTGGCGTGGCTCCGGAGCTCTGCGTTACAAGAGACCATCGCGGCAGACCTGCGAGAAATCATGCTCACAGGATATGCCATTCTCGAAGAGCTTTACCCTCCCACCTCGCCTGATCCCTTGCGCCGGAATCACCAACCCGACTAATTCCGCCCGGATTCAGTAAACGATGGGCGGGCAGCATCAACTCCCGCTCGGCCCGCACGATGCCGCTGCCATTCCGGCGGCGGCATACGTGCGCATGTCCACCGAACATCAGCAGTATTCGACCGAGAATCAGCTCGACCGGATCAAGGAGTATGCCGCGCGGCGGCAAATGACGCTGGTGCGTGTCTTCGAGGATGCGGGCAAAAGCGGTTTGAATGTGCGTGGGCGGGACAGCCTCCGCCGTATGATCGAGGAAGTCGAAACCGGGCGCGCTGACTTCAAGTGCATCCTAGCATACGACGTGAGTCGCTGGGGCCGTTTTCAGGATGCCGACGAAAGCGGCTACTACGAATACATCTGCAAGCGCGCGGGGATCGCGGTCCACTACTGCGCGGAGCAGTTCGAAAACGACGGCTCGCCCACCTCCAACATCATCAAGAGTGTGAAACGCTCGATGGCCGGAGAGTATAGCCGCGAGCTGTCGTCGAAGGTTTTCCAAGGGGCCTGCCGGTTGATTCAGCTCGGTTTCAAACAAGGCGGTGCGGCCGGCTACGGACTGCGCCGGATGCTTGTGGATCAATCCGGCCAGACCAAGGGCGTGCTTCGCATCGGCGAGCACAAAAGCCTCCAGACAGACCGCGTGGTTCTCGCGCTTGGCCCGGACGAGGAAGTCGAAACCGTGAAATGGATCTACCGCACTTTCCTTGCCGAAGGGCTCACGGAGCGCGAAATCGGGGAGCGTCTCAACGCTCGCGGCCTCCGCACCGATCTTGGTCGAGCGTGGACGCGCGGGACGGTCCATCAGATTCTGACCAACGAAAAGTATGTCGGGAATAACGTCTATCACCGGACATCCTTCAAACTGAAGCGGAAGCATGTGCTGAATCCGCCCGATATGTGGATTCGCGCGAAGGGCGTCTTTCCCGCGATTGTTCCCGTAGAGGATTTCGTCCGGGTCCAGGAAATCATCATCGCCCGCGCGAAGCGATTCAGTGACGAGGAAATGCTGGCCAAGCTCAGGGAGTTGCTGACTCAACACGGCCGTCTTTCGGGCGTCATCATCGATGAACGCGAAGACCTTCCCTCCAGCGCCGCCTTCCGTCACCGCTTTGGCAGTTTGGTGCGGGCTTATCAGTTGATCGGCTATACCCCGGAAACCGACTACGGTTTCATCGAAGTTAACCGGTTCCTTCGTCAGAAACATCCGGAGGTCGTTCAAGAGGTCATCACGAAGCTGACCACCCAAGGGGTGCGAGTTGAGCGCGATCCGGCCACGGAACTTCTCGTCTTGGACAACGAGCTGGTCGTCTCGCTGGTGCTATCACGCTGCCTCCGCACCCCGGCGGGGTCGCCGCGGTGGCTTGTGCGTTTCGAGGAACGCCATCGCCCGGACATCACGATTGTCGCGCGGATGGACGAGGCCAATCAGGTGATCAAGGACTACTACCTTTTCCCGGCGCTCGATCGCTTGGCGCTGCGCCTGCGACTCGCCGAATTCAACAGCGCGTTTCTGGATGTCTACCGTTTCGACGACCTCGGGTTCTTCTACGATCTCGCCGAGCGCGTCTCCATCGAGGAAGTTGCATGAAGCCCGAATCCGAGCATGAGGTGATGATGATCCCGGTTCAAGCCGTGCGGATAGCCAATCCTCGCGTGCGTGACCGCCGAAAATTCGAGCTGATTGTCCGAAGTATATCGGAGCAAGGTCTGAAACGTCCGATCACCGTCACCGAAGCCAAGGCCGACGACAAAGGTCAGCCGACGTATGATCTGGTCTGCGGTCAGGGCCGGCTGGAGGCTTTCATCTCACTGGGTCAGTCGGAAATTCCGGCCTTCGTGCGGAGGATGACGAAGACCGATGGCCTGATCGCCAGCCTCGTGGAAAACATCGCGCGGCGGCGGGTCCGTTCGCTCGATCAGATTCGACTCATTCAGTGGATGCACGATCAGGGCAACTCGCTCGAGGAAATCGCCCGCAAAACCGGTCTCGCGGAAAAGTATCTTCAGGGAATTCTGAAACTCCTCGCCCAGGGAGAGGATCGGGTGTTGGACGCCGTTCTCCACGGTCGATTGCCCATCACCATTGCTGTCCAGATTGCCAGCACGGACGATGACGGTGCCCAACGCATGCTCCTGGAGGCCTATGAGCGCGGCGCCATGAAACAGGTGTCGCTGTCATCGTTCCGCCGTCTGCTCGAACAGCGAAAGTGCTTCGGCAAAGGCTACAACAACGCCGCCAAGTTTCGGGCTCGTCGCCGGACTAGCACCGACGGTCTCATCCTCGCCTATAAGCAGGAGACCCAGCGCCAGAAGCTCATGGTGAAAAAAGCCCGTGCCTGCGAAACGCGCCTGCTCTCCTTGGCGGCGGCCTTCAAGGCGCTCTACGCCGATGAGAACTTCACCACGCTATTGCGGGCCGAGGATTTGGACACGCTGCCGAAGTTCCTCATGGAGCGGGTCCGCCAATCCTGATGAGTGAGACCAAAAAAGTTCGCATTGGATTTGAGCGCCGCGGATTCGAGATCCCTATCGGCTCGATCCTGCCGATCCGGCAGATAAAGCCGTCGGACGGCTGCTTCGGCAAATACCGCGCGGTGCTCGCTTCGATCAAATCAGTGGGACTCGTGGAACCGCTCGTGGTTTTCCCCAACAAGGGGTCGAAGGGCACGTTCCTGCTTTTGGATGGCCACATGCGCCTGAAGGCGCTGCAGGAGATCGGCAGCTCTACTGCGCTGTGCCTGATTTCCACGGATGACGACGCCTTCACCTATAACGACAAAGTTAACCGGCTGTCCCTGATTCAAGAGCACCGGATGATCATGAAGGCCCTCGATGGCGGGGTAACTGAAGAAGCCATCGCCAAGGCCTTGGACATCGACGTTAAGAAAGTCATCTTGAAGAAAGGGCTGCTGGATGACCTCCATCCGGAGGCCATTCAGATTCTCAAAGACAAGCCGATCACCGAGCGCGCGCTCAAAATTCTCAAGCGGGTCAAGGCACTGCGGCAGATCGAAATGGCGCAGCTCATGGTCAGCGGTAACAACTACACCTTTGCCTACGCCCGCGCGCTGCTCCTTGGGACAACACCGGAGCTGCTGCTGAATCCGGATCAATCCAAGAAGGTCAAGGGCATGCCGGCGGAGGACGTCGCGCGCATCGAAAAGGAAATGGAAACGATGGAACGGGACTTCCGCATCTTTCAGGACAGCTACGGCGAAAACACGCTGCACCTCGGCGCGGCTCAGCGATATGTCCGCAAGCTCCTCGATAACGGGAAAGTGAAGCGCTTCATGGGCCAGCGCTACCCGGAGTTGTTGGAGGAGCTTCAGGAACTCGCGGCGCTGGAGGCGTTGTGATGCCTCACGCCGTTCTTTTTCACCCGCACCACGCCGCATCCAACGAGTTCAACGGGCTGGCACCCTGACGCCGAAACGACCAAAGCCTCCGGGCGAATATGGGCACGAGGCCGTGAGGCTTGGTGGAAATGCGTTCTTTTGTGGTCGGGTGACACTTCTTACTTCGCGGCGACTTTAAGCCGCGTGCTCAGCACCTTGATGTCGATCTCGGCGCTGACGACAGTGGCGCGGGCCTTGGCGAGGCGGACCTCGGCTTTCATCAACTCGCGCTTGAGGGTGTCGAGTTCGTCGGTGGTAGTCGAGGTTCGGGGGTTGCGGGCAAAGGCGGGAGTTTCAGCGGTTCCGTTGTTCATGGGTGATGACATTGATTGTGAAGGTGCCGGTCAACGGAGTGCTGATCGGCGCTGATGATTGAAGCGCCTTGAGTGCGCCAGGCACGCGAGCGCGCCTACCGGAAACACATGACGGGATCTGCCGTGAATTCGGTAGCTTTCAGTCGCCAGGCTGCGGCCTGTTACATCTCCACCCCTATCCGATCACTAAAATCGCGCGTAAGGTTTCCGCGACGTGCCGAACGGCACTAATCACCACCAATAACAACAAGGAATAAGATGAACGGCCCAAAAGATGATGACGACAATCATGCGAACCAACTGAACTCGAACAACGACGCCTACTGGCAGAGTCGCGGCGAAGACGAACGCCCCGACGACTGGCAGGAGCGGACGGATGCCGACGAAGAGGATTAATATCAGACGCTCAAGGCGGCTGGCTTTTCAACGCCAGCCGCCTTTCGGCGCGCAGCCTTTCCAGTTCTTCGATGCCGAGGCGGATAGCCAGATAGCAGTTTCGACGGCTTCAACCTGGCAAAAGAACGGGCGGACCCCGCTGAATTTATGGTGGCGCCAATGCTGGAGGAGGCGGGCAGTCTCCGGAGTCACCTGCCAAAGATTGGGCGCAAGCTCCCGCCACTGATCAACGTGGGAGCGGATTTCGTTGATGACCGACGTAGGATCATACTGCTGCTTCGCGGTCGAGATGCCCTGACCTTCATCGAAGATGATGTTCTCCTGAGCCGCCGATCCTCGCCGCTTTTTCGGCTTCGGAATCGGCGTGATAAACTCGGCCCGCCTGCGCTTCTCCAGAATCTGCTGGGTGGGCTGCCCTTGCTTATCCAGCTCCCAATGCCGTTGCGGGCAATCGTAAGGGCTGTTGAGGATGGGGTGCTCGAAGAAAGGATTGGCCATTGTTACGAGAGTCGACGTCAGGCAACGAACCAATGGCCCAATGGTTCTTTCAGAACCTTATCAATATAAAGCGTTTTTGGGACAAGCATCGATTTGAGCGGCGAATTGAAAGCGGCTCATGGTAGGTGCTTCGTAAAGTCGTTGGCAACACCCATGCGCCGCAGGGTAATGCGAAAAGACTATCCTGCGCCGGTTGGTGCGCCCCGAATCGACTAAAATCAGCGCCCCGCTCGCGGCGCGGCTCTTACTGGCCCAGCCCCTGACGATGACTATGCGTTACCCGCGCTGTCAGGTTCTGACTCAAGTCGCGTCTCTCCCGGGAATGCTTCAGCAGTGTTTCCGCAATGGAGGTATCGCCGGACTCCACAAACGCCTTCACCTCGTGCTTGGTGCGGATGTGGTCGGCCGGTCCCATTTCCTTCACCCGAAGTCGCTCGGTGATTAACCGGACGGCGTCATCCTCCTTGCGGAGGGCGAGCAGGGTTTGGACGGTGAGTTCTGGGCTCTTTTCGGGGTTCATCGAACGAAATTCAATTATAGGGGATTAGCGCGGACGGAGGGAGACTTTTTTGAAACCGTTTGTGCAATGACGCACCACGGCGGTGTGGTCGGACAGGCTCCGGAATTCGTGCGGCTTGATCCGATACTCCTCCACCCGCTGATACGTGTGGGCCGTATGGTCCAAATGCACGGTCCGGGTGGCACGCTCAACCCAGTGTTTACCCAGCGCATTCGCACACCGGAGAGCGTCGGTCTCGGACGCGGCCCGATACATCACGAGGTTCTTAAGATTGAGGGCTAGAACCTCGGCTTGTTCCTTGGTTTGAGGCGGAATCAACGACTCGAACGCCTGGGCAGACACCACCAGCATGAGCATGCAATCCCGGAGCCTATCGATGACGTTAAAATCACTGGTGCCGTCGTGGCTGGCCGTGATGGCGTTCTGAAACTCGTCCCCCACGTAAACGAGCTGGTTCAGGGCATACTTCTGCCACGGGGGTAGCGCGTAGCGCCGGAGGGCGTGCCGGTAGAGTAGAAGTTTGATGACGGTGAACACATACTGCCGCTCCGTGGTGTAGTCCTGGGGCACGTCGATGCAGAAAATCTTGCCCTTATCCACGTCGGCCATCGTGCAGGTGTCGGGCTCGTTGGAACTGAAAATTTCAGCGATTTCGGCCGTCCCGAGGTATTCGAGGTAGTTTTGGGAGGTGCCGATCTCGCCGGCCCGCTGTTCTTTCGCCTCATGCTTCAGGTAGGTCTGCTCCAACGTCTCGGCGAGACGAATACGTCGCTCGGTCGGCTCCAATTCCGTGAGTTTCTCCAGCGCGGCTTTCAACTCCCGTTCCGAAGTCAGCAAGTCGTAAGCGTTGGTCGCGGTTACGGGCCGTCCGATGTCGGCCAGCAACTCGAACGCGCGGCCGATGTGGGCGGCACCCTTCACCTTGAAGAAGCCTTTTTCGTCCCGCGGATTCAATGCGGCGGCCGTATCGACCAGAATTCGCGCCCGGGTCGTGAACGGCAACCGGGCATCGCCCGTGACGTTCAGACGATGCGACACCTTGCCTGGCTCTCCAACCAGACGTGGACGGAGGCGGATGATGTCATGCTCTCGGCCATACTTTTTCGCGAGCCATTCGAGGTAAAACCACTCGTCTCCCTTGTTCGCCATGACCACGCCGCCGAGCGTGGGATTGCGCCGAACCAAATCGGCAAGGAGCGCGTTCATACCGGAGGTCTTGCCGGAACCGGTGTCGCCGGAGAAGAAGAAGTGCCGGTTGGCCTTGTCCCGCGTCCATCTGAATCCGGCGAAAGCGAGCACGATCTGCCACCGGTCCGCGACTACTTTGCCGGCCGGGTCGCGCACGTAGCGCCGATGGTCGCCGTAGTAGAACAGTCCGCCTGCCAACGCGCACAAAGAGGCGCCAACAGCGTATCCCCAAGGTAAGGGCAACCGGCTCGCTCCGAATAGACCGGAGGCGGAGATCGCGAGGGCGAAAGGCAGCGCCAAGGGAAGGCGCAACCCGGGCTCATTGTGGCGAAGATTCCGCAGAATCAGCCACCCGGCGAAGGCGAGAAACAGGCCTGAAATGGCGAACGCCACCACCGTGATGGCCTGCGGATCGTGCAGCCATTGACGCATCAAGACGTAAGGTGCCGGGAGCGTTTTCATCATCGATCGTGCGGAAAACGAAGCGCGCATCTCGCGAATCCGCGAGGATGCGACCCTACCGAAAAAAGGGTAGTTCGGTCGGCTCCGCGCGCTCCTGGCCGACTCACGGCGGCTCGGTGCCCCGAACCCAACGAACTCGTTAGGGCCTTGCGTCTGTGGCCAGAAAAGCGCGGGGGATTTACGCCCACCCTCCCGGCTCATCGTAGCGGCTGACGTTCGCCAACGAAGCCGAGGACTACCGTGCGACCGGTAGGCTTGCTACCCCGGACTCGGGAGGGCCGCTCCGTTGAGGACCGGAAGGTAAACCGACGTGATGATGGCATGATCACGGTTGGAATCATTCGGAATGGAGCCACCTACCTTTCGCATCACCTGCGGAAAAACGACTACTGGACGGAAGGCGAGAAGGCCGTCCAAGGCGAGTGGATCGGCGAAGGGTCGAAAGCGCTTGGGCTTGCCGGAGCCGTGACGGATGCGCCGTTCGAAGCCTTGCGCGAGAACCGGCATCCACTCACAGGTGACCCGCTCACGGCTCGCGATCACGCCAACCGCGTGGCGTTCTTCGATGTGCAGTTATCCGCGCCTAAGGACGTGAGTGTGCTCGCGATGGTCGGCGGCGATGGGCGGGTGCGCGAGGCGTTCCACGAATCGGTCAAGATCGCCTTGGCCGAAATGGAGCGCTTCGCTGCGGTTCGCGAGCGTCGGGGCGATGCCGCCGGAACCGAGCAGATTCGGCTGACGGGGAATTTCGTTGGGGCGATGTTCATGCACGACACCAGCCGTGACCTCGATCCGCAGCTCCATGTGCATGCCGTGCTCGCAAACGCGACCTGGGATCACACGCGAAACGAGTGGCTCGCGCTTAAACAAAACGAGATGTTGCGGGCGTCTCCGTATCTCCGGCAGGTGATGTATCGCGAGCTGGCCGCGCGACTGCGGGCGCTCGGCTACGAGCCGCACGAGATGAATTCGAAGGGATTTTCCGTGCGCGGTGTCGAGCACCTGCGCGAGCGTTTCTCGAAACGCACCCGGGAGGTGCAGCGATTGGCGGAGGAGTTTGCCGCGGCGAAGGGCCGCAGGCCGACGAAGCGGGAGGTCGAGATACTCGTCCGCGAATCGCGTGAGGATAAACTGACGCAGATTTCCACGCCAGAGGTGCGGTCGAGGCAGCGTGCTGAACTGAGTCCGGCTGAGTCGCGCTCGTTAGACGACTTGGTGCAGACAGCGCGAGTGCAGGCCCCGCGCCAGCAATGGTCGCATGGCAACGTCCAGTCCGTCCTCGAGGCCGCGTTGCGCCACGTTTACGAGCGCAACAGCGTTGTGCGTGAGGGACAGGTCTTGAGCGCAGCGCTTGAACTGCATCCCGATTTCTATCGGTGGCGGGAGTTACGCTCGGCCTTGGAGGCGCACCCCGACGCAATACGCAAGGACGGCGAGATGAGCCTTCGCCCGATCCGGCAGGAAGAGGACGCGGCGGTCGCGCGCGTCCGCGCCGGCAGGAATCAACGCTTCCCCCTCGGGGAGCCCGTGCATCTCCCGCCGGAACTCACCGCCGGGCAACGTGCGGCCGCGACCGCTCTGCTCGAAAGCCGGGACTTTCTAAGCGTCCTGATCGGCGACGCCGGCACGGGCAAGACGACGGTGTTGACGGCCATCGAACGCGCGCACCTCGCAGCGGGCGGAAGCCGCTTCCTGCCGCTCGCGCCGACGACCCGGGCACGGGACGCCATGCTGGCCAGTGGGCTGGAACAAGCCGACACTGTGCAGCGCTTCCTCGTCAGCGAAGCCATGCAGGCGCAAGCCGCTGGCCGGATCGTGTTGATTGATGAGGCAGGCCTGCTTTCGACCCAGCAACTAGATCAGTTGACCCGGATCGCAACCGCCGTCGGGGCGCGGCTGCTCCTCGTGGGCGACACCAAGCAGCACTACAGCGTGCAGCGGGGCGACGCGCTGCGGAATGTCATCCGGCACTCCGGGACCCCACTGGTGCGACTTGCCGAGGTGCTGCGGCAGCGCAACGAGGCAGACCGGCGCTTCAGCCGGTTGCTCGCCACGGGAGCGGTCGCCGAGGCGTTCGGATTCGCAGAACGGCGCGGTCTCATTCGCGAGGCACCGGACGACCATGCGCTTTTTGCCCGGGCGGCGGAACACTATGTGGGCAATCGCGTGCGCGGGGTCGAAACCCTCGTGGTGATTCCGTTTTGGGACGAGATCGAACGGTTCAACGCCGCGGTCCGGCCTGCCTTGCGCCAAGCCGGGCTGCTTGGTGCCGCTGAAGTCGTCCGGGAGGCGGTGAAGCCGCTGACCTGGACTGAGGAACAGAAGATCCATTGGGACCAATACCAACTCGGTGACCGGCTGCTGTTCGCCCGTGACACCCGCTTTTTCAAGCGCGGGGTCGCGGCCGAAGTCATCGCCGTGCTGCCCGATGGACTGCGAGTGCGTGGTCCCAAGGGCCGCGAAGCGAAGATCACCCGCAAGCAACGCGCGGCCTTCGATGTGGGCCGGGCGCAAACGCTCGCCGTCGCCGCGGGCGACCGGTTGCTGATCCGCGGACGGGAAGATGACGCCGGCTTTTCGAACGGCGACTTCAAGGACGTGGCGCAAGTCGATCCGCTAGCGGATCGCATCGTATTCAGTGATGGGAAGGAGTTGCCACGCACTTTTGCCGCGTGGACCTACGGGCACGCGCTCACGTCCTACCGTTCGCAGGGCAGCACGTCGGAGGAGTCCCTGCTGGTTCTCGGTGAGGTGGCCGGGCGGGCATTGGCGCGTCGCCAATTCTACGTCGGCAACACCCGGTATCGTGGTGCGCACGCCATCTATGTTTCGAACAAGGCCGAAATCCTGAACCAGCTGGCGCGACCTGATCCCGGTCGTGAACTCGCAACGGAGTTCCTGGCGCGGCACCGGCTCACGCTCGGCGAGCAACTGACGCCGCGCGCGACGCGAGGTCTGCGCGCCGGGATGCGGGAGGCGTGGCAGGGCGCGGTCAGGAAGCTCCGCGGTCTCGCCACAACGCAGGGTGAAGGGAGGAGCGTATGATGGAACGCGCACCACTCCGGAAGCCGAAGCTCTATTTCGACGCGGGTGCGAGTCCCAGTCACGTCACGTTCGACGATGGCAAGGACCAACGCCGCAACCTTCCGTGGATGCACTACGTCGAGGCCCGCTGGGACTATGCTGAACCGGACACGATCAAGATCGAGATCGGCGATTGGCTGGTGGTCGTGCGCGGGCACAACCTCGCGCCGCTTTTTCTCGCGATAGAGGAACATTCGCTGGCACGCGTGCGCGCGCAGCCGGAACTGCAGGCGGACCGTGAGCACGAAGCGGACACGTTCGCCGTGGAGATTCGGTTCATGAAGCCGGCCGCGAACCCGTTCGGAAAGAAGCCCCCCGGGCAGCTCGAATTGGAAACGGGTTAGTCATCAACTACGTCTCATCTTACGGTAGCGCGGACCGGTCTCACTATATCCGGACGTGGTCTACGTCTCGGTTCCAAAACTTGTCCTACCCTTTTTTCGGTAGGGCCGGTTCCTTGCGACAGCGCCGGGGTTGTCCCTTTTGGAAACCAGCACGGATTTCCCGTTGCCCAGCAACAGTCGAAACCACCGCGCGGGAGTCGGCCCCCATAAGTGCCGGCATCAACAGGAGAGATAACATGACAACCTTGGTTCATCTGACGCCTTATGTGGCGTTCGCTCTCGGTGTGGCGATGATGATGCGGGCGCTGCACCTGAATTCGCAATATCGTCCGGCAGCGTCCGCTAATCCGTGGCCGCGCGCCGCGATCTGGTTCGCCGCCGTGCTTTCGTGGCCGACGCTCGCCCACGCCCAGGCGGTCGATCTGCGCACGGCGACGGAAGCGGGCAACGCGATCATCATGTATCTGAGCGGCACGTTTGCGGCGGTCGGCATCGTGGCGGCCGGTGTCGCCATGATGATGGGCCGACAGTCCATCGCGAAGTGGGCTTTTGCCGGAGCCATGGTGAGCGGACTCGCCTTCGCCATCGTGCGGACGATGTGGAGCAACATGGGCATCGAAGCCTCCAACGTCGGCACCTTCTCGCCCTGATCCGATTCCCACGCGCGTCCCATGCACTCGACGCATCTCAACGAGCACGACGCCAATCAGGGCGCGCAGTCTTCCGGGGAGTTCCTGGGGATGACCGGGAACTCGGGCTGGTATCTGCTGGGCTCCGGGGGCGCGACGATCCTGATGGTGATTTTCCTGTGGGGCATCTTCGGGGTCTCGCTGCTGCTGTGCCTACTGGTGGGCGTGGTGCTCTGCACGCTCTCGGTGGCGTATGTGTTCACCCTGAAAAACAACAAGCCGGAGCACTACGACACCGATTTCTTTGAATCCGCCTTGGTCGAGTCGGGACTGCTCTCCTTCCAATTCGGCCCGCGTGCCCGGCGTCCGGCGAATCCCTTCGCCGGCGCCGGTTCCGCGCTTGCACCTGAGTTGACGGCGCGGGAGTCGGTTCCGTCCCGGCCCGCCGTCGGGTTGGGTCGCCAGTCCGCAACGACGGTCGGTCGGTCTGGCTTGGAGTCGCCCGAGCGGAAAGAAGCCTCACCAAACAAGCGGGAGCAACCCGTGGTGGCGCGCGCCGACTATGAGCGATTGCAGGAACAGCTCACGGTCACGGAAGACATGCTGGAAGAGGCGCTCGCGGAGCGCGGGGAGGAAGTCGCATGAGAACAGAACCTGCAGACGGCTTCTTCGGTGAAGACATGATTGTCTTCGAAGGCCTGCACCGTGGCGGCTTCGTCGCACGTGGCTTTGAGGTGATCGCTCCTGACCTGGAACACGCCGACCCCGTGCATCACAACGCATTCGAGTCCGACCTGGTTGCCCTGCTGTCGGTGCTGAAACCGGGCTGGCGGATGCAGGTGCAATGGACGAATGATTCCGACTTCCGAAAACCGCTTCAACGCTACCGGGAGGACACGGCCAACCTCGCGGCGAACAAATGGAGCAAGCGTCAGCGCAACGAGCGATTCGTGCGTTACTGGCGCATGGCCGAATCCGGAGCGCTGCGGCGGGAGCGTCTGCGACTGTATTTCACGACGCCGGTCGATGCGGCCGTGCTCGGGAAGAACGCCGGCCGGCTGACGCATGAAGCGTTGCTCGGCACCTACGCCGAACAATTCAACCAGATTGGCCAGTTCCTGCAGGCCTTGTTCGGCGGGAGCGGCGGACAGGTGCGGCCGATGACCGATGCCGACCATTTCCTGCACTACCTTGAATTTCTCAACCCGTCGCTGCCGGAACAGAAGATCGCCGATCCTCTGGAGTTCTTCGATCCTCAGAAGTCCATTCAGGAAAACTGCTGGCTCGGCGAAGGCCGGCCGCTGGAGAAACCCGACACCGGCTTTTACCTCGATGGCTGCTACCACGGTATGCTCGTGCTCAAGTCGCTGCCGAAGCGCACCCGGCCGAGCCTCGCCTACCTGCTGACGAAGCTGGGATTCCGCGACTACGCCATCACGGTCAACATCGAGTCGGTCGATGTTGAGGAGCTGATCGAGAAGGAGCAGAAGGAGCTGAACCGCGTCGAGGGAGACTACGAGAGCCTGAAGAAGGTGAAACTCCTCGCGGCCATGCGCACGAAGGCTGCCAAGATCGCTCGTTACAGTAACGGCGACAGCTCGCCCTACCGCATCCAGTATATCATCCGAGCGTGGGACCGGAATCGGGAGGATCTCCGCGCGAAGCTGACCGCGCTGAAGGCTGCGGTCGGCAGCATGGAGCGGGCGCAGGCCTACGAGCCGGCCTTGGAGCCGTCAGCTCGAAACTTTTTCTACTGCACCTGGCCCGGCTGGTCGTTCAGCCGTTACGATTCGCTCTGGCACGACTACGACGATGCCCTCGTCGCGAACATCCTGCCATTCTCCTCCACACCGGTCGGACACCTCGATCAGGCTGAGTTCATATTCGAGGGGCCGAACGGGAACCTTGTCGGCGGGCGAACGTTTGTCGGTGAAGGTAACAACCAGACGCCTCAAAACGCGGTCGTCATCGGCACGACGGGTTCTGGCAAGAGCGTCAATGTCATCGATATTCTCACGCAGACAGAGCCGTTCTATGCCTACACGATGATCGTGGAGGAAGGTGAGTCCTATACGACCTACGCCAAAACGGTCGATCCGACGGCGGAGCCGATTATCGTGCAGGCGAACGGCAAGCTCACCATGAACTACCTCGATACGCGCGGCCTGCCGCTGTCGGGGCTGCACCTGAGCGCGGCGGCGGCGCTGCCGATGCTCATGGTCGGGCAGTCGAAAGACGAGGATCGCAACAAACTCCGGCAGGCGCTCCTAGCGAATGCCATTGGCCGACTCTACGAGGATTTTGCGCGGTGGTATTTCAACCGGCATCCCGAGGAGACGGTCGCACTCTCCCGACGAGCCTTCGCTCTCGACGTGTATCGCCGCAACCGAATGGGGCCGCAGGCGACGGCCCTGGATGCGTTTCTCGAGTTCGCGGAATGGGAACAGCAACGCAGCGATGAGGCGGCGGCGTTCGTCGCTGCTTCCGACGAGGGCGATGTGGTCCGTTTCGCCAAGGACGGCGCTGGCGCGCAACAGGTCCGGGACTTGGTGTTCGCACGCCTCACTCCCGGCGAGATGCCGCAGCACGGCCAGTTGCAGGAATTGCTCGCGGCGGAGGCATCCGGTCCGCACGCCGAGGAAATGCGCTACCTCGCCACGCTCCTGGAGCCGTGGTCGGCGGGCGGCAGCTACGGGGAGCTTTTCGACGGCGTCTCGAATGTCTCGCTGACCGGCAAGATTGCACACTTCGAACTCGGCTACATTCCCGAGTCCGCGGAAGAGTTGAAAGCGGCGGCGGCCTTCCTGATCGCGAACTATACTCGTTCGCACATGATGCGCCTGCCGCGCGCGCTGCGAAAGCGAAACATCTTTGAGGAAGTCGCGCGCTTCTCACTCGTGCCTTCGGGCAAGAAGGTGCTGCGGGAGTCCTACCAGCAGCTCCGGAAATACAACGTCTGGAATGTCGCGACCGTGCAGAACTATGAACAGTTCAAGGCCTCCGATATTCGCGGGGCCGTCCTGGGCAACAGCCGCATCCTGTTCCTGCTCCGTCAGAGCGACCGTTCCGACATCGAGGACTTGAGTCGGGACTTCCCGATTCCTGACGCGGCGAAGGACGCCGTTATGAGTCATCCCGAGCCGGAGAAGCTGGTCGGGACGAAGTATTCGCAGTTCACCTATTACCACACGGACGAACGCCGTCCGTTGATCGTGACGATGCGCAACGTTGCTTCGCGCGAGATGCTCTACTGCGCGTCGAGCTCCGGCGCGCATTTCGATCAGCGCGAGAAGGCGCTGCGCGGAAACACCAACGTGGTGGACGCCATCATCGCGAATGCGTGATGCCATGAAAACCAACGAAGAAATCCAACGCGAAGCCCAGCGCATGGTGGTCGCGGGCCGCAGCTACCGGGAAGAGCATCGGGGCGTCGTAAGCGGAGTTGTGCCGCTACCTCGGGTGCTGGTGCAGCTCCCGGATGTTCAGGTCACGCGCAAGGCGGACCTGGCGGGGCCGGGTTCCGAGACCCGCCTCGTGAATCGTCACCGACATATCGAGGCAGCGATTGATGACGATGCTTTGATCTTCCGGCTCATGGAGCGGGAGACGGAGGCGATTGGCTCAACCGCCGCGACGCGGACGAGCGATCCCGTGGAAGTCATGGTCAGCCGGTCGGGGGTCGATCTGCTCCATGCCGGATACGAAATGGTCGAGGAGGACCGACTATTTGAGCGCCTCGCCCCCTATGCGGAGCGGTGCGAGGACCGGGATGATCGCGACCCGGTGGACGAACGGGAGGTCGCCGAAGTCGAGGCCGTCCTCGAAACTCACCTGCTGCCGCCATCAGACCGCCTCCGCATGAAGGCGGACATTGTCGAGTTTCTCGAAGGGCGATTGGAGACGGGAGTCTTCATTGCCCACACCATCGATCGGCAGTGTGCCCGCGAGGGACAGCGCGAACGGCACACCCATCGCCACGAGCACAAGCTTACGATCAACGAATCCTGAACGTCAACCAAGGCAACCCATGCAACGATTCCTGGATAGTATCGCCTTCTCGCAGCCGTATCTGGTCGGCCTGCTTTTCATGGTAATGGTCATGCTCTTCATGCCGGGCTGCGCGACGGCGGGGGCGGATTCGGCCGGTCGCACGCGCAATTTTGCCACGACGGCCGCGACCACCGCCGGTGGCGCCTACATCGGTGCCCGGGAGGGCGACGGCAAAGCGAAGAACGCTGCGGTCGGTGCGGCGGCGGGGTTCGTGGTCGGCGAGACCATCAACTATTTCAACAACAAGGCCCAGCGGGAGGCGTTCCTCGCCGGCTACGAAAAGGGCCAATCGAACGCCGTGAAACAGCAATACTGGATCGCTCGCGACAACCAGCGGCCCTCTGTCGAAGACGGCTACGAGGAAACTTACTACGAAATCGACGTGCCGCAGACAGATCGCGATGGCGTGCGGCGCGAACCGACCAAGCGGGTCATCCGTGTGGTCATGCCCAAGGAGGAAACCGGATCATGAAGGCCCTCGTTTCAACAATCCTGTTTGTTGTGGTCTCGTTGCCGGCAACCGCGCAGTGGGCGGTGATCGATGCGGCCAATCTCCAGCAAAGCGCCGTGAATTACGCGGCGCTCGTGGAGCAGTTGTCGAATCAGGCCACGCAAATCACCAATCAGGTTCGGCAGATTCAGCAGTTCGAAACGCAGCTCAAGCGCATGGGGGACATGGCGAACGTGAAGGACCTGGTTGGCTTCCCAGAATTTCGGGCCGATCTCAACCTCCCGACCCAAATCAAGACCTGGGCGCAGGGCGTCGCTCGCGTCGATGGCCGCGGGCTTTTCGGCGACACCCGGGGCGGTATCTTCCGCGAGGTCAGCCCTGATTTCCGGGACTTCGACGGAGCCGTAGTCGAGCGCGATCCTGCCGTTTACAAGGACGCGCACGACATGGCGGTCACGGTCGATGAGTTCAAGGTCGTGCAGAGCGACGTTTACAAGCGCCGTGAGGATCTGAAGCGCGCCATCACTCGCACCAGCGAAGCGTTGCAGGCCGCTGAAACCGAGGCGGAGCAAAAGAAGTTGGAGGCGGTGTTGAACGCGCAATACGGCCAGCTCACGGCGGTCGATGCCGAGGTGGCTTTGAGCGCCGCACAGGTGCAGGTGAAAGCCGCCGAATCAGCCGCCATGAGCACCGCTCAAACGGAGGCCGATGCCGAAGCGCGGCGGCGGCTGGCGCAGCAGGAAGCTCGGAAGCTCTCGGCCACGTTCAAACCCCAATACGAGTCGATGCTCCGGTATGTGTTTGAAAAACGTTTCACACCCTAACTCCGAACACCCTCGGAAAAAATCGGTCAAAACGGTCATATGAAAGCACCTACGTTCACCGGAGTATTGCTGATGGCTGTGTTGGTGGCCGGCGGATGCGTGGACCGAGAGGCAGAGGCTCGACGTGCCCGCGAAGAGGCGGAAGCCAAGGCGCGTGCCGAGGCTGCCCGTAAGGAGATGGAGGCATTGCCGAAGGCATTTAAGAACCGGGACTATCTCAAAAAAGTTGACGACACGGCGACGCCGAGTGCGCCCGAGACTTCGAAGAAATAGTCGCCAGAAATCCCATGGCCGCACCGATAGGCAGCATTCTTCCCTCTTCCTACTTCGACGGGCTTTCGTCGCTGTGGGGTGGATGCGCCTACATTGGTAGCGCGATTGTGGCCGCAGGGATGGCATTCCATGCTATCCGGACTCGGCCCGAGGCTGGCGCCTATACTTGGCTAATCGCGAAGGTGTTCTTGATCGGAATCTCCACGCTTTTCCTCCGCGAATGGCTGATGCGCCTCAACGACATCGTTAGCGCGTTTGGGAGCATGATGGGTGTCGATCCGACTGCAGTTGACGAACAGTTCGTGCAGTTCATCGCCGGCAAGGCCGCAACGGAGCCTGACGCCAGTATGTGGGACATTATTTGGGGCACCAAATCGATTGGGACGGCGATCTGCTACGCGCTCCTCTGGTTGTTCGGCTGGCTTTCGTGGGGCGTGCAATACGTGGTCAAACTTGTCGGTGATATTCTCCTCACGGCTGGTTGGGCCATCAGCCCGATCTTCCTTTCTTTTTTCATGCTTCGGCCGATGACAGGCGTCGCGCAGAAGTTTGTTATCGGTCTGGCCGCCTTGGTTTGCTGGCCGTTCGGATGGATCATTGCGGCAGTGGTAACGAAGGCGATGTTGGATGCTGCCGCTACGGCCAGTCTCGTGCCTCTGTTTGTTGTCGGCGCGCCGATCGCTGCTCCTGCTCTCACGGTCTTGCTCATCGGTGCTTGGATGTTGGTCAGCTCCGTGTTGGCCCCGTATGTCACGACGAAGGTTTTACTCATGGGAGCAAACCCTGCCGCCGAATTCGCACGTGGTGTCGGAGGTGTCGCGCAGTCGGTCTTTGCCGGCGGGGTAGGCGCTGGCGTCGCCGCAGCCACCGGCGGCGTTGGTGCGGCCGGCGTCATTGCCGCCGCGGCCACGGGGGCGATGGCGAGTGGCGTCGAATCTGCGGCGCGTGGTGGAGGGTCTGCGCGAACGACTGGGACGGCTATTGGTGGCGTTTCTGGATTGTATGCCGGGCGGCTGATGCGGAGCCAGGTGGCTGCTACTCAGGAAATGGCGTCAGCTCAGGCGCGACGGGCCGGTGCTGCGGAAACGATGGCCGCCGAGTTTCGAGAGCATTCTAAGCAAAAACGGCAAAGCCGCAGCGGCTTTGATAAACAACCCCACGAGGACAATCCCAACCAAGCAGCCATCGATATATGAGCCCGATTTTCAATTTTCATCGGAAGTATCCCAAGGTGCTCAAGGATCTGGCCCGTGAGACTGACCGCCTAGCCAAAGCTGAGGACGACATGGCGAAAGCGATGCTTGAAACAATGAGGCAAGACGACGCCGAGAATCATGTTAGGCCACCGACGGAAGCGCGTGTCCCTGCCCAACCGAATCACGACAAAAAACGGAGGTAATCACCATGGTCGCCAACGCCGAAACCGCTCCCGCGTCCGCCGCTCGCGTTGCCCCGCAGTTCGGAAAACCGAAATCCTCGCTGCTGGCCATTTTCGACCGGCAGCGCCGTCAGTCGCTGATCTGGTTTCTGGTCGCGGTGGCCGCGTGGGTGTGGGCCGCGTGGGACCGTCATAACCTGGTCGAACAACTGACGCGCAAGCGCGAGGTCGTGGTGATCGACAGCCTCGGCACCTATTACGTGTCACCCGTGGTGGACATCCAGGAGGCGAAGGACCTGCACGCGATGCAGACCAAACTCGCCTGCAAGGCGCTCTTCGAACGCAACCCGGCCGGCTTGGACAACCCGGAACTATTCAAGCAGCTCTTCCTGCGCGAGGCGGCGCAGACGGCGCAGGCCTCGCTCAATCGGACGAAGGCTGAATTCGAGGCCAAGGGTCTCCACCAGAAAGTCGAAGTCGGGGTGCCCGAGATTTTGAGCACGCGTGACAACGCCTTCTACACCTCGACCGACGTGCAGTTGATCCGCGTCGGCTCCTATCAGGGAGCACCGATCACGGAGGTGCTCCGCTACCGCGTGAAATTCAAGTTCCTGATCAACCCGGACCTCACCCGCAACGGCCGGTTTCCGACCGCGGTCGCGGCGTTTCAGGTGGAGCCCATCAAAACGTGAGGACACGCCATGTTGAAAGCCCTGCCACTCTTCATCGGACTCGCCTCGGCGCTTGCGGCGCAAACGATTCGCGAGGCAAAGCTTGATCCAAGGCAGACGGTGGACCTGCCGGTGTCCCGCGAGGTCACCACCGTCATGTTCCCGGGACCAATCACCGCCGTGGCGGGAGCGGACATGCTGATCGAGAGTGGCAAGGCGGCGGTCGAAATCGAGGAAGGGACCCCGTTACGCTTCCATGTCTCCCACGCTCCTGGCTCGAATTTCATTCTCGTGCGCAGTCTTCAACCTGAAGCCACAGCGAGGCTGACGGCGATCTATGAGGGCTCGGCATACGTTCTCAACCTTCGAACGGTCGCGGCGGATTCGGTCGCCAGCGTGATTTTCCAACCCGCGACCCAAGCGACGGCTATCCGGGTGGAGGCGCCGCCGGAGCCCGTCAAATTTTCGCCGCGCATCGGGCTCAGCCTGCTGGATCGGGCGCGGGCTTATCCCGTCCTGGCCAAGTCGCTGCCGAAGGCCGTCGAGGGCGTGACGCTCCGTGCTCAGAATCGCACCGTTACGCTGCCTGACGTGGAGGTGACGGTGCAGGAGGTTTACCGCTTCTCCAAGGAAGACGCCGTGGTGTTCCTGCTCAGGCTCAAGAACACTACGGACAGAATCGTCGATCTCGCGCCGAGCACGTTCGCGGCCCGGGTCGCGAATGAGAAATTCGAGCAATCCATCGCCAATGGCCCGCGCAGCCTCGCCCCGGGCGAGAGCGCGGAGGCGGAGTTCGCGGTCGTCGGAATGCCGGACGGCACCCGCAACGATCTCAGTGCCGACAACGCCTTCACCGTTCTGGTCAACACTTCGCGGCGGGAGGCCGTCGCAGTAGCGGCGCCCACGCCATCACCGACCACGGAGGCCCCGAAGTCATGAACCCCCGCAATCTCGGCAATTTCTTCAAGAGCAAGTTCGGTTTGTTCGTCGTGTTCGTGGTCGTGCTATTCTCGGGGCTGGCGATCTACGGCCGCCAGCAAGCGCAGGAACGCGAGGCGGCGAAGCTCGCCGCGCAGAACGCGAAGAAGGTCGAACTCGGTCAGGTGCGAGTGCCCTTGGATCAAGGCCTCGAAAGTGGCCTGCCGCAACAGGCCCGGCCGCCGGCGGCAGTCCAAGCGGGGGAACCCGCAACCGCGAACGGCATCGTGCCCTTTCGTCCGGCGTCAGCAACGGCGGCAAACGGGACGGGACAGAAAGCACACGGAGCTGCGCCAACCGCGGAGCCGAAGCCGCGCAAGGTGCGATACACCTCGTTGCTGGCCTCCTATGAGGCACCTCCGGTGCGGTCGGAACGCACGGCTCCTCCTCCGCCGGAGAAATTCATGCCCTTCGGGACGCTCCTGAAATGCAAACTCGTAAACACGATCGACAGCGCGAACCTGGAGACGCCCGTCATCGCGGTGCTGCTCGAAGACGTGTGGCAGAACGGCAAGAAGGTGATTCCGGCGAACACGCTCGTGCATGGCACGGCGCGCGCCGGCCGGCTGCGCGACCGCGTGACCGCAACCGGCACCTGGCGTTTCGTTTGGCAGGACGGGCGTGAACTCGCGTTCAACGGCGTGGCCTTGGATCGTGAATACGAACACGACATCGATGGCTACGGCATCACCGACGGATCGGGCGGGATCAAAGGCCGCCTCATGGCGACGGATGATTTGCAGGAATTGAAGTTGCTGGCCTCGGCCGCGCTGAGCGGTTTCGCGCGGGGCACACAGGACCGGACGCAGACCGCCTTGGGCACGACAATCACCGGCTCGGTGTCCAACGGCGTGCGCGAAGGTGTCGGCGACGTGTTCGATCTCTACGCGAAGCGCACCCTCAAGGACATTGAGGAAAACGGCTACTTCGTCCGCGTGGCCGCCGGTAAGGAATTTTACGTCTACGTCCTCGAGTCGGTCGATCCGCAGAAGGCGAGCCTAGCTGGCATGAAGCTGCCACCGCCCGAGGCCAGTCCCGTTCCTCCTCCACCCGCAAACAAAGGCTAATCATGAGACACATCCTGCTGACCTTTCCGCTTCTCGCCCTGGTGGGCTGTGCCACGCACCGTCCTGTGGCCGTGGTGGCGCCTCCTCCGCCGGCCCTGGCCGCAGCAATGCCAACGAAAGTCGTGGAGACGCGCTACGAAGTGCGCGGCTATCGCGAGGCGGCGAATCCGTCGATCCGCCACGAAGCCCATGCGATTTACCGACAGACTCACGTGCCCCTGAACGCGAACGAATCGGGCGAAACCGTGCCGCGCACGGCCTTCGCACCGGCGAGCTACGCCCCCTTGCCCGCGGCGGCTGAACTCAACGCCGAGTTGACGAACCAGAAAGCGATCACCGGTGAGTTGCGCGGGATGAAGGTTGCAATGGCAGAAACCCAGCAACGCATGGAAACACAATATGCGCAGCTCGTCCGCCAGAGCGCCGAGGCAGCGAAACTTCGCGAACAACTGGAAGCCGAACGCAACCGCCTCCGCAACGGTGGGCCGACGCCTCCGGCGGAGTCCGTCGTCTCCAACACTACGGCTTCCACGGAAGCGAAATGGTGAGAGCACGTCATGACCATCGCCGCCGAACACCTCGAAAAGCTGCGGACGCTCCCGGACCGCCTCAAGGCGCAGCTCACCGGGCAGGATGCGGCCATCGAGTTGGTCGCGGAGCGGCTGCAGCATGGTGAACTTGGCCTGACCGTTCCCGGTCGGCCGAAGGCTAGCTTTTTGTTTCTCGGGCCGACCGGCGTGGGTAAGACGGAGCTAACGCTGCGCTTCACCGAAGACCTGCTCGGCCTAGACCGCGTCGTCCGTCTCGACATGTCGGAATACCAGACGGCAGACCGACTCGGGTTGCTGCTCGGGACCGCTGATGAACCCGGCCGGATCGCGGAGGGGTTCGATGCGTGCGGCGGTTGCGGCACGCTGCTTTTCGATGAGATCGAAAAGGCGCACCCGCGCGTTCTGGACGTGCTGCTGCAACTGCTCGATGCCGCGCGCCTAACGACGGGGCGCAATCGCGTGCTGGATTTCTCGGGATGGTATGTCGTGCTCACGAGCAACATCGGGGCGCAGCGCATCATGACGCTTCGCAAGTCGAAGTATGAGACGATGGAGCGGCTCGTGCGGCAGGATGCGCAGCGGGAATTGCGGCCGGAAATCTTTGCCCGCATCACGCTGACGGTGGTTTTCAACCGCCTAGACTACGAGGCGCAGCGCGTTATCGCTGCGGGTCTGGTAGAGAAGGAGTGCCGGACGTTGGCCGGACTCGGGTATCGGGTTTCCCCGGAACCATCCGTGCAAGGAATTGTCGTTAGTCGCGGGTATCACGAACGGCTTGGGGCCAGGCCGATGCGGGATGCCGCCGAGCTTTTGGTTCGGAACGCGCTCGCGCGCGAACTTTTGCGCGGGGGCGACGGCTCAGGCCGTCTGCTGCCGCATTCGGATGGAATGAAACTGCAACTGAACCCTGCCGCTTCGTAGCCATGCTGCCCAAGAATGCCACGCCACGCATCGTGGTGCTGAAAGGCGATAGACTTTACGGGGATTTGATCAGCCGCCACATCAAGGATCTCTGGCGCAATGCTGACGTGCAGGTGTTTCAGCTTGGGTTCGACGCGCTCGACTCCATCCAGGCGCGGGTGCCGGACCTGTTTATCACCGGCGTAAAGATCGACGACATGGACGGGCTCGAACATTTGGAGCCGTTCATCGAAACCGCGCTGCCGATTCTCGTGCTCACGTCGCGCAAGGATGCCCGCACTTTCGATCTGTTGCGCAGTATCCGTTACGACGGGCTTTACGATGGCCACGCAGAAGGCATGGAAAACTTGCCGACCGCGCTCCAACAGGTGATCCAGCGCCGGCTCTACGTGAGCGCGACGATGCTGCCGAATCTGAAGCGTCCGAAGAATATCACGCTCGATACGCTCACGGAAAAAGAGCAGATGGTCCTCTCGGTCATCGGTGACGGGTCGGACGATCAACAGGCCGCAGAGCGTCTAGGCCTTTCGCCCTACACGGTGAACACGCACCGGAAGGCGATCATGGCGAAGATGAAGTTGCACCACAAAGGGCAGCTCATGCTGTATGCGCTCCAGAACGGATACATCTGGGTGTCTCCGCAGCAGATTCACTATCCCGGATTTCAGCGCCGGCTCTTGGCGGCCGTAAGCGCGGCGAAGGCGACTCCCCCGGAGCGCGCCACAGCTTGAAGTAGGGCAGACGAAAAAGGGGGCCGAAGCCCCCTCGTTCAGTCCTCATAGGGAAGCATAAGGGTGAGGACCGGGGCCGCGGTGTCGCCCGGGCCGATGTGCAGTTTCAGGGCCTGCGTCCGTCCGGTGATAATGACGCTGAACCGAACCAACTCCGGGTCCGTTGCGCTGCGGATTGCGAGCTTGGCCATGGTGGAGATGTCGTGGCAGATGCCGGAGACATCCTGGCCGGGCTGTTGCAGCGCCTCCTCGATGATGGCCCACACCGCCGAGGTGCAGGCGAAGGGGTATTTCCAGTGTTGGCGGATGGAGTCGGCCTGGCTCAGGTCAACGAGGACGCCGTCCTCGATGGCTTGGGCGCGGGAGTAGGAGTAGATCGTTTCCCCGAACGGATTTTCACAGGACATGTTTTGATGCCGTTCGGCCCGTGGGGCGTGCGTCACATCTCGTGACCTTATCGCCTACTGCCGATTGGCGATTTTCGCCCCACACCCGAAAGTCAAAGCGGTGGACGGAGCGCCGAGGCCGTGTCCTGCGCAGCAGGACCAACGAGGGGGAAGCGGAGTGATTCGCGAGGTGGAGATCGCGTAGCGATACTACCTTGACCGGGTGTAGAATGGCGAAACCAGCGGCTGGCAGTCGCTAGAAGATTCGAGCGAAGCGAGCGTCGGTTCGGTGGTTGGGAGCGGCGCCGAAGGACACAAAAAAGGCGGCCGGGGTTACCGGCCGCCGTGGTGGCGAGGGTCACTCGCTCTGTTCGGACTTCAGTTCCGCGAGGCGGTCGAAGATGAACGTGTGGGCCTGGTCGGTCAGCTTGGCGACGAGCGGGAGGTCATCACGGCCGAAGCTGTCGGTGTCGTGATAGTTTTTGGCGTCGTCCACGTAGGTCCGGGCGAAGGTCACGTTGTAGAATTTCTTCTGATCGGCCTCGTTCTCCCACACGGCGGCTTTGATGCGGCCGAGGCGGAAGGTTTTCACCGGCAGCTTGGCGCTGGTGGTGGTCTTGGCAGGCGAGGCGGGTTGAGCGGTCTTGGAGGGCATATAGTTCCTTTTTTGATTTGTGAGGAGCGGGATTGCTCTCTCGTCGAAGGGCGGGGGTGCCGGCGGGGACGAGGGGACGGTTGGGGGGATTCCTTTCAAGGAGGACCCGAACGCTCCCTGTCCGCGCAGCGGCGGCGCGGCTGGAGGGGCCGCCAGAGAGAGCGAAAACGATCCCGGAAAAAAGGACGTGCCGCCGTGGCGGCGTTGCCCGGAAGAACGCGGACCGCTCGCAGCCACGACCGCATGCAGCGTTGTCGGTGTGCGCCGCGCCACCGCCGGGTCGAAGCGTGGGAGAGCGATGCCGGAGAAATTCCGCAACGGTTTCGCTCGGCCTCCGACGTCGTCAGGTCACGCCACCGCCGGCCGGGATGACTTCCGCCGACGCGGACGAACCACACGTTCACCGCGCTTCGTGCGATGGAAGTTCGCCAGAGCGTCCTCGCGATAAGGGTGGCCGGTCCCGGCCGCCTTGGGTCCGCAAGCGTCGCGTAGTTGTGTGGGAGTCGCATGACTCCACGGTGATGGATCGGCAGGTCTCGCCCGATGCTCTGAGCCTACCGAATCCGGTGTAGGAATCGTCCCGCGATTTCGGCAGGGCGGCTGCGTTGAGGAAGACGCCAACCGGCGCAGAGATGGATGCAGCAAAATTTACCGCATCCATGAAAACCAACCACGAAACATCAGCCATCACCGGCCCCGACGCGGAAGCGTCGGTGGCGCGTTATCAAATCCACCGGCAGAACCGCACAGGGCTTTTCCTTCCTGGCTTTCGCACCGACTCGGCGCCGGAGGCGGTCGAGGCGTTCCTCAATCAGGCTCCCGCTTTCGATGGCGCCGGCGTGCGTCTTCTCGATCACCGCGAGCAGCGCATGGTCGCCTCGGTGGAGTGGAGCACGGTGAAAACCGATTTCGGCTTTTACGTGCATCACCGTGTGAACCGCTTTCACGATGCGATGATCGAGCAACTGGCGAACACGGTGCAGGCCCGCAAGGTCCTGCGCGAAGAGCTGCGCCACGAGGCGACTTTGACCGTGAACGTCTGAACCCGAACCACCTCAACCGAAACGAAACATCATGAACGCGACCCTTCCTTCTCCTCCCGCTGCCGTGACCGGTGAAACCTCGAAACCGGAATGGCTGCGCTTGCCGGCACCTGGTTCCCGGTGCCGGTTCACGGGTCTGTCCCGGAGCACGCTCAACGAACTCACGATCCCCGGCCCGGCCAACGATGGCACGCCGCCCGTCAAAAGCGTGGTCCTCCGCAAGCGGGGCGCGCTGCGCGGGATTCGGCTCATCAGCTACGATAGCTTGATGAACCATCTCGAACGTTTAGCTAACGCTACATAGCATCTTTCGCGATATCCAGTGGGCTAACTTGGCTACCCTCACGTTTAATGCGTTTCTCCAGTCGCTGAAGCCTTCCGATAAATCCACTCTTCGTGGTGTCGCGAAGGCCATGCGCAATTGCGGTGCGGCAAATCATTGCGGCACCTTCCAGATCGCCCTGCCTCACGAGGAAAAGCGCAGCTTCCTTGAACAGAAAAGGATTGTCGGGAAAGCGAGTGCTCGCCGCATCTAGTATACCTCGGAGTTCCGGTAGCGATGGCTTCTTCCAAAATCTCCGGCTTTCAGCGAAGCGCAGGTATTCCCAGTAGGGACGTTCAAAACGTGCGAGAAAGCGAATGCCTGGACCAATATCCGGAAACGAGTGAAATAGACGAATAGCCGATTCCGTGACGAACTGGAAAAACCAGTCTCTCACCTCTTTGAATTCACAGGTTTGGCGCGCGAGCCCACGGTCAGCGAGAATTGATTCCGCTCGAGTGAAGTCTCCGGCCGCGATTGCTTCGTGAAACTGGCCGGCACGAAATTCATCCTCGGTGCGAAATAACAGCAGTTCAATGCGACGCTGCTCATCCTGCTCCTGCTTCAGCTCAGCCAGCTCTTGCTTTCTCGCTTCCCATAATTCCCACCCGAGAGCGGTTCGGTATGTGACGAAGAAATGGGTGCCGAAGCCAACGCACCAAGCATAGCCTTCGTGAAAGGCGACCATCTTATCAAATAGAGCGAGTGAGATGGAAAGCCCCTGAACAGACAGATGACTCTGCGCGAATTCCGGATCATCCCGCACGACCTCGTAGAACTCTAGCAATGCTTCGTCGGACAGGTTTGTGTCCCATGTGTAAGCGGTGCCCGCCAACGGGACGTTTTTCCGCCAGTCCATGCTACTTGGCTGATTTTGCGTGCGCTGCCAGCCATACCTTACCGGCATCGGTAACAGCATAGCGCTGCGTGGGGCTATTGGGCGAAAGTGGTTGCGTGCGAGTCAGCCACTTTTGCTCAATCAACGGAGTCAGGTAGCCGTAGAGCAGAACCATCCGGTCCTTCACGCCGAGGATTTGGTGTAGCTCGCTAGGGCGTTTGGCCTCCAGGCAAGCGGTTAGGATGGTGCTCACGGTGGAAGCAGTGAGACGCCCGACTACCTTAGGTTCTACTTTAGGAGCTACTTTCTCTGCCCCGAGAGTAGCGCCTGTGCTCGTTGATGCTGAATTACTTACCGTAGGCTCTACTTTAGGGGCAAGGCGCAGTGGAAGTCGCACCAAGAAAGATGTCCTGTGCTCATCTGTTTCAAATTGGGGTTCGGGAGACCCATTGGCCCGCATCGATTCCAAGATTTTCGGAATCCCGGTGCCCCGGCCCTCGCTGAGTTCGAGTTCCTTGAGAAATTCGCCAATCCGGCGATTCCGATAACGCCGTGCGACTCCGCGACCCGCTCGCAAGTCATCCATGCTCACGGTCCTGTCGGGACCGGGAAAGCTGAGAATCGTCACCTCTTCTGGTGTGATCTGAACCTCGATCGGTTCGCGTTCCTCATAGCTACGGTGGTAGACCGCGTTCACCAGTGCCTCCTCCAACGCCGAGTATGGCACATTCCAATAACGCTCGGCTTCGGCCTGTTCCGGCACCTTGCGGGTGAACTGCGTTACCACTTGGTTGCGCAGGTAACCCAATGCGTCTCGCAGCATCGCACCGATAGGCCCCTTGAACACCTTTTCGACGATCTGATCTCCGCCACGCCCCTGCGGGAGATGAACCACGTCGATTTGAGTCTGCGGGAACCAACGGGTTGGGTCTGACGTGAAGAACAACAAGCCGACGTTGAGCGGGCGCGGGGCCTCGTTCGGACCGCGGACAATTTGCATCCGTCTGCCCACCTCATCAATCGGCAAGCGTCCTGCATCGGCGGCCAGGTCGCTTTTCACCTCAGAAAGGAAGTTCTGGATTAAGGTCGGTTGCAGGTCTGCGGTGGACGCTGCGGTGTTTTGACGATCATCGAACGGGATGCGATTGGCCAGACTTTGAAGCTCGTTCTTAAGGTCGCCCTTGGCTTCAACCGTGTTGGCGTGAAGTCGGATGTAGGGGACCCACCGTTTTTCATCCTTCGCTAAACTCGCCGGCGCTTCGTATGGCCGCATTTCCCCGGCGGGAATCCATACCACCAATACGAGTTTGCCGCTCACCGTCGCGACTTCTGTCACAGGGTGGTAGTTCGGGCGAAGCTTGTGGCCGAGTTCGAGAAGTTTTCGTTGCCAGGCATCGGCCTGCTCCGGCTGCAACCCTTCCGGTGGAAGAACCGGCTTCCCGTCCTGGGTCTTCACTCCAAGGACAAGATAGCCACCGCCCCAATTATGGAAATCGTTGGCAAACGCCGACAGGGCCTGCACGACCTCCTCCGGATTCCATCCCTCTTTGAACTCAACGCGTTCCCATTCGACGGCGGTGCCGTTGAGAAGTGCGTCGATGTTGATCGGGAGTGCCATCAAGGAAAACTCTGAATGGAATTCTAGTCGAGGCGACGCCAAATGTAAGACCCAGTGCGGCTAGACGGCGGGCATGGTTAACCTATTTCACCAACACCGGCAGGTTGCGGATCGCCTTTCGTTTGGTGTCGTCATCGACGTGGGTGTAATTGCGGCTGACGAGTTCCGACTCGTGGCCGATGATGTCACGCACCACCGACTCCGGCACGCCCGCCTTCTTAAGCCACGACGTGGTGTTGTGGCGTAGGCTGTGGAACGAAAGCTCGCTGACGGTGCGCTTCACCGAATGTCCCCGGCCACTATTTTTGTCCTTGGGTCGGGCATCGACGAGCTTGGCCTTCGCGAGGAGTGCGTGAAATTGCGCTGAAAGCCGGCGCGATTCACCATCGGCTTCCTTTCGTTCTTCGTGGGCTTTCGGAAAGAGAGGGGCATCGGGGTCACGCGGCATATTCTTTTTCAGGTAAGCCAAGAACGGGGCCGCAATGGGAATGACCATGTCACGTCCCGTCTTCTGCGAACGGAACGTGAGCAACTCTTCTCCGAGATCGATCCGGCGTCCGGTCAACGACGCCAGGTCCCCCAAGCGCTGGCCGGTGTAGAGACCGCCGAGGAGGAGGCCTTCCCATTCGCCCTCGGCCACGGCGAACAGCGTCTTCAGTTCCTTCTCGGTAAACGGGCGACGCTCGGGGGCGTCGGAGGACTTGCGTTCCTCGAGCGTGCGCACCGACGCACCGGGATTATCGAGCCGCAGGCCGTCGATCACGGCTTGGTGAAACGCTACCCGCAGAATCTTCAAGTCCGTGTTGGCCGTCGAAACCGACAGCTCGGCGGCGGTCTTGTCCCGCAGCGCCGCGAGGTCACGCTTGTGGACGTAGGCGATGTCCCGATCCGCGCGGTCCCCGAGAAAATCGAGGAGCTTGTCGACGGCGTTCTGGTAACGCTTGTGCGTGCCCGGACTGGTTTCGCTTTTCTTATTGGTCATCCAATCCGTGAGAAATTTCCGGACCGTGGCATGGTAGAGTTGCTCACCGTGGATCTGCTCGAAGATGTCGGAGACGACCTTGCGCGCCTGGGCCTCGGTGAGTTTCATGCGATAGGCCGCCTCGAATTTCTGGGCCATCAGCGTGGCCTTGTTGCGGTCGGTAAGTTTCGTGGAGCGCTTGAGCTGACGCCCGTTGTCGTCAGTGAAGCACGCGGTCCAGAACTGGCTTTTCGGGTGTTTCCAAAGAGAGGCCATAGGTAAGAATGACAGTAAGAATGACGCCGAGTTTTGTGAGTGACGCCGATTTCATAAGTCATTTCCTACTAACGTAAGTCATTACCTGAAAGCGGCATCGGTGGAGACCGGGGTTCGAATCCCCGTGGGGACGCCAGCGAACGCTCAAGAAGTTACAAAAGAGCGTAGCTGGAACGTAGCTGAAAATGCGATTCAGGCCGGCGGTTTGTCGGCGGGTGCGCCGCGAGATGAGGGGGGTATCCGCCAGACTCGGGACCCCTTCTCCCTGCCGCGCCACCCAGGTCGATCCGATGTCCGCGCTCCGGTCGAGTAAAGCGCAGCGCTACGGCAATTCGTAGATTTCCACGAGCGCCACCCCCGTGCCCCCGTCGGCCCCGCGCACGACCGCCGTGTAGCTGTTGCCGCCCGCGAGGGTCGCGGTCAGCGCCGCGTCTTTCCCACCCGCCGCCAGGCCGAAGGCGCCGACCGAGGCAAACGTCGGCGACAGGCCTGCGTCCCAAGTGTCGTTTTCGCCGATCAGCAGGCCGCTCGCGTTGCGGAGTTCCAATTTCGGATCGGCCAGCACCCCGGGCACGTTGAACGGCACCCCGCCGATCGTCGGCCCGACGGCCCGCATCAGCACCCGCATCGTGCCCGAGCCGGCCACCGAAAAACCGACGATGAGCACATCGTCGCCCGTGCCCACTTGATTGCGGGCCGAGAGATTCGCCAGGCGCGGCCCTTCGGCGGTGCCCGTGTCGTAGGCCTCCACCAACACGACGCCCGGCCCGCTGCCGCCCGCGACGATGCTGTGGGCGCCGCCCAAGGATTGCAGCAAGGCGGCATCGCGGCTGTTCGGCACGAAGGCAAATGCCCCCACGCGGGAGAACACGGTCGCCAGGACCGGCGACCAGTCGTCGTTTTCCAGCAGTTTGTTCGATTCGCGATAGAGTTCCAGCCGCGGGTCGGCCATCGCGGTCGTGAGGCCGAACTGCTGGAGCGTCGGGCCGACCGCCCGCACCAACATCTCCGTCGCCCCGCCGGCCACCACGAATCCCACCACGACATTCTCGCCGCGCGCCAGCGTGGTCCGCACCGACAGGTTCCCCAGGCGCGCCCGCGCGACCACGGTGAGTTCCGCCGCTGCGGTCGTGACCGAGCCGATCGCGTTGGTGACGACGCAGTCGTAGCGGCCGGCATCGGTCGTCTTCGCCGCGGCGAGGGTGAACTGCGCTGAGGTCGCCCCCGCCATCGCGACGCCCTCGCGCCGCCATTGGTAGGCCGGCGCCGGCGTCCCCGCGGCGATCACCGCAAGCGCCGCGGGCTGGCCCGAGACCACCGAGAGCGCCGCCGGCTGGGTCGTGATGACCGGTGCGAAATTCACCGTCAGTATCGCCGCACTGCTCGTCGCCGTGCCCGCGCTGTTGGTCACGACCACGTCGAAGCGCCCGGCATCCTGCGGCCGGACGGCGCTCACCGTCAGCGACGCATTGGTGGCTCCGGCGAGCGCGACGCCGTCCTTGCGCCACTGGTAGGTCGGCGGCTGGCCGAGCACCACCGCGGTGAAGGTCGTGTTCGCGCCCGCCGTGACGGTGACGTTCGCCGGGTGGGATGCGAAGCTGGGTTCGGGGGGCACGATTCGCGCCAGACCTTTGCGCGCGACGCCACCAAAATTCGCAAACGATCCACCGAACAAGATTTGCCCTCCTCCGGCATGCACCAGCGACAGCCCGGTGGTGATGACACCGATGGATCCCTTGATCTCGAAATTGAAGGTTTCATCCACGCTGCCATCCTTGCGCAGTCGAACCATGCCGCTGCGCGACGATCCGGCGATACTGGTGAAACCTCCCATCACGAAAATTCCACTATCATCGAGATCAGGCCTCACCCCCGCCGGGCCGTTTGGCGCCGGGGCGAACGAAGCGTCGAGCGAACCGTCCGACCTGCACCGGAGCAGGTTGGAGTGGCTGAAGTCACCCGGCAGCGTAAACGCCCCGCCAAACACAATCATCCCATCGCGCTGAATGACCACCGAACCGATGCTCACCGATCCTTGGATGTCGGCAAACGGCGGCCGGAAGCTGGAATCCAATTCCCCCTTTTCCGAGACGCGGACCGCCCCATTCTGGGCGCGTTCATTCACCTTGGTGAACGAACCCCCGAAGATCAGCATCCCGTCCGGTTGCCGCGCGATACAGGAGACCGCGCCAAGGGACTGCGGAACACTGGTCGCCACATCCGCCTGGAACGTGGTGTCGAGTCTTCCATCGCTCAACAGCCGGGCGATGCCGCGTCTGGTTTGCCCCCCGACCGTGTCGAAACGACCGCCCATGAGCAGTCGTCCGTCGGACTGCAGCAGCAAGGCATACAACGACCCTTCCCCCATGCTGGCCTTGTAATCCACGTCCAGCGAGCCGTTGGGATTCAGCCGGGCCAGCCGATGCTGGATCGTGCCATTGATGACGGAAAAACTGCCGCCGATGATGATCTTCCCGTCGGCCTGCAACGCCATCACCTGCACCGGAGCGTTGAGCTGAGGCGCAAAGGTCGGATCGATGCTCCCGTTGGCGTTCAACCGCGCCAGGTAGGACTGGTTCTTGGCGCCGGCGATCTCGTAGAACATGCCGCAGACGAGAATCTTTCCATCCGGTTGCACCGCCACCGCCCACACCCCGGCGTCCGTCCCGGGATCGAACGTCGTATCGACGACATAACCCTGCAACCGGCCGGAGGAGAGGGCCGAACCGAGCACCAGGCAGGTGAACGATTGCCAGCAGCGACGCGTGAGGAATCCAGACAAGGCACGAAGCGACATGAGGGATGAACGGACTTCGCCGGAGGTTCCGGCAAACCCGGGAACGCCCACGCTGGATCGATGGCACCCCGTCTCAACGTCAAAGCCGGCCACCGGGAAATTTTCCCGATCGCTCGGACCATTCATGGCAGAAAGCAAACGAGACCCCGCCCACCGTGCCGTCGCCACGCCCGCCTGCACTGTCCCCGCTCTCCTGCACCACCACGGGCGCTCCCCTGACGATCGCGCGGCGGACGGAGTAAAGATCCTCGGGGCAGCTGGCAGTTGGCCCGATCCCGCGAAGCCGTGGATCGACTCTACGGATTGGTCGATGCCGGAGCCCTGCGCATAGTCGATTTGCTGCCGGAACACATGCCACACTTGCACGCGCTGTCCGCGAAATATCCGCAGATGGATTTTTGCGACGCGGCTGTGGTCCGGCTGGCGGAGATGTTCCCGCACGCGACGGTCATTACGACGGACTCGGCGCACTTCACGGTCTACCGTCGCTTTCGCGACAAGCCGCTCGCCTTGATCCAGCCGCGCCGGCGCTGATCGTTCACCGCGCCGCCACGAACGGCTCGATCGGGCGGCAATTCTTCCGCACGCACGCCGCGTCGCGCTGCGCCGGCTCCGCGAACAGATACACCGCGTAGCCGCCGAAGCCGCCGCCGCAGTATTTCCACGCGAGCGCACCGGGCACGTCCGCGGGCAGCGGCGGGTTGCCTTCGCCCAGCTGCATCTGCCACGACACGCGCACGGCCTCGGCGAGTTTCTTCAAGTCCCCCTGCCACACGGCGTCGCGCGCGATCGCGCCGGCACGCTCGATGAGATCGAAGTCGCGCGGGCGATTCGCGAGGTCGGGCGTGTCGTGCTCGTGGCCGGTCCAGAAGAGCGCCATCCGGCCGCGGAGAAATTCGCCGCCGGTTTTGATTTCAAGTTCGGGGCGCTTGCCGCTGCGCCACACACAGAGGCCCGTCTCCGCGATGATCGCCGGGTCCTGCCAGCCGACGCCGAGGTCGAGCTCGCTCGCGATGCCATCCTTGCCGTTGAGCAGCGCCCACGCGCCGCTGCCGCCGAGGCCCGCGTTGCGTTCGTAGGGCCACTCGCGCAGCGAGACCGTGGGCGAGATCGCGCAGTTGACCACGTAGGCGCCCGCGCGCGCGAAGCGCGGCACGTCGAGCCAGCCGCCCGCGAAGTCCACCCGCAGCGGCGCCACCTCGGGCGCGCGGATGAACTTCACGATCTGCGTCGTCGAGACGGGCGAGAATTGCGGCGGCGTCTTCGGCAGCACCACGTAGCGCGCGCCGACCTCCGCGCAGAGGTCGCGTTTGAGTTGCGCGTATTTGTCGTCCTCGGTGACGGCGAGGATGTTCGGCCTCAGCCGCAGGAAGTGATCGCGAAAATCGATCCCGGGCTCGAGCCCTGTGCCCACCACGACGTCGTCGACCATGTCCAAGGCCGCGATCACGCCGCGCTTGTGATCGTCGGGCAGCGAGCTGCGGCGCTGCTTGTGCAACCACAGCACGTCGGCCGACGCGAAGCACACCGTGAGGTGATCGCCGAGCGCGCGGGCCTCGCGGAAAAACTGGATGTGCCCCGCGTGGACGATGTCGTAGCAGCCGGAGACGAAGACGCGAATCATGAGAGAGCGGCCAAGCTCGCCGCCACGTCCGCCGCGCGTCAACCCGCGATTACGCTTTCCCATTTTCGGGAAGCGCGGATTCCGCAAACGGAAAGTCGTCCCTCCCGGCCGCCGACCCGCATAATTTCTAAGCGTTGGGCCGCCGCGGGTTAGGTGCGGTGCCATCCGGCGGCACAGCCGTTGCTAAACACCGGTCGCGCTCCACACCCAACCCGCCATGAAAACTCCGCTGCTCGTCCTGCTCTTGCTCGCGCCACTCTCACCCGTGGCGCTCGGTGGCGACAAATCCGCTTGCCCGGCCGCCGCCTCCCTCACCGCCAAAGCCACCGAGCCGCGCCTCGCCGCGAAGCCCGCGGACAAACCCGCGCCGCACGCGCCCGCCATCGCCGCGCCCGCCGAAAAACCGCGCCGCACGCCCGCCTCGCGCCCGCCCGCCCACCTGTTCATGTAGGCGGCCGCACTCCTACCCGCATGATCACGCTCCGCCACATCGACCGCATCTATCCGCTCAAGGGCGGCCCGTTCTACGCCCTGCGCAACATCAACCTCGCGGTCCAGGCCGGCGATTTTCTTTCGATCATGGGGCCGTCCGGCTCCGGCAAATCCACGCTCCTCCACCTCCTCGGGCTGCACGACGCGGCGTGGACCGGCGAGTTCGAGCTGTGCGGCGAACCCGTGCATCAGCTCGACAAGAAAAAGCGCTTCGCGCTCCAGAAGCGCACCATCGGCTTCGTGTTTCAGAGCTACCACCTGCTCGACGACCTCACCGTCTACGAAAACCTCGAGATTCCGCTCAGCTATCGCGACACGCCGAAGAAGGACCGCGAGAGCATCGTGTGCGACGCGCTCGACCGCTTTCACATCGTCGGCAAGAAGGATCTCTACCCGAGCCAGCTCTCCGGCGGCCAGCAGCAGCTCGTCGGCATCGCCCGCGCGCTCGTCGCCAAGCCCGCTCTCATCCTCGCCGACGAACCCACGGGCAATCTTCACTCCGACCAGGGCCGCGAAATCATGGAGCTGTTCAAGAAACTCAACCGCGAGGACGGCGTGACCATCGTGCAGGTCACCCACTCCAACGAAAACGCCGCCTACGGCACCCGCATCGTGCGCCTCGCCGACGGGATGGTGGTGAAGTGAACGAACCGTGCCGAGTAAACCAAGCTCCGGGGCATTTGACCAAGCCCACCATGCAACCTCCGACCACTCATCGTAGCGGCGAGCGCCAGCGAGCCGACGCTCTTCGACTCGCTGACGCTCTTCGACTCGCTGACGCTCGTCGCTACCCAACCAAGGCGAAGCCAGCTTTGCGGTATCGGACCCAACGAGAATGAAGAAGCCCACGAAAAAAACGCCGCCGCCCGCCGCTGATAACTCGGCATTTGGTTCACCCGCCTCTGGCGGGCGAGTTCGGCATTCTCCATTCCGCCACTGCCCGCGCCGCCGCACCGCGCGCCGCATCGGCCTCTTCGTCGGCGCCTTTGCCCTCGCCTTCGCCGGCCGCGCCGCCGCTGAAACGCCCGCGGTGAGCTTGTCGAATCCGGTCTCGCTCGACGCCGCCATCCGCCTCGCGCTCCAGCGCAACCAGGATCTCAAGGTCAGCTCGTTTGCCCCGGACATCGCGCGCGCCAACGTCCTCGCCGAATCCGGCCGCTTCGACCCCGCGCTCACGTTCCGCCGCACCTACGCCGAATCCGAATCGGCAGTCACGCGCAGCCCGCTCGTCACCTCGCTGATCAAGGAGGACGACTATTCCCTCTCGCTCGGCGGCCTCGCCCCGTGGGGCCTCACTTACAGCCTCACCGCCACCGCCAACAACCAGCGCGGCACCGCCAATCGCTTCACCGACAACTTCGTCACCTTCGGCGGCGTCTCGGTCACGCAGCCGCTGCTGCGCGGCTTCGGCCTCGGCGCCAACCTCGCCAGCCTCCGCATCGCCAAGGCCGATCGCTCCATCTCCGACTGGCAGCACAAGGCGACCGTCATCAACGTCGTCACCAACGTCGTCGTCGTCTACAACAACCTCGTCCAGGCCCGCGAAAACGTCCGCATCGCCCGGCTCTCGCGCGACCTCACCGCGCAGCTCGTCGATCAAAACGAAAAGCGCAACCGCATCGGCCAGATCTCCGACGCCGACGTCCTGCAAGCCCGCGCCCGCCTCGCCTCGCGCGAGGAGACCGTGCTCTTCGCCCTCCGCGCCGCCGAGGACACGCAGAACCAGCTCCGCCAGCTCATCGGCGACATCGCGTTCGCCAACCCCGGCGCCGCCCTCGACCTCACTGAATTGCCCGCGCCTGCCGCCGTCACCGTCAACCTCGCCGACGATCTCAAGCGCGCCTACGACCAGCGGCCCGACTACCAGGCCGCGCGCCTCGGCGTGACCAAGCACCGCGCGAGCAGCGCGTTCGCCCAAAATCAACTGCTGCCCCGCGTCGATCTCACCGGCAGCTACGGCTACAGCGGCCTGGATCGCGATTTCGCGACCGCGCGCCGCCAGGTGGTCGACTCCAACGTCCGCGCCTACTCCACCGGCCTCGTCGTCTCCGTGCCGCTCACGTTCGCCGAGGGCCGCGGCCGCGCCCGTGCCGCCAAGCTCGGCCTGCGCCAGTCCGAGGCCGACCTCGTGCGCCTCGAGCAGGACATCGCCGTCGATGTGACCGCCGCCGCCGGTCAGGTGGAGACAACGCGCCAGCGTGTCGCCGTCGCCAGGACCGCCCTCGACCTCGCCGAGCAGTCGCTCGCCGCCGAGCAAAAGAAATTCACCGCGGGCACGAGCAGCACCTTCCTCGTCCTCCAGTCGCAGGACCAGCTCACCCAGGTGCAGAGCAGCCACGCCCGCGCCCTCGCCGACCAGCGTCGCGCCCTCGCCAACTACGACCGCGAACTCGGCCGCACCCTCGCCACCTGGCAGATCACGCTGCCGTAGCTCGCGGCGGTGGGCGGGCACGTCCCCGTGCCCGCATTCGTCCCATCGGTCCCATTCGTCCTCTTTATCCCCTGCGGGCGCCGGGACGCGCCCGCCCACCGCTGGGTTTAACTCAAACTGATGTCAGTTCTCGAACGCCTCGGTTGTAGCGGCGGTCTATGACCGCCGAACGAATCCCCTTGGCGCAACGACGGCGGTCATAGACCGCCGCTACAAATCACTCACCTCAGTTTGCGTCACACCCCCACCCCTCGCCCGCGGTCTTTGTATTTGCCATTCCCCCGCCCGGCGCGGCACGAATGACGCCGCTTGACCCCACTCTTCGACATTCAAGTCAACGGCTTCGGTGGCGTCGATTTCCAAGGCGCCCCCACCCGCGCCGAAGTCCGCCACGCCTGCGAGAAACTTCACGCGCACGGCATGAAGCGCATCCTGGCGACCTTCATCACCGACACCCCCGACGCCCTGCTGCGCAAATTCGCCGCCTTCGAGGCCCACCGCGAGGCCGACCCGCTCATCGCCTCCACCATCGTCGGCTACCACCTCGAAGGCCCCTACATGAGCAGCGAGCCCGGCTATCGCGGCGCGCATTCCGGCGAGTTGATGAAGGATCCCGACTCCCGCGAATTCGCCCGCTGGCAGGATGCCGCCGGCGGCGCCATCCGCCTCGTCACCCTCGCACCCGAGCGCGCCGGGGCGATCGACTTCATCGCCGAGATCACCCAGCGCTCCGTGCGCGTCTCGCTCGGCCACACCAACGCCGACGAACGCACCATCGACGAGGCCATCCGCGCCGGCGCCACGCTGTGCACCCACCTCGGCAACGGCTGCCCCGCGGAATTGCCCCGCCACGACAACATCATCCAGCGCCTGCTCGTGCGCGACGAGTTGATCGCCTGCTTCATCCCCGACGGCATCCACCTGCCATGGTTCGTGCTGCGCAATCTCATCCGCGCGAAACCCGCCGGCAAAGTCCTCCTCACCACCGATGCGATGGCCGCCGCCGGCGCGCCCACCGGCCGCTACCGCCTCGGCCCCCACGAAGTCGAGGTCGGCCCCGATCGCGTCGTGCGTCTGCCTGGCGCCAAGAACCTCGCCGGCAGCGCGCTCGCCCTCGACACCGGCGTCGCCAATGTCGCGAAATGGCTCGGCCTCCCGCCGGCCGCCGCCGCCGAACTCGCCTCCACCATCCCCGCCCGCGCCGTCGGGTTCTCGGCATGACTTCTTCCGCCCATTCGCCCGCCCCGTAGCCGCGAGCGTAAGCGAGTGGAGCACGTCCACTCGCTCACGCTCGCGGCCACCAGTTCAACTTCGTCCGCATCCTCCCCATGAAGAAACCCTCGCTCCTCCTCGCCGCGTTCGCTGTGTTGCTCGGCATGACTGCCCGCGCCGCAGACGACGTCCTCCGCATCGGCATGATCGGCCTCGACACGTCGCACGTGCCCGCCTTCACCGGCATGCTCAACGACACCGCGCACAAAAAGCACCTCGCCGGCGCCCGCGTCGTCGTCGCGTTTCCCGGCGGCAGCCCCGACATCGAGTCGAGCTGGAACCGCGTGAAAGGCTACACCGAGGAAATCAAAACCAAATGGGGCGTCCGCATCGTCGATTCCGTCGCCGAGGTCGTCGCCAACTGCGACGCGATCATGATCGAGAGCGTCGACGGACGCGCGCACCTGCCGTTCGCCAAGGAGGTCTTCGGCAAGGGCAAGCCCGTCTACATCGACAAGCCCCTCGGCGGGAATCTGCGCGAAGTCCTCGCCATCGCCGCGCTCGCCGAAAAGACCAACACCCCACTCTTCAGCTCCTCCTCGCTCCGCTACGGCCCCGGCCTCATCGAATTGAAGGAGGCCAGGATCGGCCGGATGCTCGGCGCGATCTCCTACGGCCCGTGCGCCCTCGAGCCGCACCACACCGACCTCTACTGGTATGGCGTCCACGCGACCGAGTCGCTCTACACCGTGATGGGCACCGGCTGCGAGAAAGTCAGCCGCGTCACCACCGCCGACACCGATGTCGTCACCGGCGTCTGGAAAGACGGCCGCACCGGCGTCGTCTACGGCGTGCGCAACGGCAAGGCCGCGTATCGCGTGACCGCGTTCGGCACGACCGCCGTGCGCGACAGCAAGGAGGGCTACGACTACGCCTACCTGATGAAGGAAATCCTCGCGTTCTTCAAAACGCGCAAGGCCCCGGTCCCGCTCGCCGAGACCGTCGAGCTCATGGCCTACATGGAAGCCGCCGACGAAAGCAAACGCGCCGGCGGCGCCCTCGTCTCGATCGCCGACGTCATCGCCAAAAACTCCCCGAAACGCTGACACCGTTTTGTTTGAACCACGAAATACGCCAAACACACGAAACCAAACCGTCGGTTTTTGATCGTCCCATTTTCGTGTTTTTCGTGTGTTTCGTGGTTCCTCCCTCTTCATGAGCTCGCTCCAAGTCATCACCTCCCCCGACCGCCCGACCATGGGCCGCGCCGCGGCCGCGCACGCCTGCGGCCTCCTGGAGAAAATTCTCGCCGCGCAGCCGCGCGCCCGCGTGATCTTCGCCTGCGCTCCGTCGCAGGACGAGTTCCTCGCAAACTTCGTCCCCCTCTCGCGCCAGAAGATCGATTGGTCGCGCGTCACGGTCTTCCACATGGACGAATACGTCGGCCTCGCCGCCACGCATCCCGCGAGTTTCCGCAACTATCTCCGCGCGCATCTGCTCCAGCACATCACGCCGGGCGAGTTCAACCCGATCGGCGGCGACGCCCCCGACGCCGCGGCCGAGTGCCGCCGCTACGCCGCGCTGCTCGACGCCGCCCCCATCGACCTCATCTGCCTCGGCATCGGTGAAAACGGCCACATCGCCTTCAACGACCCCCCCGTCGCCAACTTCGACGACCCCGTTTCCGCCAAGATCGTCGAGCTCGACCTCACCTGCCGCCAGCAGCAGGTGAACGACGGCTGTTACCCGAATCTCGACGCCGTCCCCCGGCACGCGATCTCGCTCACGATCCCGGTCTTCCGCCGCGCGAAAAACCTGAGCGTTGTCGTCCCCGGTCCGCGCAAAGCCGCCGCCGTGCGCGCCACGCTGCGCGATCCACGCTCGACCGCGTGCCCCGCCACGATCCTGCGCGAACACCCGAGCGCCACGCTGTTCCTCGACCAAGCGTCCGCCGCGCAACTGTAGGGCGGGGTCGCCGAACCCCGCCCCTTCGCGGTTTGATCTCCGGGGCGGGTCAAAGACCCGCCCTACTTTTTTCCCCGCGCCCGCTCCAACTGCGCCCGCGCCGGCGCCAGCTTCGGATCCAGCGCCAGCGCCCGCTCATACTCCGCCGCGGCCTCCGCCATCCGGCCACCGAGGAAAAACACATTCCCGAGCCCGAAATGCGCCGTCGCGCTCGCCGGCTGCGCCCGCACCACCGCCTCGAATTCGGCCCGCGCCTCATCCAGCCGCCCGAGTTCCATCAGCACATTCGCCAGGTTCTCCCGCGCTTCGCTCATCGCCGGCGCCTGTCTGACCGCGGCTGCGAATTCCGCCGCCGCCGCCGCCTTCTGGCCAAGCTGCACGAGCGCGTTGCCGAGATTGTAGTGTGCCCGCGCGTAATCCGCCTGCACCCGCAACGCCGCCCGAAACGCCTCGGCCGCCTCCGCGTGCCGCCCGAGTTCACCCAGCGCATTGCCGAGATTGTAGTGCGCCACCGCATAATCCGGTTTCAGCCGGATCGCCGCCCGGTATTCCGCGACGGCCTCGGCGGGCGCGCCGGACTCCGCCAGCACTTTTCCCAGATTGTAGCGCGCAAACGCATTGCCCGGCCGCTTCGCCGCCGTGTCGCGATACAGCGCGAGCACCGAGCGATAGTCCTCGTTGCGCCGCACCGTCGCCCATCCGAGCCCCACCGCGATCGCCGCGAACAAAACCAAACTCCGCGGCCACCCGCCCGCATTTCTCTTTCCATCGATCAGCCAGAAAAGCCCCAGCACCACCGGCACGACCACCGCCGCGAGCGACAGATACATCCGGTGCTCCGCGATCGTCTGCCGGTTGCCCGGGATGAGACTCGTCGGCGCGAGCATCGCAAAAAACCACACGCCCAGGAAGCCCCACGCCGCCCCGCCCCGGGCGCCGCCGACGGGCCGCCGCACCACCGCGACGATCGTGCCCACCACCAACGCCACCACGAGCAGCCCCTGCGGCGCCACGTCGAACCACGACGCTTTCCACTCCACCCCGTAATCGAAAATCAGCGGACTCGGCCACACCGCCAGCCGCAGGTAGTGCACGATCGCCTCGACCTGCGTGAGCGCGTAATCGCTCCACGCCACGTTTGAGCCGAAGCCCACCGTTCCGCCGCGATTCCCCGTCGTCACCACCAATCCCGCGATCACGAGCCACGACGCAAACAGCCCGAGATACACCCCCCGCCGCGCCCGCCACGCCGCCCGAAAACTCCCCGCCACAAACGTCCGATCCCACAGCAGCGCCAGCACCGGCGCCGCCGCCGTCACCTCTTTCGTCCCCGCCCCGAGCCCCGCCGCCACCCCCGCCACCCCAAACCACCCCACGCTCCGCCAGCCGGACCGATTGTCATCCATTAGATGACAATCCTTTTCTGTCATCCCAGAGGTAAAATCGGGCCGTTTGTCATCTAATGGATGACAATCGATTCCGCGCGCGAAGCAGTAGAGCGTGAGTAAGAAAAACAGCCCCATCTGCGATTCCGCGCGTTGCACGAGGTAGGTGACCGACTCCGTTTGCAGTGGATGCACGACCCAGAGCAACGCGACCGCAAACGCCACCGCCGTCGCGCTCCCGGCGATCGCTTCGTTTCCGCACCTCATCACCGTGCGGCGCACCAAGCCCAACAGCGCCAGCCCCGCCCCAAGGTGGATCGCGAGATTCATCGCGTGGTAGCCCGCGACGGCCTGGCCCGTGAGGGCATGGCTGAGCGCGAACGAGAAATTCAAGAGCGGCCGGCCTTCAACCGTGAGCCCGCCACCACGCGGTGGGACCAACGCCGTCCCCAGCAATTGGATCGTCGGGTTGAAGGCGATCGAGAGCTGGTCATCGAAGACGAACGGCCCGCCGAAGCTGTTGTGATAGGCCGCCAGCCCCGCGAGCACGATGAGCGCCGCCGCGAGGATGACCGCGCGGCGCGGGAAGGACGTCGTGGCGGGGGACGACACGGCGGCGAATCTCACGCCTCGCCCGCACCCGCGCGATCCTGAAGTTCTCGCCGACCAGCCGAAGAGTGCAGCTCAGCTTCTGGCGGGAAATCCCTAGGTGGGCCGGCCACTCCGTGGGCGGCATCGGGCGCATTGGGACCGCGGCGCGCTGGCCGTGCGCGGAGCGCTCGGCCCACCTCTGCGGTCACGTTGCAAGAAACTGAGGTGCGCGCTGGCCGCGCTACTTCGCCGCCGCCGGCAGCGGCCGCACGCTCACTTCCTTGAACCACACGATGTCGCCCGGATCGTGGTTTTGCAGCCCGAGGTAGCCCCGCACGGGGCGCGCCGGTTCGCGCTTCGGCTCGGTCCAGGTCTTCCGCGGCGGCACCGCGGGACCACGCGGATCGAAGTCCGTGGCCTTCTCGCCGTCGAGTTCGACGGTGATGCGTTCGCCCGCCAGCGTGATGATCATCGTGCGCCACGCGCCGGTCCGGCCCGGTTTCGCGGTCGAGGCGGCCAGCGAGTAAATCGCGCCGGTGCGGTGCCAGGCATCACCCGTGTCCATGATCTGCACCTCGTAGCCGTGGTGCACGGCGAACCACGCGCCCTCTTCGCGTTCGGCGGATACCTTCATCGCCTCCATCGACGGTTTCGAAATTTTTCCGGCCGCATTGCGGTCGAACGCCGCGCCGGGGCGGCCGGCTTGATCGAAAACTCCGTCGGTGAGCCGCACGTAGACACCGGCGTTCGACTTCGCCTCCTGCGTCTTGAACACGACGCGGATCTGGCAATCCCCCAACCGCTCCCGCCGGTAAACCAGCAGTCCCAGCCCCCGCGGATCGGGCTTCGTGCGCAGCGCCCCGTCCTCGATCACGAAACCGCCCCAACCGATCTGGACCCAATTGGCGTCGATCGTTTCGCCGGCGCCCAGCGGGAGCGCACGCCACGCGGCCGCCTCCGCTCCCGCGCCGCGCAGCGCCGTCCCCTGACCGATCCCGAGGACGGCAAGCGCAGTGAACAGAGCGCGGCACGAGCGCAGACGCATGCGGGCAGCACTCGCGACTAGTGCAGCGACACCGAGATTTCGTGGGGTGTAGCCACGAGCGTGAACGAGTGGTTTCCGGGCGAGCCACTCGCTCACGCTCGCAGCTACCCGGCGTTGCGCTGTCACGTTTCTTCCGGGGCGCTGCACTAGAACCGGAACTTCACGCCGCCGGTGTAGACCGCGCCGGTGTAACTGTAGTCCTCGGGCCGGCTCTTCGTGGTCGCATACCACGAGTTGACTTCGTTGGTCAGGTTGCGGCCCTCGACGTAAATCGTGAACCGCCGGTTGAGGCGGTAACCGAGCGACGCGTCCCAGCGCGTGGCGCGATCATTGACGGAAAACGATGTGAGGCCGCCCGAGGTGCGCACGAATTCGTCGATGAAGTTCACCGCCACGCGCGCGGTGAGCCCGAATTTTTCCCACCAGAGCTGCGCGTTGTAGACCTTCTTCGGCTGCTCCGGGAGGAAGTCCACGTTGAACGGCCGGTAGGTCGCCGTGGAGCCGGGCACGAGTTCCTCGAGCACCGAGGAGCCGTGGAGGAACGTGGCGTTGACGTTCACGCCGAAGCCGTCGAGCGGCTTCGGCAGGAAGGTGAGCGCCTGCTGCCACGAGAGTTCGAGGCCGGTCGCCTTGCCGGAGGAGCCGTTGCGCTCCTGGAAATAGATCGTCGTCGGCTGCGCCGGGTTTTTCCACTGGCTGCGGAAGATGACGTCGGTGAGTTCCTTCCGGAACACCGCGGCGGAGAGCACGCCGCTCTGCGGGAGATAATATTCGAGCGAGAGGTCGAAGTTTTCCGACTGCTGCGCCTTGAGCTTGGCGTTGCCGAGGAAGACCTTGTTGGTCTCGGGGTAGTCGCCGGGCTCGAGGCTGCCGGTGCCGGTCTCGGCCTGGGTGTCGGCCACGGCGCGGTAGGGGATGAGGTCGCCATAGCTGGGCCGCGACAGCGTGCGGGTGTAGGCGGCGCGCGCGACGACGTTGCGGTTGAAGCGGTAATTCAGAATCACGCTCGGATAGAGGTTGTCGTAGCGCTGCGAACCGCGCGAGGCGCCGAGCGGATCGGCGATCCAGTTGTAGCCGGTCTTGGTCTGCTCCCAGCGCAGGCCGGCGATGACTTCGAGCCGGTCGAACTTCGTCGTCGCCATGCCGTAGGCGGCGAACACGTCCTCGTTCACGTCGTATTTGCGGGCTTCGAGGGCGTTGGTCTCGTCGCCCGTGGTGCCGGCGAACGCGGCGCGGTTGGCATTGAAGTAGTTGATCACGTCGCGCAGGCCGACGTAGGGCCCCATCGAGGCTTGCGTGCCCCGCAGCAGGTCGCGCGGCTCGGTGAAGACCGGGAACTGCGCAAAGGTCGGCACGGCCGCGGTCGGCGGCGTGAAGTCCTGGATCTGCGGGCGCGAACGGCGGTCCTTGCCGCGCGCCTTCACGCCCGCCTTCCACTCGACGTCGCGCCCGGCGACCGGCTGGTGGAACGCGTAGTCGAGATTCGCGGTGAGATCGCGCTCGTCATCCGTGCCGCGCACGAAGCGGACGGAGGCGAGCTTGCGGTCGGTGAGGAGGCCGGTGAGGCCGTTCTGGCCGGTGGCGATGTGCGTGAACGAAACGGTGGGCAGCAGCGCGTTGCGCCGGTCGATGGCCCAGGAGTAGGCGCGGCGCTCGGTGTTGCTCGGGAAGTCGAAGATGTAGCGGTCGATTTTCGCGGAGGAGTCGGAGTCGCCGTAGCGCACGCCGTATTTGAGCGTGCCGCCCGCCGCGAGCCGCGTCTTGCCCTCGAAGCCGAGGCGCAGCGACTGCTGCTCGCGGTCGCCGTTTTCGTGGTAGTTTTGGAACCGCACCTGCGCACCGCTCTGCTGCGTGGCCGTGGAGGCGGCGCTCCAGCGCGAGAGCGCGCGCACGCGATTGCGGAACCGCCCGCCGTCGTTTTCGGAGTCCTCGTAGAACGTGCGGAAGTGCAGTTCGGTCGCGTCCGAGGCTTTCCAATCGAAGTTCAGCGTGGCGCCGAGCTTCGTGACGGTGCGGAAATTCAGGCGTGTGTCGTAGGCCTCCATGCCCTGGTCGCCGACCGCGGCGATCCGGCCGGCCGTGCCGCTCCCCGAGGTGCCGACGGGGATCGCGCCGGCATCGTAGTAGGAGAACTCGTAGGAGTTCGTCATCCGGTCCTCACGGCGGTAGGTGAGCGTGGCGCTCACCCCGAGCGTGCGCGCCTTGTCGAGGATGTCCATGTAGGTGAGCGTCGCCGTGCGGCCCGGCTGTTTGCGGAAGGTGTTGTGGAGATACTCCACCTTGCCGTTGAGGCTGCGCTCCTTGAGGTCGAAGGCGCTGCGCGAAACGAGGTTGATCGTCGCACCGAAGGCATCGGCGTCCATGTCGGGCGTGAGCGTCTTGATGACTTCGATGCCGCCGACCATCTCGGCGGGGATCAGCGAGAGATCCACGGAGCGGTTGTCGGTCTGCACCTGGGTGGACTCGACGCTGCTGCCCGAGGTCGTGAACCGGTCGCCATCGAGCGTGACCGCGTTGTGCTCGGCGGAGGTGCCGCGGATGTTGGCGAAGCGATCGTCGACGACGTTGACGCCGGGGAGGCGGGCCAGTGCCTCGCCCACGGTGCGGTCGGGGAGGTTGCCGATGGCATCGGACGAGATGATGTTCGAGATCGTGCTGGCGGTCCGCTGCTGGTTGATCGCCCGCGACTGGCCCTCGCGAAACGACTCCACCGTAAACGCGCCCATCGTGATCGTCTCGCCCTTCAGACCAACGTCGCGCGCGGCGCGCTGGCCCGCCGCGACACTGACCGGGGCCGTGCCGGGATCGAGTCCGAGATAGCTGACGGACAGCGTGTAGTTGCCCGCGGGCAGCGCCGGAAAAAGGTAGGCGCCCGTGCGATCGGTGGTGGTCTCGAAGGCCGTGCCGTCGAGCCGCACCGCGGCCCCGGCGAGGAGCGAGTTCGTGCGCGAGTCCGTCACGACGCCGCCAAGACTGCCCGGGCTCTGGGCCAGGGCCGGCGGCAGCAAACAGGCGCACAAGAGGGAAAACGAAAACGCGGCGAACCGCGGCCAGGAGCGAAGCAGAGAAAACGGAGCCGGAGTGAGGTTCATGGTCGATCGGGGTTAAGCGACCGTTGTTGAAACGAGATCGGTCGCCGAGGTCGGCGCCATTTTCGACCAACGCGGGGACAAGTCAACCTGCGGCAACCGCCCGGGGCGGGTGCGGGTGTGACTCAAACTGATGTCCGTGATTTGGAGCGGCGGTCCATGACCGCCGTCGTTGCGCCAAGGGTATTCGTTCGGCGGTCATAGACCGCCGCTACAACCGAGGCATTCAAGAACTGACCTCAGATTGAGTTACACCCGCCGAGGGTCCATCTCCGACAAAAAGGTTGACGGCCGTCTTGATAGTGTATTTTTAACACTATCATGCAAACTCCCCCGCCTCCCACCCGCTACCGCGGCTCGGCCCTGCTCACCGATCTCTACCAGCTCACGATGGCTTACGGTTATTGGAAGACCGGCACGCACGAGAAGGAGGCGGTGTTTCACCTCTTCTTCCGGAAAGCCCCCTTCCACAGCGGCTACACCATCGCCGCCGGGCTGAGCGACGCGATCGCCTGGCTGCGCGAACTGCGTTTCACCGCGGCGGACCTCACCTACCTCGCGTCGCTCACCGGCAACGACGACGCGCCGCTCTTCGACGCCGGCTTCCTCGCCTATCTGCGCGACTTCGCGTTCGCCTGCGAGGTCGACGCCGTGCCCGAGGGCACGGTCGTGTTTCCCCACGAGCCGCTGCTCCGCATCCGCGGGCCGATCCTCCAGGGGCAGATCGTCGAGACCGCGCTCCTCAACTTCATCAATTTCCAGACGCTCATCGCCACGAAGGCCGCGCGCATCTGCCTCGCGGCGCAGGGCGAGCCGGTGCTCGAGTTCGGCCTGCGGCGCGCACAGGGCGTCGATGGCGCGCTGGCCGCGAGCCGTGCGGCGTTCATCGGCGGTTGCGCCGCCACCTCGAATGTCCTCGCCGGGCAGATCTTCGGCATCCCGGTGAAGGGCACGCACGCGCACAGTTGGGTGATGTCGTTCGACGACGAGCCCGAGGCGTTCCGCGCCTACGCCGAGGCGATGCCCAACAACTGCGTGTTTCTCGTCGACACCTACGACACCCTCGAGGGCGTCGCGCGCGCGATCGAAGCCGGGCGTTGGCTGCGCACGCGTGGACACGAGATGGTCGGCATCCGCCTCGACTCGGGCGACCTCGCCTACCTGAGCGTCGAAGCGCGGCGCATGCTCGACGCCGCGGGATTCCCGCGCGCCGTGATCGTCGCCAGCAACGACCTCGACGAGCACATCATCGCCAGCCTGAAACAGCAGGGCGCGCGCATCGGGCTCTGGGGCGTGGGCACCAAGCTCGTCACCGCCTACGATCAGCCCGCACTGGGGGGCGTCTACAAACTCGCCGCGGTGCGCGACGCCCACGGCGCGTGGGACTACAAGGTCAAGGTCTCGGAGCAGGCCCTCAAGACCTCGAACCCCGGCATCCAGCAGGTCGCCCGTTTCACGCGCCACGGCGAATTCGTCGGCGACATGATCTACAACGAAGCCGCCCCGCCCGCCGGCGCGCGCGTGATCGTCGACCCGACCAACACCACGCGCCGCAAGGCGATCCCGGCCGACGCGGCGCGCGAAGAGCTGCTCGTGCCGGTCTTCCGCGGCGGGCAGTGCGTCTACCAGGAGCCCACGCTCGCGGCCATCCGCGACCGCGCGCGCGATCAGCTCGGCCACCTCTACGCCGGCACGAAACGCCTGCTCAACCCGCACGAATATCCCGTCGGCCTCGAGCCCGGCCTCTTCGAGTTGAAAATGGCTCTCGTGTTCAAGAACCGCCCCGTGGCCGCGTAGCACGCCGCCATGCACCTGCCCAAAAGTCCCCCGCCAGCCAGGCCGCCCGCGGCCTGCGCTCCTGCGCCAGCGCGTCGAACTGGTTCCGGCCCACCTCGTGCCCAAGGGCGCATCCCACTTTGATGCCGCGGAGGGGCGCTTTTCCAGGCGCCCAGCCCGGCGGTTGAAAACCGCCGCTCCGTCTCGCTCACCGGACGGCAAGAAACTGAGCCGCGCCCCTTTTCGCCACGGCTTTCCGGTCTGGTTTCGCAGCCGTCCCGCAGCCGAAAGGCAAAAGCGACCCGGCTGTGGGATAAACCCCGACCGACCCTCGCAACCGTAAAATCCAAAAACTCCCGTGACGTTGGTATCATACCCTCAGCGCGCTCTCTTGTTCAGGCAGCCGCGAGCGGCGGGGTATCGGACCCATCGCGAATCAATACCGCCGCGACAAACCGACGAAGAGCCCGAGATCCGGCGCCGCCCGCGAGATGCCGAGGTTCACGCCCGCATCGAACTGCGTGTTGGCATCCGTCTTGTAGGTGACGCCCAGGTTGAAGGTCGCGGCGTGCGGCCCGTCCCCGGTGTCCGACGTCAGCTCCAGAAACCCGCCGGACTTCTCCGTCAGGTCGTGCGCAAAGGTGATCGTGTTGACCCACGCCGCGCGGTAGCGACCGCTCGCGACGAACCGGCGCTCGACGCGGGTCATCGCAGCGCCTTCCCAGCCGCCGCCGACGTCATAGGCCACCGGGAAGACGATCGCCGCCTCCCATTTGTCGTTACCCAGCCCCGCGGCGGCCGTCGGAATCTTCACATCCACAAAGACGCCGCCAGCCGTCGGCCCGCCGTCGTTGCCCCAGAAATTTTTCTTCAACCGCAGCACGGTGTCGCCGATCCCGCGCAGCGTGGTGGCGGGGCCGGTGCGCGGTTTTTCCTCCGTCCGGAGGTGCGGGGAGAAAAACACCCCGGCCTCCAGGTCCGGCGTCAGGCCGAAGCGCAGGTTGAACGGCGCCACATCCCATTCGGTCGTGGTCACGCCATCCGCCTTGTCGCGCGTGAAACCGAGGCCGTGCATCTCCAACTGCACGTGGCCCGCGTCGACCGTGAAGGGACTTTCCGTCGCATCCGGCCGGTCCGTGGACAGTTCGCGGAGTTTGGCCCCGCTACCCTGCGCGCAGAGCGCAACCGGGGTCAGAAGGAGCGTGGTGCTGAAGATAAGGGTGTGTCGCATGGTTTGGAGTATCGGAGCATCGCTCCATTTTCTTGATCAATTGTGAGGCACGACCACGAAGCCGTTCCGGGATTCACTCCTCCGTCGGCCGCGTCAGCATGGCCCGCACGAGGAGCACGGCCACCGCGAGCGTGGCGAGCGCCACGGCGGCGGACGCCGGCATGGCCAGCCACTTGAGCGACTCCTTTGCGGGGCCGGTGCCACCCAACCCCGGGGCGCGAAACCCCGCCCACATCCAATAGATCGAGTAACCCAAGCCACCCGCCCCGAGCGCGATCCCGATGACGCGGGTCATCAGCGGCGACGCACCGAGCAGTGCGACCAGTAGTGTCAGCACCACCGCGGTGGCGCCCAAGCCGCCGGCGTGCAGGTGGGCACGCTTCATATAGGTCCACGCCCGCTCGAGCACGAGTTTCACGGCCGCGTCGTCGCCCTTGTAGGTGGTCGCCCGCACCGCCTCGGCCGAGGCCTTGAGCCGCGCCTTGATCGCATCCTCGTTCACGCCAAACCCCACCCCCAGGCCGAAACCGTAAAGCAGGGTGAGCACGCCAAGCAGCAAACCGGACAACGCCGGTCGCAGCCGCGCGGAAAAAAGATCCGAAGTCGAGGGGGCCGGGGTCATGGGTGGGACCGAGCAAAGGTCACGACGCGCAGCGCGCAAGCGGGATCACGCCCGCGGGCGGAATTATCCCGGACGCGAGGGGGGAAAGTGAGGCGCATTCAACCCGGGGACTTCCACCACCGCAGCGAAAGCCATGATCCACGCTTTCGGCCAGCCAGCGTCGGGCGACCCGACCGGCCGTTTTCGGCCTTCCGCTCCGCGGCGACTTCGTTTGCACTGGCCGTCCCCATGACCTTCGCGTGTCTCGCTCGCTCGTGGTGCCCCGCTGCGTGGTGGTTCGCAACCGCCGCGTCCGCCCTCGTGCTCACCGCTGCCGAACCCACCCCGAAAAAGCAACGCGCCCGCCCCGCGCCCTCGCCGGCCGAAACGCCGGCGGATTCTCCGCGCGCCGCCTGGGTCGAGCCGGACTTTCCGTTTTTCTCCAGCGTGCTCGACGCGCGCAAGGCCGGCGCCAACCTGCCGCCGAACAACCTCACGCCGCGCGGCCTCATCCTCAACCTCGGCCGCGGCTGCTGGGCCTGTTTCGATCCGGATCTGCTGCGCGTCGCCGCCGTGTGGCGCGGCGCCGGCGTCACGCCCACCGCGCTCGCGCCCGGTTCGTATCACGACGTCTCGCGCAAGACCCCCGGCGGCCAGACCGGCCTGCCCACACCCAGCGGCACCGTGTGGCTCGCCTCCGGGATTTATCCCGGCTGGCAGGCCGGCGACGTGCTCTCGCTCGACGATCCGCGCGAGCCCGCGCCGAGCCCGGAGGAAGTCGGCCGCGGGCCGCTGCCCGAGGCCATGGGACGCTTCAACGCCCTGCGTTTCGTGCGCGACGGCGTCGTGCTCGAATACACGGTGGCCGGCGCGGCGATTCGCGAGTGGTGGACCGTTTCGACCAGCAACGACCAGCCCGTGATCGAGCGCCACCTCGAGATCGGCGCCTCGCGCGCACCGTTGCGCCTCGTGCTCGGCGGGAAAAATTCCGCGACCACCATCATGCTCGGCGAAAAACCCGGCGCGCCCCGCCTCGTCTCGCTCACCGAGGAAAAATCCGCCTGGACCATCCGCATCGCCCCGCACGACTCGCCGCTCGCCCTCGCGGTGGCGTTTTCGATGGCCGGCACCCTCGCCGCCCCGGTTCCGCGCGCGATCCCGGCCGCGCTGCCCGCTCCGCGCTGGCCGCAGGAGGTCACCACGACCGCGAAACTCTCCACCGCCGCCGACGCCTACGTCGTCGATCATTTCACGCTGCCCGAGCCGAATCCGTGGCGCCGCGGCATGCGCCCGGCCGACATCCAGTTCCTCGCCGACGGCACCGGCGTCGTCACCACGCTCGACGGCGACATCTGGCTCGTGCGCGGACTCGACGATTCCGCGGGTCGCCCGCGTTGGCGGCGTTTCGCCTCGGGCCTGCACGAGCCGATGACCGTCGCCATCCGCGACAACGAGATCTTCGCCTTCGACAAGAACGGCATCTGGCGCCTCCGCGACACCGATGGCAACGGCGAGGCCGACGTCCACGAGTTGTTCGCCAATTGCTTCGCGCAGACGGCCGACATGCGCGAATTTCCCTCGCAGATCCGTCTCGCGCCGCGCGGCGAATTCGTGATCGCGAAGGGCGGCCAGCAGGCCACCACGCTCGGCAAACACAACGGCTCCGTGCTCCGCATCTCCGCCGACGGGCGCCGCTCCGAGGTGCTCGGCTGGGGCTTCCGCCAGCCCAACCTCGGCGTCAACCTCCGCACCGGCCTCGTCACGGCCAGCGACCAGCAGGGCCAATACATCCCGTCCACGCCGCTGCACATCGTGCGCGACCGCCAGTTCTACGGTTTCCTCGCGCCGTTTCAGGAAAAGGAAAAATACCCCGCGCCGCCCGCCGAGCCGCTCACGTGGATTCCGCATCCGGTCAACACCTCCGCCCTCTCGCAAACGTGGCTCTTCGACGCGAAGATGGGCCCGCTCAACGACGCGCTCGTCCACATCGGTTTCAACCAGCCCGAGGTCTTCCGCGTGATCTTCAACGATCGCACGCCGCGGCCGCAGGCGTCGGTCGTGAGCATCACGCACGCCTTCGAATTCACGCCGCTCAACGGCGGCGTGCACCCGCGCGACGGCCAGCTCTACATCGCCGGTTTCCAGGTGCTCGGCTGGGGCAACGTGCTGAGCGTCCCCGCCGGCCTCGGCCGCGTGCGCTACACCGGCGCGCCCGTCACGCTCCCGCGCGAAATCGTGCCGACCGACCGCGGCGTGTTGCTCAAGTTCGACGTCGCGCTCGACACGAAAAAAGCCGGCGACCCCGCGAGCTACTCCGCGCAGACGTGGGCCTACCAGCGCACCTACAAATACGGTTCGCCGCAGTTCAAGGCCGACGGCACGCCCGGCCAGGATTCGCTCGTGCCCAGCGCCGCCTACGTCTCGCGCGACCGCCGCGCCGTGTTCGTCGCCATCCCGGGCATGAAACCCGTGATGCAGTTGCGCATCGGCTGGTCGCTCGCGACCGCCGCCGGCCGCGCGTTCGCCGACAACGCCTACACCACGCCCCACGCGCTCGCGAAATTCGATCCGCACGCCGAGGGCTTCGGCGACATCGCCGTCGATCTCACACCGCGCACCGCCGCGCCGATCGCGGCCGCCGCACCCCCGAGCGCCGAGGAAGGTCAGCGGCTCGCGCAGATGTTCGCGTGCGTCGCGTGCCACTTCCCCGCTGCCAACGCCATCGCCGACCGCGCCGGCCCGACGTGGAAAGGTCTCGCCGGCACCCAGCGCAAAGTCTTCGTCGACGGCCAGCCCACCACCGTCACCGCCGACGCCGCCTACCTCCGCGAATCGATCCTCAACGCCTCCGCGAAAATCGCCGCCGGCTACGAAAAGGGCGAATTCGCGATGCCGAGCTTCGCCGGCGTGCTCAACGAATCGCAGGTCGAGTCGCTCGTGCTCTATCTTCAGACCCTGAGGTAGGCCGGCCTTCAGGGGGGCGCGTCCCCGGTTTTCATCACTCCGCCATCGCCTCGCCGGCGAGGTGGCCGGTGGTCCACGCCGCCTGGAAATTGAAGCCGCCGGTCACCCCGTCGAGGTCCAGCACCTCGCCCGCAAAATACAGGCCGGGACACATCCGGCTCTCCATCGTGCGAAAGTCCACCTCGCTCAACCGCACGCCGCCGCACGTGACGAACTCGTCCTTGAACAGGCTCTTCCCCACGACTTTGAACTCCGCCGCCGTGAACTGGGTCGCGAGCGTGTTGAGCGCGGCGTTGCCGACTTGCGCCCAGGGTGTCGTGGCCGCGACGCCCGCCGCCGTCACGAGCCGCTCCCACAACCGCTGCGGCAGCGGCAGCGGGCTCCACGTCGTGATCTGCTTCTTCGGATTTTTTTCCCGCACCGTCGTGAGTTCGCGCACCAGCGAGTCGCGCGTGTGCCCGCCCGTCCAGTTCACCAGCAGCGGAAACTCATAGTTCGCCGCCGCCAGCTCGCGCGCGCCCCAGGCCGAGAGCTTCAGGACCGCGGGCCCGCTCAGGCCCCAGTGCGTGATCAGCAACGGGCCGCCCTCCCTGAGCTTCGTGCCCCGCACGTTCACCGCGGCGTTTTCGACGGCCACGCCGGAAAGTCCGATCAGCCGTGCATCGTCGATGTGAAAGGTGAAGAGCGACGGCACCAGCGGCTCGATCGTGTGGCCGAGCTTCTCCGCGATCGCGAAGCCGGCGCTCGCGCGATTGCCGCCGGTCGCGACCAGCAGGCGTTCGCAGCGGACGTTCGAGCCATCGGTGAGCGTCAGCCAGAAATCCGTCCCCGCCCGCTCCACCGCGCGCACGCCGAGACTCGTCACCAGCCGCACGCCCGCCTGCTCCGCCGCGCGCCTCAGGCACTCGACAATCGTCGCGGAGTCGTCGGTCACGGGGAACATCCGGCCGTCCTCCTCGGTTTTCGTTTCCACGCCGCGTTCCGCGAACCACGCGATCGTGTCGCGGGGCTGCCAGCGGTGGAAGGCCCCGAGCAGTTCGCGTCCGCCCCGCGGATATTTTTTCACGAGCTCGCGCGGCTCGAAGCACGCGTGCGTGAGGTTGCAGCGCCCGCCGCCCGACACGCGCACCTTCGCCAGCGGATGCGCCGTGGCCTCGTAGATCGTGACCGTGCCGCGCGGACCGAGTGCTTCCGCCGCCGCGATGGCCGCGAAGAATCCCGCGGCGCCGCCGCCGATCACCACTACGCGTCGATGCTCCGTCATGGCCCGCACGGTGCGGACCATCCGCGCGGAGTCGAAGTCATTTCACACCCAACCCTTCGGCCGACCGCCTTGATTGTAGCGGCGGTCGATGACCGCCGAACGACAATCCCGGATGCTTCGTCGGCGGTCATGGACCGCCGCTACAAATTGGTGACCACAGGTTGGGTCGCACTCTCCGGTCTCAAAAAAGTGTCACGCAACACGTGACACTCCGGCGCGAACGCGGTGCGCAAACTTTGCGCACGCGGCAAAAAAAAGGGCCGCCGCGGGCTGCGATCCGCGGCGGCCTGCACCAACCCCTACAAAATCAATTCTTCTTCTTGCCGCCACCGCGGCCGCCCTGGGGCATTTCGTCGAACTTCTTCTGCTGCTCGGGCGTGAGCACCGCGCGGATGTCGGCGCGCTGCTTGGTCATGACTTCACGCATCTTGTCCTGGTCGCCTTGGGCGCCCTGCATGGACTCACGGGCCTTGGCGATGATGCCTTCGATCTTGGTCTTCTGCTCGGCGGAGAGCGAGCCGACGGCCTGCTCGATGCGCTCCACGTTCATGCCGCCGCCGCCACGGCCTTTCTTCTCTTGGGCGGAACCGGTGGAAACGAACGCCGCGGTGCTGAGCGCGAGGGCGGCGAGGATGACTTTGACGGATGATTTCATGGAATAACTCGAAGCTTTCAACGGAGGGTTTGGTAAACTTGCCCGTAGCGCGGACTGCGCCGGACCCCGGGCTAGACGGACCGGCCCCGGAAGGGTTACGCGGATTTTTGCCGGGACTTGCGGGAGCCGGGCCGGAGGGTCAGCGTCGCGCTCCATGATCGAGGTTACCGGACTGGCCAAGCGCTACGGCGATTTCACCGCCGTGCGTGATCTGTCGTTCACCGTGGGCCCGGGCGAGGTGCTCGGCCTCGTCGGCCCCAACGGCGCCGGCAAAACCAGCACGCTGCGCTGCCTCGCCGGCATCATCCCCGCGACGGCCGGCACCGTGCGTATCGGCGGAAATGATCTCGCGACCGATCCGGTGGCGGCGAAGCGCACGCTGGCGTTTTTCCCCGACGAGCCGCGGCTCTTCGACTATCTCACCGTGCGGCAGCACCTGAACTTCGTCGCCCGGGTGTATGGCGTCGCCCACCACGAGGCGCTCGCGCAACCGCTGCTGGAGGAGCTCGAGATCGCCGACAAGGCCGACGAGCTGCCCGGCGCGCTCTCGCGCGGCATGAAGCAGAAACTCGCGATCGCCTGCGGGCTGCTGCACGGGCCGAAGGTCATGTTCTTCGACGAGCCGCTCACCGGCCTCGATCCGCTCGGCATCCGCCGCATGAAGGACTCGATTCTCAAACGCGCGCGCGACGGCGCCGCGATCGTGCTCAGCTCGCACCTGTTGCATCTGCTCGAGGAGGTGTGCTCGCACGTGCTCATCCTGAAAAAAGGCGGGAAGATCGCCGCCGGCACGATCGCGGAGGTCGCCGCCCGCTTCAGCCAGGGCGAGGCGGACGTGAATCTGGAAGAGATCTTCATCCGCGCGACGGGTGGCTCGGAAAACTGAGCGGGAAGGCCCAAGGATGCGCCACCCCCGTGTTGTCCCGCTGAGCGTAGCGAAGAATCCGGGTGGATCTTTGCCACCGGCATCCGCGACCAAAACACTGCTGGATTCTCCGCTGCGTTCAGCAGGACAGACCAGCCTCCCATGCTAAGCGCCCTGCTCTACCTCCGTCTCACGTCGCTCCGGAATTGGGTGCGCCAGCGCGTCCTGCGGCTCAAACAGCCGAAGTATCTCGCGGGCGCGATCGTGGGCGCGGCGTATCTGTGGTTCTTCTTTCTCGGCCCGGCGGCCAGCGGCGGCGGGGCGCGACGAAAAGCGGCGGCGCAGGCGGCGGGCGGCGTCTGGCCGCAGGCGGGCGGCGCGCTGCCCGGGCACGTCACCGGGGTGGCGCTCGCGATCGGCGCGCTGGTGCTGCTGGTGGTCGTGGTGCTCGCGTGGGTGCTCTCGCAGGAGCGCGCGTCGCTGGGCTTCTCGGAGGCGGAGATCGCTTTTCTGTTTCCCGCCCCCGTCACGCGGCAGGCGCTGGTGCATTTCCGGCTGGTCGACGCCCAACTGCGCAGCTTGATCGGCGCGCTGTTCCTGACGCTGGTTTCATCGCGGTGGGCGTTTGCGTCGGGGAGTCCCGTCATCCGGGCGCTGGGCTGGTGGCTGATCCTCACCGCGTTCAATCTCCACCTGGCCGGCGTGCGATTCACGCTCACGCGACTGGCCGATGCCGGACTCGGCACCTGGCGGCGGCGCACGCTCGTCCTCGGCCTGCTCGCGGCGGTGCTCGCCGCGACGTGGGCGTGGTTGCCGGAAACACAACGGGCGCCCGTCTTCGACGGGACGCGCGAGGGCGGACGGGTGCTCGCGGAGTGGGCGACCGCGCTGCTCGGCACCGCGCCGCTTGGGTGGGTGGTGCAGCCGGCGAAATGGCTGCTCGGCCCGTTCTTCGCGGCGGACCTGCGCGCTTTCCTGGTCGCGCTCGGCCCGGCCTTGCTGGTGCTCGGCGTGCACTACGTGTGGGTGGTGCGCAGCGTGGTGTCGTTCGAGGAGGGGTCGATCGAGCGCGCCGAGAAGCACGCGGCGCGCGTGGCGGCCGTGCGCTCCGGCCGGGGTGCCTTTCACGACCCGGCGGCCAAAGGCCGGCCCGGACCATTTCTCCTCCCGGGCACCGGCCGCCCGGAGCTGGCCTTCCTCTGGAAGAACCTGCTTTCCACGTGGTCGTGGCTCAACGTGCGCGTCTGGGCCGGCGGCGCGGTCGTGATCGTGGCCGCGGGCTGGTGGGCGCGCAGCCATCCGGCGTGGCAGCAGGGGCTCGCGGCGCTCGCCGCGATGCCGCTCGTGCTGATCGGCTACGTGATCGTCGCCGGACCGCAGTTCGCCCGGCAGGACATCCGGCAGGATCTGCCCAACGCCGACATCCTGAAAACCTATCCGCTCGCCGGCTGGCAGATCGTGCTCGGCGAGATGCTCACGCCGGTCACGATCCTCACCGGCGTGATCTGGCTGCTGCTGCTCGCCGCGGCGGTGACGTTCGACCCGGCGGCCATCAAGCTGCCCTCGCTCGGCCGCGAACTCTTCGCGCCGGGCACGCGGGCGGTGCTGCTCGCCGCCGCCGCGCTGCTCACGCCGCCGCTCGTGGCGTTGCAACTCCTCGTGCCCAACGCGGCGGCGCTGGTTTTTCCCACCTGGTTCCAAGCGACGCGCCAGCGCGGCGGCGGTGGCGTGGACATCCTCGGCCAGCGACTCATCTTCTTCGGCGCCCAGTTGCTGACGATGCTGCTCGTCCTGCTCCCGGCCGCGCTGGCCGTCGCGGGGGCGGTCTTCGTCGTGCGGCTCGCGGGCGGGCCGCTGGCGCTGGGCGTGTGGTTGGGCGCCGGGGGAGCCCTGACCATCCTGCTCGGTGAGCTGTGGGCCGGTCTCCTTTTCCTCGGCCGGCGCTTTGAGCAGTTCGATCTCTCGTCCGAGCTGCGTCCATGACCTCCGAGCAACTTGTCCCGATCGCAGCCGCCGCCGTGGGAGCCGCCCAACGCCAGCTCCCGCCCGATATCCGCGCCCTCGCCCGCCGGGTGCCGGTGCACTACGAGCGCAAACCCGCGCCCGAGGTGCTCGCGGAGGGGTTTGAGCCGGACATCCTGGGGCTCTTCACCGGCAACTCCCACGGCACCGAACTCTCGACCGATCACCCGGCCCCGGCCCAGATCCTCCTCTATCTCGATAGTCTCTGGGATTTTGCCGAGCAGGACGTCGAGATCTTCCGCGCCGAGGTGCGGACCACCTATCTCCATGAACTCGGCCACTACCTTGGCTGGGGCGAGGACGACCTGGCCGCACGGGGCCTCGACTAAACGCCGAGGCCAATCCCAAACGCCAGGCGGCACCGTGGTTTTTGGCGTTTGGAACTTCGGCCTTTGGGCTTTGTCCGGCTTCGCCGGGCTCACTCCGCGCTTTCCAAGTCGGTCGCGCCCTGCCTACATTGCGGGCCAAACTAACGAATTTCCCTTTCCATGAAGAGACTCCTGCTCCTGTCCCTCGTCGCGCTGTTCGGCGCCTCCTTGGTCCGCGCCGAGACGACCCGCGCCGATCTCGTCGATCGCGTCGAGACCTGCGAGGCCATCCTCGAGGGCTTCCAAAGCGGCCCGCACGCGATCCCGGCGCAGGTGCTGCGCAAGGCCCAGGCGATCATCATCGTCAACCAGTTCAAGGGCGCCTTTCTGTTCGGCATCAAGGACGGCTACGGCGTGATCCTCGTCAAAAAGTCCGACGGCCGCTGGAGCCTGCCGGTGCTCGTCGGCGCCGGTGAAGCCAGCCTCGGCCTCCAGGTCGGTGCCAACTCCATCGAGACCATCTACGTCATCACCGACCCGAAAGTGCCGCGCATGTTGTTTGAGCACCGCTTCAACGTGGGCGTCGACGCCAAGGCCGTGGCCGGCCCGAAGGCCGCCGAAGCGGAGAAGTTGAACAAGGAAATCCTCGAGACCCCCGTGCTGGTTTACACGAAGTCGGTCGGCCTCTACGCCGGCGCGACCGTCAAGGCCGGCCACCTCTCGCGCAACGACAAGGCCAACTTCCAGCTCCACAACACGCGCTACACGATGCCCGAGCTGCTTTACGGCGACTGGGTGCAGCCCGTGGCGGAAGTCCAGCCGTTGATCGGTCTGGTGACCAAACTCACGCGCTGAGGCGGAGGTTTTGTTGTAGCGGCGGTCTGTGACCGCCGAACGAAGTTCCGATGCGGTCGACGGCGGTCATAGACCGCCGCTACAGCATTACCGCTTCGGCGCCGGGTCGGCCTTTTTCGGCGCCGGCTGCGGCTGGAAGGTCACGTCGGCAGCCGCGTCGGCCATCTCCTTTTTCGCCTTCTCGATCGCGGCCCGGCTGCGCTCGTCGTCGCGCACGACCGGACGCCCCGTCGACATGTCGATCGTCTTGCCGTCCTGGACGGGCACGGGCACGCCGTTGCGGCCGGCCCGCACGGTTGGTCCATCCGCCGCAGGCGCCACGGCCGGAGCCGCCGGCACCGGCTGCAGCGGCGCGGTCGACGGATTGGCCCGCGGTGCCCCGGACGCCCGGTCGGCTGGCGCGCGGTTCGGACGACCGCGCAGAAAATAGATTCCGCCCGCGATCAGCGCCAGCAACACGAGCATGATCCAGACGGTGCGGTCTTTCATGGCGGCGGAGAATGCGCACGGGCGCGCGGCGGCGCGAGCGGAAACACGGCGCGTTGCGCGCGGCCCCCGACCCTACTTCGAGTCCTTCACGTAGAGATCGAGCCACGTCTCCATTTCCCAGAGCATGTGCAGCAGGCTCTCCTTCGCCCGGTAGCCGTGCGACTCGTGCGGCAGCAGCACGAAACGCGTCGTCGCGCCGTGGCCCTTGAGCGCGTTATAGAACCGCTCGCTCTGGATCGGAAACGTGCCGGCGTTGTTGTCCGCCTCGCCGTGGATGAGCAGGAGCGGATCCTTCACCTTGTCGGCGAAATTGAACGGCGACATCGCGGCGTAAACCTGCGGCGCCTGCCAGAAGGTGCGCTCCTCCGATTGGAAGCCGAAGGGCGTGAGCGTGCGGTTGTAGGCGCCGCTGCGCGCGATGCCGGCGCGGAAAATCCGCGAGTGGGCCAGGAGATTCGCCGTCATGAACGCCCCGTAGCTGTGCCCGCCCACCGCCACGCGCTTCGGATCGGTCACGCCGCGGCGCACGAGCTCGTCGACCGCGGCCTGCGCGCTCGCGACGAGTTGCTCGATGTAGGTGTCGTTCGGCTTGCCGCCCGGCCTGGCGATGATCGGCATCGTCGGATCGTTGAGCACCGCGTAGCCATCGAGCAGAAACGGCAGCGGACCGCTGACGGAGATGCGCGTGAACCTCTCCGCCGTGGGCGTGACCTGCTCGGCCATCTCGGCGCTGAGGTATTCGCGCGGATACGCCCAGAGCAGCGTCGGCAACGGACCCTGCGCGGGCGTCCAGCCCGGCGGCAGGTGGAGCGTGCCGGAGAGCGCCACGCCATCCGCGCGTTTGTAGCGGAGCACTTCGGATTTCACGCCGGCGAACTGCGGAAACGGATTGGGAAAGCGCGTGAGCGGGCGGAGCGCGCCATCGGCCCGCGTGAGATCCCGCACGCAATAATTGTCCGGCTCCTGCGCCGACTCGCGCCGCATGAGCGCGCGGGTGAGCGAGGCGTCGGTGAACGCGATGAACTCCTCGTAAACCGGCGGCGCCGAGCGCCAGAGCCGGCGCGTCTGCTTCGAGCCGAGATCGAACTCGTCGAGGAACGGCCGGTCGCCCTCGGGCGTGGCGCCGGCGCCGGCGAGGAAGATTTTGCCGCCGTCGGCGCTGCGCTGGATCACGAGCCGGCCGAACTGGTTGCGCCCCCGCACCGGCTCGCCCGGGTGCTTGAAGCGCTCCTGCGTCGAACGTTCGCTCAACAGCTCGCGCGGCCCGCCGGGCCGGCCGGGCGCGACGCGCCATGTGCGGGTGATGCGCGTGCGCGTCCACGTCTCGGTCACGAGCGCGAGCGTGTCGTCCCCCCACGTCACGGTGCCCGCGCGAAATTCGAATTTCTGCTGTTCGACGGGGGCGCCGGCGAACGGCGCGGCGTGCGTGAACCACGCGTCGCGCGCGGCCTTCTTGTCGTCCGTGGTCTCGCCGCGATCGAGCGCCTGCACCCAGCTCAGGGTCGCGGGCGTGTCGCCGCGCCAGGTGACGTTGCGCGGCCCCGGCCGCACGGCCCCGATCGCACCGCCTTCGTTGAGCGGCAGATCGGCGAGGCGGTGCTCGCGCCGCCCATCGAGCGCGATCACGTCGATCACCGTCGGGAAACGCGACGACGGCACGAGGTAGGAAAACGGCCGGTGCAGCGACTCGACGAGGATGTGGCGGCCATCCGGCGACGGGGTGGCCACGGTGATGAGGCCCGTGACGCCGAGGGGCGTGACCGTCCCGCTCGCCGCGGCGATGAGCACGAGTTCCGTGGCGCCGTGATACTCGAAAAGCGCCTCGTCGCGCGCGTTGGCCAGCAAGTCCTGATACGTGCGCGCGGCGGCCCGGCGGCCGAGGTTCTCCTGCACCACGGGCCCGGCCGGCACGGGCGGCTCGGCGGGGGGCGGCGTGCGTTGCGCAGGCACCCGGCGCACGATGAGCGTCTCGTCATCGAGCCACGCGAGCGGCTCGCCAAACACGCCGTTGAGCACCGGCGGCGTGAGCGCCCGGGCGCGCGCGGTCGCGACCTCGGCGACCCACAGTTCGAGCCCCTTGGGCCGGGCCACCGTGAACGCCAGAAACTTTCCGTTGCGCGACCACTGGTAGTGCGGCACGCGCGCGTCAGCCGGCAGCCCGGTGATGCGCTGCTCCGTGCCGTCGGCCACGGACTGCAGGACGAGGCCGGTGTAGGCCGCGGCGCGGCTGGCGCTGTTGATCGCGGGATCGATGCGCAGGCCGGCCAGCCGCAGCTCGGGCTGCGCGAGCTCGGCGAGGCCGGGCGATTCGGCGCGCTCGAGCAGGAGCAGCCGCGACCGGTCGGGATTGAGCACGACGAACGGGGTGAGCGGGGCGTTGACGAGTGCGGCCAGCGGGGCCGAGGGCGTGCGATAGGGCGTCTCGACCTGGGCGCGCCCAAGCGGCGCAAGCACCAGCACGAGGAGGAAGGCGCGGCGGAGCATGGAGCCGGAGGTTGGCGGCCAAGGCGGAAAACAGCACGGCAATTTTGTGGCGGCGTCGTGGACGGAGTGTCCCGCCTCGTGATCTGTGTGGCGACACGGAGGCTTCGTGACTTGTAGCTGTGGTTCGCTCGAAAACCACTCGCTCACGCTTATAGCAGCTACCCGGTTCTGCACTGTCACGGATCTTTCTTGTGGCTACGCGGGCCGAAACAGCCGGCACGTCGCCGGTGCCGGGCGGTGTGCTCCCGACAGCACGTGTGCGATCTTGCTGCGCCCCGCGCGCGCGCTCCACGATGATCCTTCCGCATGTCGCGCCCGCTCGCCGAAATCCGCCCCACCCTGTCGCTCGCCGCGCCGATCATCGTCGGGCAGGTGAGCCAGATGCTCATGGGCGTGACCGACAGCGTGATGATCGGGCACGCGGGCACGGTGCCGCTGGCGGCGTCGGCGTTCGGCGGAAACGTCTTTGGCGTGTTCTACGTGGTCGGCATCGGGTTGATGCTCCCGGTGTCGATCTTCGTGTCGCGGGCGCGCGGGGCGGGACGGCCGGAGGAGTGCGCGGAGTATCTGCGTCACGGGATGGCGCTGGCGTTTTGCTTCGGGCTGCTCGAAACGCTCATCATGGCCGGCCTCAGCACGCAACTGGGGCGCTTCGGCCAGCCGGCGGAAGTGCTCGCGATCGTGACGCCGTTTTTCCTGCTGATGGCGGCGTCGATCACTTCGGTGTTCGTCTATCTCGTGCTGCGGCAGTTTGCGGAGGCGATGGGGCATCCGTGGGTGCCGATGGTGATCATGCTGCTGGGCATCGCGCTGAACGCGGCGCTCAACTGGGTGTTCATTTACGGCCACCTCGGGGCGCCGGCGCTCGGGCTCACGGGCGCGGGGATTTCGACGCTCGTCTCGCGGGCGCTCGGGGCGGCCGTGATTTTCTGGTGGCTGCGGCGCGATCCGGCGGTGCGCGCGGCGTGGCCGCGGCGGTGGCTCGGCGGCTGGTCGCGGGCGCGTTTCTCGGAGATGCTGCACGTGGGGCTGCCGGCGGCGGGGATGCTGCTGTTCGAGGCGTCGGCGTTTGCGTTTTCGAGTGTGATGATCGGGTGGCTCGGGTCCGTGCCGCTCGCGGCGCATCAGATCACGATCAGTTGCGCGTCGCTGGCGTTCATGTTTCCGCTCGGGCTGTCGATGGCGACGGGCATGCGCGTGAGCCGGGCCGTGGGCGCGGGTGAACTCGACGCGCGGCGGCCGATCGCCTCCGGTTCGCTGCTGCTCGGACTCGTCATCATGGGCGGTTTTGCCGGGGCGTTTGCGGTCGGCGGCAGGATTATCGCCGGATGGTTCGTGAAAGACGCCGTCGTGATCGCGCTCGCGGCCCAGCTGTTTCTGGTCGCGGCCCTGTTTCAGATGGTCGACGGCGTGCAGGTGATCGCGGCGGCGGCGCTGCGTGCGATCATGGATGTGCGCGTGCCGGCGGTGATCACGTTTGTCGCCTACTGGGTGCTGGCGCTCCCGCTGGGCTACGCGCTCGGTGTGCGCGGACCCTGGGGCGCGCCGGGGGTGTGGGTGGGCATCGCGAGCGGACTGGCGTTTGCGGCGGTGTTCCTGACGGTGCGCTTCACGCGACTGACGCGGTCGACCTGAGCCGGAATCGTGCAGTTGAAAATGCTATCGCTGTCGAAACGACGGCATCGAGGTGGAGCGCGTTGACCCCAACGCGCTTTTCATGATTTTCGCACGCCTCCGAACCAGCGCGTTGAGGTCAACGCGCTCCACCTCAACTGCAACGTTCCGGCTGAGGGTGCGCCTCAGCACGCGATCCCCTCAAGGGGGTGCCGCCTGGAGGCCGGCCAGCGCATCGCGCGCGATGCCGAACTCCGGCCGCAGCCGCAGGGCGGTCTGGAGATGGGTGATCGCATCGGGGCGCCGGCCCGGCAGGTCGGCCAGCGCGAGGCCCAAGTTGAGGTGTCCGAGCGCGTAGTCGGGTTTGAGCCGGACCGCGGCCTCGAAGTGTGCGACGGCGTCCGGCCCGCGGCCGGGGGCGCGCCGGAGGGCCTGCCCGAAATTGTTGTGCACCTGGTGGGAATCCGGCCGCAACCGCAACGCCGCCTCGAAGTGGGCCCAGGCCTCCGGCAGGCGGTCAGGCCGCGATGCGAGCGCATTCGCGAGGTTGTTGTGCGCCTCCACCAGGCCGGGCCGCAGCCGCAGGGCCTGTTCGTAATGGGCGATCGCTTCATCGAGCCGGCCCGGCAGCGCGGCCAGGAGGCTGCCGAGATTGAGGTGCACTTCCGCGTAGCCGGGCTTCGCGCGCAGGGCGGCGGCGAAGTGGGCCAGCGCGTCGGCGTGGCGGTCCGGCAGATTGAGCAGGGCGAGCGCGAGGTTGTTGTGCGCCTCCGCAAAACCGGGCCGGAGGCGCACCGCCTCTTCATAGTGGTGGATGGCCGCCGGCAGCGTCGCGGGCGTCGGCGGCAGGGACATGCCGTAGAAATTGTGCGCCCGCGAGTTGTCCGGACGCTTGGCGAGCGTGTCGGCCCAGAGGGTGGCCGCGTCCTGGTAGTCGGCGTTGCGCCGCCCGGTCAGCCCGCCCAAACCGATCGCCAGCAACACGAGCGGTGCGCGCCGGCCGCAAACGGTGTCCAGCACCAGCACCCCGGCCGCCACCACCGCGGCGAGGGGCAGGTAGAGCCGGCTTTCCGCCATCGGTTGCGCGGCAATCGGCACGATGCTCGAGGTGGGCAGGAGAATCCCGAAGAACCAGCCGCCCAAGAAACTCCATCCGGACCGGCGCCGCCATGCGATCGCCGTCGCCGCGGCGATCAGGGCAAGGAGCAGCAGGCATCCCCCGGCGAACATTCCGCCGGGCACCGGAAAATCCGGGCCATAGTCGAACACCAGCGGATGCGGCCAGAGGCCGAGCCCGACGTAGCGCAGCACGACGACGCTTTGCGTCAGGGCATACGACCACCCCGTGAACCCGCCGCCGCCGATCCCCCGGGTCGTGACCGGCGACGCCAGCATCAGCCCCGCCAGCAGCAGCCACGTGCCGGCCAGCGCGAGATAGTAGCCACGGCGGCGGCGCCAGGCGCCGGCCAGAGTCCCGGCGGCGAAAACGCGATCATAGACCAATATGACCAGCGGCGCCGTGACCATCACCTCCTTCACGGCCATGCCCAGGGCACAGGCGACGACCGACAGCGGCAGCCAACGCCGCCGCCCGGGCTCATCCACGCCGCGGATGAAACCGTAAAGCGCGAGCAGATAGCACAACCCCATGAGCACCTCCGCCCGCTGCGAAAGATAGGTGACCGCGCCCGTCTGCACGGGATGCAGCGCCCACAGCAGCGCCACCGTGAACGCCAGCGGGGTCGCGCGGGCGCCGAACCGCGCGGCCAGCGCCGGCCGAGCGAGTGTCCGGCGCACCACGCCGAACAGCGCCACGGCCGCCGCGAGGTGAATCAGGAAGTTTACGACGTGATAGCCGCGCACCGTGGTGCCGCCCACGGCATAGTTGAGGGCAAAAGTGAGGTTCAACAGCGGCCGCCCGCTGGAAGGGATTTCCGGCGGCGGCGCCAGCACCGGACCCAACGGCCAGAGCCGGTGGAGCGAGGGATTGGCGCCGATGGTGACCGTGTCGTCCAGCACCAGCGGCCCGGAGAAACTCCCGGCATAGGCCAGCCAGATCACGGCGGCGAGGCCGGCGCCAGCCCAGGCCACGGACCACCGTTTCATCGCCTCCCACGAAAAGCCGGCCCTGGCATCACGTTTCACGGGGCGGGGTGGGCCGTTGCCGGCCGGCTGAGGGCAACGCGGGGTGCACGCCTCACAGGCCCAGGCGGGTGCGCAGCTCGCCCAAGGTGACACCGTCGATGCGGACCACTTTCTGGCGCGAGGTGTCGCCGCGGAGGACCGTCACGGCGCGGCGCGGGAGATCGAGTTCGTCCGCGAGAAACTCGCAGAGCGCGTCATTGGCGCGGCCCTCGACGGGCGGGGCGTGGATTTTGATTTTCAGCGCATCGCCGAGCCAGCCGACGACCTCGCTGCGCGGGGCGTTGGGGATGGCTTTGATGGCGAGGGTGCAGGATTTTTCAGTCACGGAATTTGGAGCAGGAAGACCGGGAAGGGCGGGAAGAAAAGCCGGTTCTGCCTTCTTCCCGATCTTCCTGTTTCATTCTCGTTGGGTCCGAGACCGCGAAGCATGCCTCGCCTTGGTTGGGTAGCGACGAGCGCCAGCGAGTCGAAGCGCGTCGGCTCGCTGGCGCTCGCCGCTACGATGCGTGGTCGAAGGTTGCATGGTGGAATTGCTCTGATGCCTCGGGGCTGGCCCCGGGAATCTTCATTTGGCTTACCCCAGCGCCTCGGCGAGCGCCCCGATGATCTCCTCGGCCGGCTCGGTGCCGACGCAGAGGCGGAGGAGGTCGGGGTCGAGTTTGCTCGCGGCGAGCTCGGCGAGGCCGGCGGGCGTTGTCACGAGATCGTAGTGCGCGAGATACATGAACGGGCAGATCAGCGTCGTCGTCATGCCGAAGCTCGGGCCTTTCGGGAGGCGCAGGCGGTCGTAGAACTGCGGGAGGCCGCCGATTTTTTTCAACGTGAACGTGATCATCCCGCCCGTGGCGTCGGCGCCGCGGGCGAGGCGCAGGTAGTGGTCGCGCGACGCCGGGGCGAGCGCCCAGCAGACCTCGCTCACCGCGGGATGCGATTCCAGGAACGCGACCACGCGCGCGGTGTTGGCATGAATGCGGGCGAGCACGGACTCGGTGCGGCCGATCTGCCACGCGAGGCGGGCCAAGTCGCGCGGGTAGACGGGTTCGAGTTCGGCGGCGATGCGGCGGCGGAGTTCGGCGGCGTCGGGCCGGGAGGGATTGATCGCGGCGAGGCCAGCGGTGAGGTCGCCCTCGCTGGCGGTGTATTTGGTCAGGCTCGAGACGACGACATCGCAATGCGGCAGCACCTCGACGTTGAAGGTGGAGACCACCGATGGATCGACGAAGAGCTTGGCGCCGTGCCGGCGGCAGAGCGCCGCGAGCGCGGGGAGGTCGGGCGTCTGGATGAGCGGGTTGGTTGGCAGCTCGGCGATGATGCCGGCGATGCGCGGGCCATGTTTCGCGAAGATGCGCTCGATGCCGGTGAGATCGAGCACATCGCGGATGTAGACGTAGTCGCCGGGCGTGGCGGTGAATTTTTTCAGGATCGCGATCGTGTCGAGGTAGAGCCAGCCGAGCTGGAGCCAGACGGTGCGGCCGCGCGCAGCCTGGAGTTCCGCGGCGGCGCGGAAGGCCGCCCAGATCGCGTTCATGCCGCACGGCGCCAGCAACACATCGGCGTCGGTCGTGCCAGGCAGCGCGCGGCGGAGCACGCGGCGGGTTTCGGCGGCGGCATCGCCGCGAAAAAAATCCTCGTCAAACTCGTGGTCGAGCAGGCCGGCGCGCACGAGGCCATCCTCGGCTTCGCGCGAGGAGACGAAGCCGCCGATGTTTTGGAGAAACACTTTTGCGCGCGCGAACGTGTCGGCCGACTCGGGATGCGAGACCCCGTGCAGACCGTCGCGCGCGAAAAGTTGCGCAGACTCGGCGTGGCACGGGTCTCCCGACCCGTGGGTGCGAGCGCCGGGATCACGGGTCGGGAGATCCGTGCCACCCAGATGCGTCGCCAGCATCGACGCCATGCGCGCCGAGGTGACGAGCCAGAGCATGCGGCCCGTGAGTCCGGGCGTGGTCGAGACGAAGTGCGCCGCGAGTTTCTTCGCGAACGGATGCACCACGAAACGCGGGTAGCCCGACGTGAGGTGCTGCACGACCGCCGGGTCTTTTTCCTCGTAGCCGCACACGTCGCGCATCGTCGGCAGGCTGCACGAGACGGCGTGCGGACTGGCGGGAATGCGCTGACCGAGAGGAAGGTGTTGGAAGGCAGCCACGGTGGGGAAAGAATAGACCGCCGAGTGTTGAGCGACGCAAGAGACAGCGCAACGGCAGGCTGCGTCACGCGAGACCGTCGTGGACGAGGCGTCCCGCCTCGTTGATTGAAAGGGCAAATTGAGGCGGGACGCCTCAGCCACGACTCCCCTGGCGTAAAACGGGTTGCGCCCCGTTCGCCAGCGGCGTGGAGTCGCGCGCGTGAAAATTCTCTCCTGGAACGTCAACGGCGTGCGCGCGGCACTCGGCAAGGGCTTGCTCGACTGGATGAACGGCTCGCGGGCTGACGTCATCTGCCTGCAGGAAGTCAAGGCCGTGCCGGGCGACGTGCAGGGCGTGGTCTGGCCGAAGGGCTACGAGCTGGTCTGGAATGCCGCGCAGAAAAAGGGCTACAGCGGCACGGCGCTCTTCGCGAAGACGAAGCCGCTCTCCGTCAAACTCGGCATCGGTTCGCCGGAGCACGACGCGGAGGGCCGGGCCGTCACCGCGGAATTTGCCGACTGCTATGTCGTGGGCGTCTATGTGCCCAACGCCCAACCGGAACTCGCGCGGCTGGATTTCCGCCAGGCGTGGGACCGCGCGCTGCTCGCCTACGCGAAGAAGCTGGAGAAGAAAAAACCCGTCGTCTTCTGCGGCGACTTGAACGTCGCCCACGAGGAAATCGACCTGGCGCGCCCGAAGGAAAACGTCGGCAATCCCGGTTTCTCCGATGAAGAGCGCACCGGTTTCCGCGACTACGTCGCCGCGGGCTTCATCGACACTTTCCGGCACTTTGAGAAAGGCCCCCACCACTACTCGTGGTGGACCTACCGCGCCGGCGCGCGCGAGCGGAACATCGGGTGGCGCATCGACTATTGCATGGCCTCGGCGGCGCTGGCCCCGCACCTCAAGCGCGCGTGGATCGAACCGCACGTGATGGGCAGCGACCACTGCCCGGTGGGGTTGGAGATTGCCTGAACAGAGGCGCGGCCTCCATGCTGGCGGGGCCATGCTTCGCTTCATTCGCCCCGCGTTGTTCTTGGTTTTTAGCCTGCTGGTCGCGCGCGGCGCCGAGCCACTGGCCGAGCGGTTCAGCTTCATCGCGATGGGCTGCATGCCCTACGGTGCGCAGAACTACGCCGCCTATGAGCGACTGCTCGCGGAGATCAGCCGGCAGCGGCCGTCCTTCACCGTGCACTGTGGCGACACGAAGAGCGGCAGTGAGCCGCCGACCGACGCGTTTTACCAGCAGGTGAAGACGTGGTTCGATTCCATCGAAGGGCCGGTGATCTACACTCCCGGCGACAACGAATGGACCGACGTGAACCGCGTGAACAACGGCGCGCAGGATCCGCTCGTGTGGCTGGCCAAGGTGCGCCGGCTTTATTTCGCCGAGGAGCGCAGCCTCGGCCGCGCGCCGATGCCACTCGTCACGCAGCGCCGCGAGAAAGGCTTCGAAAAATTCGTGGAGAACGCCCGTTGGACCCGCGGCGGCGTGGTGTTTGCCACGGTGCATGTCGTGGGCAGCAACAACAACCACCAGCCGGAGATCCCGGGCGCGGTGGAGGAATTTCGCGAGCGCGATGCGGCCAACGCGGCGTGGGTGCGCGCAACGTTTGCGGAGGCACGCGCGACGAACGCGCCCGCCGTCGCGCTCTTTTTCCAAGCCGAGCCGCTCAACCACCTCGACGCGGCGCTCAAGAAGGGCCGGGAGTCGGGCTTCACGCAGTTTCTCGCCACCGTCGAGAGCGAGGCGCGGGTGTTCGCCAAACCCGTGCTGCTCGTGCATGCCGACGAACATCGCTACCGCCTCGAGATCGGTGTGCGGCTGAAAGCCGGCGGTGAGAAACTGGCGAACGTCACGCGGCTCGAAACGTTCGGCGCGAACGACATCCACGCGGTCTTCGTCACGGTCGATCCGCAGGCGCCGCAGGTTTTTCTCGCGGGACCGTTGATCGTGCCGGGCAACGCGCTGCCGAACCTGCCCAACCCCCGGGCCGCGGCCGCGGCGAAAAAGTGAACACGCCATGGTCGGCACCCCACATCGCTCGCTTCGTGGCACGGGTCTCCTGACCCGTGATCCCATTCGCCAC
>JACRKC010000084.1 GCA_016235555.1 Verrucomicrobiota bacterium
CCCGCGTCCCGCGGGCCGTCCTCGGCGTCTCGCCGAGGATTTCGGAGGTGTCGGCGAGACGCCGGCACCAGCACCCGAGACGGGTGCGCTCCCCGAACCACCGAACTCTTTGTCACCCTATTTCGCGAGACTCAGTAATCCCAACGTTCCGTAGCTTTCAGATTTTCCGTTGTAGGCCCGCCGCTGGGCGGGCAGCCCGGGCACCGGCCGGGCCTGCAGTCCAAAAGCAAGGTGACGTTGGTATAAGTTGAAGTGCAGCCGTGATCGGCACGCGGGCCGGGCTTCACGCCCGACGTGTCGGGGAAAAATCCCGACCGGCACAGCCCGCGACGGACTTTTTGAAACTGCTCTTGTGCCGCCACCCGGAGGTTTCGTGACCGGTGACCGCGAGCGCCAGCGAGCGGGTGCTGGCGAACGGTCCACGCGCTGACACCCGCCGCCACCAGGCTGCGTCACGTCGCGTTTCTTCCGGGTCGCCGCCCTACCGCTTGAGCACCGCCGCGGAGGCGCGTTCGAGCGCCGCGGCCAGTTCGTCGGTCTTGATCGGCTTGCTGATGTAGTCGTCCATGCCCGCCGCCAGGCACGCTTCGCGATCACCCTGCATGGCGTTGGCCGTGAGCGCGATGATCCAGGGCCGGCGGCCCGGAGCGCCCTCCATCGCCCGGAGGCGTCGCGCCGCCTCGACTCCATCCATCTCGGGCATCTGGACATCCATCAGAATGATGTCGTAGCGCTGGCGTTTCACCGCATCGAGCACCTCGTTGCCGTCGCCCGCGACATCGGCACGGTAGCCCAACCGGCCGAGCATCAACAACGCGACCTTTTGATTCACCGCGTTGTCTTCGGCCAGCAGGAGATGTTCGACCCGCGTGGCCGCCGCGGCCGCCGCCGCCACAAACGGCTGCGTCGACACCGGCCGCTCGGGCGCGACCTCCGCCTTGAACAGCGACGCCAGCGCCTCGAACAGCTGCGCCGGCTTCGCCGGCTTGGTCAGCCGGGCGGCAAACCACTCCGCCCCGGGGAACCCGACCGTCTTGCCGAGCGACGACAACAGCACCAGCGGCAGACCCGCCGGATCGCGCAACCGGCGGATTTCCTGCGCGAGTTCGCAGCCGTCCATCCCCGGCATGTGCATGTCGAGCACCGCGACATCAAACAACTCGCCCGCCCGCAGCCGCCGGAGCGCTTCCGCCCCCGATTCGCACAGCACGGCCTCCATCCCCCACCCGGCCGCCACCTCGCCGAGGATCCGGCGGTTCGTCGCATTGTCGTCCACGACCAGCAACCGCCGCCCCTTGAGATTCGCCACGCTCGCGGTCAGCCACGGCCGGGGCTTCGACGCGCAGGCCTCCGCCACAATCGTGAAGGAAAACGCCGAGCCCTTGCCCTCCTCGCTCTCGACCCACATGCGGCCGCCCATCAACTCGGCCAGCCGCCGGCTGATCGCCAGGCCCAGGCCCGTGCCGCCAAACTTGCGGGTCGTGGACGCGTCGACCTGCGAGAAGGATTGGAACAGCCGCCGCTGTCCCTCTTCGGAAATCCCGATGCCGGTGTCCCGGATGGTGCAGCGTAGTTCCACCTTGCCGTCGGCCGGCATCCGGGCCGCCACGCTCAACACCACCTCGCCGTGGGCGGTGAATTTCACCGCGTTGCCCAGCAGATTCACGACCACCTGGCGCAGACGCGTGGGATCGCCGCGCACATTGCCCGGCACTCCGTCCGCGACGTCGTAGAGCAGGTCGAGCCCCTTCTCCGCCGCGCGCGGCGCCAGCAGGTCCAGCGCGCCTTCGAGGCATTCGCGCACCGAGAATTCCGTCTGCTCCAGCTCCAGCCGGCCGGACTCGATCTTGGAGAAATCCAGGATGTCGTTGATGATCGTGAGCAGCGCGTCGCCGCTCGTGCGGATCGTCTCGACGTAGTCGCGCTGTTCGGCGGTGAGCTTCGAGTCGAGCAGCAGCGACGTCATGCCGATCACGCCGTTCATCGGTGTGCGGATTTCATGGCTCATCATCGCGAGGAAGTGGCTCTTCGCGACGTTCGCCGCCTCCGCCGCCTCCTTCGCCAGCCGGAGTTCCTCGGCCTGCCGCTTCTGGTCCGTGATGTCGACCACGGCCGAGATTTCCTGGAAACTGCCATCCGGCAGCGGCTCGCGGCGCACCGAGCGGACCGCCCACACCACGGCACCGTCCCGCCGCAGGTAGCGTTTCTCGTGCGAGAACGCCTGGATCTCGCCGGCCTCCAGCCGCGCGTAAAGCCGGCGCTGGTGCTCCAGTTCGTCCGGATGGCTGATGTTCGCAAACACACCCGGCTTCTCCACGTCGGCCCGCGTCAGTCCGCAGATCGTCAGGTGCGCCTGGTTGATGTGCCGCTCGATGACTCCGCCCCCGGACTCGTGCCGCCACGAGATGCCGATCGGCATCGCCTCGAAGATGAACCGGAACTGCCGCTCCTTGCGGGCGGTCTCCTCCTCGGCCTGCTTGAGCTCGGAAACATCGACCAGCGTGGTGATCTCCAGCGGCTGGCCGCCCGCATCGGCCAGCAGGGTGGTGTTCATCACCGCCCACACCACCTTCCCGCCCGGATGCAGGTAGCGTTTCTCGAGTGAGAACTCGCCGATTTCGCCGCGGTAGAGCTGGTCGAGCAGCAGCCGTTGCTTGGCGCGATCGTCGGCGTGCGTGACGGCGAAATAGCTCTCCGTGTCGCGGGAGCGGGCGACCGGCACCCCCGTGATGCGCTCGTGCGCCGAGTTGACGATGCGCGTGGCCGCGTCGCGCCCCCGCATCCACGAAATCCCGACGGGCGCGCGCTCGAAGATGCTCCGAAACAGCGCCTCCTTCTCCGCGAGTTCGCGGGCGATGCGTTTGCGGTCCGTGATGTCGAGTTGCAGCGCCACGAAGCCGGTGACCACCCCCTGCTCGTCCCGCAGCGGCTGGATGTCGATTTCCACCCAGATCGGCCGCCGGTCTTTGCTGTAGTTCAGGAGTTCACCCTTGAACGGCCGGCCCGTATCGCAGTCGGCCTTGATCGCCGCGATCGTCGCCACGGCCGCCGGATCGGTTTCCGCGCCATGGAGGATTTCGCTCGGGCGCCGCCCCCGCACCTCGTCAAACGTGAAGCCGAACAGGCGCGTGAAACTCTCGTTCACCCATTCGATCCGCCAGTCCGTGTCGGTCACGATCACCGAACTCGCCGTCCGGCTCGCCACCAGCGCCAGCCGGCGCGAGGAGGCGGAGATGCGATCCGCCAGCGCGAGCGCACGCGCGCGCGCCCCGACCAGCGCCCACGTCAGCAGGGAACTCAGGACCGAGACGCACAGGCCGCCGCCCAGCAGCACCCATTCGAGCCACCGGTTGCCCCGCACATCGAACTCCCGGTTCGTCCGCATCCGGAGCAGCCAGTTGCGGCCGTAGACCGGCACCGTCAGCGAGGCCGTGAAACTCGCGCCGCCTCGCGCGACCAGTCCGGCCCAATCCGCATCGCCCAGCGCGAGCCGGCCGTCGTGGTCGAACAGCACCGTCTCCGCCCGGGCGTCGTCCCCGTCGAACGCCTCGAATTCCACCTGCCCATCGGTCACATCCGCCACCGACCGCAACAGATGATCCGGCCGCAGCGAGGCGTAGACCCAGCCGCGCAACGCCCGCGCCCGCTCGTCCGGCGAGCCCGCCGGGAGCCCCGCCCCGTAGACCGGCAGAAACAACAGGCAGCCGGGCGCGGTCGCGGTCCCCTCGACGACGTTGATCCGCCGCGAGATCACGGGCTGGCCGGTCCGCATCGCCACCTCCGCCGCCACGCGCCGCGTGTTGCCCGAGCCCACGTCAAGGCCGAGCACCCCCGCGTTCCGGGCGCGCGGCTCGATGTGGGTCACGATATAGAGAAACGGATTCTCGCCCCGCCGCTCGGCCGCGAAACCGGCCACGCCGTCGGCCCGCATCCGCGCCTCCAGTTCCCCGAGCCGGTCGCGCGCCACGCGCTCCACGTAGCCCAGGCCGATCACGCCCCGGTCAAAAAACCGGGCCAGTGAATTCACGAACGCCGCCCACTGGGCGTGGGAGAGGTCCGCCTCGCTCTCGACGATGGGCCGCGCGGCGTGCAGGGCCTGCTCCGCCGCGAGAAACCGCGCCTTGACCGCCACCAGCACCCGCTCCTTCAAACGCTCAAACCGGGCCGAATTCTGCGCCTGCAGTTCCAGCCGCACCAGCAGCCAGCCCGCCACCGCGATCGCCACGCCCCCCAGCAGCACCAGCAGCGGGAGAAACCGGCTGCGCCGTGGACGCGTTGGCGGGATCGGGTGGTTGCGGGCCATCGGGGCAGCACGAAAGCTGAATCCGCCGCCCTCGCCAATGCTGATTTGTCGCTCAGCGCGCATCGGGGCGCATCTCAGTTTCTTGCAGCGAGGCGAAAGGTGGGCCGGCCGCTCCGCGGGCGGCCATAGGCGCGCAGCATTCGAAGTGCGCTGGCCGGGCGCGGAGCGCCCGGCCCACCCCCGCGGTGCGGCACATTGCAGGAAACTGCGATGCGCTCCGCGCATCGAAAAAACCTCACCGTCATATCAAATCGGAACGGAACGCGTGACCGTTTCGCTCGGTGCGGCGAAAGCCTCGCGGCTCCCGCCACGCCGCGCGGCGATTCCTTCGACGCCCGCTCAGAGCCACCGGGCGACCCAGTCCGCCGCCGTGCCGCCGGCCTGCCCCGGATTCGTCGACTGCGCCGGCTGCGCGAGCAGCGCGCTCAATTTCGTGGCGAGCATCGCCGTCCGCTCCCGCCTCGCTCCGTCGCCCGTGCAGGCCCGCAGTTCCGCCGCCAGCGCCGCCGCCGTCGCCGCGCCCTGGATGTATTCGGGATACATCGGCTCGCCCAGCAACAGATTGGCGATGCCGAGGTGCTCCACCTGCACGAGCAGCCTGCCGAGGAGATACGTAAGCGGATTCGCCCGATACGCCACCGCACCGGGGATGCCCGCGAGCGCGCAGTGCATCGACATCGTGCCGCTCGACGTGAGCACGGCAGACGCGGCGACGGGCACGCCGGTGGGTTGCAGGCGGACATTGGGCGGCGGTTTCGCGGCCTGCAGCACGGCGAAAATCTCGTCGCTCGGAAACAGCACCGTCGCCCACCGCTCCGTCGCACTGCCGCGCGCGAACTCCGCAAACCCCGCCAGCAGCGCCGGAAAAATCCGCCGCACCGCCTGCACGCGGCTCCCCGGCAGCAGCAGCACCGGCCCCGCCGGATCGTAGCGCACCGGCGCGGCGTAATCCGGCGCCACGAACGGATGCCCCACAAACTCCACCGGCAGCGGCGTGTCCGCGTAGCACTTCACCTCGAACGGGAAAATCACCGCCATCGCATCGAGGTCGCGTGCCATCGCGAAACGCCGCCCCGCCTTCCACGCCCAGATCTGCGGCGAGATGTAGTAGAGCGTCTTGATCGCTCCCCCGCCCTTCACCGACAGCCCGCGCTCGCGCAACGCCGCCGCGAGCCGGAGATTGAGCCCCGGGTAATCCACGAAACACACCGCCCGCGGCCGGTGCTCGCCCAGCCAGCGCAGCGTCTCCTCGAACAGCGCGCGAAAAAACGAGTAGTTCTTCAGCACCTCCACGAGCCCGACCACCGACGACGCCGTCATGTCATGCAGCAACTGCGCGCCCGCCGCGGCGAGCTTCGGCCCGCCCAGCGCCGCGACCACGAGCCCCGGCTGCTTCGCGCGCAGCTCCCGCACCATCCGCGCCGCATGCTCGTCCCCCGAATGCTCCCCCGCCACGACGAGCAAATCCGCGCGCCCATCCGAAGGTGGCGGCAGGCGAAACCTGGAGGCTGCCACACTCATGATCCGCCTCGCACCCCAACGGGGCAACATTCGGTAGCCCAGCGCAACGCCCTGGATTCTCGCTCGAACGAAAACAAGCCCTGACGGGGCGCGATAACTCCGACGTCAGCGCGTCGCTTCAGGGCGCGGACAAAACCAAAACTCCGAAACCCGGGGCGCGACCCCGGGCGATCGAACTCCACCCCGTTGGGGCGGCTGCGTGCTCCAGCTTTTGCGCCTTCTGTGCCTTTTGTGGCCATCGCTCACTTCGCCGCCGCGCGAATCTGCTCCGTGATCGCGATCGCCACTTCGAGGGCGCTTTTGCCCAGCGCCGCGCCGACTTTTGGCTGTTTCCGCTGCCCCACGCTCTCGACGAAGCTCGCCAGCTCCAGCGCCAGCGGCTCGCCCTTCTCGATCGGAATGTCCTTCACCGGAATCGCCGACAGATCGCCCGCCTTCACGAGGCCGATCTTAATTTTCAACCCGTAGGCCACGATGTCGCTCTTCTTCACGAGGTGGCCTTTCTGGTTCATGAAATCGAGCGACAGGTAGGCGTCGCCCTGGAAGATGCGGATCTCACGCTGCTTCTTCGTGCTCATGCGGCTCGCGCTCAGGTTGGCCACGCAGCCGTTGGCAAACTGGATGCGCGCATTCGCGATGTCCTCGCTCTTCGAGAGCACGGTCACGCCCACGGAATCGATCTTCACGATCGGCGATTTCACGAGCGCGAGCACGATGCCGATGTCATGAATCATCAGATCGAGCACGACGCCGACCTCCGTGCCGCGCGGCTGGTAGGGCGCGAGTCGCTCGGCCGTGAGGTAGCGCGGTTCGTCGATCTCCTTTTCGAGGAAACTCATCACCGGGTTGAAGTGCTCGATGTGCCCGACCTGCACGAGGCAGCCCTTTGCCTGCGCCGCCGCCAGCACGCGCTCCGCCTCGTCCAACGACGCACACAGCGGTTTCTCGATCAGCAGGTGGCAGCCCTTGGCGAGCAGCGGCAGCGCGACCTGCTCGTGCTTGTCCGTCGGCACCACGACGGACACCGCATCGCAATCCGCCCCCAGCTCCTCGAGCGTGGCGAAGCGGCGGCAGTTATGCTTCGCACAAATCTCCGCGGCGCGGGCGTCGCTCGTCTCATAGATGCCCGCGAGCTCCGCCCCCGGCAGCGCGGCGTAAATGCGCGCGTGATGCTGCCCGAGCGAACCCACGCCCGCGACGCCGCAGCGAACCTTCGTTTTAGCCATGCGGGCGAGTGTGCTCCCCGCCCCGCCGCGCGCAACCCCGGAGCGCAGCACTCCCCCGTTCCGACGCCACCGCACCCGGCCCGCGCCGCCCCCGCCCTCCGGCGGTTTGTCATCCATTAGATGACAAACTCCCGTTTTTCTCCTCTGAAACACAAAAACCGTTTGTCATCTAATGGATGACAAACGCTCCGGCTCAATGCAGCACGCCCTCGCGCAGGAAAAGCTGGCGGTTCGTTTTTTTCGCGTGCGCGGCGTTGTGCGTCACCAGCACCAGCGCCGTGCCAGTCTCGCGGCAGACCGCCAGCAGCAGGTCGATCACCGCGTCGCCCGTGTGCTCGTCGAGATTGCCCGTCGGCTCGTCAGCCAGGATCAGCCGCGGCGAATTCATCAGCGCCCGCGCCACCGCTACGCGCTGCCGCTCTCCACCCGAAAGCTGCGACGGCAGGTGCGTCGCGCGCTCGGCTAGCCCGACGCGCCTCAGCAACTCGTCCGCCCGCGCCCGCTCCGCGGCGCCCGGCACCGCGACGATGCGTGCGGCCATCAGCACATTGGCCCGCGCATTCAATTCGGGGATCAGGTAGAAGGACTGGAACACCATCCCGAGGAACTTCGCGCGCCGCGCCGTGCCCGTGTCGGCCACCCCGCCCCACTCCAAGGTTCCGGTGTCCGCGCTATCGAGTCCCGCGAGCAGATTGAGCAGCGTCGATTTTCCCGAGCCCGATTCGCCGCGGATGCTCACGCTCTCGCCGGCCGCCACTTCGAGATCGACGCCGCGCAGCACCGCCAGCTGCTGCGTGCCGCTGAGGTAGTTTTTCGCGAGGCGTTGTGCCTGGAGAACAACTTCAGCCATGTGCGCCTCCCGGAAGGTAGGAGCCTGCTTGCAGGCGATTCAGCCCGTAGCGGAAACCGTAAGGTTTTCGCGCGAAACGCTTACGCGTTCCGCTCCGAATCGCCTGCCAGCAGGCTCCTGCCTCTTTCGCAGCGAAGATGCTTGGGTTACTCACTGCGCAGCGCCTCCACGGGTTTGAGCCTTGCCGCCCGCCACGCCGGCAACAGGCCCGCCAGCGTCGAAATCACGATCGTCAGCCCGACGATCAGCATCACCTCGTTCACCGAGGTGTGCGCCGGCAGTTGTTTGAACTGGTAGAATCGCTGGAGCACCTCCTGCCGCTGCGTCACCCGCGCGATGGCCAGCACAATGTCGTTGCGCACGGCCAGCGCGCCGAAGCCGAGCGCGAGCCCGAGCAGCGTCCCGAACACCCCGATGAACAGCCCTTGCGCACAAAAACACGCCGCCACGTGCCGCGGCGCACCGCCGAGCGCGCCGAGCAGGCCGATCTCACGCGTCTTTCGCACCACGGAGATGAGCAGCGAACTCGTCACCGAAAACGCCGCCACGATCACCACGAAGAGCAGCAGGAAGAAAATCATGCCCTTCTCCAGATTCAGCACCCACAGGAAGTCGGAAAAACTGTCCTGCCAGGAATGCGCCCGCACGCCGCGCGGCACCGCGGCATTGATGAGCGCCACCGCCTCATCCTCGTTCACCCCGGGCTTCAAGCGCACGTTGATCCCGTGCGCCGCCGGCCCAAGGCCGTAGAGATCCTGCGCCGCTCGCAACGTGCAGTAGAGGGTGTTGCTGTCGAGCTGCTGGTGTCCGATCTCCAGCACGCCCACGATCTTCAGCTCCCGCGGCAGGAAAACCTCGTCGTTCTTCAATTTCTCAAAGATGAGGGGCGAATACACCTCCAGCGTGTCACCGACGAAGGCGCCGAGACTGGACGCCAGCTGCGCGCTCAGGATCACCGCGTCGTCGTCGAGGTCATCGAGCCGGCCCCCATGCACAAAGCGCGCGAGATTCGCCACCTTGTCGATCGTGGCGAGGTCCAGCCCGCGCAGCAGCGGATAAGCGGGACGCTGCTTGTAGACCACCGCCACCGGTCCGGTCGCATAGGGTGTGGCGGCAGTCACCCCGGGAACGGAGACGATCCGCTGGATGACGCCGCGGTAGTCGGCCAGGTAGCCGCTCGCCCGCACCTGCACTTCGCCCTCGGTGTCGACGATCATCCGCCGGATCTCATGGCCAAATCCACCCATCACGCTCGTCACCACGACGAGCAGCGCCACGCCCAGCGCCACGCCCAGCACCGAAATCGCCGTGAAAAACGGAAACTTCCGCCCGCTCGGGAAGAGCTGCTTCAGGGCGAGGTAGAGATACCAAGGCATCGGGGAAGAAAGGCGAAAAGGCCGAAGGGCTGAAAGACTGAAGAAACGACGCCGTATGGATTGTTTCAGCCTTTCAGCTTTTCAGGCCTTCAGCCCTTCGACTCTCCGGGCCGCAGCTGCGGAAACAGAATCACGTCGCGAATACTCTCCGCGCCGGTGAGCAAAATGCACAGCCGGTCGATGCCCACGCCCATGCCACCCGCGGGCGGCATGCCGTGCTCGAGCGCGAGCAGGAAATCCTGGTCGATGTTCTGCTTCTCCTCGCCCGCCTGCGCCTCGAACATCTGGCGCTGCACGTCGGGATCGTTCTGCTCCGAGTAAGCGGGCGCCACTTCCATGCCGCCGATGATGCACTCGAACACATCGATCAGGCCCGGGTCCTCGGCGTTGAGCTTCGCGAGCGGACACAGCTCTTTCGGCAGGTGCGTGACGAACGTCGGCTGGATCAGCGTCGGCTCGATCTTCTTGCCGAAGATCTCGTTCACCACCTCGTGTGTTTCCCAACCGGCGTGGATTTCCAGCCCGAGCTTCTGCGCGGCTTCGATCGCCTTGGCGCGGTAGTCGGGCGTGTTGCGGAGGGCGCTGAGCTTGAAGCCCGCCGCCTCGTCGATAAGGTCGAAGTAGCGCGCCTCGCGCCACTCGCCGGCAAAGTTGATCGTCTGGCCGCTCGCCGCATGTTTCACCTCGTGCGTGCCGATGACGTTCGTGCAGATGTCGGCAAAGATTCCCTTGAGCAGATCCATCATGCCGCGGAAATCCGAGTAGGCCTGGTAAACCTCGAGCATGGTGAACTCGGGGTTGTGTTTCCGCGAGACGCCTTCGTTGCGGAAGATGCGCCCGATTTCGAACACGCGATCGTAGCCGCCCACGAGCAGGCGCTTGAGGCGCAGTTCGAGCGCGATGCGCAGGTAGAAATCGGCACCGAGCGCGTTGTGGTGCGTCACGAACGGCCGCGCCGCCGCGCCGCCCGCCACGCCTTCGAGCACGGGCGTTTCCACCTCGATGAACTTCCGCGCCGCGAGCGTGGCGCGCACGCTCGACACGATGCGGCTGCGCAACATCAACCGCGCGCGCGACTCGGCGTTCATGATCAAGTCGAGATAGCGCTGGCGGTAGATCGCCTCGGGATCGGTGAGGCCGTGGAATTTCTCCGGGAGCGGACGCAGCGCCTTGCTCACGAGCGTGAAGGCATCCACGCGCACCGTGATTTCGCCGGTCTTGGTTTTGAACAGCGCCCCGTTCACCCCGATGATGTCGCCGAGATCGAGCTGCTTCTTGAAGATGCCGTAGCGCTCCTCGCCGAGCACGTCCTTCTTGAAATAGAGCTGAATCGGCCCCTGCTGGTCCTGGATCTTCACGAACGAGCTGCCACCCTGCACGCGGAAGGTCACGAGGCGGCCGGCGACGGTCACGTTGACGGCGTAGTCCTGTCCGTCGACGTAGAGCGCTTTGGCCTCGGCGGAGAAGTGGGTGGTCGCGACATTGGCGCGAAACGGATCGAAGCCCGCGGCCCGCATCTCGGCGAGCTTGGCGCGTCGCACCGCATGCTGGTCGTGGGAGATGTCCTGTGGGTTGTCGCTCATGGAACCGCGCAACGTGGCGGGCGGGTGCGCATGGGGCAAACGGAATCTCGGCGCCTGCGCCAAGGTCCACGCCCGTCCCGCTCTGCCGCAGTAAACATCCCCGGAGCAAGCTCCGGGCATTTGATCAATCCCACCATGTTCCGCTCCCAACCTCGCCGGTTTTGTGGCACGGGTCTCCTGCCCCGTGATCCACTTCGCCACGGGTCAGGAGACCCGTGCCACCTCCCAACCAAACCGAAGCCAGCTTCGCGGTCTCGGCCCCACCGCGAATGAACGAGGCGAGACGCCTCGTCCACGACCGCCCGCCGTCGTGGCTGAGGCGTCCCGCCTCAGTTCACCCACGGCTCCTGGTCTGGTGGAGCGCCTTGACCCCAAGACGCTTTTGTAGGGCGGGGTCGCCGAACCCCGCCTCAGCCCCAGCGAACCGGCCACCCGCGTCCTCGCCATGTCGACCGGCCAAGAAACACGCAGCATCCTCTCTTGCCACATTTCTGCATTTACGGCTTGCTGCCCAACATGACCCCCGCGGCCCGGATTCGGTCTCTCGCCCGCCTCGTCCTCGCGCCCCTCGCCTTCAGCCCGCCCGCACTGCGCGCACAGGCCTGGCTGCTCGACCCCGCCGCCCGACCGGCGATTTATCAGGAGGCACCTGCGTTGTCCGGCGCGTCGTTCACGCCGTTGTCCGATGGACGGGTGCTGGCCTACGGAGCGTTTTCGCACGCCGACGGGCGCGCCGTCCCCGGCCTCGCCCTCGTCCGCGCGAACGGCGTCACCGAGCCTGCCTTCGCCGCCGAGAATTCCGCGACCGATCGGGTCACGGCGGCAGCGCCGCTCACGGACGCACGATTCCTCGCGGTCACCTCCAAGGCCCCGCCAGTGGCGATCCCCTACTTCTATTCGAACGGCGACATCGCTGTAACACCGATCATCGATCCGGGAATCGTCAGCCGAGGCGACACCGTTTCCATCCGCGGCTCACCTTCCAACCTTGTCCGCCTGCTCGCCGACGGTCGACGCGACCCGGCCTTCACGCCGCTCGCGTGCGACGGCGGCCCAAACCTCACGCCGCTCCCCGACGGACGCGTGCTCGTCTGGGGCAGCTACCGCACCCTCGGCGGCGCACCCCGTAACAGCCTCGCCCGCCTCAACGCCGACGGCTCGCTCGATCCCGCCTACCTGCCGTCGCTCGCGGCCGTGCCCGTCGTCATCGCAAACCTGGCCGTCGGCACGGACAGCTCGGCCGTCGTGAGCGGTTTCTATTACGACGCGGATTTCCGCATCACCTACTTCTTCAAGCGCCTCAACTCCGACGGCAGCGTCGATCCCCAGTTCGTCCCAGCGCGCATCACCTCGACTTTTGAGCAACTGGCCGTGCAGGCAGATGGTCGCGTGCTCGCCGGCAGCGGCCCGCTCGCCCGCTACACGCCGACCGGGACCGTCGACCCGACTTACAACGTGCGCGTGCCGACGCGAAACAACGGTATCACCCGCATCGCCCCGCTCCCCAACTCCCACCTCGCCGTCCAGTCCTACTACACCACCCCGGCCGGTTATGCCCTGACGGGCGTTTTCATCCTCGGCCCCGACGGCGAACTCGAGCGCGATTTCCAAGCCGAGCCCGGCGCACCCAACTCCCATCGCCTACTCGCGGCGTTTCCGGACGGACGGCTCCTCCTCCTGCGCAGCAGCGCCACGCTCGCCGTCACCTACGGCGAGCCCATCTCCGCGACCGATCCCGCCGTGGCCTCCGCCGCCACGGCGACCGCCGCGAGCACCGGCGCCACGATCAGCACCGTCGTGCCCATCTACGTCGAGCCCACCGAAACCGCCCAGTCGCTCGCCGTGGCTACCGATCCAAGAAGTCCGGCCGTGCCGTTCGGCTTCAGCCCCACATTGCGCTCGACCGCCTATATCACGCGGCTCGATGCCGATGACCGCGGGCGCGTTTACGCGAGCGGCAACTTCACGCATGTCGAAGGCCAGCCGCGCCCCGGTTTCGCGCGCTTCCTTGCCAGCGGCGCGTTTGATCCGTCGTTTGCCCCGCCGTCGGCCGCACTACAACTCGTGTTGCCCGACGGCCGCGTGATCGTGCGTCAGTCGGGCAAGCTCACGCGCTTGCGCGACGATGGCACAGTCGACTCCGGTTTCAGCGTGCCCGCCGCCCTCGACAAAGACACCACCCGCGTGCTCACCGCCGCGCCCGACGGCTCGCCCGTCGGGGCGGGCCGGCTGCTCCTTTCGGTGCTCGAACCCAACACGTCCAGCGAGGCCAGCCTCAAGCTCGTCTGGCTCGGCCCGGGCGGCGAGCGCCTCACGACGTTGCCGACGGTGTTTGGGGGATTCGGATACTGGACCTACACCTACCTCATTAACCCCGGGCCGATCATCCCAATAACTCCCGTCATTCCGACCCCAGGCGGAGGCACTTCCAGCACCACCGTGCCAGCCACGGCCACGGCCGCGACCGCGGACATCACCACCGCGGCGGTGGCAGTCGCCGCCGGAGCCGCAACCGCGACGGCTTCGGCTGGCGCGACGACCGCCAACATTCCGGTGATCACTACTCCCGTTGCGAACCCGCAACCCGCCACACCCGTCACTCCGATTGTCCCGGTGACTCTGAAATTCGTCGCCACCAACGCCATCAACGCCGCCCGCCTCCTCCCCGACGGCCGGTTGCTCATCACTGGGTCTTTCCGCTCCGTCGGCGCTACTGCCGTGCGCGACGGCGTTGCAACAGTCACGGTCGGCAGCAACACAATCGCCGGTGTTGCTTGGCTCACCGCTGACGGCTGGCCCGTGCCGATCAATTCGTCACCGCCTCCGACAATGCCCGCCACCGATGCAACCTCGCTCGGTGTGTCTTCAGCCATCTCGTCACCTATTTCCATTCCGCTCCCCGACGGCACCGCGCTCGTCTTCGACACCGTCGTTGACCGCGGCCTCGGTCGCACCCGCGCCCGCCGCCTCCGCGACGATGGCACGTTCGACCCGCAGTTCGCCCCCGCGCTCGGCTCGCTGCCCACCGCCACGCGCGTGCTGTCCGACGGATCGTTCTTCGTGAACGGCCGGCGCCTCCTGCCTTCCTCCGCCCTCGATCTCAATTTCGCACCTTCCGCTACCGTCGGCACCGTCGCCGCTCCGCTCGCCGCCGCCGCGATCACCCACGCCGGACACCTCTGGATCGCGGGTTACTTCGACACGCTCGATGGCCAGCCGCGCGCCTCGCTCGCCCGCTACGAATCGCGCGAGATCGTCGGCTTCACCTTCGTGCCCACCGCGCAGACGCTCGTCACCGGCCGCACCGCCACCTTCACCTCGGTGCTCGGCACCAACCAGCCCGCGACCTTCCGCTGGACCCTCAACGGCGCCACCGTCCCCGGCGCCACCGACGCGACCCTCGTCCTCGCCAACACCTCCGCCGCGTCCGCCGGCGACTACCGCGCCATCGCCACCATCGCCGGCCGCGAAATCGCGAGCCCGCCCGCCACGCTCACGCTCACGCCCAACACCTCGCGCCTCGTCAACTTCTCCGCCCGCGGCGCCGTCGCCCCCAACTCGCCGCTCATCACCGGATTCGTCGGCGCCGACGTGCCGCCGCGGCCCGTGCTCGTGCGCGCCCTCGGCCGTGGCCTGCCGGTGAGCGGTGTTGCGACCGGCACGTTTGCGATTTCCTTCGCCTCCTGGGTGCTGCCCGATCCCGTGCTCACGCTCTACCGCGGCAGCACCAAGATCGGTGAGGATCGCGGCGGCGCGGCGAGCCGGGCCGCCGCGGTCCTCGGCCTCGCCGTCGGCGCCACACCGGTGCGCACGTTCGCGTCCTTGCCTCTCACGATCAACTACGGTTCCGCCCTGTGGCCCAGCCTCGGCGCCGGCGCCTACACCGCCGTCATCGGCAGCGGCGACGGCGGCAGCGGCGTGATCATCCTTGAACTCTTCGACAGTGCCGCGAGTCCCGCCCCGGCGCTGGTCCGCAATTTTTCCGTCCGGGGTCGCACGGCCCCCGGCACCGACGTGCTCACCGCCGGCTTCGTCGTCGCCGGCAACGGCCCGCGGCGCCTGCTGATTCGCGGACTCGGCCCCGCTCTCGGCGGCTTCGGCATCGGCGGCGCGATCGCCGAGGTGCGCCTGCACGTGTTCTCCTCCGCCGCTTCGGCGCCGATCGCGTTCAACTTCGGGTGGGCCGACGATCCCGCTCTCGCCGCGGCGGCCCGGGGCGCGCAGGCCTTCGCGCTGCCGGCCGGCAGCGGCGATGCCGCCCTGCTGCTCACGCTCGAGCCCGGCGCCTATACCGCCCAGCTCTCCGGCGCCGGCAGCGCCGCGGGCAACGCGATGATCGAGCTCTACCTCGTCGAAAACTGACCGCGACCATGCGCCGCTCTCTCCTCGCCCTCGCCGCCGGCCTCGGCCTCGGGTTCGCACCGGCGCTCTCCGCGCAGACCTGGTCGCTCGATCCTTCGTTCGCGCCCACCCTGGTGCTGGACGACGCCAACATCCCGGTTTCCAACCTGCGATTGCTGCCCACGCCCACCGGCCAGTTTCTCGTCCTCGGCAATTTCAACCGCGCCGACGGCGTCGCGGCGGCCGGTCTCGTGCGCCTCAACGCCGACCTCACCCTCGATCGCACCTTCGTCCCGGAGATCACCACCAACGAAACGCCCCTCGCCGTCGCGCCGCTCTCCGCCGGCCGCGTGTTGCTGGCCGTGCGCCAGACCGGCGGCTTCGAAGATGCGCGCTTCTCCAGCGCCGACCGCGTCTACCGGCTCCGCGCCGACGGACGCAAAGACCCGGATTTCCCGCGCGTCGAGATTTCCGGCACGTTCAACCTCGTGCCGTTGCCCGGCGGCCGCGCCTTCGCCTACGGCACCTTTCGCACTTACGCCGGATTCGGTCACCGCGGCGTGATCCGCCTCCTGGACGACGGCACCGCGGACCGCAGCTTCATCACGCAGACCTCCGTCGACGACTCGTGGACGCTCGCGCCCGGCCCGGCCGATACGCTGGCGGTGAGCGACTGGTCATCCGCCGGGAGCTTCAGCTTCCTCTTCGTAAACCGCCTCCGCGCCGATGGGTCGATCGATCCGACGTTCACGCCGGCCGTGCGCGAAGGCTTCCCCCTGCTCGCCATGCAGCCGGACGGCGCGATCGTCGCATGCGCCTACGGCAATCGCCCCGTGTGCTACTGGCCCGACGGTTCGCTCTCACCCACCTACGCGCGGCACGCCTCGCTGGCGAACGTGCGGGCCCTCGTGCCGCTCTCCGGCGGTCGCGTCGCCGTGCAATCCAACACCGACTTCAGCCGCGGCCCCTCGAACCCCTACGGCGGCGTCTACGTGCTGACGCTCGAGGGCGAAATCGAAACCGACCTCCGCCGCGCCGCCGGCACCACCGATCAACTCGGCGTGCTCGCCGCCCTGCCCGACGACCGGCTCCTGCTCACGCGCGCGCCGCTGGGCCCGAATCCCACCTCCGCCGTGCCGCCCACCAATCGCACCCTCGCCCTCGCTTCGGCCGACGGCCGCTCACTCACGCCCTTCCCCACCGCGCTCGCGGCGCGCTACGAACCTTCGGTCTCAGCCATTGCGATCGATGCCACCGGCCGCGCCATCGTCCAGGGTGACTTCATCTACCCCAACCGCCAGTCGCAGGCCTTCCTCACGCGCCTCCTGCCCGGCGGTGTGCCCGATCCCTCGTTCCCGCGCGACGCGGGCAACTTTTCTCTCACGCTCGCGCTGCCGGACGGCGGCGCCATCGTGCGCAGCGGTTCGGCGGGTTACATTGCTGCCGACGGCACTCGCAAGTTCGACGTTCGCTACCTGCGCTGGCGCGCCGATGGCACCACCGATTGGGCGTTCTCGTTTCCTGCGTCCCTCGAATCTTCCCTCGTGAACTGGGTCACCGCGACGCCCGATGGCCGCCTGCTCGTCGCCGTTCGTCGCACGTCACCCAACCCCGCTCAGCTCACGGGTTCATCGCTCGTTTGGCTCGCCGCCGATGGGCGGATCCTCGACACGCTACCGCCGATCTTTTCGTTGGTCGGGCTCTCCGCGCAACCGCTCGCCGATGGCCGGCTGCTCGTCGCCGGCGGATTCACGCGCGTCGATGGCACACCCTGGCCGTATGTGGCGCGCCTGCTCGCGAGCGGCGAACTCGACCGCAGCTACACCGCGCCCGCGCTGCCGCTGGACCAGATCGATTCCGCCCAGACGCTCCCCGATGGCCGCGCGGTCGTGTTCGGACGCATCTGGGTCAACGGCGTGTCCCAACCCCGCGCCCTCCGGTTGCGTGCCGATGGATCGCTCGATCCCGATTATCTCGTCCCCGTCACGCGCTTCGGCAGCCGGTTGCTCCCCGACGGTTCCTTCGTCACCGCCACCCAGCGATTCACGCCGGACGGTGCACTCGATCTCAACTTCACGCCCTTGCTGGTGCGCGACGGAGCGCCGGGCACGCTCGGAGCCGCCGCCCTCGGACCGGATGGCGCCCTGTGGGTGGGCGGCCGGTTCTCCGAAATCGCCGGCGTCGCGCCGCGCCCGGCTCTCGCACGTTTTCTCCCCGCGGAGCGCGTCGCCATCACCGTGGCGCCGGCCGACATCACCGTCGCGCAAGGCGCGACCGCCACCTTGCGCGTCGGCCTCGGCACCGCGCGGCCCGCCACCTACCAGTGGACCCGCGACGGCGTGCCGGTGCCCGGCGCCACGCGGTCGGAGTTGGAAATCGTCGCCGCCCGCCCCGAGGCCGCCGGCACGTATCGCGTCAGTATCGCCGTCGCCGGCCAGACGCTCGTGAGTCCACCGGCCGCCGTCACCGTCGCCCGCAATACCACGCGGCTGGTCAACATCTCGGCGCGCACCCTCGTGACTCCCGCCGCGCCCTTGTCCGCTGGTTTCGTCCGCGCGGGCGGCGACGCGCCGCAGCCCATCTTGTTGCGCGCCGTGGGGCAGGGATTGCAGATTTTTCAGTCCACCATGCTCCGCGATCCGGTGCTCACGCTTCGTGACGGCGCCCGCATCGTCGCCCAGGACCGCGGCGGCGTGAACGAGCCAGCGATCGTCACACGCGCCCAACAGGTCGGCGCGTTTCCCATGGATCTGAGCCAAGGTTTTTTGGGTGGCACCTTGGGCTCGGGCCTCGCGCTCAATCTCGGCGGCGGTGCGTTTACCTTCACCGCCGCCAGCGGCGATGGTGGCTCCGGCGTCTGCTTGTTGGAATACTACGACGCCGCTCCCGCCGGCACCGCCCTCGCGGCGCGCAATCTGTCCGTGCTCGCCCCCACCGGCCTCGGCAACTCGCTCCTCACCGCCGGCTTCGTCGTCGCCGGCAACGGCCCGCTCCGCGTGCTCGTGCGCGGGCTCGGCCCCGTCCTCGCGAGCTTCGGCGTGAACAACGCGATCTCCGATCCCGCGCTCAGCGTCTACCCCGCCGGCGAACGCGAACCCTTCGCCACCAACGCTGGTTGGGCCAACGACGCCACGCTCGCCGACGCCGCCCGGCGCGTGGGCGCGTTTGCGTTGCCCGCCGGCAGTCGCGACACCGCCGTGCTCCTCACCCTCGACCCCGGCGCCTACCTCGTCCAACTCGCGAGCGCCCGCGGCGCCACCGGCACCGGGATGATCGAGCTCTACGTCGTGGATTTCTGAGTCGCCCCGCTTGTTGTGCCCGCTGCCGTCCCGATGAACATCCCCGGGGCATTTGATCGAAGCCAATGCATTGCGCAATTTCACCTCGGCTCGGGGAGCGCACCCGTCCCGGGTGCCGGCTTCGGCGTCCCGCCGAGGCCTCCCATGTCCTCGGCGAGACGCCGAGGACAGCCTGCGGGACGCAGGCGCTCCCCGGAATTTTCCACCTACCCCCGTTTCCAACCAGGTCGGAGCAAGCTCCGGGATATCAGACCGACGACAGTAAAGATCCTCGGGGCAAGCCCCGAGGCATTAGACCAATCCCACCATGCAACCTTCGACTACTCATCGTAGCGGCGAGCGCCAGCGAGCCGATGTTCTTCGACTCGCTGGCGCTCGTCGCTACCCAACCAAGCCGAAGCCAGCTTCGCGGTATCGGACCCGCCGCGAATGAACGATCGCACCCAATCGTTGTCTACCGCCGCATCGCAAACTTCTCCGGCCCCACCGGCTCGCCCACCCGCCTCCCCACCATGCGCCGTCTGATTTCGACCCTCGTCGCGCTCCCGCTCGCCACCCTCTCCGCCAGCCTGCACGCGCAAGCCTGGTCCCTCGATTCCGCGGTCGCGCCCGCGATCGTCAACGACGTCTCGCAACTGCTCAACGCGACCTTCGTGCCCACCCCGTCCGGCCAGTTTCTGGTCTTCGGCGACTTCACCCATATTTCCGGCACCGCCGCCCCCGGCCTCGCGCGCCTCGGCAGCGACGGCAAACTCGATCCAACGTTCGCCGCTGACCTCGCGGCGGATGAACGCATCACCGCGATCGCACCCCTCACGGACGGACGCAGCGTTGCCTTCGTCGCGACCAACACGCGCGTGTCCGTCGTGACCGCGACACCGCCCGTCGTGTTGCCCGGCACCGGCGGACAGTCGATTGATCCGACAGCCACCGCGACCACGGCCGTCACAGTTGTTCCGGTTGGCGGCACGCTCACCGGCGGCAGCCAAGCTCCCGGGCCGACGGTGAGCCGACTCATCCGCTTCCGATCAGACGGCCGAAAAGACACCACGTTCACGGCGCTCAACTGTGATGGCTATCCGCAACTGACTGCGATGCCGGATGGTCGGGTGATTGCTTGGGGATCGTTTCGCGTGCTGGGGCAGGCGCGCAATTCTCCTCTCGCGCGACTCAACACCGATGGGACGCTCGATGCCGCATTTGCACCCTCGCTCACCACTGCAATTCTCAGCGCTTCGGCCATCGCGCCAAGCACCGACGGCTCGTTCTTCGCCAGCGGCTGGTCCGCCGGCATACCAATCCCAATCGGACCCGGAGCGCTGCCGGGCAACCCTGATCCGGGCAGCGTCGCGGTGCCCGTGATGCCGACCCCGGCGAAAGCCTTCCTCGTGCGCATTTTCGCGAACGGCTCGGGTGATGTGCGCTTTGTGCCCGAGAACATCACCACGACATTTTCGATGCTCGCGGCCCAGCCCGACGGCAGCGTGCTCGCCGGCAACGCCGGCTACCTCTCCGTCAATTCCATCCGCTCCGGCATGCTCGACCGCTTCACGCTCACCGGCGTGCGCGACCGCACCTACTCGGTCCAAATTCCCGCGCTCAACGGCATCACGCGCGTCCTTCCTCTCTCGGGTGGAAGACTCGCCGTCGAGGCGACCGTCGGGTCGGCCAGCGTCTACTACGGCGGGCCCGCCGTCTTCACGCTCGGCGTGAACGGCCAGCTCCTCACCGACTGGCGAAAAGTCCCCGGTGCGCGCGAAGGCCAGCGGCTTCTCGCGGCGCAGGCGGATGGCCGCTTGCTCGTCGCGCAGGGCACGCTCGTCGTCGCGTCGTCATTTTATCCCGTGCCCTACGATGCCACCGCGCCCGCCGTCGCAACCATCATGCCCGTTTTCCTCGGACCCACGCTCGTCGATCCCGCGCTCGCGATCAGTCCGCCCGACGCGAGCGCGGCGCCTGCCCTGAGCCCGTCGAATGGGCCCACGACCCCGCTCGCCACGCTCCCAACCACGATCGTTCACCGTTATCCGGGCAACGTGAGCCGGCTGGAAACCGACTCGGCCGGCCGCGTGCTCGTCGCGGGATCGTTCACGCAGATCGACGGCCAGCCGCGCGCTGGGCTCGCGCGCTTCCTCGCGAGCGGCGCTCTCGACAACGCGTTCGCCCCGAGCGCCAGCGAGCTTCTGTTCGTGCCACCCGACGGCCGTCCCATCGTGCGCCGCACCGCGATCGGGCCGATCGATGCGACGGATGGCTTTCATCGCTACGTCACGCAGGTCGCGCGCCTCCAAAACGACGGCAGCGTCGACGCGGCGTTTGCGTTTCCCGCCAATCTCGACGCCACGAAAACCACCTGGCTCGGCGCGGCGTCCGACGGCTCGCCCGCCGGGGCGGGTCGGCTGCTCGTTGCCGCGTTCGATCCCGACGCCTCCAAGGAGGAAAACCTGAAACTCATCTGGCTGGGCGCCGACGGCCACCGGCTCACGACGCTGCCGACCGTGTTCAACGGCTTCACCCGCTTCTTCGTCATGCCCCTCGCCGCGACCGACGGCACCGCGGTCGCCGGACCCACCGATCTCGTGTCGACGCTCTATCCGCTCGGCTATGGCCAGCCCAACGTCCTCGACCGCGCGCAACTTCTCGCCGATGGCCGGCTGTTGGTCGCGGGAGCGTTCTCCAAAGTCGACGGCTTGCTCCGCCCCGGGCTCGCCCGCCTTCAGGCGGACGGCACGGTCGACACCGCCTACGCCCCCGACACCGGATCGATCCAGTTTCTTGGCTCCACCCTGCCGCTCGCTGACGGTCGCGCATTCGCATTCGGCAGCTCGATCACGAGTGGCCGGTGGCAGTCACGTATCCTCCGCTATCTGGCCGACGGAAAAATCGATGCGTCCTTCCAGCCGCCCACCAACACGATCAGCAGCGGCGCGCGCGTGCTCGCCGACGGGGTGTTTTTCTCGAACGGCCGCCGCTTCACCGCGGACGGCTGGCCCGACCTGAATTTCGCACCGCAACTGGGCTACGACACCGGCACCGGCTACGCTTACATTGCGACGATCGCCACCGACGGACGGCTCTGGCTCGGTGGCAATTTCGACCGGGTCAACAACCAGCCGCGCACGGCGCTGGCCCGCTTTGCGCTCACGGAAATCATCGGCATCACCGCTTCGCCGGTGAACCAAAGGGTCGTCACCGGCCGCGATGCGTTCTTGCAGGTCGCGATCGGCACCACTCAACCGGCGAGCTTCCGCTGGACGCGAGACGGCGTGACGTTGGCGGGCGCCACGAGCGCCAATCTTCGGGTCCCGTCGGTAAGTGCCGCCGACGCGGGAGTCTACCGTGCCATCGTGACGATCGGAACGCAGACGTTCACGAGCGATCCCGCCACGCTCACCGTTGTGCCGAGCACTTCGCGGCTCACGAATTTTTCCGCGCGCAGTCTCGTCGGGCCCGGTTCTCCGCCGCAGGTTGCAGGCGTGGTCTGCGCCGGTGCGCCGCCGCGCAACGTGCTGTTGCGCGCGGTCGGGCGCGGCCTGCAATCGATCACGAACGCCAGTGGCAGCTCGCTGATGCTTTCGGTGCCCGTGCTCACGCTCTACGATGGCGCCGGCGGACTGGTCGCCCAAGATCGCGGCAGCGCAACGGCGCCGGCGATTGTGTCACTTGCTGCGCGTGTCGGAGCGTTTCCATTGAATGAAATCTTTGCGCCGCCCAGTCCGCAGGTGCTGGGCTTGATCGTAGGCTCAGCGCTCACGCCCACGCTCGGCGACGGCGCATATACCGGAATCACGACGAGCGGCGATGGTAGCAGTGGCGTCAGCTTGTTCGAATTTTACGACACCGGCAGCGCCGATTCCTCAGTGCCTTTGGTCCGCAATATTTCCATCCGAGGCACGACAGCTCCGGGCGCGGGCGTGCTCACGGCTGGCTTCGTGATCGCCGGCAACGGCCCGCTGCGCCTTCTCGTGCGCGGCGTCGGGCCGGCGCTCGCGACGTTTGGCCTGAGCGGCACCATCGCCGATCCGCGGCTCGAGGTCTTTTCGGGCAATGCGGGCGGGATTCTCGCCTCCAATACGGGTTGGGCTAACGACCCCGAGGTCGCCGACGCGACGCGACGCACGGGAGCATTTTCGTTGGCCGCCGGCAGCCGCGATTCGGCGTTGGTGGTGACCCTCGAACCCGGCGGCTACACCGCGCAACTTTCCAGCGTCACCAACGCCTCCGGCAACGCCCTGATCGAAATCTACGTCGTGGATTTCTGAGCACGCGTGCACATCCGCCCTTGCCTTGAGGTGGAGCGCGTTGCCCTCAACGCGCTTTTTGTGGGAGGGGCTTTATGCCCCGACGAGTCGCGGGGTAAACCCGCTCCCACCTCCAAGCCAGCGCGTTGAGGACAACGCGCTCCACCTCCCTGCCGCTTCCGCACCCCTGCAAACTTCCGGCTGACAACCGCACTCGGAGCCGCAACGTGGGCCGCGTGTCTGCCTCCGCTCCGCCACCCGCCGCCCCCGACCACGCGCCCGACTCGCGGGCGCGCGTGTGGCTCGCGGCCGGCCTGATCGCGCTCGCCGGGCTCGTCGCGTATGCCCACTCGTTCCACGGCCCCTTCATCCTCGATGATCTTCCGGCCATCGCGGAGAACCCGACGATTCGCGACCTCCCGGCGTGGCGCCAGGTGCTGTCGCCACCGACTAACGGCGAGACCGTCACCGGCCGGCCGCTGCTGAATCTCTCCTTCGCCCTCAACGTCGCGCTCGGCGGCCACGACGTGCGCGGGTTTCACGCGCTCAACCTCGCGCTGCATCTCGCCGCCGGCCTCGTGCTGTTCGGCCTCGTGCGGCGCACACTCAGGCGGCCGCTCGCTCCTCCGGCCTTGCGCGCGCACGCGTTGCCGCTCGCGGCGGCCGTCGCCGTGCTATGGACGGTGCATCCGCTCGCGACCGAGTCGGTCACCTACATCGCGCAGCGCGCCGAGTCGCTGGTCGGGCTGTTCTATCTGCTCACGCTTTACGGATTCATCCGCAGCGTGGACTCGCCCGCGGCCGCGGCGTGGCGCATCGCCTCGGTGGCGGCCTGCCTGCTCGGAATGGCCACCAAGGAGGTCATGGTCACCGCGCCGCTGCTCGTGCTCCTCTATGATCGGACGTTTGTGGCGGGGAGCTTCGCCACGGCGCTGCGCTCGCGCCGGGGCTACTATGCGTCGCTCGCCGCCACATGGGTTTTGCTCGGCTGGCTCGCGCTGCGCACGGGCACGCGCGGCGGCACCGCCGGATTCGGCCTTGGCGTGACGCCGTGGAACTACGCGCTCACCCAATGCGACGCCATCGTCCGCTATGTCGTGCTCGCCGCGTGGCCGCACCCGCTGGTGATCGACTACGGGCTCGATGTGGTGAAATCTTCGTTCGCCGTCTGGCCGCAGGGCCTCGCGCTCCTCGTCGCGCTCGCGGCTACGATCGTGGCGCTTCGGCGCTGGCCGGCGGCGGGTTTTCTGGGCGCGTGGTTCTTCGCACTGCTGGCACCGAGCTCGAGCTTCATCCCGGTGGCCACGCAGACGATGGCCGAGCATCGCATGTATCTCCCGGTCGCCGCGCTCGTCACCGGCGCCGTGGCGCTCGGGTTTCTCCTGTTTCGTCGGCGCCTGTGGTGGACGGCGGCGCTCTGCCTTCTGATCGGCGGCACCCTCACGGCGCGCCGCAATCTCGACTACCGTTCGCGCCTCGGGATCTGGTCCGACACGCGCGCGAAACGGCCGCTCAATCCCCGCGCCCACCAGGAATACGCGCTCGCCCTCTTTCACGCCGGTCGGGTCGCGGAGTCGCTCCCGCCGTTTGCGGAGGCGATCCGGCTGTTTCCCGGCTACGCCGCCGCCCACCACAACCTCGCCTCCTCGCTGCTCGCACTCGGCCGGCTCGACGACGCCGCGCAGCACTACGCCCGGGCCGCCAGACTCAAACCCACCCTTCCCGAACCGCACGACATGCTGGGCAACATCCGCGCGCAGCAAGGCCGCTGGCCCGAGGCCGCCGGCCACTACGCCGACGCGTTGCGCCTCCGACCGCAGCTCACCGAAGCCCGCATCCACCTCGCCAACGCCCTCGTCTTCACCGACCGCCCGGCCGAAGCCGCGGCCCACTACGCCCTCGCGCTCCGCGAGGTCCCGGGCACGGCGGAACTGCACAACAACCACGGCGTCGCCCTCCTGCGGAGCGATCGTCCCGCCGAAGCCGCGCAGCAATTCTCCGCGGCCCTCCGTCTCGACCCGCAAAACCGCGACGCCGCGAGCAATCTCGCCCTCGCCCGCAGCCGGCTCGGCGCGCAGCCGGGACGTTGACCGACACGCCCATGCCCCGCATCGGTCGTCGCGCGGTGCACCCGGGAGAAACCGATGCCAACGACGCGCTTCCGCTGGAGCGAAACGCCCGGCCGGCATCGTGCTGTCGGCACTGCCTTCACTGACGAAACGCGTGGATCGAGGTGGAGCGCGTTGACCCCAACGCGCTGGTTTGAAGGTGGGAGCGGGTTTACCCCGCGACTCGTCGGGGCGTAAAGCCCCTCCCACAAAAAGCGCGTTGAGGTCAACGCGCTCCACCTTGACTGCGATCCTCCGCCCAAGATCGCCGCCAGACCGCCCGCCTTGGTGCGCCGACGATCGCAGACCAACGCCCCGTCCGCCACCCCGGCCGCGCCCGCGCCGCCGGCGGACCGGGTGCACTGGCCGATCGTCGGCCTCGTCGCGGCCACGCTTCTCGCCTACCTGCCCGTGTTTCGCGCCGGTTTCGTCTGGAACGACGACGACTATGTGACGGCGCCCGCCCTGCGCTCGCTGGCCGGACTGGGCCGCATCTGGACGGACGTGGGCGCGACCGAGCAATACTACCCGCTCCTGCACAGTGCGTTCTGGCTGCAACACCGCCTGTGGGGCGAGACCGCGTCGCTCTACCACCTCGTGAGCGTGTTGCTCCACGCCACCAGCGCCGTGCTCTTCGCACTCGTCCTCCGCCGCCTCGCCGTGCGCGGCGCGTGGCTGGCGGCCGGTCTCTTCGCGCTCCATCCGGTGTGCGTCGAGTCCGTCGCGTGGATCTCCGAGCAGAAGAACACGCTCTCGCTCGTGTTCTTTCTCGGCGCCACGCTCGCTTATCTCCGCTGGCAGGCCACGCCCGACCGCCGCGGTTACGGGCTGGCGACCGCGCTGTTCGGGTGCGCGCTGCTTTCGAAATCGCTCACCGCCGTCCTGCCCGCCGCGCTGCTCGTGATCGCCTGGTGGCGCCACGGTTCGCTCGACTGGCGCCGCGACGCGCGCCCGCTGGCGCTGTGGTTCGCGCTGGGAATTGCGATCAGCCTGTTTTCGGCGTGGGTGGAACACGCCGTCGTGGGCGCGGGCGAGGCCGCGCTCGGTCTCACGCCCCTGCAACGCTGCCTGCTCGCCGGGCGCGCGGTGTGGTTCTACGCGGGCAAGCTCCTCTGGCCGTCCGGGCTGAGTTTCTTTTATCCGCGCTGGGAAATCGACGTCACGGACTGGCGCTGGTCTGCCCTCGCGGCGGCCGCGCTCGCCCTCGTCGCCGCGCTCGGGGCGCTGCGCCATCGCACGCGCGGTCCGCTCGCCGCGGCGCTGTTCTTCGGCGGCACGTTGATTCCGGTCGCCGGGTTCTTCGACCTCTACGGCTTCGTGTATTCGTTCGTCGCGGACCACTGGCAATACCTGCCGAGCCTCGGGCTGTTCGCGCTCGCCGGCTCCGGCGGGGCCGCCCTCGGCGCGCGGCTCGCTCGCTTCGGCACCGGGTGGCCGCCGGCCCTCGCCGCGGCGGTGCTCGCCACGCTCGGGGCGCAAACCTGGCGCCAGACCCACCAATACCACGACCTCGTCACCCTGTTTCGCACGATCCAGCAAACCAACCCGCAGAGCTGGATGCCGCACGCCAGCCTCGGACAGATGCTGCTCGACGCCCGCCGGTATCAGGAAGCGCTCCCGCTGCTCGAACGCGCCGTCGCGCTGTCGCCGGCCTCGGTCCAGCCCCGCAACAATCTCGCGATGACGCTGGAGAACCTCGGCCGGCCCGCCGAGGCGTTGCGGCACTTTCAAGTCGCGCTGGCCCGCAAACCCGACTCACCGGAGTTGCACTACAACATCGGCAATTTGCAGCGCCGGCTCGGACGATCGGCCGAGGCGATCGCGAGCTTCCAACTCGCCGTGCGCCTCAAACCGGACTTCGCCTTTGCCCATCAAAATCTCGCGATCGCCCTGCACGAGACCGGCCGCACCACCGAGGCGCGCCGGCACGCCGACCGCGCCCGCCGGCTCGACCCCACGCTGCCCGCGGTGAACTTCTGATCGCGTGCGGACCTCGAGCCTCCCGGCGCTCGCTCCGGCGCCCTTGATCAAACCCATCATGTCCCGCTGCTTCTCGCATCGGCCCCGCGGCCCGGGTCTCCCGACCCGTGATCCCGCTCCCCGCGGGTCAGGAGACCCGGGCCACTTTCCAACCGAGCCGGAAAAATTTCCTGGCGATCGGCCCCTTCGCGCATGACCCCCTCCGCGCCCCCGCCTCTCTCCCCGTGGCCCTCCCGGCTCCTCGCCGCCGCCCTCCTCGCCGCCGCGTTCGTCGTTCATTGGCCCGCGCTGCACGGCACCTGGCTGTGGGACGATCGGGTCGATCTCCCCGACAATCTCCAGCTTCGCACCCTCGGCGGCTTGTGGAACATCTGGGCGCACCCGACCGTGCTCTACGATTTTTACCCGCTGAAACACACGGTGCAGTGGGTGCAATGGCAGCTCTGGGGCGAACACACCCTCGGCTATCACGTCACCAACGTCGCGCTGCACGCGCTCTCCGCCCTGCTGTTCTGGCGCGTGCTCGGGCAGCTCGGCCTGCGGTTCGCCTGGGCCGGCGGCCTGCTCTTCGCCGTCCACCCGCTCACCGTCGAATCGGTCGCGTGGATCGCCGAACTCAAGAACACCCTCTCCCTGCCCCCGCTCCTCCTCGCCACGAGCGCGTTCATCGAATGGATGGACGATGCGCGGCGCGGCACCTGGCTCCGCGCGCTCGCGTGGTATCTCGTCGCCCTGCTCTGCAAGACTTCGGTGGTCATGTTTCCCTGCACGCTGCTCCTGCTGCTATGGTGGAAACGGAGCTCCCTTGCCCGCGCAACTGGCACCGGCCGCTGTGAATCCTCCAGCGTTTCGGCGGCGGCGGCCTCGGACCGCCGCGACAGATCGCCGTCCTCGGCTCTTGCTTCACCCATCGTCCGCCGCCACCTGCTCGCCACCGCCCCGTTCTTCGCCCTCTCGCTGGTGCTGGGGCTCGTGACCGTGTGGTTCCAGGTGCACCGCGCGATCGCCGGCGAAGTCATCACGATCGGCGGCCCCACGGCGCGGCTCGCGCTGGCCGGCACCGCCGGTGGTTTTTATTTTTGGAAGAGCGTCTGGCCCTTCGACCTGCTGCCGATCTACTCCCGGTGGTCCGTGTCGCCGTTTTCGCTCTGGCACGCGTTCGCCTGCGCGGCGCCCGTCGCCACCCTGGCGGTCTGTTGGTGGCGGCGCGCCACGTGGGGCCGCCATGCGTTGCTCGGCCTCGGCTGGTTCGCGCTTCACGTCGCGCCATTCGTCGGTCTCATCACCGCCTCCTACATGCGCTTTTCGTGGGTCATGGATCATTTCGCCTACGTTGCGTTGCTCGGGGTGATCGGGCTTGTCGTGGCCGCCTTGGAATGCGCCGTCCCGTTCCGCGCTGCGACCGCGGGCGTCGTGGCACTCGCCGGCCTGTTCACCTGGCACGCGCGCGCCTACGCGCACCACTTTCGCGATGAACATTCCCTCTGGAGCTTCACCGTCGCCCGCGATCCGGACGCCTGGCTCGCCCACTACAACCTTGGCGTCGTGCTCGACAAACGCGGCGAGCGCGACGCCGCCCGCCGCCACTACGAAACCACGCTCCGTTTGAAGCCCACCTACGCCGAGGCCCACGGCAACCTCGGCGTCCTGCTCGCCGACCGCGGCGATTTCGCCGGCGGACTCGCCCACCTCCGCGAGTCCGTCCGCCTCGATCCCGCCTACGCCGAAGGCTTCAGCAACCTCGGTTTCGCCCTGCTCAACGCCGGCCACGTCGCCGACGCCATCGCCGCGCTCGAACACGCCGTCCGCGTCAAACCCGACTACGTCGACGCCTACGCCAACCTCGGCAGCGCCCTCCGCCGCGCCGGCCGCACCGCCGATGCCATCGCCCGGTTTCAGACCATCCTCCGCCTCCGCCCCGACTCGCCGACCGTCCACTTCAACCTCGGCAACGCCCAGCGCGACCTCGGCCAGCTCGCCGGATCCATCGCCAGCTACGAACGCGCCATCGCCCTCCGGCCCGCCCTCGCCGTCGCGCACCGCAACCTCGCCATCTCCCTCCGCGACACCGGCCGCACCGCCGAAGCCCGCGCCCGCTACGCCGAAGCCCGCCGGCTCGACCCCAGCTTCCCCCCTTGGCCGGAGTGAGGCGGTCGCGCCGGCCGCGTCAAACCGCGGATCGCCGACACGGCGCCGCGGCTATGACGCGATAGTCCCAATGCATCCGGCCACTCGTTTTTGACACCGGGCGCACCGCACTCCGCCACGCGGTTCCCAGCGCGGCCCTGCCGCAATCGAACCATTGGAACACGAAGGCCGGGGCGACCGGGAAGAACAAGGAACCGGATTCTCCCCGACCTTCCCGAACTTCCTGTTCAAGCATCTTGTTCAAGCTGGGCGTTCCTTCGACTTCATCCACGAAATCCGCGTCATCTGCGGTCAAGGAATGCCTGTTCCCCGCTTTGGTCGCGGCGTCGGCCAGCGACCGGACCTGCGGGCCAATGCCGGTGGACGATTGGCCGTCCACTTTCCCGTCGCTGCGGGGTGTAACTCAAAGTGAGGTCATCTTTCGAGGGCCTCGGCTGTAGCGGCGGTCTATGACCGCCGTCGTTGCGCCAAGGGCATTCGTTCGGCGGTCATAGACCGCCGCTACAGATCGCTGACCTCGGTTTGAGTCACACCCGTCGCTGCGTGCCCGCCGAAAACCCGCTTGTTATCCCGGGCGTTTCGTATGCATTCCTCGCCCGATGTATCCGCAGTCCTCCACCGACACCACGCGCAAACCCACCTGGCTCCGCGCCAAGCTGCCCGGCGGCCCCGGCTACACCGCCACGCGCGCCCTCGTCGACCGCAACGCCCTCCACACCGTCTGCCAGAGCGCCCAGTGCCCCAACCTCGGCGAATGCTGGTCGCGCGGCACCGCTACCGTGATGATCCTCGGCAACATCTGCACCCGCTCGTGCACGTTCTGCGCCATCGCCACGGGCCGCCCGACCGAACTCGACCTCGGTGAACCCGCCCGCGTCGCCGACGCCGTCGCCCGGATGAACCTCCGCCACTGCGTCATCACCAGCGTCGCCCGCGACGAGCTCGCCGACGGCGGCGCCAGCGTCTGGGCCGCCACCATCCGCGCCATCCGCCACCGCTGTCCCCACACCGCCATCGAAGTCCTCACCCCCGACTTCAAGGGCCACCTCGCCCACGTCGACCTCGTGCTCGACGCCCGCCCCGACATCTTCAACCACAACCTCGAGACCGTCGAGCGCCTGCAAAAACCCGTGCGCGTGCAGGCCCGCTACGACCGCTCCCGTTCCGTCCTCCGCCACGCCAAAGGCCGCGGCTTCACCACCAAGACCGGTCTCATGCTCGGCGTCGGCGAGACCCACGAGGAACTCGAGCAGACCCTCCGCGACATCGCCGCCGACCGCACCGACATCCTCACCATCGGCCAGTATCTCCAACCCACGCCCAAGCACCTGCCCGTTTCGCGCTGGGCCACGCCGGAGGAATTCACGCACTGGAAAAACTTCGGCCTCAGCCTCGGCCTCGGCGTCGTGGAGAGCGGCCCGCTCGTGCGCTCCAGCTACCACGCCGACGAGCAGTCGCAGAAATACACCGGCCCCGAGCACCTCAACACCGCCAACGCCCTCGCCGGCGCTTAACGCCCGCCCCTCGTGGACGAGGCGTCCCGCCTCGTGCCCCCGGCCCGTCCCCACCATCACCTGCGTGTAGCTCTGCGTCGTCTCCACGTTCTCAGCCAACAGCGTTGCAGTCGGATGGTGCGAAATGAGGTGGCAGCCGAGGTCACGAGGCTGGTGTTTGCGACTCACCCCAAGCCGGCCTCCCCTGCCCGCCGGTTCAGGACATCGCCAGCAGCCTTTGCGGCTGGGTGTGACAGGGCGTGAGGTCAGTAAACCGAGGCCTTGGTTGTAGCGGCGGTCTGCGACCGCCGAACGAGAACCCTTGGCGCATCGACGGCGGTCGCAGACCGCCGCTCCAGCTGGCTGACCGCACTTCCGGTTGCAGCCTTTGCGGCTGCGCACCTTTTTCTGTCATTGCGCGGAGCTCCGTCACGAAGCAATCCATCTGAAAAACCATGCCGCGATTCCCCCTCGCCGCTCTCGTCGTGTTCGCCGCCGCCGCCCGTGCCGCCGATTTCGCCGTGCTCGATCCCGCCGCGTTCGCGCCCCACGTCGGGCGCTTCAACACGATGGAGCCCGAGACCGTCGTCAACGTGGTGCCCAACTCCGCCGCGTGGGACTGGCTCCGCGCCCAGGTCCCGCTCTTCACCTGCCCCGATCGCGACTTCGAGGAAACTTACTTCTTCCGCTGGTGGTCGCTGCGGAAGCACCTGATCAAAACGCCCGCCGGCGGCCACGCGTTCACCGAATTTCTCCAACGCTCCGATCCGATCAGCAGCGCCGTCGGCCATCACGTGATGGAAACGCGCTGGCTCCGCGATTCGCGTTTCACCGACGACTACGCGCGCCACTGGCTCCGCGGCGGCCCCGACGGTGCCCTGCACCCGGCCTTCCACAACTTTTCCGAGTGGCTGGCGCACGCGCTCTATTCGCGCTGGCTCGTCAACCGCGACACCGCCTTCCTCACCGGCCGCCTCGACGATCTCGTGCGCAACTACGCGCAATGGGACACGGAGCGCCTCACCTCCGGCGGACTCTACTGGCAATACGACGTGCGCGACGCGATGGAGGAATCGATCAGCGGCGCGCGCACCAAACAGAACCTGCGTCCGCCGCTCAACAGCTACCAGTTCGGCAACGCCATCGCGATCGCCGCGATCGCGCGCCTCGCCGGCCGCGGCGAACTCGCGCGCGAGTTCGAGGCCCGGGCCGCGACGCTCCGCCGCCTGGTCGAGGACCGCCTGTGGGATGACCGCGCGAGATTCTTCAAAGTTCGCCTCGAGGACGGCCTGCCTGACGCGCCCAGAGCGCGCCGGCGCGACCCGGCGTTTACGGTTCCGCCCGAAAAACTCCACGCCACGCTCAGCGACGCCCGCGAGCAGATCGGTTTCATTCCGTGGTATTTTTCGCTCCCCACCCCCGGCCGCGGCTACGAAGCCGCCTGGGCGCAGTTCACGGACGAAGCCGGCTTCCGCGCCCCCTTCGGCCTCACCACCGCGGAGCGGCGCCATCCACAATTCCGCACGCACGGCACCGGCACCTGCGAGTGGGACGGCGCCGTCTGGCCTTACGCCACCTCGCAGACGCTCACCGCCCTCGCCAACGCGTTGCGCGACTATCCCGCCGTCCCCGTCACGTCGCGCGATTGGTTCGACGCCCTCGTCACCTTCGCCCGCTCGCACCGCGCGCCCGACGGCAAGCCCTACCTCGGCGAATATCTCGACGAGAAAACGGGCGCGTGGATCAAGGTCCGCAATCCCGAGCGCAGCCGCTACTATCACCACTCCACCTTCGCCGATCTCGTGATCACCGGTCTCGCCGGCCTCCGCCCGCGCGCGGACGACACGATCGAACTCGCGCCGCTGCTGCCCGCCGGCACCTGGGATTGGTTCTGCCTCGACGGCGTGCGCTATCACGGCCGCACGCTGACCATCGTCTGGGATCGCACCGGCGAGAAATTCAACCGCGGCACCGGGTTGACTCTCCTCGTCGACGACCGGCCGGTGGCTCGCGCCGAATCGTTGACGCGACTTACAGCGCGCATCCCGTAGCCGGCCGGCTCCCGCCGGTTTTTCCACGACCGGTCGAACGATGGAACGCAGCTCGCTTTCGTGCAGTGAGCCGAAAGACGGGCCGGCCGCTCCGCGGGCGGCCAGGGGCGAGCGGGAATCCCCGCGCGCTGGCCGGGCGCGGAGCGCCCGGCCCACCCCGCGGTGCGGTGACGCCGCCGGAAAGTGAGTTGCGCCCGAACGAGGCCGCCACCCGTGTTTCGCCTCGAACCTTGCCGCGGCGTCGCCGTAAATGGCCGCCGCTTCCGATCGCGATTCCGTCCTGATGCCCTCCGCCGCCACCACCGCCGCTCCGAAAATCCCCTGGTTTGCCGCCGGGGTCGTCGGCCTGGTCTGCGCGGCGTATGCGAACTCGCTCGGCGGTCCCTTCGTCTTCGACGACACGCACGCCATCCTCGACAACCCGACGATCCGGTCGCTGTCCTGGCCGGCGTTGGCGCCACCCCGCGGCGGCGGACTCACGGTCGAGGGCCGCCCGGTGCTCAACCTCACCCTCGCCCTCAACTACGCGCTCAGCGGCACGCGCGTCTGGAGCTATCACCTCGTCAATCTCGTCATCCACGCCGGCGCGGCGCTCGCCCTCTTCGGCGTGATCCGCCGCACGCTCGTTCGTTTGGAGAAATTCAGCGTGAGCGCCGCGCCCCTGGCGTTTCTCGCCGCCGGTCTGTGGGCGCTGCACCCGCTGCAAACCGAATCGGTCACCTACGTGGTGCAGCGCACCGAGTCCCTGATGGGGCTGCTGTTCCTCACCACCCTTTACTGCGCTCTCCGTCAGGCCGGCGAACCCCACCGCCGGCGGTGGACGGTCTTCGCCGTGGCTTCCTGCTGGCTCGGCATGGCCACCAAGGAAGTGATGGTCGCCGCCCCGCTGCTGGTGCTGCTCTACGACCGCACGTTTCTCGCCGGCACGTTCCGCGAAGCCTGGCGGCTGCGAGCGCGGCTGCACCTCGGACTCGCGTTGTCGTGGCTGCTGCTGGGTTTTCTGGTCGTCACGACCGGTGATCGCGGCGGCACGATCGGCGCGGCGGCCGGCGTCTCTCCGTGGGACTACCTGCTGAGCCAGTCGCGGGCGATCATGCATTATCTCCGTCTCACGGTGTGGCCCGATCCGCTGGTTTTCGACTACGGACCGGACTTCGTCTCGTTCGCCCGCGCCCTGCCCTTTGCCGTGGCCGACGTCGGGCTCGTCGTTCTCACGGCGGTCGCACTCCGGCGGCGCCCGGCCCTCGGCTTCGTCGGCGCATGGTTCTTCGTCATCCTCGCGCCCACCTCGTCGTTTGTCGGCGGCACGCGCCAGATGCTCGCCGAGCACCGCATGTATCTTTCGCTCGCCGCTCCGCTCGTGCTGGCCGTGGTCGGTCTGCACCGATGGCTCGGACGGCGGAGCTGGGTGCTCTGGGGCGTGGCCGCGGCGGCGCTCGGCACCGTGACGGTGGCGCGCAACCGCGACTACCGGAGCGAACTCGCGATCTTCGGCGACACCGTGGCCAAACGCCCCGGCAACGCCTACGCCCGGAACAACTACGGCTCCGCGCTGGTCGCCGCCGGGCGCCACGCCGAATCCGCCGAACAATTCGCCACCGCCGCCCGGTTGCTCCCGACCTTTGCCCAGGCACACAACAACCTCTCCGGCGCCCTCTACCGCCTCGGGCGTCCCGCCGACTGCCTCGAGCACGCGGCCACCGCGGTCCGGCTGCAGCCCAACTACCCCGAGGCGCACGCCAACCTCGGCACGGCCCGGCTCCGCCTCGGCGACCCCGCCGCGGCCATACCCCACTTCCAGACGGCGCTGCGTCTGAAGCCGGACTACGCCGATGCGCTCGGCAATCTCGGCGCCGCGTATCTCCAGGCCGGCCGCCCGGCCGAGGCCGCGGCCCAATACCTCGCGCTGGTGCGGCTCGCCCCGGAGCGCAGCGACGCGCATTACAGCCTCGGCGTCGTCCGCCAGCAGAGCGGCGATCTCGCGTCCGCGATTCCCCACTACGAGGCGGCCCTGCGCCACCGCCCCGATTACCCGGAAGCTCACAGCAACCTCTGCCTCGTGCTGCTCCAGCTCAATCGTGCCGCCGACGGCATCGCCCACGGCGAGGCCGCCGTCCGGCTCGCGCCCGGCTTCGCCGACGCCCACTACAACCTCGCGCTGGCGCTCAGCCGCGCGGCCCGGCTGCCCGATGCCCTCCGCCACTTCGAACACGCCGTGCGGCTCGCGCCGGATCAAGCCGATGCCCGCTTTCAGCTCGCCAATGCGCTCTACTCGTCCGGCCGGCCCGCGGAGGCGGTCCCGCATTATGAGTTTGTCGCCCGCGCCCAACCGGCGAACCCCGACGCGCACAACAACCTCGGCAGCGCGCTCTTCCAGGCGACGGACCGGATCGACGACGCCATCGCGTGTTTTCGCACCGCGCTCCGCCTGAAGCCCGGCTACTCGGCCGCGCACAGCAACCTCGGCGTCGCGCTGCTCGCGCAGCACCGGACCGCGGACGCGATCGCGCATTTCGATGAGGCGTTGCGCCTCGACGCCACCAACGCCGACGCCGCCCAGCACCTCGAGCGTCTGCGCACCCAGCGCCCCTAGAGTCGATCATGAACTTCCAGCGACGAAACAGGCGCAGCTCAGTGGTAGGGCCGGTCTCCGACCGGCCCATTCGTGCGGTGCGCATGCGCCGGGCAGGTCGCAGATCTGCCCGACTCCCAGCCGCCCCCGCGTGCGGGGGCCATGACCGCCACTGACCCCGCCGCCCGGCCATGCCCGCTTCCTCCCTCGTCTCCATCGCGTCGGCGCTCTGCCGGCGGGACGATTTCCGGCGCGCCGCCCTGCTCGTCGTCGCAGTGTTCGCCGCCTACTGCAACATCTGGTCCGCTCCCTTCGTCCTCGACGACCACCTCTCCATTTTGCGCAACCCCACCATCCACCGCCTCGGCTGGGAGGCGCTGGTTCCGCCCCGGGGATTTGGTTTCACCGTGGAAGGCCGGCCGGTGCTGAACCTGTCGCTGGCGTTCAACTACGCGTGGACGGGCCCGGCGGTCTGGAGTTACCACCTCGTCAACGTCGCCATCCACGCGCTCGCCGCGCTCGTCCTGTTCGGCGTGGCACGGCGCGCCCTGGCCCGCGCCCGGTGCCCCGGGCCCGATGCGGTTGGTTTCGCCGCCGCATCCCTGTGGGCGCTGCATCCGCTGCAAACCGGGTCGGTCTCCTACGTCGTCCAGCGGACCGAGTCGCTCATGGGGCTTTTTTTCCTGCTGACGCTCTACGCCGTGCTGCGCGGAGCGGAGTCGGACCGACCCGCGCGGTGGCAGGCGCTCGCGTGCGTAGCCTGTGCCCTCGGCATGGCCACAAAGGAAGTGATGGTCGTCGCGCCGGTGATCGTGCTGCTGTTCGACCGGACGCTGCTCGCCGGCTCGTTCCGCGAAGCGTGGCTCCGTCGCCGGGCGCTCTACTGCGGCCTCGCAACGACCTGGCTGCTGCTCGCCTGGCTCGTGCTCGGCTCCGGCAGTCGCGGCGGCACGATCGGCGCGGCGGCCGGAATTTCGCCCTGGGACTACGCTCTCTGCCAGGCCCGCGGCGTGGTGCACTATCTCTCACTCGCGCTCTGGCCGGTCCGCCTGATCTTCGACTACGGGACGGATCGGGTGTCGCTGGCGGAAGCCGCTCCGTTTGTCGCGATCGACCTCGTGTTGCTCAGCCTGACCGGGATCGCGCTGTGGCGGCGTTCGCCCGTCGGGCTGCTCGGCGCCTGGTTCTTCCTGATCCTCGCGCCGACCTCCTCCGTCGTCGGTGGCACGCGCCAGATGCTGGCCGAGCACCGGCTCTATCTCTCGCTCGCCGCCGTCGCGGTCGCGTTGGCCGGCACGGCGTTCATCGTCCTCGGCCGCCGCGCCTGGGTTTTGTGCGCGACGGCCGCCGTCGCACTCGCCCTGACCACCGCGCAGCGCAACGTCGATTATCGCAGCGAACTCGCCCTCCACGGCGACACGGTCGCCAAGCGCCCCGGCAACATCTACGCCCGCATCAACTACGGCAACGCCCTCCTCGTCGCCGGTCGCGCCGCGGAGGCGGTGGGCCAGTTCGAGGCCGCCACGCGCCTGCGGCCCGGCTTCCACCTCGCGCTCAGCAATCTCGCCGGCGCCTACCATCAGGCCGGTCGCTCCGCCGACGCGGCGGACGCCGCGCGCGCCGCGCTCGCCGCCAAGCCCGATCACGCCGAGGCCCGTTTCAATCTTGCCGCGGCGCTCCTCCAACTCGGCCGCCCCGTCGAGGCGATCACTCATTACGAAACCGCGATCCGACTCAAACCCGACTACGCCGAAGCCTGCAACGGCCTCGGCGCCGCGCTCGCCGCCGCCGGCCGCTCCGCCGAGGCGATCGCCCGGCTGCAGGACGCCGTCCGGCTTCGGCCCGGCTTCGCCGAGGCTCACTACAATCTCGCGACCGCGCTCGTGCAGACCGGCGATGCCCCCGCGGCGGAACCGCACTACCTCGCCGCGATCCAGCATCGTCCCGATTATGCCGATGCGTATTTCAATCTCGGGACCACGCTCCTCCAGCGCGGCCGGTTCGCTGAGGCGGCGCGGCACCTCGACACCGCCGCCCGGCTGCGGCCCGGCCATGCGGGCAGCCAGAGCAACTTGGGACTGGCGCTGATGCAGCTGGGGAATCTCGACCAAGCCAAAGCCCGGTTCGAGGCGGCGTTGCGCATCGACGCCAACTTCGCCGACGCCCACTGCAATCTCGCCGTCGTGCTCGCTCGCGGGGGCCGGAGCGCCGACGCCATCGGCCACCTTGAAGCCGCCCTGCGCGCCAACCCGGACCACGCGTTTGCCCGCGAAACGCTGGCGAAGCTCCGCGCCACCCCGCCGCCGTAAAAATCCCCGGAGCAAGCTCCGGGGCATTTGACCAAACCATCCATCATGTCCTCCCCCCGATTTCCGGCTCTGGTGGCTGCGAGCGTAAGCGAGTGGTTTCTCGTCCACTCGCTCACGCTCGCGGTTACACCAACCAAGGCGAAGCAAGCTTCGCGGTCTCGAACCCAACGAGAATGAACACCGCCTCCGGTGGGATCAACCTCGCCTGCCTCGGCCGGCTCGCGCTGCACCCGTCGCTCGCGCCGTTGCTCCTCGTTGCCGCGGCCGCGTGCGCCTATCTCAACGGCCTGACGGTGCCGTGGCTCTTCGACGACGAGCGCGCGATCACGGGCAACCCCACGATCCGCCATCTCTTCTCGCCCGCCGCCCTGCATCCCCCGGCCGACGGCAGCGGCGTCGCCGGCCGGCCGCTCGTGAACCTGACCCTCGCGGTCAACCACGCGATCGGCGGCGACGCTGTGCGGGGCTACCACGTCTTCAACCTCGCGCTCCACTGCGGCACCGCGCTGCTCGTGTTCGGGCTGGCGCGGCTCACGCTCGGGCAACCCACCGTCGCCGCCTGGCTCCGTCCAGCGGCGCGGCCCCTCGCCCTCGCCATCGCCGCACTCTGGGCGCTGCATCCCCTCCAGACCGAGTCCGTCACCTGCGTGATTCAACGCACGGAGTTGCTCGTGGGATTTTTCTACGCGGCGACGCTTTACAGCCTCGCGCGCGCGGCGCTCGCGCCCGGCGTCCCCCGCTGGCCGGTCGTCTGTGTCACGAGTTGCCTCCTCGGGATGGCGGGCAAGGAGGTCATGGTCACCGCCCCGGTCATCGCCTGGCTGTTCGATCGCACGTTTTTCGCCGGCACGTTTGCCGCCGCGTGGCGCTCCCGCGGGCGGCTCCATCTCGCCCTCGGCGCAACCTGGCTCCTGCTCGCGCTGCTGGTCGCCGCCCACGGCGGCACGCGCGGGCCAGCCGCGGGATTCGGCCTCGGCGTGAGTTCGTGGTCCTACGCGCTGACGCAGTGCGACGCGCTGCTCCTCTATGTCCGGCTCGCCCTCTGGCCGCACCCGCTCGTGCTCGACTACGGCACCGATCTGGTCACCGACGCCGCGGCGGTCGCTCCAGCCATCGTGCTGTGTGTCGCCGCCGGCCTCGCCACGGTCGTGGCGGTCTGGCGCTGGCCGGCAGCCGGCTTTCTCGGTGCGTGTTTTTTCGTCATCCTCGCGCCGAGTTCCAGCGTGGTGCCGCTCGTCACCCAGACCGTGGCGGAACACCGGATGTATCTGCCGCTCGCCGCCGTGGTCGCGCTGGCCGCGACGGGTGCGTTTCGCCTCTGCGGATCGCGGCTGTGGGCGCCGCTGGTGCTCGCGGCCGGTTTGTTCGCAGGCCTGACCGCGCTGCGCAATCGCACCTACCAGGACGAACACGCCATCTGGGCCGACACCGTCGCGCGGCGGCCCGGCAACGCCCGCGCCCACATGGGGCTGGGCCTCGCGTTGTTCCGCGCCGGGCACCATGAGCAGAGCCTGGCCCGGCTCGCGCAAGCCGTCACGCTGCGTCCCGCCTACGCCGAGGCGCACAACAACCTCGGCCTCGCCCTCGCCCGGACCGGTCGCACCGCCGAGGCCATCGCCGCCTACGAGGCCGCGTTGCGCGCCCTGCCCGGTTACCCGGACGCCGCCTACAATCTCGCGGTCGCGCTGCTCCAGCTCGGGCGCGCCCCGGAAGCGATCGCCCGCCTGCGCGACGTCGTGCAAGCCCGGCCGGACTTCGCCGCGGCGCGCAACAACCTGGGTATCGCTCTGGCCAGCACGAACCGCCTGCCGGAGGCGGTCGCGGAGTTCGAGGCGTTGCTGACACTCGATCCGGCCAACGCCGAGGCCCACAACAACCTCGGCACCTGCTGGCGCAACCTCGGCCGGCCCGCCGCCGCGCGACGGCATTACCAGGAGGCCGTGCGGCTGCGGCCCGGCTTCACCCTCGCGCGGGAGAACCTCGCGCGGCTGGTCGCGCCCGCGGCGCCGCCACCGTGAACCCGCCCGGGGCGCATCTCACTTTCCTGCACTGCGGAGGGGCGCTTTTCCGAGCGCCCAAGCTCGGCGGTTGAAAACCGCCGCTCCATCGATCTCTCCGGACTGCAGGAAACTGAGATCCGCCGGGTGCAACTCAAAGTGAGGTCAGTTTTCGAATGCCTCGGCTGTAGCGGCGGTCTATGACCGCCGTCGTTGCACCAAGGGCATTCGTTCGGCGGTCATCGACCGCCGCTACAGATCGCTGACCTCAGTTTGAGTCACACCCGAGATCCGCCCACCCGCCCGTTCGGGGTTTGCGTCCACCCGCGCCCCGTGTGCCATGAACGTGTGATATCAACGACCCGGAGCTTTCAGACTTTCCGTGGCAGGCCCGCCCGGTGGGCGGGCTGCCCGGCAAACGGCCGGGCCTGCAATCCAAAAGCAAAGTGACGTTAGTATGAGCGCCTCCGCCCAGCCCCCCGCGCCGCGCAGTCCGGCGAATCGCCGGCGCGTCCTCGCGGCCATCGCGCTCCTCGCCGCCGCCGTCGCGGCCTACCACAACAGCCTGCACGGCGCGTTCGTCTTCGACGACATCGACTCCCTCCTCGAGAATCCCACCCTCCGGAGCTGGTGGCCGCCGTGGAGCCCGTTCATCCCACCGCATTCCAGCACCGACGGCGGGCTGACGGTCAGCGGACGGCCGGTGTTGAACGCCTCGTTCGCCCTGAACTTCGCGATCAGCGGCACCGACCCGTGGAGTTACCACCTCGGTAATCTGCTCATCCACGCCGCCGCCGGCCTCGTGCTCTTCGGTCTCGCGCGCCGCACCTTCGGGCTGATCCTGGCCCGCCGCGGCCAGCCCGGGGCGCCCGCGGATTTTCTCGGCTTCGCCACGGCGCTGCTGTGGACGGTGCATCCGCTGCAAACCGAATCGGTCACCTACGTCGTCCAGCGCGCCGAGTCGCTGTGCGGTTTGTTTTATCTGCTCACCCTCTACGCCACCAGCCGGAGCGCGGAGCCCGGCGCCGGCCGGCGGTGGCCGCTCGTGGCCGTCGCGGCCTGCACGCTCGGCATGGCCACGAAGGAGGTCATGGTCTCCGCCCCGTTGCTCGCGCTGTTCTACGACCGCACTTTTCTCGCCGATTCATTCCGGAGCGCCTGGCGGCAACGGTGGCGGCTGCACCTCGCCCTGTTTGGCCCGTGGGTGGTGCTGGCGCTGCTGGTCGCGTCGGGCGGCGGCAACCGTGGCGGCTCCATCGGCGTCGGTGTCGAGGTCTCGTGGTGGGGCTATCTGCTCACGCAACCCGTGGCATTGCTGCGCTACCTCGCGCTCGGCTGCTGGCCGGCGCCGTTGGTGTTCGAATACGGCAGGTTCCTCGTCGGCCGATGGACCGGGGTCGCGCCCCAGGCGCTGCTCCTCCTCGGGGTGGTCGTCGCGGGCGCCTGGGGCTTCGTCCGCCGCTCGCCCTTCGGTTTCGCCGTCGCGTGGGGCGCCGCCGTGCTCGCGCCCACGACGCTCGTTCCCGGCACGACCCAGCTGATCGTGGAGCACCGGGTTTACCTCGCCGCGGCGCCCGCGCTGGCCATCGGAGTCTTTGGATTGTTCGCCATCTGCGGCCGGCGCGTCTGGCTGCCGGCGCTGATCGCCGGAGCGGCGTTCATCGCCCTCACGGTGGACCGCAATCGCGACTACGCCTCCCCCGTCGCCCTCTGGGGCGACACGGTGGCGAAGCGCCCCGCCAACCTCATCGCCCGCGTGCAATTTGGCAACGCCCTCCTCGCCGCCAACCGGCCCGCCGAGGCGCTCGCGCAATTCGAGGCCATGCGACAACTGGACCCGGACTCGGCCGCCGCGCACAGCGGCCTCGGCACCGCGCTGCTCGCCCTGCAACGCCCCGCCGACGCCGTCGCGCCGCTCGAGACCGCCGCGCGTCTCCAGCCGGACCTCGCGGTGGCCCACCTCAACCTCGGGCTCGCGCTCCAGCGCACCGGCCGGCCCGCCGAGGCGCTCGTCCGCCTCGCCACCGCCGTGCGCGTGCAGCCGGAATTCGCGCCCGCCCGCGAAGCCTACGCCGCACTCCTGCTCCAGTCCGGCCGGCCCGCCGAGGCCCAGGCCCAATGGGAGCGCCTCGTGACCGATTCGCCAGCCACACACCCGTTGCGCATCAAGCTGGGCGATCTCCTCCTGCAAACCAACCAACCGGCCGCCGCCGCCGTCCACTACGAACGCGTCCTGCGCGACGAGCCGGGCCACGTGCTCGTGCACGCCAACCTCGGCAGCGCGCTCGCCCTCCTCCAGCGCTTCGACGAAGCGTTTCGGCACTTTGAAACCGCGCTCCGGCTCCAGCCGGGCAGCGCCGGCGTGCACAATGCCTACGCCGATGCCTTGCTCCGGGCCGGGCGCAACGCCCCGGCCCTCGACCACGCCAGCGAAGCCCTGCGCCTGCAACCCGGCTTCGTCGAGGCGCACTGCAACGTCGGCAACGCCCTCAGCCAGATGGGGCGCGCCGCCGAGGCGATCCGCGCCTACACGACGGCGCTGGCGCTCCGCCCCGACTACGCTCCCGCTCAACAAAACCTCGCGCGCCTGCGCGGCACGCCGTGACCGCCGCGCGGCGCGCCGGCTCCGTCACTGCAACTTCAACGGCAGCGCCCCGAGTCGGGCGTTCAGCGCGTCGAGCAGCGCGCCGGTCTGCTGTGCCGCCACGTCTCCGCCCGGCCGCAGCGTGCGCATCGGCGTGAAATCCTTCAGCACCGCGCAGTAGTCGCTGTTGACCATCATGCCGAGCAGCTCGCCGGTCTTGCTGAAAACCAGGTCGCCACGCGACGGCGCGAAGTCGCCGAAGAGGCGCTTGAAAAGCCGGTTGTCCACGCGGACGAAGCCGGGCTGCGACGCGTCGAGTTTGAAGCCCACCTCGCCGTAGCCTTTGCCGCCGCCGCTGATGAGCACCGCCTCGGGAAACTTGAACGCATCGGCGGCCAGCGGATAAACCTTGGCGCCCAGCGACGCGGCTTGCAACGCGTCGACCGGCAGCACGAGCACGCGCGGATCGGCCGCGAGGAAATGCACCGTGCCGGCCGCGCTGCGGTAGTTGGGCGGCCGGCTGAACTCGACGGCGAGCTTCTCCCAGTTCGGATTCGACTCGGCGGGCGCGAGCAGCGTGTCGGCCACATGCACGAGCGCGAAGATCTGCCGGCCCTCCGTCACGAGCACCGTGCGCGGCTCGCTCGTCTTGTTGACCGGGCCGAGCAGCCCCTTGCGGCTCGCGGTGAACGTCGTCGTCACGCGGTTCGCGAGGAAATCGTTGAACAGCACGTTCGCGTTGATCGGGCGGTTGTCGCGGATCTCCCTGGTCAGCTCGCCGGATTTCTCCGCGAGCTGGCCCACGCCCTGCGCCAGCTGCGTCGCCGTCTCCTGCACCTTGGCGCGCTCCTGGCGCTCGGTCTCGACCTGCACCTTCAGCCCTTCGGCGCGTTCGCGCAGATCCTTTTTCTCCTGCTCGCCGACGACGACCGCCAGCGTGAGCGTGCCGATCTGTTTCTGCGCGTCGGCATTCTTGCGTTCCAGCTCGCCGGCGCGCTGCTTCTCGCGCTCGGCCAGCGCGCGCTGCTCGGCGAGATCGCGTTGGAGCTGGGCGAGTTGTTCCTTGGTGAGCGTGGCTTCCTGCGTGACGACGGCCACGCGTTTGCCGAGATCGGCGGCCGTGCGCTGGGTCTCGCTGAGCGAGGTCGCCAGCCTGGCTTTCTCGGCCTGTTCGGCGGCGAGGGTTTTTTCGCGCGCGGCGAGCGTCGCGTCGGTCGCGGTGAGTTTCTCCGCCAGCTGGTCGCGGCGCGACTGCTCGTCGGCGAGCGACTGGCGCATCGTCTCGACGAGATCCTGGTCTTTCGTCACGGCGTTGGCGCCGAGTTCGGGCACGGGCGCCTGCGTGGGCCGCGCCGGCTCCGCCTTCTCCCAGCGCGTGAGCGCGAGGAGGTTGAGCAGGAGAAAGTCGCAGATGATGAGGAGGAGCGTCTTGTTCATGACGTCACACCTTGGCCTCGGCCTGCGCCTCGAGGATCAGCTCGCGCTTGTAGGCGCGCACGTGGCGGATTTTCACGAGCGCCACGCAGATGATGCCGAAGAGATTCGAGGCATAGGCCGCGAGGAGATTGGCCTGGATCACCCCGAGCACCTGGAGCACGAGCGCGGTCGCCGTGCCGGCGATGCCGACGTAGAGCCCGCCGTCGAAGAGGTTCTCCTCGTTCTCCATGAGCTTGAGCTTCACCAGCGGCGGCACGTTCTGCCGGGCCACATCGCGAATCTTCACGAGGCAGATGAAATACATCACGACCTGCAGCGAAGCGAAGAGGCCGACCGAGAGCAGAGTGGAGGAATCCATGGTTGTAGTGGGTTGAGAGGGTTGGGCCGGGGGCGCTTCGGCCGTCGCGACGAGCACGGGAATACGGAGGCGCACGCGGTATTCCGACGGCGGCGCCGCCTTCAGCAAGAAGGGTTCGGTGGCCACGACGAGCAGCCCGGCAAACATCACCGCGAGCGCTCCGGCGCGCATCCGCGGCAGCGCCGACATCGGCAGGTTCAATTCCGACGCCCGCGGCAGCACCGTCTCCAGTCCGCGGACGATCAGCCACGCGCCGAGCACAAACCCGAGATACTTGAGCACCAGCGCGAGCTGGCTGTGCAGCAGCGCAAACTCCGCCGCCGCGTCCAGCGCCGGGCTCGTCGTGCGCGTGACCGGCACCTGACGGCTGAGCAGCAGCTTGACGGCACCCTGGCCGTGCGCGAGGGCGAGCCGCAGATCCTCCACGCCGGCTTTGCCAAACTGGATCAGGTAGCCCGCCGCCTGGTCCGCCGAGTCGGAGAACAGCGCCGCCGCATAGAGCAGCGCCAGTTGATCGGGCGCTACACGCGCGAGATGCGCAAACTCGCCCACCGTCTTGGCATTCGCCGTGCGGCGCAGCAACTCGCTCAGTTGCATCCAGTCCAGCCGGCGTCCGAGCGACAGCAGATCGAGGAAGAAGGGCTCGAGGTCGGCGAGCTCCTTCCGCGCCACCGCCGTCTCGGCCAGCGCACGCAGCTCCCGTTGCAACGGCGGCGCGGACCGCTCCCCTTGGTAAAGCAGCGCCGAGAGGAGGATGAGCGCATCGAGCGGCTGGCCACCCGGTTTCGTCGCCGGCATGAATCGGCCCGTCGCCGTGAGTCCCCGCAGATTGAGCAACGCCTGCACGCCCGGGGAGCGGGAGTTCGCCAGATAACCGCGCAACACCTCGCGCGATTTCTCCGGAATAAAAAACGTCAGCACCGGCGTGCTCGCCCGCTTGCTGGTGTCCACGCGCAGATTGAACAGCGGATCGATGAAGGGATCCCAGCCGCCCCACGCCGCGATGCCGGGCTGCCGCGTCGTGGCCGTCTCGATCGCGCTCGCGAGCGCGGGCGACCGCGGATCGTCGGTCGCCTTCGCGGCGGCCAGCACCAGCGACGCGGGTCCGATTTTTTCGAGATCAACGAGATCCCGGCCGTAAGCGCCGAGCGAGGGCGTGCCGGCGCCGGCTTTGCGCAGCAGCGGCGGGTTGACCGACTTCAAATTGGCCGGCAGCAACCACGCAGCCGTCACCAGCGCGAAGCCCGTCAACAGCAACAGCCAGCCGGGGATCGGCGAGTGCGCGGGGTGGCCCGGGGTGGCGGCGTTCATGTGGGTGCAGTATTGGTTTGCCCGCGTGAAATGGCAAACCCACGCTGGCCGGCCTTTCCGACACGATGTCCCTGCCAATTGTTCGCTACAATGATCCCGTTTTGCGCAAGAAAGGCGCGCGCGTGACCGCCTTCGATGCGGCTTTGGCGGAACTTTCCCGACAAATGGTGGCGACCATGCACGCGGCCCACGGCATCGGCCTCGCGGCCCAGCAAATCGGCCGGGCGCTCCAGTTGTGCGTCGTCGATCTGCGCGATGTGGAGGGCAAATTCAAGTGGACGCTCGACGGCGCCCGCCCGCCCCTCGAGCTCTTCATGCCAATGACGCTCGTCAACCCCGAGGTCACCGTCGCCCGCGGCACCGAGCAGGAAATTTACGAGGAGGGCTGCCTCTCCTTCCCGCAGATTCGCGGCGACGTCGAGCGGCCGGTGGCGATCACGGTAAAATATCAGGACGAGCGCGGCGTGCCGCACGAACTGGCCTGCGACGGCCTGCTCGCCCGTTGCATCCAACACGAGGTCGACCACCTCAACGGCGTGCTCTTCATCGATCGCATGGACAAGAAAGTCCGCGCCACGCTCGACGACGCGATCAAAGCGCTCGCCAAAGCCACCCGCGAAGCCGCCAAGCAATCCGTTTCCCCATGAGTGCACCGCAAAAAGCCGACGGCATGAACTACGCGCCGCAGGGCAAACCCGCCCCGGTCGTGAAACCGGGCGAGTTCGTCTTTGCCGCCGCCCACCTCGATCACGGCCATATCTACGGCCAGTGCAACGGCCTCCTCGAGGCCGGCGCCGACCTGAAATGGGTCTACGATCCCGATCCCAAAAAGATCGAGGCGTTCCGCGCCAAGTTCCCCGCTGTGCAGGTCGCGCGCGCCCTCGACGAAATCCTCGACGATCCCGCCGTGAAACTCGTCACCGCCGCCGCCGTGCCCTGCGATCGCGGGCCGCTCGGCTGCCGCGTGATGGAATCCGGCCGCGACTACCTCACCGACAAGACGCCGTTCACCTCCCTCCCCCAGCTCGACCAGGCCAAGGCCGTCGTCGCGCGCACCGGCCGCAAATACATGGTCTACTACTCGGAGCGCCTCCACGTGGAGGCCGCGATGTATGCGACCGACTTCGTCGCCAGCGGCGCCATCGGCAAGATCATCCAGGTGATCGGCCTCGGACCGCACCGGCTCGGCAAAGCCGGCCGCCCCGCGTGGTTCTTCGAGAAAGCCAGATTCGGCGGCATCCTCTGCGACATCGGCAGCCACCAGTTCGAACAATTCCTCACCTACACCGGCGCGACCGACGCCACCGTCACGCAAGCCACCGTCGCCAACTACGCCAACCCCGACAAACCCGAGTTCGAGGATTTCGGCGAGGCCTCGCTCCTCGGCGACAACGGCGCGACCAACTACATCCGCGTCGACTGGTTCACACCTGACGGCCTCAGCACGTGGGGCGACGGCCGCACGTTCATCCTCGGCACCAAGGGCTACGTCGAACTGCGCAAATACGTCGACGTCGGCCGCGACAAAGCCGGCGACAACGTCTACATCGTCGACGGCTCCGGCGAACGCTACGTCAACGTCGCCGGCAAGGTCGGCTTCCCGTTCTTCGGCCGCCTGATCCTCGACTGCCTCAACCGCACCGAAACCGCGATGACGCAGGCCCACGCCTTCAAAGCCGCCGAGCTCTGCCTCCGCGCGCAACTCGCTGCGCGCAAAATCGCCTGATCTCACCCGCATGTCCCGCTCGATCGCCACCCGCACCGGAGACGACGGCTCCACGAGCCTGCTCTACGGCCAGCGCGTGCCGAAGAACCATCCGCAGATCGAGGCCGTCGGCGCCTGCGACGAACTCAACGTCGCCCTCGGCGCCGTTAAGCCGCACCTCACGCCGGCCACTCCGCGCGACGCCGCCGTGCTCGCGCTCCTGCTCCGCGTGCAGAAAAATCTCGTCGCGATCATGGGCGAACTCGCCTGCGCCGAGACCGACGCCGCGCGCTACGCCGCCTCTCAGTTCGAAAAGCTGACCGAACCCGATCTCACCCGGCTCGACGGGGCCGTCGCGACGCTCGAGAC
>JACRKC010000085.1 GCA_016235555.1 Verrucomicrobiota bacterium
GGCCCGCCGATTCTGGGCGAGTGCCAAGCCCAAGCCTCGGCGGGCCGGGACGCCCGCCGCTACACAAGCGCTCTTTTCGATGCCCCGAAAAATCTGGCTGGATTGCCACGCCCGGCTCTGCCGGGCTCGCAATGACCAACCGTCGTCCCGTGGCCCGCGCGTCCAACAAACCTTTTCCTTTCCGCCTCGAGTTCCCGCCCGAGCTGCCCATCAGCGCGCGCGCCGAGGAAATCACCGCGGCGATCGGCGCGCACCAGGTGGTGATCCTGGCCGGCGAAACGGGCTCCGGCAAAACCACGCAGATTCCGAAGATGTGCCTGGCCGCGGGCCGGGGTGAGCGCGGGCGCATCGCCTGCACGCAGCCGCGGCGCGTGGCGGCCTTGTCGGTTTCCCGGCGCGTAGCCGAGGAACTCGGCGTCGAGTGGGGCCGCGAGGTCGGCTGCAAGATCCGGTTCAACGACCAGACGACGCGCGACACGCAGATCAAGTTCCTCACCGACGGCATGCTGCTCGCCGAGGTCCAGGGCGATCCGCAGCTCCGCGACTACGACACCATCATCATCGACGAGGCGCACGAGCGCTCGCTCAACATCGACTTCCTCCTCGGTCACCTGCGCCAGCTCCGTTTCGCGCGACCCGACCTCAAGATCATCATCACGTCGGCGACGATCGACACGGCGGCCTTCAGCGCGGCGTTCGACGGTGCGCCGGTGGTGCTCGTCGAGGGGCGGACGTTTCCGGTCGAGGTCATCTACGCGCCGCTCGACGAACTCGGCCGCGACTACGAGGAGAACGACGAAAACGAGGAGAAGGACGATCGCGAGGCGGTCGCGTCGGCGAAGGCGGAGGCGCTCCACTACATCGACGGGGCGGTCGAGGCGGTGGAGCGCGTCGTGCGCGAGAGCACCGCCGGCGATGTGCTGGTGTTCCTGCCCAGCGAGCGCGACATCCGCGAGGCGGGCGATCTGCTCGACGGCCGGCGACTGCGCGAGTGCGAGGTCGTGCCGCTCTTCGGGCGGCTGACCAACGCGGAGCAGCAGCGCGTGTTCGCGCCGACGCAGCGCCGCAAAATCATTCTCGCCACCAACATCGCGGAGACCTCGCTCACCATCCCCGGCATCCGCTACGTCGTCGACACGGGGCTGGTGCGCCTGAGCCGCTACGCCGCGCAGGCGCGCACGCGCCGTCTGCCCATCGAGCCCATCTCGCAATCCAGCGCGGACCAGCGCAAAGGCCGGGCGGGCCGCGTCGCCGCGGGCGTGTGCATCCGGCTCTACTCGGAAAAGGATTTTCTGGAGCGACCGCGGTTCACGCAGCCGGAAATCCAGCGTGCCAACCTCGCCGATGTCATCCTGCGGCTGAAGGCGTTCGGCCTCGGCGATATCGAGCGGTTTCCGTTCATCAACCCGCCGGCGACGAAGGCGATCCGCGCCGGCTATGCGGTGTTGGAAGAGTTGGGGGCGCTGGAAGCGCGAGGTAGGGACGGCTCTCCGAGCCGTCCTGAGTTTCAGGCCGATTCGCCGTCAAACCCAGGACGCCTCGGAGAGGCGTCCCTACCCCAGCCCCTCACCCCGATCGGCCGTGAGCTGGCCCGCCTCCCCGTCGACCCCACCGTCGGCCGCATGATCCTGCAGGCGCGCTCGGAAAAGGCGCTGCGCGAGGCGATCGTGATCGCGGCCGGGCTCTCGATCCAGGATCCGCGCGAACGCCCGCTCGAAAAGCAGCAGCAGGCCGATGCCGCGCACCGCCGCTTCGCGCACCCCGACTCGGATTTCCTCACGTTGCTCAACATCTGGGATGCGTGGCACGACGAGTTCGAGAATCTCTCGCAGGCCAGGCTCCGTCGCTACTGCCGCGATCATTTTCTCAGCTACACGCGCATGCGCGAGTGGCGCGACATCCACACGCAGTTGATCGAGACACTGCGCGATCGGGAGGAGTTCAAGATGACGTCGGCGCTTGATCGTAGGTCGGGCTTAATGCCCGACACGAACCACGGCTCAGGAAAGATGTCGGGGGTAAACCCCGACCTACAGGAATGCACCTTTAGCACGCCGGCCTATCGCGCGATCCATCGCAGCATCCTGGCGGGGCTGCTAGGCAATATCGCCACGCTCGACGAGGAGCACGGCGGCTACAAGGCGACCAATGACCGCAGGGTCGCGTTGTTCCCCGGCTCGGTGCTCTTCCGCCGCGAAGAAAAGCGACGCAAGCCGGAAGGCCCGGCGCGACGCGAAGCGCAGAAGAAAGGAACGAAGTCTCCGCGCTGGATCGTCGCCTCCGAGATCGTCGAGACGACGCGCATCTACGCCCGCACGTGTGCGCGGCTCGATCCGTTGTGGGCGCTCGACCTCGGCGCGCACCTCGTGCGCGTCGCGCACAGCGAACCGTTCTGGGACGTCGAGAAGGGCCGCGTGATGGTGCGGCAGCGCACGCGTCTCTACGGTTTGGAACTCGAAAGTCGCGCGATCGGCTACGGCAAGATCGACCCGGCGCACGCGACGGAGATTTTCATCCGGGAGGGGCTGGTGAACGACACGATCACGTTTCCGCTCGATTGCCTCGCGCACAATCGCGCGCTCCGCGGTCAACTCGAAGACCGGCTCACCCGCGCGCGTGACAGCGGTTATCTCAACCTCGACGAGGCCGCGTATCGGTTTTACGCGGTGCGGCTGAAGGCCGGTAGGGACGGCTCTCCGAGCCGTCCTGAGTTTGAGCCACCCGCCGAAAATGGGACTGGAACCCAGGGCAGCTCGGAGAGCGGCCCCTACCCCGGCATCAGCAGCGTCGGCGAGTTCGTCGACCTCGTGCGCGAACGGCGGACGCACGAGCCGCGTTTCCTGATGATGGCGGAGTCCGACCTCCACGCGGAGAAAACGGAATCGCTCGACGCGGTGGCATTTCCGCCATCGCTCCCGCTGGAGAACCGCGCGCTGCCGCTCAGCTACAGCTACAAGCCGGGGCAGGACGACGATGGCGTGACGCTTGACGTGAACATCCGCGAGGCCGTTGCCCTCACGCCGGCCGCACTCGATTGGGCGGTGCCCGGCCACCTCGAGCAGAAGGTCGAGCACTACGTGCGCGCGCTGCCCAAGGAATTGCGCCGCGTGCTGGTGCCGCTGGCTGACACGGCGAAGAGCCTGGCCGCACAGGTGGCTTCGCGCGATCGCCTCACGGCGCGGCGCGAGACTTTGCCCGAGGCGCTCGCCGCGCAGATCGCCGAGCGTTTCCGCGTGGCGGTCGATCCCGCGGTGTGGGCGGACAAACCGCTGCCCGGGCATTTGCGGGTGCGCGTGCGCGTGCGCGACGAGCGCGGGGGCGAGATTTGTGCGAGCCGCGAACTCGCTGAAATCCACGCCGGACTCCAGGCGCAGACGCGCGCGGCCAGCGTGGCGGTGGCCCGGCAGGAGCCGGAGGCGTGGCGCCGGGCCCGCGCGCAGCACGAGACGCTGCCGCACGCGACGTGGTCGTTCGGCGAGTTGCCCGATCGGGTGCTCGTGGCGGAACAAGCAGGTGTGCCGGTCTTCGCCTATCCGGGGCTGCACGCGGAACGCGAGGGCGTGGCCGTGCGGTTGTTCAAATCGCCGGAGGAGTCGGCCGCGGCCACGCGTGCGGGCGTGGCGAAACTGCTCGAGTTGCAACTCAGCCGCGACCTGGTGTGGCTGGAGCGCGATCTGCGCGCGTTGCGCGAACTCGGGACGCTCGCCGCCACGCTCGCGCCGATCGAGGACTTGCAGGTGCACGCCTACGACTCGATTCGGGCGTGGCTGTGCGATGCGGAGCGCTGTAGGGTAGGGGCGGCTGTCCCCAGCCGCCCTGGGTTTGGCCTCCAAGGCACCGCGTCGGTTGGAACTCAGGCCGGCTCGGAGAGCCGGCCCTACCTCAACGCGGCCGCCTTCGCCGCCGCCGTCGACAAGGCGAAATCCGACCTGCGCGGGCTCGTGCCGCGGTTCGTGGATCTGCTCCGGGAGATCCTCTCGCTGCGGCAGGAACTCCTCGTGCTGCCGCAGCCCTACCCGGGGCTCGATCGCGATCTCGCTGCGTTGGTGCCGGTGGATTTTCTGCGCGCGGCACCTTACGCGCAGCTCGCGCACTTCCCGCGTTATCTGGCGGCGATGAAGCTCCGGGCCGACCGCGCGCGGAAAAATCCCGCGAAAGATGCGGAGCGGGCGGCGCAGCTGGCGCCGTATGAGAAGGCGGTAGCGGCGCTCGAAGCGCGCCGGGGCGCATCGGAAAAAATCGGCGGTCATAGACCGCCGCTACCGGCGGTTGAGTCGCTCCGCTGGCTGGTGGAGGAATTTCGCGTGAGCCTGTTCGCGCAGGAACTGGGGACCGCGACTCCAGTGTCGGCCAAGAAACTCGACGCGCTGCTGGCCGGGTTTGCGTCTGCGAGCGCGCCGCCAGCCGCGGTCAGCCCGCCGTCGGCAAAACCGATCGTCACGACCCCGATCCCCGCCGGGAAATCAGCGCCGCTAAAGGATCTCGGCGCGCTGGATAAGCTGTTCCGCCGTTGAGGGGCAATCGGGCGCAGCTCACTTTCTTGCCATGCGGAAGGGCGCTTTTCCAAGCGCCCAAGGTCGGCGGTTGAAAACCGCCGCTCCGTCGCGCTCACCGGACGGCAAGAAACTGAGCTGCGCCGGGGGCAATCGTTGCGCAACCTTTCGGGTTGCGGCGGGTCGGCGCGGGAACATGCTGCGCCTCACCCCAAGTTACCACCCATGAATGTTCCCATCTCTGCTTTGCTGCAGCGCAAAGGTTCCGCGGTGCATGGCATCGCCCCCGACCTGAGCATCTACGACGCGGTGGCGGAAATGAACCGCCTGCGCATCGGCGCGATCGTGGTTCTCGAAGCTGGAAAACTCGCCGGCATCTTCACCGAGCGCGACGTGCTGCGCCGTGTGGTGGGCGCGAGCATCGATCCGAAGGTCGTGCGCGTGGCGGAAGTCATGACCCGCGATGTCATCACCGTTTCACCGGATGCGATGATCGAGGAAGTCGCGGCGATGTTCACCGAGAAACGCTGCCGCCACCTGCCGGTGGTTTCCGGCGGGGCGCTCGTCGGCCTGATCTCGATTGGCGACATCTCGCGCTGGGTCGCGGATCACCACCGCGCCGAGGCGGAGCATCTGCGCAACTACATCGCCGGCGGGATGCCGGGCTGAACAGAGCGTCAGAAGTCGCCGAGCGAGATTGTCATGGCGTGCCGGCAGGCAGGGAGCCTGCCGCTACATCGCGACTTCTGACGTTCGGTTTTGTTCGTAGCCGCCGAGGTAACGAGGCTGGCCGGAATGCGGTCGGGCGCGATGCCGGCCTCCTTACTTCGGCCGCTACGATATTTGACGGCGGGGCACGGCGGGCCCACCGTCCCCGCCATGAAAAAACTTCCCCTGATCGCGGCGTTTCTCGCCGTTGTGGTTTCCGGGTCCGCGAAGATCGTCACTCAGCCCGTCGCCTACGAGCACGCGGGCGTGAAGCTCGAGGGCTTCCTCGCCTACGATGATGCGAAGGTCACCACGGCGAAGAAAGCGCCGGGCGTGCTCGTCATTCCCGAGTGGTGGGGCCTCACGGATTATCCGAAGAGCCGCGCGCAACAGCTGGCGGCGCTCGGTTATGTGGCGTTCGCCGCGGACATGTATGGCGCGGGCGTGACGACGGGCGATCCGAAGAAGGCGGGTGAACTCGCCGGGCAATTCTACGGCAAGCCATTGATGGCCGAGCGCGCGCAGGCCGGATTCGACCAGTTGCTGAAAAGCGGACTGGTCGACGCGGGCCGCGTGGCGGCGATCGGTTATTGTTTCGGCGGGTCGACGTGCCAGGCGCTCGCCTACAGCGGGGCGTCGCTGGCGGGCATCGTGAGTTTCCACGGCAGCCTCATTCCGGCGCCGGCCGGGGCGGCGGCGAAGACGAAGGCGAAGCTGCTCATCTGCCACGGCGCGGTCGATCCGTTCATCTCGAAGGAGGAGATCGACGGCTTCATGAAGTCGATGAACGAGGGGAAATTCGACTACCAGTTCGTGAGCTACGCGGGCGCGGTGCATGCGTTTTCGAATCCCGGGGCCGATGCGATTGCGAAGAGCGCGGGCATTCCGATCGCCTATCATCCGGCGGCGGATCAGCGTTCGTGGGCGCACATGCGGGCGTTCTTCGCGGAGATTTTTGCGAAAAAGTAGCGCGGCTTGCGCGCCGGAGGCGGGCTTGCGTCGTCGCGGCGTTTCCCCTTTCTCGCGGGCATGGATCTCGCCGCCGCCCGCAACCACATCCTCGCTGCCCTCGCGCGCATGAACACCGCCTACGGACAGACGGTGTTCGACGAGTGGGCGGTGCTCGGGCTGGGGGGCAACCGCGGCGTGATCGCGTATGCCGGGCCGCGCCCGGAGCGATTCCGGCGCGAGATGCCGGACGATGCGGCGCCGCTCCGCGCGGAGGCGGCGGGGCAGCCGAGCGGCGTGGGCGACATCGTGTTTGCGCTCGAGGCGGGCGGCACGCGTTACGATGCGTTCATGCGCGTGGGCGAGGCGGACTATCTCGTGCTCAACCACACGGCGAAGACGATGGCCGAGATTCGCGCGAATCCCGGCTGGTTGAAGGCGCAGGCGGTGTTGTTCGAGCTCGGGGAGAAATTTCGGGCGGACCCGCTGGCGGAGTGAGCGGCGGACTGAGGCCGGAAAACCGAGGATAGAAGACGGAGCCGGGGACACAGCCCCGTCCCTCGTCATCAGTCCTCGATTCTCCGATCACATCAATCCCGCCCCGACAAACCACGCATACGCTGCGACCAGCGGCCAGCCCATCCAGCGGGGCAGGCCGCGACCGAGCAGCACACAGAACGCGTGGAGCACGGCGGCGCCGACGAGGATGGCGAGGCCGGTTTCGAAGAATTTGGGCACCGGCAGCGGCGTGATCGCTGCGCTCAGCCCCACGCACAGCGGGATGCAGATGTGGCCGTCACCGATTTGCGAGGCGTAGGCGACATCGGCGCGGTGGCGGGCGGCGTAGTAGAACGCGAGCAGGGCGTTGGGCAGCACCATGAGCCAGCCGGAAAGCCACCCGAGATTGGCGGCGCTGATGAAGCCGCCCTTTTGCCCGGAGAGCCACGCCACCAGCCAGTCGAGCCCGGTGTAGATGCCCCACGCGCCGAGCAACACCATGGCCACGTCAAAATAGAACAACGCCCCGAACGAGTGCCGCTGCCGGAGGTTGTGCTTCATCACGTCGAACACCTGGAAGCACTGCCAGAAGAGGAACAACGCCACGAGCACGAGGCCGTCGCGCGAATCGAGGGTGCCGTCGGAGCCGAGCGCCCACGTCACGCCGCTGAAAAACACGACAGCGGCAAGGGTGAGCAGGAGGGAGAGCCGGCTGATCTCATGATCGACTTCGGTGGCGGCCGCGGCTTTTTTCCCCCCGCTTTCCTTGGGGCTGGCCCGTTGTGCAGCGCGCATCTCCAGCCCCCAGATCAGCGCCGGCAGGCCGAGCACGAGGGTGAGGTTCGTGACATTGTTGACGAGGCAGTTGGTGAGCACCTCCTGGCCGGGCCCCTTGCGGTCGGCGATGATCCAGACGAAGAGGAGATTCCCGAGGCCCGAACAGTAGGGCATCACGAGCGTGCCGAGCGCCGTGCCCTCGAGGCCGTGCTTCAGCAGCGCATCGAGCCGCCAGACCATGAGGAGCGAGGCAACGAGAAACAGGGCGAGGTAGGTCCACACACTCGTGAGCCCGGCGCCCTCGATGATGTCGGGCAGGGGATTCACGGGCGCGCGAAAAGAAAACGCTCAACGCTCAACGTTGAACGCCCAACGCTCAAGGACCGGCCGCCGCGGGTTCGCATCCGGCGAGATTCGTGGTGCCTTCGGCGCGGAGCGTCAAACGTGGAGCGCGGCAGCGTGCGCAAAGCGCAAGCCGGATCAGGGCAGCAGCGGCGCGTTGTTTTTCGGGTCGTTGACGAGCGCTTCGAAGCGCGGATCGCCGCGGAGGGGAAACCAGGTGGGGCTCGATTTCGCGACGTGGACGTTTTCGCCGCCGGGCGTGCGCAGCAGGCGGGCGAATTCGGCGAGCGCGGCGTCTTTGTCACCGAGCCACGCGAGACAGGAGGCATAGGCCTGGCTGTAACCCGGACCCGAAAAGGCATCGCGTGACTCGGGCACGAGGTCCTTCGCTTTTTGCGCGCAACGCAGGGCGTCGCCGCGATTCCCGAGCAATGCATAGGCGCTGCCGAGGCCGGCCCAGAAGCCCGCATTGGCGGGTTGCTTTTCGAGCCGGGTCTTCAGGTCCGTGATGGCTTTCGAGGCCCGCATTTGGGCCGCGGGCCGATCGCCGTGGGCGGCCAACACCAAGGCCGCGAAGCTGTCCTCCACCCCGGGCGCATTGCCGAAACCGTCATAATACGGCAACTGCCGGTCGAGCGCGACATACCCCGGGAAATCGCCCGTGGCCAGCGCCGCGGCCTTGCGCAACGTGATGACATCGGGCGCGCCGGCTTTGTCCGCGGGCAGGTGGGCAAGCCAGTCTCGGAGCTCCTGGGTGGAACCGCGGGCCTGAAAGGCAATGTAGTGAAGATTGAACTGCTCCGGGATGGAATTTTCCGCCAGCTCCACCGTGCGGCGCTGGTTGGCGGCCGCCTCGTCGAAGAGCCGGACGGCGAGGGCGGTGGAGAAGAGATTGCGCGCGAAACGCGCCTGCCGTGGGTCGAGCAGGCTGGCGCGACGGAGGTTCGTGAGGGCGTCGGCCCAGCGCCCTTGGCGCCGGTGGATCAAGCCGAGCGAACCGAAGACCACGGCGTCGTTCGGGCGGAGCACAGCCAGGCGCGAATACTGTTCGGTCGCGCGCGCATAGTCGCGGTAGCCGTAGTAGTAATAGTCGCCGAGTTTCTCGATCACCTCGGGCGCATCCGGGGCGAGCTTGACGGCGGTTTCGATCGCAGCCTTGGCCTTGGCGAGCCGTTCCGCGGTTTGGTCGATCTCGTTGAAAAAATTGTAGGCGTGGAACGAACCGAGCTCCGCCCAGGCCGCGGCGAATTGTGGATCGAGCTGGACGGCCTGCAGCAGGAGCGACTCCGCCTGCACAAAGGCGCTGAGCACTCCGCCGCCGCGCAACTGGCGCGCCTTCACGTAGGCGTCGTAGGCGGCGAGATTGGCCGTCGGGCGGCGGTCGAGCAGCTGCTTCTCCTCCGGGGAGAGCGCCGCGGAGAGTGCGGCGGCGATCGCTTGGGACAGCTCGGACTGGATGGCGAAGACGTTGGTGAGGTCCTTGTCGTAGCTTTTGGCCCAGACGTGTTCGTCGGTCGCGGCGCGGATGAGCTGGCCGGTCACGCGCACCATGTTGCCCGCGCGGCGCACGCTGCCCTCGAGAATGTAGGCGACGCCGAGTTCCTGCGCGATCTGGCGCATGGTCTTGGTCGTGGCGCGATATTGCATGACGGAGGTGCGCGACACGACCCGCAGCTCCTTCACGAGGGCGAGATTGGTGAGGATGTCCTCATGCACGCCGTCGGCGAAGAACGCGCTGTCCTTCTCCTCGCTGAGATTGTTGAAGGGGAGGACCGCGATGGATTTGTCGGACACCGGTGCCGCGGATTTTTCGGTGGTGGCAGGGCGCGCGGCCGCGCCGGCGTTCGGCGTGGCGCCTGCGACCGCCCCCTTGTCCTTTGTGGCCGGGCGCAGCGCGAAGTAGACGGCGGCGGCGATGGCGAGGACGGCGATCGCGCCGAACACGAGCGGCAGGCGCGAGGCCGGGGGCCGCGCGGGTTTGTCGGGCGTGGCACGGGTCTCCTGACCCGTGTCGTCCGAGCCCACGGGTCGGGAGACCCGTGCCACGGTGGGCGCCACCTTTTTGGGGGATTCGAGCAGGCGCTTCACCTGCGCCACGAACTCCGGCGTCGGTCCGCCGTTGGCCAGGCGCGTCCATTGGTAGCGCATGAAATCCTCGGGCACGTCCGCCCCCGTCTCCTTCGTGGCGTCGATCACGATCGGCACAATGAACGCGCGGTGGCTGCCCATGTCCTGCGTGCGGTCGATGGCAATTTTCCACTCGCGGCGGAAGTAGCCTTCGGCGCGCTGCTCGGTCTGCTGCGAGATGATCGGCACGAAGAGGGCGCACGTCTTGATCTGGGTGCGGATCTTCTGATCCCACTGGTCGCCGCCGCGCAGCTCGTTCTGGTCGAACCAGACCTCGACACCGAAGGCACGCAGCGCCTCGGCGATGCGCCGTGCGGCGTCGGCGTCCTCACGCGCGTAGCTGAGGAAGACGGCGCCAGTGGGAGAGTGGGAAGCGTCGGACAAGGGCTGGAAACGACCGGGCGCCAAAGTGGCGGCCCGCCGCGCGCGAGACGAGGAGGAAATGCGACCGGCGGCTCAGGGGGGCTCAAACTGAGGTCAGTGATTTGTAGCGGCGGTCTATGCCCGCCGAACGAATCCCCTTGGCGCAACGACGGCGGTCATAGACCGCCGCTACAACCGAGGCATTCGAGAACTGACCTCAGTTTGAGTTACACCTGGCTCAGGGCGCACAGCTCACTTTCGTGCACGACGGAGGGGCGCTTTGCCAAGCGCCCAAGCCCGGCGGTTGGAAAACCGCCGCTCCGTCGTTCTCACCGGGCGGCAAGAAACTGCGATTCGCCCCGGCTCAGGCGAGGCGCAGCTGGTCGCCGCGGCGGGCGAGCCGGAGGCGCGCGCCGAAAGCCGCCGAGAGCCGGGCGGAGGTCAGCACCTCGCCGCGCGGGCCCGCGGCGAGCACGCGGCCCGCGCGCAGCAGCAGCGCGTGGGTGAAAGCCGGGGTGATTTCCTCGACGTGGTGCGTGACCAGCACGAGCGCGGGGCCGGGGGTGGGCGGGGCTTTATGCCCCGACCGCTTCCTGCGACGACGCGCGGAGTCGGGGCGTAAAGCCCCTCCCACGGCTCCGGAGCGCGCGAGCCGTTCCACAAACTTGAGAAAATGCCCGCGCGCCACCGGGTCGAGGCCGGCGCAGGGCTCGTCGAGGATGAGCAGCCGCGGGCGGGCCATGAGCGCGCGCGCGATGAGCACGCGCTGGCGTTCGCCTTGCGAGAGGTGGGCCCAGGCGCGATCGGCGATGCGGGCGAGGCCGACGAAGCGGAGGAGTTTCAGCGCCGCCGCGCGGTCGGCGCGCGTGCCGGCGTGCCAGAGGTCGAGCTGGGCGAATTTGCCGCTGACCACGGTGTCGAGCGCGACCTCGGCGGGCGGGATCGCGGCGACGAACGAACTCGTCACGACGCCGAGGTGGAAACGCAGTTCGCGCCAGTCGCTCGCACCGTAGCGTTGACCGAGCACCGCGATCTCGCCGGCGGTGGGCGAGAGGAAGCCGGTGAGCGACTTGAGGAGCGAGGTCTTGCCGGACCCGTTGGGGCCGAGGATCACCCAGTGCTCGCCGCGGGCGACGCGCCAGTCGAGGCCGCGGAGGATGGCGGTGGCGCCGCGTTCGACGCGGAGGCCGGAGACTTCGAGGATGGGCGTCATGCGAGGTGGGTTGGTGCGGCAAGCTTCATCCCGCAGCCACGGCGCCACACCGCGAAGGATTTGTCATTTAATAGATGACATCGTGGTTCGGCGTCGCGCGGGATAGAGGGCATGGCCGCAGAGTCTTCAGGTGCGGAGTTGCGCCGGTCAATCGTGGGGCTCAGGGTTTCGCCATGCATCGGTTGAAATTGCTGTTCGCCGCACTGGCCGCCGTCGTCACGGTCCAGGCGCGGCCGTTCACGGTGGTCGCCTACAATGTTGAGAACCTCTTCGACGTCGACGGCATCGCCGCCTACGAGGAATACCAGGCGCCGAAGTATACGCCGGCCCACGCGCTGACGAAGCTACAGAACATCGCCAGGGTCGTCGCGCGCTTCGACGCCGGCCGCGGGCCCGATGTGCTGATGCTCTGCGAACTCGAGGTCGACGCCACGCCGGGCGCCACGCCACCCGACTACGACGCGATCCTCGCGCGCTACGCGGGGGCGAAACTCCCCGCGATGCTGGCTGGGAAAGTCGCACCCGAAGTCGCCGATCTGCCCGCCGAGGCCTTGCTGCTCAAGGCCCTCGCCGATGCAGGGGTGACGGGTTACCAGGTCGTGATCGGCGACAACGTGACCGCCGCCGGTTCCGGGCGGGCCCAGCAGGCGATCAAGTGCGCGATTTTCACGCGGCTCCCGGTGAAGGCCGTGCGCTCGCATGCGACGCTGGATGCACGGGCGATCCTCGAAGTGCAGGTCGAAGTGGACGGCGCCCCGCTGTATCTCTTCGCGAATCACTGGAAATCCGGCGCGAGCGACCCGGCGACCGAGCCGACGCGGGCCGCGAACGCGAAGACGCTGCGCACGCGGCTCGACGAGATTCTCCGCGCCGATCCGAACGCCGACATCATCCTCGGCGGCGATTTCAACTCCCAATACAACCAGAAGCAGCGCTACCCCGCGATGAAGACCACCGGCCTCAACGACGTGCTCGGCTCGCAGGGCAACGAACTCGCGGTGCGCCAGGCGTCGCGTCCGCTCTACAATCTCTGGTTCGAGCTGCCCGCGGCGCAGCGCGGCAGCGACACCTATCGCGGCGAGTGGGGCACGCTCATGCACCTCATCGTCTCGCGCGGACTCTACGACTACCGCGGCGTGCAATACGTGGACAACTCGTTCGCCGTCGCCAGATTTGCCGGCCTGAACGCCGACGCGAGGGGCCTCCCCGTGCGCTGGTCCGGCGCGGGTCCGGCGGGCAGCGGGTTCTCGGATCATTTTCCGATCTCCGCGAAGTTCGTCACCGTGCCGGACGGCAAGGCGGACAAGTGGCTCAATCTGCGCGCCTCCTCCTCGGACGAGAACGGTCCGGCCGAACCGGTGAAGATCGACTTTGCGAAACTCGATCTCGAGGGTCTGGCGCTCACGGCGCAGAAGCTGCCGGCCGGCGCGACGCTGCGCAGCCCGGGCAATCTCGGGAAGCTGGTGCGGGTCGAAGGTGTGATTGCGCCGGGGACGCGGCTCGCCGTCGAGTTTCTCGGCGAGACCTACGACATCTACTGCCCCGATCCGGCGCTGCGCACGAAGCTGCGCGAGCAATTCAAGGCTGGCGAACGCGTGCGGTTCTTCGGCGAACTCGGGCAGTATCGCGAACGCTGGCAGTTCGTGGTGCAGGATGCCGCGTGGGTGCGTTGACCACAGGTCGCGGCGGAGCATTTCATGAGCAAACTGATCGTCTACACCCTCGCGCAATGCAGCACGTGCCGCGACGCCACGAAGTGGTTGCGAGCACACCAGGTCGAGTTTGAGGAGCGGGCGATCCGGGAAACGCCACCGACGCCGGGGGAACTGCGGGCCGTGCTCGCGGCGCAGGGCGGACAGATCGGCAGGCTCTTCAACAGCTCGGGGATCGAGTATCGCGCGCTCAAGATGGCTGAGAAACTCCCGGCCATGGCGGAGGCGGAGAAGCTCACGCTGCTCGCGGGAAACGGCAGCCTGGTCAAGCGGCCTTTCGTAGTCGGCGGCGGCGTGGGACTGGTGGGCTTCCACGAGGAGAAATGGGCGGCGGCGTTCGCGGGTCGCAGTCCGGGGCGCAAGTGAAGATACCCTGTAACTTTTGGCGGCTCGAGGGGTATTGGGCAATGCACCTTCTATGAATATTCCTTTCCGTTTTTTCGTTTCGGCGGGTCTGCTGGCCGCCACGGCTCTCACGGCGCACGCGCGCATCGAGCGTAATGTGGAGAAAACCTTCACGGTTCAGGCCGCCGGCACGCTCCGGCTGGAAACCCAGGGCGGCGAAATCCGCGTGATGCCCGGCGCCGACGGCGTGGTCAAAATCACGGCCCGAGAAAAAATCCGCGCCAACACCGACGCCGAGGCCGACGATCTGCTCAAGAAGCTCGACCTCGATTTCACGCAGACCGGCAATGACGTGACGGCGATCGCGAAATACGAACGCAAGCCGATCGGGTTCAACTGGGGTTCGTGGCCGCCGGTGCAGGTCGATTTCATCGTCGCGGTGCCCGCGGCCTACGCCACGGAGCTGCGCACGTCGGGCGGCGGAATCACGTCGGGCGACCTCAATGGCAGGGTGAACGCCCGCACTTCGGGCGGCAGCATCAAGCTCGGCAGGGTCGGCGCCGACGTCGATGCGCACACTTCGGGCGGCAATGTCACGCTCGACGCCGCGCGGGGCGAGGTGAAGCTCGGCACCTCCGGCGGCAACATCACGGTCGGCCGCGTCGATGGTCCGGCCTCTCTCTCGACGTCCGGCGGCAGCATCAAGGTCGACTCCGTCGTCGGCGCCCTCAAGGCGCACACCAGCGGCGGCAACATCCGCGCCGGTGTCGCCGGCCCGCTGAAGGATGACTGCGTGCTCAGCACCTCCGGCGGCAGCGTGCGAGTGACGGTCGACAAGGCCGCGGCGTTCCGGCTGGATGCGTCCACCAGCGGCGGTTCGGTCGATGCCGAGGGCCTCACCATCACGCTCGAGAAATCGAGCCGCGATCGCAGCAAGCTGGCTGGATCGGTGAATGGCGGGGGACCGTTGCTCAAGCTGCGTTCCAGCGGCGGCAGCATTGAAGTGAAGACGTTGTAATTCCAACGCGCGATCAAGTTGAGCCGAACTCTGAGCGTTCAACTTGCCGGAAAGTAGGAGCCTGCTCGCAGGCGATGGCTTGGAGTGGCACGGGGCTCCGGACCCGGGTTCGGATTGCCGGGTCCGGAGACCCGTGCCACGAAATCGCCTGCGAGCAGGCTCCTACCATTCGCGTTCGTCTCATCTTGACGGCAAATGGGAACAAGACCGCGACAGGCGTAGTGTTACCGCTGCGCCGGCGCTTGCGCGATCGCGGCGGGCGGCCAGAATGCCGGTTTCCATGTTCGCCTTCGTCCGCATTTTGATCGCCTTGTGCGCCGTCCTCGCTTCGTTGCCGGCGGCCGAGCGCGAAATCAAACGGCGGTTTGCCGTGCAGCCCGGTTGCACGCTCAAAGTCGACACGCACCGCGGCCGCGTGGTGGTCGAGGAAAGCGAGACGGCGGAGGTCGCGTTGCTGCTCGACATGGACGCGGGTGTGAAGGAGGCCGAGGCGCAGCGGGTGTTTGATGCCGTGCAGCTCGAAATGAGCGAAACGGGCAACGCCGTGTCGATCCGCGTGCGAAATCCGGCGGAGCGCACGCTGTGGATTTGGGAGGAAAACAAGCAGGTCGAACTGTCGTTCAAGCTCACGGTGCCGCGGCAGTGTTCTCTGGACCTGACGGTGGGCGACGGATCGGTCGCGGTGGGAAACGTCGCGGGCCGCCACCGGACGCAGGTCAGGACGGGCAGCGTTTTCTTTCGACGGATCGATGGCTCGGTCGACGTCCGGGTGGAGTCCGGCACGATCATCGTCTCGCGCTGCAGCGGGGCGCTGACGGCCCGCGCGACGGTCGGCACCATCCGGACGGGCACGATCGGCGGCCCGGCGCAGCTTCACACGGGGGACGGAGACCTGGAGGTGCTGGCGGCGCGGGCCGGGGCGGTGCTGGACGCCGTGGCGGGCAACATCGTGGTGGGGCTGCCGCAGGGAGCCAGCGGCGATGTCCGTGCGAAAGCGGATGGCGGCAGCGTCGTAGCGCGGGTCGAGCCGGATGCCAACTGCCGGATCGAAGCGTCGTCGTCGTGGGGGCGCGTGGAGAGCAAGCTGCCGTTGACCATCGAATCAGGCGAGGTGGGGAAGCGGCGATTGATCGCGCGGATGGGGGCGGGAGGTCCCACGCTGGCGTTGCGGGCGAGTGGCGGCAATGTGCGGCTCGAACCCCTTGAGTTCGACGTCGAGCTGACGGAGCTGGCCGAGAAGCCGAAAGGGGAATGAGAATTGCCTGGCGTCGGCGTGGGCCGACGGTGGGATCGCGCCATGGGTTTGATCGACACGCATACGCATCTGGAGTCGTTCGCGAGGCGCGGTGAGCTGCCGGCGATCCTGGCGCGTGCGACCGCGGCCGGAGTCGACGCCCTGATCACGATCGGGACGTCGCCGGACGACTGGGGGCTGTATCGCGACATCGCCCGGGAGCACGCGGGCTTCGTGCACTACACGGCGGGGCTTCATCCGTGTTCGGTCGAGGCGGGGTGGGCGGAGGCGTTTGCGGGGCTCGCGGGATTTTGGGATTCGGGTGGCAGGGGACTCCCGCCCCGTGAACCTAATAATTTGGGTCGGGAGACCCGGGCCACGCCGATCCCGGTGGCACTGGGGGAGTGCGGGCTGGACCGGTTTCACCTGCCGAAGGATGAAGCGGAAGCGGCGAAAATTTTCGCGTGGCAGCGGGCGGCGTTCGCAGAGCAGCTCGCGCTGGCGAAGCGGCTGGGCTGCCCGGTGGTGGTGCATTCGCGCGGCGCGTTTCGGGAGTGTCTGGAGATGATCGATGCGAGCGGCGTCGACTGGACGCGGGTGGTGTTCCACTGCTTCACCGAAGGCGCCGCCGAAATCGAGGAGCTGGCGCGGCGGGGCGGGGTGGGGTCGTTCACCGGGATCCTGACCTACAAGAGCGCCGGGACGATTCGCGCGGCGGCCAGGGTCCAGGGGCTGGGGCGCTTCATGGTCGAGACCGACGCGCCCTATCTCACCCCGATGCCACACCGCGGAAAGCCGAACGAGCCGGCCTTCGTGCGGCATACGGCGGAGTATGCGGCCAAGGAGGTCTTTGGCGTGGGGTTCGAAGAGCTCGTCAAAGCCTCCACGGAAACGGCGAGAAAATTTTTCGGATTGAGCTGACCACGAAATACACGAAGCACCCGAAAAGTGCCGGAAAACAAAAGAGCCGGCTCGGGGCCGGCTCCATTTTCGTGTGTCTGGTGTGTTTCGTGGTGCCTCAGGCCTCGTCGAACCTGCGGGCGAACAGCGCCTCGAGTTCGGCCACCATCGCAGCGGCATCGTCGCCGGTGACGATGAACTTCACCTTCGAGCCTTTGCCGGCGGCGAGCATCATGAGCCCCATGATGCTTTTGCCGTTCACCTGCTCCTCGTCTTTCTCGACGAAGACCTCCGCCTTGAACTTGTTCGTGATGCGCACGATCATGGCGGCGGGACGGGCGTGGATGCCCATTTTGTTCTGCACGACCAGCTCCTTGGTGAGCGGTTGGAGGGCAGAAGAGGCATCGCTTTTGTTCATGGTCGCGGAAAAGCCGGGCAAAATCCCGGTCGAGTCACTGGCTTGCAACCTAAAAACCTGCCATCAGGATGCGGGTCGATGCCCCGGACCGCGATCATTGTCCCCTGTCGTTTGGAGTCCACCCGCTTCCCACGCAAGCTTTTGCACAAGATCAAAGGCCGGCCGTTGCTCCAGTGGGTGGCGGAGCGCATCGCCCGGGAGGCGCCGCAGTATCCGCTGTGGTTCGCGGTGGACGATCCGCTTTTGCGGGATTGCGTGGTCGCTGCGGGCTTCCAAGCCATCATGACCAGCACCGCCCATCAAAGCGGCACCGACCGCATCGCCGAGGCCAACCGGCAGGTCGGAGCCGAGCGGGTCATCAACGTGCAGGCGGATGAGCCGCTGGTGACCGGTGCGCAAATCCGGGCGCTGGACCAGCTCCTGGCGGATGGCGCGCCGATGGCAACGCTGGCCACGCCGTTCAAGCGGGCGGAGGACTTTGCCAACCCGAATCAGGTCAAGGTCGTGCTGGCGCCCGTAGCGCACCGGGCGTTGTTTTTCTCACGGTCGCCCATGCCCTACGCCCGCGAGCGCAACGGCCGGGTGGATGACGCCTGGGTGGCGGCGAACCCCTGCTACCGGCACCTCGGCCTCTACGGTTACCAATGGGACTTGTTGCAGAGATTCGCGAAGCTCCCGCCGGGCCGCCTCGAACAAGTCGAAAAACTCGAGCAGCTCCGCGTCCTCGAAAACGGCTACGCGATCGCGTGCGACCTCACTGACGACCCGACCATCGGCGTGGACACGCCGGAAGACGCGGTGAAGTTCGAGCGGTGGCTGGGTTGAGTTGAGGAACCACGAAATACACGAAATCACCGAGTCCGCCGATAGCCGGTTTCCTTTTCGTGTGTTTGGTGTGTTTCGTGGTTTCTAAATCTTTCCCGCCTTCCGCGCCTCGACCATTTTGTAAAAGTCGACGAACAGCGGATCCGCGTCGTTCGGGCCGGGGGCGGCCTCGGGGTGGTATTGCACGGAGAAAACCGGGAGCTTGGTGTGGCGGAGGCCCTCGACTGTGTTGTCGTTGAGATTGATCTCGGTGACTTTCGCGCCGCGCGCCTCGATCGACTTGGGGTCGGTGGCGAAGCCGTGGTTCTGCGCGGTGATGGAGACCTTGCCGGTTTCGAGGTTCTTGACGGGCTGGTTGCCGCCGCGGTGGCCGAACTTGAGCTTGTAGGTCGTGCCGCCGAGCGCATGCGTGACCATCTGGTGCCCGAGGCAGATGCCGAAGATCGGGAAATCGGGCAGCAGATTCGTGACGGTCTGATGGATGTAGGGCAGCGCGGCCGGATCGCCGGGGCCGTTGGAGAGGAAAACGGCGTCGGGCCGGTGTTCGCGCACCTGCGCGGCGGTGGCGGTGGCGGGGAACACCTGCACTTCGAAGCCATGGCGCACGAGTTTGCGGTAGATGGTGAACTTCGCGCCGTAGTCGAACGCTGCCACGCGGAATTTTTTCGCGGGCACGGCGGGGGCGTTCAGCGTGGTCCCGACGGGAAAATAAGCGGCGTTGTGATTCGCGGCATCCCCGGCCCGCCAGATGAACGGCTCCTTGCACGAGACGTCCTTCACGTAGTCGGCGCCGGCCATGTCCTGCCACGACTGCGCGCGACGGACGGCCTCCTCGTCGGAAATCGGCTGCGTGCTGAGGCAGCATTTCATGGCGCCGTCGACCCGGAGCTTTTTCGTGAGCGCGCGGGTGTCGACTTCGCTGATGCCGGGGATGCCGTGGCGGGCGAGGTAGTCGCCGACGGAGAGGCGGCTGCGCCAGTTGCTGACGACCGGCGAGAGCTCGCGCACGACGAAGCCGGAGCACTTCGGCCCGGCGGCCTCGGTGTCCTCGTCGTTGACCCCGTAGTTGCCGATCTGCACGGCGGTCATGGTGACGATCTGGCCGAAGTAGGACGGGTCGGTGAGGATTTCCTGGTAGCCCGTCATCGACGTATTGAAGACGCATTCGCCGGCGATGGTGGCATCGGCGCCAAAGGCGAGGCCGCGGAAAATCGAACCATCTTCGAGGGCGAGGACTGCGGGCTTGGACGTGGGCATTTAGGCCGCAACGAAAGAGCCGCACCGGTCGCCTGCCAAGGGTTTTGTGCGACAGCGGACGACAAAGGTGCGGGCAACGCTACTCCGTGCGGCGCTCCAGCCAATAATACGGCAGCCGGTTGTGGTGCGCGACCGCGAAGATGTGGATGCGATCGGAAGATGCTTCAAAATAGATCGAGTAAGGAAAGCGCGTTAGCCGCGCCTTACGGACGCCATGGCGAATGGTGCGAAACAACCCGGGCCGCCTGCGAATCGTGGCTACGAGTGCGTCGTAGCGCCGGAGGAAGTCTGCGCCCAAGCCCGGCACCTGTGAATCGTAGTAGAGCGCGGCGGCGATCGCTTCCGCCGAGGCCTCACGATGCGTGTCGACGTGCCGCATGAAGCTGGCTCCAAGCCTCACGCATCATGTCCTCGTGTGCAACGAGCACCGCGCGACCCGCGCGAATTTCCTTGCGGCGCTGGGCGACTGTTTTGAGCCATCCAGCTCCGGCGTCCTTGTCGCGCGGGCCGTCGTCGAGAGAGAGAATGAGCCGCTCCATGAGAGCGGCGCGAGCCTCGCGGTCGAGCCGCAGGGCATCGGCTACGATTTTTTTGGCATGGGCGGTCACGGGCGGAAGGATGCGGGCGAATGATCTCCGGTCAAGGGCGCGGCTTTCGGTTGGCTTCGACAAGCAGGTGTGAGATTCACGGCGATTCGGACCCAGTTCGATCTCATCAAGTCAGTTCCTCGTCGAAAAAATCCGCGTCGAATTTCTTGAGCTCATACGTTTGGGCCACCGTTACGCCAACGCCATAGTCGACCATGTGCAACGCGAGCTGAACGCCGTCCATCAAGACGATCTTCGCACCATACTCCTTTACGGATGCCAGCGCATCTTTCGAAAAGGCCGACGTGGTAATGAAGATGCCTTTGTTGGCTTTCTTCTTCTGCAACGCGCCAGCAAACTGATCGATGTCCGGGCTGCCGACGTTTTTCTCGGTCCAGCGCTTGGCCTGAACGTAGATGTTGTCGAGGCCCAGTCGGTCTTCCTTGATGACGCCGTCGATTCCCCCGTCGCCGCTTCGCCCGATGGCCTGTCCGGCGTCCTTGAGCGAACTGCCGTAGCCCATCTTCACGAGCAGCTTGATCACCAGACGCTCGAAGAACTGCGGCGAACACGCTTTGACTTTCTCCAACACCTCGGAAGCGAGCGCCTCTCGGAGTTCCTCGAATTGGGTGTCGATGGACTCGATGGGCGTGATGGAACCGCTGGCACAAGCGGGAGGATTGTCGCCTTTGTCTTTTTTTCGATTCTTGAACCTGCGAAACTCCTCAAATTGCGATAGGAAATCGCCGTCGATCTTCGCCGGGTTTTTCTTCAGCGCGTCGAGTCCGCGTTTTGTTGCGCGAATGAAGCCACGGCGAGGTGCCTCCAGCAGGACGGCTTTCTTCAGATAGGTGGCGGCCCAGCTCACACGGGACGAGAACTTGAAGGTTCCCCCACTGGGCAGGAGTTCGGTTTTCTCGGCTTCGGTGAGTTGGTATTTTTCGGCGAGAAAGCTGACCGCGTCCAACACCGGCAGATCCTCGTTCGCCTTGCCGGAGGCAAGCTTCAGCAAGGGCAACATCAGGGTTTCGTAGTCGGGGATTGGCATGATGCAAAGGTCGGGTTCGGTTCGGGCCCGGCCGGCGCTGGTGGAAGCAAGGTGACGGCGCTTGGCGCGGTCAATGTGGTTTCAGCGTCTGTGTCGATCTGAGGACGAGATGGCTGTCGGTGGACAGACTGCGCCCACCGTTTGACACGCTTGGTTGGCCCCCTAATGGTCCGCGGCACCAAAAACGATGTCCTACACCGAAGATCGCGCCGCCTGGTTCGAGGGCCAGGGGCTTTGGCAACATATCCCCGAGAGCGAGTGGCGCGACTGGACCTGGCAACTGAAGCACCGGATCACGACCGTCGAACAACTCGAGCAGTTCATGACGCTGACGGCGGAGGAGCGCGCGGGGTGTTCCCACGCCAATGAGAAACTCGCCCTCGCGATCACGCCTTACTTTTTCAATCTCATCGATCGTCAGAACCCGGATTGTCCGGTCCGCCGGCAGCTCATCCCGCGGGCCGGCGAACTCGTCATCAGCGATGGCGAGATGCTGGATTCGCTCGATGAGGACGGCCACTCGCCGGTGCCGGGGCTCGTGCACCGTTATCCGGACCGCGTGCTGTTCCTCGTGACGGACCGGTGCGCGGCCTATTGCCGTTACTGCACCCGCAGCCGGCTGGTTTCCAACGCCCAGCACTACGATTTTCATCCGGAATACGAACGGGCCCTGCGCTACATCGAAGCGCACACCGAAGTGCGTGACGTGTTGCTCTCGGGGGGCGATCCGCTGTTGCTTTCGGACAAGAAACTCGAGCACCTCCTCGCGCGGTTGCGCGAAATCAAGCACGTGGAGTTTATCCGCATCGGCTCGCGCATTCCGGTGTTTCTGCCGCAGCGCATCACGCCCGGGCTGTGCGAGTTGTTTCGGAAATACGGCCCGGTCTGGATGAGCATCCATGTGAATCATCCGAAGGAGTGCACCGAGGAGCTGCGCGCAGCGTGCGAGCGCCTGAGCTTTGCGGGTGTGCCGCTCGGCAACCAGAGTGTCCTCCTGCGCGGAGTGAACGACGATGCCGACGTGATGAAGGCCCTCGTGCACCGTCTGCTGCGCATGCGCGTGCGGCCTTACTATCTGTATCAGATGGACCTGATCACGGGAGGTTCACACTTCAAAGTCGATGTCCGCAAGGGGCTGGAGATCATCCGGGCGCTCCGCGGCCACACGACCGGGTATGCCGTGCCGCAGTATGTCATCGATGCCCCGGGAGGCGGAGGGAAGGTCCCGATCAACCCGGACTACGTCGAAAAAATCACGGACGACGAGGTGATCTTCCGCAATTACGAGGGGGGGCGCTTCAGTTATCCTCTCAAGCCGGGAAAACCCAAGACCGCCGGCGGCGCGACACTCCCGGCGGGTGGCGTCGAATCGATTGTGGTTCACTAAAAACGGAGCTGGATAATCTGTTGCAAGCCATGATGCTATAGCGATTTAGCGCTGGCGGATATTTTGTGCGGATTTTTTTCGACGAATTTTGAGCGTTTTCGCACCGACCTCGTCTATCTCCGCGTAGTCAGCACTGTCCGCAGGGACAGTGAATGTTTGTAGTTCTTACGGTTTGCTTGGTGTTAGGTCACTCGGGCCGCCCTCTTCAAGAGGGCGGCCCTTGTGTTTCCGGTGGCTGAGGGTCGGCCGCGGTGGGTGCGGGGGCTGGAGGCCGTCATGAACTTTGCGCGAAGCGGCGGCAGGGAGTCGGGCAGGTCTGTGACCTGCCCAGCGAACACTCACCGCGCGAAAGGGCAGGTCTCCGATCTGCCCTCCCTCGGAGCCCGTGCCTCTACTCGGACACAAGTGCATGACAGCCTCTCAAGGCACGTCGTAGATTTCCAGCAGTGTGATGCCCTCCGCGCGCTCTTTGCCGCGGACATCCACAGTGTAGGCGCCGGGTTTCAAGGTGATGAGGATGGCGGCATCCAGACTGCCAGGCGCCAAGGCAAAGGCGCCGACGCTCGTCGTGGCGGCCGTGATCATCTCGGCGTTGGCCGCACCCGACCAGTCGTCGTTGGTCGCCTCGACGTTTTGTCCGGCATAGATGGTCAACACGGGATCTTCGAGTGCGGCGCCGACGCCGAACGACGCCAGCGTGGGGCCGATCGCACGGAGGAGCAGGCGTTTGTAGGCCGGTCCCTGGACCACGAATCCACCGATGAGGGCCCCGTCTCCCGGGCGCACCCGGGTGCGGATCGAGAGGTTCATGATGCGACCGTTGTCGTCGTGGGCGTAGAATTCGGCCAGCGCGAGGCCGGTCTGGCCGGTGGTGCTCGAGAGGTGCACCGTGTAGCTGCCAGCGGGCAGCGTGGCGAGGATGGCGGAATCGGCGCTGCGGGCGGCGAGCGGGAAGGCGCCGACCGACTTGGTCAGGGCCACCAGGCGGGCGACGTCGTTGCCCGTTTCCCAGCCGGCATTGCGGTGCGTTTCGACGCCATCGGCGCGAACGATTTTAAGTTCGGGATCGGGCAGGACGTCAGTCGCGCCAAACGCCGCGAGCGTCGGGCCGACACCGCGGATGATGAAGCCCTTGCCGGCCGTGTCGGCCAGCGAAAGGCCGGCGAACAAGGTGCCGTCTTCCGCGGTGAGATGAGTGCGGGTCGAGAGGTTGGCCAGCCGGGCGCGGGAATCGAGGGGGGAGGACTGTGCGCCGCCCGCCGCCGAGCTCCACGGGCTGCCCGGAAACGCGTCTTTCTTCGCCAGGTCGTAGCTGCGCACGTGGACGTTGGTGGTGGCGGGGACCGTCAGCAGGCCGGAGGTTACGAGCGCGTTGGGTGCGATGCCACCGCCCAGCGAGCGGGGGTCGGAGCCGTCCAGCGTGTAAACGAGCTGGACGCCGGCCGGGGCGGTGAAAGTGAGTCCGTCGCCTCCGTCGGCGACTTGGGGCGGTGCGACGAACTGGCCGTCGATCCAGCCGGCACGCTGCGTGATCCATTCCTTGAGGTGGGCGACTTCGCCGAGGAACCCGCCTTCGAAGCGGCTGGCGTTGGCGGGCCAGCGTGCGGCGTCGCGGGCCGCCGCCTTGGGCCCCACCTCGGCCGCGAGCGAATCGGCCAGCGCGCCGAGGTTCCGGCCGGAGAATTCCCGGCGGCGCAACGCCTGCCAGCGGTCGACCCATGCCTGCATGAACTCGGGATCGCGCACGAGCTGGCCGAACCAGCCGTAGTTCCACACGTCCACATCGCCGGCGGTCTCCCACGTGTCCCATGCGGCGTTGCGGGGGTCGCCATTACCCATGGAGCCATCGAAGTCCCAAGCGGGGCCGGAGACGAGTTTGCCGCCGCGATCTTTCGTGAAGTATTCGCTGCGGTAGAGGGCGTCGACGTTGCCGGTGACGAGTTGGAGGATGTGGTGATCGACCCACGACGGCACGTCGATGTAATCGAGATACGTGCGGGTGGTGAAGGCGGCCGTGCGGTCGGCGAACAGCGTGTCCTCCATCTGTTGCACGTAGCCGCGGATATAGGCCTGTTGCTCCTTGCTGAGGCGCGAGCCGGTGGGCGTGTCGACGACGACCGCAGTGCCCTCGCGCGCGGGCACGCCGCGGTCGGTGACAAAGGTGAAGTGGTCCGGATCGGGCACGACATCGAGTTTGATGATATAGCCGCCGGTGATGGAATTCGGGCCGTCGTCGTTGGGTTCGAGGGGCGTGAGGTTGACGCGGTCCTTGGCGACTTTGATGCGCTCGGTGAGGACGCCGATGCCGTAGTAATCCTCGGGCTCGAGGTCATCACCCATCTCGTTGAGAAAAGTCTCGACGAAGCGGGTGCGAGGCGCCCAGCGGCCGAGGCGGTTGCTGAGGGCGTAGACGAAAGCGTTGCGGATGTAGCTGAGGTCGGTGTGCCACGGGCCGACGAGCGCCCAATCCTGATGGGCGGGCAGGTCGAAGAGCGGCTGGGCTTGGGTGCGGCCGCGATCGTCCTTGAGTTCGAGGCTGAAGCTGGACTTGGGGAACTCCGCCGTGAAGTTGCCGCGCACGGCCATCGTGGTGGCGGTGCCGAGGGTGATCGGTCCGGTAAACGGCGTGGAGCCGGCGCCGTAGGTGTAGAGCCAGCCGGGGTGATCGAGGCGGTCCTTGGCGAGGGCGCCGGCGCCGAGGTTGTCGAGCACGACCACGGGCAAATCCGTTCCGAAGGCGGCGAGCTTGGCGTCGAGTTTGAGGTAGTGGACGGTGGTGACGGGACCGGGGGTATTGTCGGCGCCGAACACGGCGGCCCGGATCACCACCGAGAACGTGATGGCGATGGGGGCGGTGTATTCCGGCGACTCGGCCGTGGGGAGGGGGATCTCCGGCCCCGTGATCGAAGGCGGGGCGAACACGTAGCGGATGCGCTCGCCGGGACCGGCGCCGCCGAGCGTGACGTGGAAATTCTGCCGAAACGGTCCGGACGCGCGGGAGAAGGTGACCGGGCTGGCGGCCAGGAGGCTGGACCGTCCGCCGTTGGGCGTGCCGGGCGTGGGCTCGCGGAAGTAGCCGATCGCCGCGGGCTCGCCGGGCGCGACGCGGGCGTAGCCGTAGGAGGTGTCGTCGCGCTGCTCGGGGAATTGCGGGGCAAACTCCGACACGACCGTCGTGCCGTCGGGTTTGACGAGGCCGAGGTATTCGCCGCTGGCGCTGAGGGCGAAGTTGGTGTGGAGCGGCCGGGCCGGGTCGCGGCGGCTGTTGTTCGAGGCCCAGACGAGCAGGTAGCCGTCGGGGGGCAGCGTGACCGCCGGGAACTGCCACTTGGTCTTGTTCGTGGCGGAATCGGTGAGATACCACCCGGCGAGATTGAGTTCGGTGGTGTCCGGGTTGTGGATTTCGATCCAGTCGGAGAAGTCCCCGCGGTCATCGGCGAGCGTGCGGGTGTTGGCCGCCATGAATTCCGTGATCCGTGGCTCGGCGTGGACGCCGGCACCGACGGCAAAGCCGAGCGCCAGAATGACGGCGCGCAGACCCCGGGAACTCGTCACAGACAAAACCATCGCAGCGTGTGGTAGCCAGAAAGACGGCCGAGGGGAAGCGCGGCTACTGCAATAACTCCGTAAATTATCGCCGCAACTGCCGTCCGGCGGCGAACTTATTTGACGGATGGCGGCGTGCGCCACCGCTTTCAGAGACTGCGGAATGGCGGCGGCGCGCCGGACACGATTCGCAACGCGCCAGGCGGGGTCGCGGGAGGGTGTAACAGGAAGTGCGGTCAGCCAGCTGTAGCGGCGGTCTGTGACCGCCGTCGAACCTCCAGCACTCCTCCGTCGGCGGTCACCGACCGCCGCTACAACCAAGGCATCCGTTTGCGGACCTCACTTCCTGCTACGCCAGTGACGGTGCGTTTTGAGACTGTAGGCCCGGCCGGTGGACGGGCTGCGGTCCGCCGACGAGCGGCGGCCCGACAAAGTCCAAACACGTCTCGCAACTGGTATAACCACCCGTTCACCGACACCCGCGACCGGGCGCCGGCCGGTTGACGAGTCCGTCAACATCATCATCAACGACAAGGTCTACGACTCGCCGGGCAAACACCGCGAAGACTATCCCGGCGCCGGCTACGTCGACGACCTGCTCTCGAGCCGCGGCACCTCGAAGCCCTTGCGATAGTCGCGGGTCAGGTAGGCGTTCACGCTCTCGTCCTTGAAGCGCTCGGCCTTCGCATCGAACTCGAGCGACCGGCCGACGCGGTAGGCGATGTTGCCGAGGTGGCAGTGGGCGCAGGAGACGTGCGCATCGAGCACCGACATCGGGGCGTCGGACTGTTTGCGCGAGCGCACGGCGTTGAGGAAGCGCTTGAAGGCATCGCCCTCGTCGTCGAGCGGCGCGTCGCCGGGCACGGGGATTTTTTCGCGCTGCGCCATCTTGCCTTGCTTGTAGGTGAAGAAGCCCTGGCCGACGACATACATGCCCTTCGTGCCGAAGAAACTGTTGCCGCAGTCGCCGCCGTCCATTTCTTGGAACGAGCCGAGATTGCGCACTTCGAACGTCATGATCGTGCCGTCCGCATAGGAGAACGTGGTGGCCTGGGTGTTCGGCGTCTGGCCGTCGTCGTCCATGCCGAAGCGTCCGCCGGCGCTGTGCACGCGGACTGGCATCCCGCGGTTGTGGCCCCAGCACGCGATGTCCATCTGGTGCACGCCCTGGTTGCCGATCTCGCCGTTGCCGTATTGCCAGTTGTAGTGCCAGTCGTAGTGCACCCACATGCCGGGCTGGTTTTTCGCCTGGCCGCCGGCCTTGACGAAAAACTGCGTCTCCTGCGCCGGGCCCTGCCAGAGATTCCAGTCGATGTTGGCCGGCACCGGACCGGGCTTGCCGCGACCGATCGAGCCGCGGTTGCCGTTCTTGTAGACATAGCCGCGCGACTCGACGATCTGGCCGATGAAGCCCGAGTGGATGAGTTTCATGTCGCGGATGAGCTTCGGATTGGAGCGGCTCTGCGTGCCGTGCTGGACGATCTTCTTGTATTTTTCCGCGGCGGCCACGACCTGACGACCTTCGAAGACATTGTGCGACATCGGCTTTTCGACGTAGACATCCTTGCCGCCCTGCATCGCGAGGATCGCCGCGAGCGTGTGCCAGTGGTTCGGCGTCGCGACCGTGATCACATCGATGTCCTTCGCGGCGCAGGCTTCGCGCAGATCGCGGAAGAGCGCCGGCGGCTTGCTGTCTTGCGCATCGGCGACCTGTTTGCCGCCGCGCGCGAGCACCGTGGCGTCGACATCGCACAGGCCGGCGACTTCGGAGTCGCCTTTCATCGAGGTGAACGCCTTGAGGTGCGAGCCGCCGCGGCCGTTGATGCCGACGGTGCAGACGCGCACGCGGTTGTTGGCGCCGATGACGGTGCCTTGGGCTTTCATGCCGGCGACGATGACGGCGGCGGCGGAGGAGCCGAGGAAGGTGCGACGAGTGAGCGGAGTATTCATGGGGTAGCGTTGGTTGGAGGAATAGGTGGGGTGGTGGCGGGCCTAACTGCGACGGCGTGGAGTAGACGCTGGGGGCGACCGAAGCGTTGCGCGGATCCGGGACGCAAGCAACCTCCCAATCGGGCCGCGCCGAGGGCGGGTTTTGACCACGGCTTTCCGGTTTGTTTTCGTAACTGCAGGTCAGCTTGCTTGCGAGCGCGGTTTGGCGCGCGCCAGCGCGCTGGACTACGCGGGAACAATTGGTGCATCCAAACCGGAAAGCGGTGGGGTTTTGACACCCGTGGGATTGGCGGGCTGGCTCAGGCGAACCCCAACGATATGATCTGCCCCATTGCCCGCGGAGCCTGGAGTCGAATCGGCGTTCTGGCCGGCTGGAGTGCGCTGGGTCTTTTCGCGCAGACCGACGGCGCGTTGCCCGGAACGTCAGCGCTCGTCGACTCGGGCGATTTTTCCGCCCGGATGGTCGCGGGGATCGATCGCTTCCTGGATCAGCAAACGGAGCTGGCGGCGAGGGACCGGGCGGTGTTTTGGGAACGAGATCCCGCCTCGGGAGAGATCCGCGCCCAAACGATTGCGCGCAACCGCGAGCGGCTGCGCACGATCATCGGTGCGGTCGATCGCCGCGAACCGGTCAACGTGCTCGAACTCGCAAGCGACACGTCGCACGCGGCCCGGCTCGCCGATCACCCGGCCTATGAGGTTTTCGCGGTTCGCTGGCCGGTGTTTGATGGGGTGTTCGGCGAAGGGCTGTTGCTGCAACCGAAAGGGACGGCCGTGGCGAATGTCGTGGTGGTGCCGGATGCTGATCAGCCGCCGGAGATCCTGACGGGGCTGGCGGCAGGCTTGCCCGGATCGAACCAAATAGCGCGCCGGCTGGCCGAGCGCGGATGTCGCGTGATCGTGCCGACGCTGGTGAGCCGCGAGGCGACCTGGTCGGGGATTCCCGGCAAGCCGACCAACCTGCCGCATCGGGAGTGGATCTATCGGCAAGCCTACGAGGTCGGCCGCCACATCGTCGGCTACGAAGTGCAGAAAGTGCTGGCCGCGGTGGATTGGCTCGAGCGGCAGGGCGGTCCGATCGGTGTGGCCGGATATGGCGAGGGTGGGTTGCTGGCGTTTTACGCGGCCGCCCTTGACCAACGGGTGCAGGCCACGCTGGTCAGCGGCTATTTCGATGCGCGGGAGCGGCTGTGGCGCGAGCCGATCTACCGCAACGTGGTTTCGTTGCTGCGTGAATTCGGCGACGCGGAGATCGCCGCGCTCATCGCGCCGCGAGCTTTCGTGGTGGAGCACAGCGTGGCGCCGCGGGTCGACGGGCCGCCCGCGCCGGGTGGCGGCCGGCGGAATATCGCGGCTCCCGGCCGGATCGCGACGCCGGAACTCGCCTCGGTTCGCCTCGAGTTCGAGCGGGCCAAGTCGCTGCTCGGGGAAAAGCTCGCGGCTCGATGCGAGTTTGTCGCGGATGCCGCGGGCCCATGGGCGAATCCGTTTTCCGAGCCGGCGCAACGCGCTTTCATGGCCGCGCTCGGACTTTCTGGCGCGTCGTCGGCACCGTCGGGTGACGTATCCATTTTGGGTGCGGTGGAGGTGGCCGGGCGTCAGCGCCGGGCGGTCAAGCAGCTGGAAAACCACACGCAGCATCTGGTGCAACGCAGCGAAGGGCGGCGGCTGGAGACGTTTTGGAATCCGATCAAGGCCGCGAGCGTCGCCGAGTGGGAGCAGCCGCTGCCGGAGTTGAAACGGAGATTTTGGGAAGAGGTGATCGGAAAGTTTCCGGTGCCGACGCTGCCGGCGAATCCGCGGGCGCGGCGCGTGACCGCGACGGAAAAGTTCACCAGCTACGAGGTCGTCCTCGACGTGTGGCCCGGTGTGTTTGCGTGGGGGCTGCTGCAGGTGCCCAACGATCTCCGGCCCGGCGAGCGGCGGCCAGTGGTGGTCTGCCAGCACGGACTCGAAGGACTGCCGGCGGACTGCGTGACGCAGGATGCGACGACGCGCGCGTTTCAGGCCTACCAGGGATTCGCGGCGACGCTGGCGGAGCGCGGCTTCATTACGTTTGCCCCGCACAATCCGTATCGCGGTCAGGACGCGTTTCGCGTGCTCCAGCGGAAGGCCAACCCGCTCGGGAAATCGCTGTTCTCGATCATCCTCGCGCAGCACGAGCGCATCCTCGACTGGCTCGACGAGCTGCCGTTTGTCGACGCCGGGCGCATCGCGTTCTACGGGCTGAGCTACGGCGGCAAGACGGCAATGCGGGTGCCCGCGGTGCTCGATCGTTACTGCCTCAGCATCTGCTCGGGCGATTTCAACGAGTGGGTGCGCAAGAACGCCGCGACCGACTACCCGGGCAGCTATCTGTTCGCGCCGGAATACGAGATCTTCGAGTGGGATCTCGGGCACACCTTCAACTACGCCGAGATGGCCGCGCTGATCGCACCGCGACCGTTCATGGTCGAGCGCGGCCACCGCGACGGCGTGGGCACCGACGAGTGGGTGGCCTACGAGTTCGCGAAAGTCCGCCGCTTCTACACGCGCCTCGGAATCGCCGACCGCGCCGAGATCGAGTTTTTCGACGGCCCGCACACCATCAACGGCCGCGGGACGTTCGAGTTTCTGCACCGCCACCTGCGATGGCCGGCGCGCAGCGCCCGGTGATGTGACTGCGCCGGCGCAAATCAGGATTTGGACACGTGATGAGCATAGCCCGTTGTTGCACCGACTGGGTGAAAACCCGGCGGCATTCGTTCAGTCGCGCGAAGCGTAGCGGAAACCATGAGGTTTTCGTGGGATTTGGCCCGCGTTTGGGCGAAAAGCTCACGCTTTCCGCTACAACCGCCACGTCTTCCTACCGCGGGAGCTGCAAACAAAGGAGAAGGAGGCAGAATCACCGCGGATAACGCGGATCAAGGCAGAGGCTGCGCGGAATTATCGGCGCCATCGGCGTAATCCGCGGTCAAAAAATTCCGGGCTCTGGAAATCGTCGCAGCATGCGACGAAATGAACAGATCGTAATACACCGTCTGTTCAGCGCTGGGTTTTGCCCGGTCTTGGCAACGCCGGCGCGCACTTCGGCTCTTGCCACGCCAGTGGGGGCGGCGAGTAGTTGTCGCCACGCTCCAGCACGATGAAATTTCCCCTTCCCCTGACCTTGCTCGTGGCCGGTGTTGCGGCCGTCGCGTCGTCGGCGGCCCGGGCGGCCGATGCCGATGGGCCGTGGTGGGCCTACGGTTTTTTCGGGCCGCCGGCACCCGGCGAGAAAGCCAAGCCGCCGGTCCCATCGGTTATCGGTCTACGTCCGGGTGAAAACGAAGTCGAAGCCACGAGGCCCCGCCGGGTCGACGGCAGCGCGCGGACATTCTCGCTGATCGGCATTCGCAACCGGATGGACGTGGTCGACTGGTTTCCCGACGAGCACCCGCCGATGCCGCGCATCATCAAGCACGGCTCACCCAGCCTGGGGGACAAGGCCTACGGTTGTGCGCTCTGCCACATGCCGCACGGGCGGGGCCGGCCGGAAAACGCCCCGGTGAGCGGATTGCCGCCGGCGTATTTCATCCGGCAGATGCAGGATTTCCGGAGCGGCCTGCGCAGCTCGAGCGAACCGCGCAAGGCCAACGCGCTGCTGATGGTCGCGCTCGCGCAGGCGATGACCGACGAGGAAATCCGGGAGGCCGCCGAATACTACGCCCAGGTGCCGGCCACGCCGTGGGTGCGCGTCGTCGAGACGGACATGGTCCCGCAGGTGAAGCCGACGGGGGCGCGCCTCTTTCTGCCGATCGAGGATGCGCCCAAGGAGCCGATCGGCATGCGTATCATCGAGGTGCCGGAAAACGTGGAGCAGTTCGAGATGGCGAATCCGCACGCCAACCTGCTCGCCTACGTGCCGGTCGGGAGCATCAAGAAAGGCGAAGTGCTTGTGACCACGGGTGGCGCCACCGTCGTCAACGGCGAGACGGTCCCCGGGAAGACGATCGCATGCACGATCTGCCACGGCCCTGATTTGAAAGGCATGGGCGAATTCCCGCCGATCGCGGGCCGCTCCCCGAGCTACCTCGTGCGGCAGATGAACGACATGAAGAATGGAACGCGAAAATCGCCGTATTCGCTGACGATGCTGCCCGCCGTGGTGAATCTGACCAACGAGGATTTCGTGAACATCGCGGCGTATGTGAGCTCGCGGCCGGGAGGTAACTGAGCTGCGCGTGTCCAGGTCGGCTACTCCCCGATGATTTTCACGAGCACGCGCTTCCGGCGCCGGCCGTCGAACTCGCCGTAGAAAATCTGCTCCCACGGGCCGAAGTCGAGTTTGCCGGCGGTCACGGCGACGACGACTTCGCGGCCCATGATGGTGCGCTTGAGGTGGGCGTCGGCGTTGTCCTCGCCAGTGCGGTTGTGGTCGTAGGCGCTGTGCGGTTTTTCGGGGGCGAGTGTTTCGAGCCAGCGCTCGTAGTCGGCGTGCAGGCCGGACTCGTCGTCGTTGATGAAGACGCTCGCGGTTACGTGCGTTGCCATTTTGCAGCCTTCGGATCAAAGCCCACTACAACAGGAAGTCCAACTACTGGAAGACGATCCACGGTTATCCGGCACTGCCCCAAACCGTAGGCGAACACGTCCGCAAGCGCCGGCTCGATCTTGGTCTTGGCCAGCGAGAGGCAGCCGCGCGCATCGGCGTCCACATTGAAACGCTCAAGTTTTGGGAACATGGGGTTTTGAAACCGGCCATCGCCACCATGCCGAAAGTGCTCGCATTTCTCGGAACGAATCCGCTGCCCAAACCGACCACGTTTGCTCAGCGCCTCGTTCATCACCGTATTTGCCACGGACTGCGCCAAGAGGAGCTTGCCGCGCACCTTCGCATCAACCCAAGCACGCTGGGTCGCTGGGAGGCAGGCTATTTGCCGCCGCCAGTTCGCATGCGGGAAGTTGAAGCGATGCTTGCGGTCAAATCCTAAGCTCGCGCATCCTTCCGTCGCGATTGCACACGACGATGAAATCCTACCGCAAGGAACTTTGGTTTGAAGTGCCCACCCGGCGCGCGTTCGTCAACATCACGCCAAAGGTAGCCGAGGCGTTGCGCGAAAGCGGAGTGAGTGAGGGGCTTTGCCTCGTCAATGCGATGCACATCAGCGCATCGGTTTTCATCAACGACGATGAATCAGGGCTCCACGCTGATTTCGAGCGTTGGCTCGAAAAGCTCGCACCGGAAAAACCGCACAGCGCCTACGATCACAACCGCACCGGCGAGGACAACGCCGACGCGCACCTTAAGCGCACCGTGATGGGTCGCGAAGTTGTCGTGGCGGTGACCGCCGGCAAACTCGACTTCGGCCCGTGGGAGCAGATTTTCTACGGCGAGTTCGACGGGCGAAGGCGGAAGCGCGTGCTCGTGAAAATCGTCGGGGAGTGACCCGGTTTTGTGGCTTACTCGACTTCGGTTCCAACGGCCGTTTGGTGAGGCTTGAGAAATGTCCGGATCAATGCCTCGCGCCCGCAGACCGTGACGCCCGGAAATCTCTTGAACCAATCCCCCGCTGGCACGGTTGGATTGCTTTCGACCCAACGCAAAACTTGCTGGAGATGCTCCAGTGTTATTTCACGTTCGCGCATCCTCCGCAAGAGGTGCTGGAGCAACTCCGGCGGTATGCTCGACCGTTGGATTTTAGGCATGCCTGAACGGTTTACCGTAGTAACCTTCGAGAAATTCTTTCTCTAGGCGAGCAGCTTCCTTTTCGTCGCTTGTCTCAGCATATTTTTTCGCAATCGGTTCGAGTCTCGAAAGCGGCAGCGGTTTGACTGAGATTTCAAATTCGAGATTCAACGCATCGGCTGCTTTCGCCATCGTGTTGAGAGTGATGGCGGTGTTTTTCCCGTCGAGGAGTCGGCGAATCGACTGCCGGCCAGTTTTGATTTTCTTCGCAAAGGCGCTGATGCTCATCTGTTCAGCACTGAGCTTCCGCTTAATCGCTGTCGCGAGTGTTTTCTTTGCTCGAAAGGCCATCACTTGACTCATGTCGGCACTCATGGCTCATTTTTGAGCCATGTCAAGACGGAGCGAGAAACGCCGGGTGAAGGCGTCTTTCAATCGTGTTCCATGCTAAACTATCGTCATGGAATTTCTGACCATTCATGAGCTGTCGCGCCAGTTCGACATCCCCTCTCGGGTGATCCGCTACCGGCTGCGCCAGCTTGTGCAGGCCGGCAAATTCATTGAAAACACTGACTATCGCCGCGACGATTTTATCGACGATCAGCATTTCGTTTGGCAGGTCAATGCACTCAGTTTTATGCGCGAGACGGGGCTAAAGCTCGCCCCCAAACCACGAGTGCCACAAAGCGCTGTTACCAAGGAGCAGCCGGTTGTTAACGGCGCCGGTAACCAAGCGACGACACTGGTTGACGAATCGGTTACCAAGTTGCCGCCGGTTGTTCACCAACCACCGGGCGCTGATACTAAAACCACGCCCCCACCGGAACCGAAGCCCACCGCGCTCGGTTTGGAACGCGAAATGATCGACCTGCTCAAAGATCAGGTGCGAGTGAAGGATGGTCAGATTCGCGAGCTGACCGAGCAAAACCACAGCCTCAGCGATACGAACCTGAAACTCATGGGCCAAACCGTGAAGCAGGCGGATGAGATTCAAAACCTGCTCCGCCTGACCGGCGGCAAGACCGACTTGTCCGAGTTCGTGACCAAGGATGGTCACCAACCGCACGAATCGGTTAACCACGTTGATAACAAAACGACTCTACCTGATAACAATACTGGCAACCAAAACGACGCGGTCGGTAGCCATGCTGGTAACCACAGCGCCACCGACCGGCCGATACCGCGCGCCGCTTGAGCCCGGCAACTTTTGACTTCCGCGTCGTCGTAGTGGTATTATGAGACGTATGGAAAGATCATATACCTACACGGTGAGGCTCCATAAGGCCGAGGAAGGTGGCTACGTTGTCACCGTGCCTGCGTTGCCCGGCTGCCAGACCCACGGCAATACCTACGAAGAAGCGCTATCGCACGCCAAAGAAGCGATCCAAGGTTTTGTCGAAACCCTCCAAAAGCTAGGCCGTCCCGTGCCCGTCGAAAGCCCCGTCAGCACGCTGCATTTGCAGGTGCGATTACCGATGCTGGCATGACTCGGCTGCCGACGCTCAATGCGCGGCAGGTTGTTCAAGCGCTAAAACGCGCCGGGTTTGTCGAGCAGCACCAGCGGGGAAGTCATCTCTATTTTTCGCACCTCACCAACGGCCGCGTGACCACCGTGCCGATCCATCCCGGCGATCTATCGCGCCGGCTCGTGCGGCAAATCATCCAGCAGGCCGGTTTGTCCGAAAAAGAGTTAAGCGCGCTGCTTTGAGCGCGCGGGCAGGGAAGGGGTTTATCCCCAGCCACGACAACGTGCGTTCCGCGTTTTTACGCGGTAGAATAACTCCATGAAGCCCATCGGCGAAATTTTGGAACAAAACATCACGCTCAACACGCTCGACCCCGTTTCCGCCGGGGGATTTACGCAGGTGCCCAATTTCATCCTGCGTGATTCACAGCTCTCCATTGGCGCAAAATTGACGTATGCGATGTTTTTATCCTACGCATGGCACAACGACCGATGCTTTCCCGGTCAGGAGCGCCTTGCGGAAGATATGGGCATGAGCCGCACCAGCGTGACGGCGTTCATCGGCGAACTTGAAGAACGCGGCTACATCACGATCCAGCGCCGCGGGCAGGGGAAAACCAACCTCTACACCGTCAATTTTCAGGTCAAAAAGGCCGCCTAACGGCCAGATGTCAGCCGGCTGACATCAAGAAGTCAACCCATCGACTACTAGAGGTAAGCCGGCTGACTTCTCTCTATAGAATAATACTCAGTATAATAATACTCAGTTACCGGATCACTTTGAAAAAGGAGAAAGCCGCTGTGGATAACTCACAATGGTTTCTCGTTTACCGATCGTGCCCATAAAGGACAGCCTATTGACGAAACCGAAAAAGTATGTCGCAAAAGTAAGAATGTGCGACACGACAAACTGGGCGACAAACATGGTTTGTCGGGGCTATCGCCCGCTTGAGGCAACTACCACGGCTCGATTGAGCCGCCACGGGTTCCCCCACGTGTTCGGGCTCGCGCCCGACTTCGCGCGTTTTCCTTCGGCTATCGGGTGAGGTCCGGTCTAGCCGCCCGGCTGCACACCAAACCGCGCGAAGTCGGCCACTCGGCCTCACACGTGGGGGCACGAGTTCACAACCTCGCTATCGCAACGACGGGCGCCACCACATCGGGCGGCCGACGAGTTCACGAGAAAACCCGAGAAAACGCGCCACGCGATCTGCCGGCTTGCAGGCACGACGTGGCCCGCCCACAGACAGCGCTTCGTTTTTGCCTGTCCATCACCTGCGCTCCTCGGACGAGGCGGCCCGCGCTTCGCGCCTTCGTTTCGAGCGGTCCTCGTCGTCTCCGGCTCTGTCCGGCAAGAAACTACGCGCTGACTGCTCCTCCCTTCTTTTTGGAAAAAAGAACCAAAAAAGGGCCGGCAGTCGCCGACTCCGGCCATCCCAGCCTGACCGGAGACGGCTTAGTGCCCGCCGATAGCTGTCACGGGTTCGAGGGAAAGTCGCGCCCCATGCTATACTGGCCCCACTCAGACTGCGCAGCCAGCCACGATTACCCTTCCGGCTCGCCCCCGCCGCGTTTGCCGGACGCTGACCGACCGCCGCCTACCACGCACGAGGCGGCTTCGCGTTTCATGGAGTCGTGGCTGGCTCCGCCGCCATGAACGACGAGCAGATCTATTTCGGTCACGAACAGTGCTACGGCTCCGAGCGTCCGTTTGGGCTCGGCGCTGCGGACGCGCGCCGCCACACCTACATCATCGGCCAGACCGGCGCCGGCAAGAGCACCTTGCTGCGCAATCTGGTATTGCAGCTCATCGCCGCCGGGCATGGCGTCGCACTCGTCGATCCGCACGGCGATCTTGCCAACGAACTGCTCGATCACTTCCCGCCTCATCGCGCGGATGATCTGGTTTGCTTCGATCCGGCCGATGCCGACTTCCCTATCGGCCTGAATCCGCTCGCCAACGTCCCTCCCCACCAGCGGGCGCTCGCGACGGCCGGCCTCGTGTCGGCGTTCAAGAGCATCTGGCGCGAGTCGTGGGGGCCGCGCCTCGAATACATCCTCGCCCACACGCTCGCCGCGCTCATGGAGGCCGACAACACTTCCCTGCTCGGCGTGAACCGGATGCTCGCCGAGGAGGGTTATCGTGCGTGGGTCGTCCGTCAGGTGCGCGATCCATTCGTCCGCGCGTTTTGGACGGAGGAATTCGCGCGCTATGACGCACGGTTTCTGCGCGAAGCCGTCGCGCCGATCCAAAACAAGCTCGGACAACTGCTGTTGTCACCCGCACTGCGCAACGTGCTCGGACAAGTCCGCAGCAAAGTCGATCTGCGCTTCATGATGGACTCGGGCCGAGTGTTCATCGCCAACCTCGCCAAAGGAAAACTCGGCGCTGAACCGTCCAATCTCCTCGGCGCGCTGCTCATGGCGCAGTTTCAGCACGCCGCGATGACGCGCGCCGACACGCCCGAGCACGAGCGACGCGACTATTTTTTGGTCATCGACGAATTCCACAATTTTACGACGGAAACTTTCGCCGTGGCGCTCGCCGAGGCCCGCAAATACCGGCTCAACCTTACGCTCGCCCACCAATACCTCGACCAACTAACGCCGGAAACGCGCGCCGCGGTTTTTGGCAACGTCGGCACCGTCGTCGCCTTCCGCGTCGGCTACAGCGACGCCGACGTGCTGGCGGATGAATTCGGACAGGAATTCACCAAAGCGCAGTTCGCCGATCTGCAACAACACGAGGTTTTCATGCGCACCTTGCAGGACGGGGTGCCGCGCGTGCCGTTCCGCGGCAAGACACTCCCACCGATCTCCGCGCCCCATCGCCGCCGGGACAAATTGCGGCAACGCTCCCGCGACAAATACGCCACTCCGCGCGTTCTTGTCGAAAACCGCCTCCATCGTTGGATGGAGAGCTCCTCCTATCGGGACTGATCCCACGCGTGTTATGCTGGGTTAGCCTTTATCCGCGCTAATGCACTCCCATCGCCTCGCACACCGCACCCATTTTTCGCCCGTTTCTCAAATGGCCCGGCGGCAAGACCCGCTTGGTGCCGCTCGTCCGCGCACAGGTTCCCCAAAATACACGGCGGTTGATTGAGCCGTTCGTCGGCAGCGGCGCCGTGGCGCTCAACCTCGGGTTCGGTTCAAGTTCGGGCTCGGGAAGAAATCTACTCAGCGACGCCAATACCGATCTCATCGCGGTGTTTCGGGAGCTTCAGCGCAACCCGCATCGCTTCATCGCCGCGTGTGCGCGGGAGTTCACGCCGGCCAACAATACCGCGGACGCCTACTATCGCCGCCGCGCCGAATTCAACGCGAGCCGCGACCCGGTGCGCAGGGCGTGCCTGTTCGTCTACCTGAACCGGCATGGCTACAACGGCCTTTGCCGCTACAATGCGTGCGGGGAATTCAACGTGCCGTTCGGCCGCCACGCCCGTCCGTATTTTCCCTGCGCGGAGATGCGCCAATTCGCGACGCGGCTACACCAAGTGCGGTTTGTTTGCGCCGACTTCCGAGAAATCCTCGCCCAAGCGGGTGCCGGCGATTTCGTTTACTGCGATCCGCCGTATTGTCCAGCCGGTGCCACGGCGCGGTTTGCGGAATACGCTCCCGGAGGATTTTCGCTCGAGGATCATCGCGACTTGGCGCGGCATTGCCGTGCCACGGCCCACCGGGGCGCGTGCGTGGTGATTTCCAATCACGATACGGCGTTCACCCGGAGACTTTACCGTGACGCGACCAGCAAGATGTCGCTCACTGTGCCGCGCACGATCAGCCGCCGCGGCGATGGCCGCAAACCTGCCCGCGAACTGCTGGTAATCTATCGGCCGTGCTAAAATGAAAGTGTGATACGCCGACCCCGCTTTGATCGCGCCCCCGATGCCCGCGGCTTACAACTCACGCCCCGCGACTGCGAAATTTTGCGGCAGGTTGCTCGCCATCGGTTTTTGGATTCGCGCCAGATTCTCGCGCTTGTCGGCGGCAGCACGCAGCACGTGCTCAAACGCTTGCAGCGCCTCTTTCATCACGGCTACCTCGACCGCCCGCGCGCCCAGGTGAACTTTTTCTCCCGCGAAGGCTCGCGGCCGTTCGTTTATGCGCTCGGCTCCGCGGGAGCGCGCGCATCGAGCGAGCCACACCGCTCGCGTCCCCGCCACGACAACCGCAACGTCAAGCAACTCCATTTGCAGCACACGTTGCTCGTGGCCGACGTGATGCTCGCGTTCGAGAAAGCGCGCCGCTCATCCGGCGCGCCGCAGATTTTTTTCGAGGAGGACATCGCGCCCGAGCAGCTGCCAAGCGCGGCATTCAAATGGGCCGTCACGTTGCGGCACGGCGACGAAACTAAGCGGGTCGGTGTCCTACCCGACCGGGCGCTCTTGCTGCAATCGCCAAAAACCGGCGAGCGCATGATGATTTTCGTCGAAGCCGATCGCGCAACGATGCCGGTTACACGCCGCTCGCTCAATCAGTCTTCCCTGCTCCGCAAGCTGTTCGCTTACGAAGCGACATGGACGCAGGAGATTTTGAAAAAAAGATTCGGGTGCTCGCGGTTTCGGGTGTTGATCGTCACCACGAGCACCGAGCGGATACAGCACGTCGTCGAAACCGCAGCCAGGCTCACGCGGGGCCGCGGATTGTTTCTCGTTACCGACGCCGCGACGCTGCGTGTGCACGCTGCACCCTTCACGACAGAAAACGTCTTTAACCTGCCTTGGAGAAACGCACGCGGTGAACCCGAGCGCCTCGTATTGGAGTAATCCCCACGGCTTGTTTTGGCTGCTGCGCGCCCGCGTGTTACGATGAGGTCAGAAAGCGTCTCCCTTCCGGGGCCGCATTGTTTTGTTCCTCAACCCTCAACCTGAAAGGAGAGTGCATCATGTCCAAGACCGCCTCGCGGTTCGTGGATTTTCGAGCCGTGAAAGCGGCCGTTACGATTGAGCAGGTGCTCGCGCACTACGGCATCCTCGACCGCTTCAAACGCGGTCAGGACAGCCTGAGCGGGCCGTGCCCGATTCACCAAGGCACCAACCCGACGCAGTTTCGCGTCAGCCTCAGCAAGAATTGCTGGAATTGCTTCAGCGACTGCCACTGCGGCGGCAACGTGCTGGATCTCGTCGCCAAGAAGGAAAACGTCGAGCCGATGCAGGCAGCCAACCTGCTCGTCGAATGGTTTCAATTGGATCGTGCGCAGCTCAATGCTGCGCATGAGACCGGCGTTGCCGAAGGCAAGGACACGCAGGCGGCCTCGCCCACGCGCTCACCGCGCGGAGACGTATTGCCGCCGTCACCGTCCCGACCCCCTCCGAAGCCGAACGCTTCGCCGACGCGCCCGGCGAAGGAAGAAACCGGCGTCAACAAGCCGCTGGGTTTCCGCTTGGAGTTGGACGCATTGCATCCGTATCTCGCCGAGCGCGGGCTCACGCCGGAAACGGTCACGGAATTCGGGCTCGGCTACTGCGCCAAGGGCGTCATGGCCCAGCGCATTGCCATTCCGATTCACGACGTGAAGGGCGAACTCGTCGGCTACGCAGGCCGCTGGCCCGGCGAGCCGCCGGAAGGCCGGCCCAAATACCGGCTGCCTGACGGCTTCAAGAAATCCGTGGAGGTGTTCAACCTTGCGTGGGCCAAAAAGGAGCCGCCAGAGCTCCCACTCGTCATCGTCGAAGGTTTTTTCGACGTGATGAAGCTCTGGCAACTCGGCGTGAAAAAGTGCGTGGCCCTCATGGGCAGCTCGCTTTCCACGGCGCAAGAAGTCCTGCTCGCGCAACATCTCACACCGGCGTCGCACGTCATCGTGATGTTCGACGAGGACGACGCTGGCCGAGAAGGCCGCGAGGACGTGTTGCACCGTCTCGCGCTAAGAGCGTTCGTGCGCGTGATCGCATTCGCCGATGAGGGGTTCCAGCCGGAAGATCTGAAGGCGGAGGAAGCGAAATTGCTGGGGGTGCGGCCGTGAGTGCCGCGACCGCCGCAAGATTTCGGCTTGGTCGGATTGTCGCGACGCCACATGCGCTCGCGACTCTGCCGAATGCGGAAATCCTGCACGCCATACAGCGCCACCATGCAGGCGATTGGGGCGACGTATGCGCCACGGATCGCGCAGTCAACGACCTCGCGTTCGTCGAAGGCACACGCTTGTTCTCTGTCTATCATAGCCAAACGGGCACTAAGTTTTGGATTATCACTGAGGCCGACCGCTCCGTTACGACCGTCTTGCTTCCCGAGGATTATTGATCCTCGCGCCCCTCTTTTCGAGAGGGGCTTTTTTTGTCGTCGGTTTGCGCTTCCTGATTGGCGATTCAGTCATTATGGGCTTGGTGTCGGTCTTCCATTCGCTGGAGCCGTTCGGTAACCCGCTTCTCATTGTCGGTGTTCTCTTCGTCTCGATTTCATCCACCGCAACCGTGACGATCGCGAAGATACCAGCAGACCCTGCCAGACAACAATCACGCCTTGAGTTGAATCTCGCCAAGTTTCTTCGGTTTGCCCTTCCTACCAAACGCACGCCTCCCGCTATGCTGCCGAACCCCGCCTCTCCTGCACTGCGAATTGCCTACCTACAGCTAGCCGATGACGCTAAGCGGGCTGTTGCGGGAGCACTGCTCTCTGTTGACAGTCTGTGCTTTCACAGGCTTGTGCATGAAGCCCAGCTTGCAAAATCCGGACTTACGGACGAACAAATCAGCACACGAACAAGGGGAAGTGGTGAGCAACTTGACGACGCATTGCTCGGAACGCGCGGGCAAGGTGCGATGATTCTCACGCTGGCATGCGCACATTTTCTCGCTGTAGCCCACAGAGAATGGTTGCGAGAATTCGCATCAGTCCTGCGTGTGAGGGCGGATTCCAGTCGCCAAGCCGAAGCTATAGCCGCTCTGGCGCCACGGCACCGGGGCGATCGTGAATGGCTACTGCTGCCCGCATTGTTCGTGACCGATCCAGCCTTTTGTTCAAATTTGGTTGCTCCATTCGCACCGCCGCCGAGGGCTTCTGCGCCTCCAATCGTTCGAGCGGCGCCACCGGTCCGTTCGCCGCCTGATCGCGCGCTGGCACCGCCGAAAACTACTGTTCCGCCGCCAACGGCACCGATGCCGCAGCCAAACATGCCGCAAGACCAACCTATTCTGGTGCCGGCTCCACCCGAGGCGCAAGCAACAGTTTCGACGCCACAATCAACAAGAAGTCTAGGTTCGGCTCTACCTGCATCACGATTCACCGATGAAGAAAAAGACCATCGCCGCATTATTGCACGGTTACTATTGAGCGACCGCGCAGCACTTGCTGCCAAATATGCAGAGTCCTGCGCCAGTTCGCTTGCGGTGCCGCCAGCCCCTCTTCTTTACATTCTTAAGTTACAGTGCGCATTGCGGTGTGCCGACGGCCCAATCTCCGATGCGATTCAAACCCAGTTGAAGGAAGTATTAACCACAAATTCGACAGACGATTCGTCGCATCGGCTTCTCTGGTGGAGTGCGATTCTTTTGCCGGCTCTTATTTCCCCAAGCAGTCAGGCCGATGGGCATTTGCATGCCATCGAGCCGCCCAACGGGTTGACCGCGCTGCGCCTATTAACTGACGCTGCGAGGTCGCTCACGCAACGAGTGCGTTCCTTAAGCCCCAGCGTGTTGCGCGGCGGCCAAGCGCGCGTCGAATACGAGACGCGCGTGCGCGCCGTTGCCGCCGATGCCGCGGACTTCGTGCGCACAGCGCCGCTGCGCAACTTCAGTTTTCAGCCGGCCACCGCGCTGTGGCAAGATTTCGTCAAACGCCGTGAGCACCACGAACTCGCGCTATTCCTACAGCGCGAACCGTCGCCGGCGGCCGTGTCTCAAGTTCGTCAAATTTATGAAGCACTAGCTTACGAGACAAGCTTTCGGCGTCTGGTAAGAAAGCGCGACGCAGAACGGCTTGGCAGCGGCAGGCCGCGCCCACTGATCGAAGGCACAGCGTTGGGTCAATTTGTCGAAGCCACCAAGCCATTACTCAAAATTGCTGACGAATGGTTTGTGCTGGCAAGTAAGGAACTTAAGGCACCCGACTATGTGACCCAGCGAGTCGACGAATTTCGTCGCGCAACAACTAAGGGGCTACCTAACGTCCTTGCTGAGATTCGTGGGTTCGGAAACAGTCATCGCGAAGATTCGCTCGCGCAAGCTGCAGCTCATGTAGCTCTCGAGACCGTAGGACGCCTGCAAAAACTCCTCGACCGTGATCAACTCTGGCCAGAAGATGAACCGGAACCAACCCGATTTATCGCAGCCGAATTCGCGGGGGTCTCCGCGCTGCCGCTTGGTGATGACGGTTTCCCCGCGTGCACTTCGGATGTGCTGCGCTCTAAGCTCACCGCCGCGGTGGAGAAATCGGAGAACTCCGTCGATGCGTTTCGTGAACGTCTCGGCCGTGGCGATCTTCTTGGTGCTGCGCTTTTGCGCGAGCATATCACGGCTACTGATCCGAATGCGGCCGGACCATTGGCTGAAGAATTTAGCCAACAGAGCGAGCGCCTTCGCGCCGGTGTGCGTGATGTGCTGGCGCGAACGCACCGAGCTTTAGGTTCAGCCCGTGCGCTCGGTATCTTTGGTGATGCCGAGGCCGCTCCTCACGAACTGTCCCTTGTGGAGCAGGAGCAGAAATTGGAATCTACAGAGCGCCTTGATTTAGCGCACGCCTCCGCATTGGCTGTGCAGCAGGACATCAACGCGCGTCGAAACACCGCCGCACAAGTCGAATTGATCCAGCTTGCCACACAGCCGATCGACCCAGAATCCCGCACACGGTTAACAAAACTCGCCAACGAGGGTGACCTGCTCACATTTCGCGAGTATCGCACGTTGCTCGAAATGGGCCAGCCGTTGCCGACCGCCGAGGGCACGCAGTTAATGCGCGATTTCGATCGTGATCGAGTTGCCGCGCTGGACTCTTCCCTTGCGCAACCACCAGGAGTGCAAAATCTCCTTATGGCGCTGCGCGACGGAGGCCGATTCGGGGGGATTGATTTTGCATCAAAGGACACAGTTACTCGCAAACGCATAGCCGCATGGCTCACCGACGCGTGGCTGCGTTTGAAATACTCAATTCAGGACACGCATTCCACCGAGCCCGCTTTGAACGCTCTTCTGGCTGGACTAGGTTTTGTCGTTAAAGAGATTAACATACGGCCCATTGGCGTGGAGCGTTGCATCGCTAATGTGGAGGTCGAACCTTACGCTAGCCGCGACGTGTGCCCCGTGCCACGATTTGGCTCAAGTGGGAAAGCACAGCTGCGCGTAGTTCTGCTGCGGGGCGAACAATCTGCGGATGCCTTGTTACAAGCCGCGGGGGAGACCGCGCACGATCCGCGTGTTGTCATCGTGTGTTGCCTTGGCCGCGTGCCCCCTGTGCAGCGGGCTGGTCTTGCGCGGCTGTGCCGCGAGCGGTGGCGCAGCATTCTTTTGCTAGACGAGGCGCTGGTTGCTCATCTTAGCGGCGAGCCCGAACCGCGGCTGCGCGCGTTCTTCCGCGCTGTGATACCGTGGACGTTTGCCGACCCTTTCGTGACCTCATCGAGCTTGGTTCCACCTGAAATGTTTTACGGTCGTCACAAGGAGCTTGCTGCCCTGCAAGACTCAGTCGTGGGTTGTTGCTTTCTCTTCGGCGGTCGCCAACTCGGTAAAACTGCTTTGTTGCGTGAGGCCGAGCGCCGGTTTCATTGCCCTGCTGAAGGTCGCGTTGCCTCGTGGATCGATCTCCTTGGCCACGGTATCGGTCGGGAAAGTGAACCAGCCGATGTTTGGCCATTACTACTTCACGAATTACGTCCGGATGTGCCTAGTTTGATGGAAGCAGCCCGTCCTGACGAGATTACTCGAGCGCTTCGCGCGTGGCTTAACGACGCGCCGCACCGGCGGATATTGTTACTGTTGGACGAAGCCGATCAGTTTCTTGAACGCGACGAGCTGAGCGACTTTGCGGAAACCCGCCGTTTACGCGGTTTGATGGATGCAACAGAACGTCGTTTCAAGGTCGTCTTCGCTGGACTACACAACGTGTTGCGAACGGCGGAGCGCGCAAACCACCCATTCGCGCAACTTGGTCAACCAGTCAATGTGGGCGCATTTTCCGAGAGCGGTGAATGGGCTGAGGCATTTGCACTGGCGGAGGAGCCGCTCCGCGCATTGGGTTTTCGATTCGAGTCACGCGACCTTGTCACGCGCATCATCAGTCTCACCAATTTTTATCCGGGCCTAATCCAGCAGTTTTGCGCACTGCTAACGCGACAAGTGCTTGCCCGCAGCGCAGGGGGACCGCCTTACTTCGTCACAGCGGACGATATTGAAGGTGTATGGCGTGATCGCGAATTGCGGAAGTTTATAGCCGACCGGTTCGGATACACCCTCCAACTCGATCCGCGTTACCGTATGCTTGCTTACTCCCTAGCGCACGAGTTTCACGAGTCTGGTGGTCAAGCAGCGGGCGGCACATTGACTGAACTTCGACGATTGGCTAACTCTCGGAATGAATACCGCTTCGCGCCATTGCGCGAGCGGCAATTCGAGACACTATTAGAGGAAATGTGCGGCCTGGGTGTGTTGCGCCGACGCGCCGACCGCTACGAATTGCGCAACGCCAACCTATTGCTCCTTCTCGGCGACCGTCAGCAAATACGGGAGGTGTTGGAAGCAGATGTGCCTGACACGCCCGCCTACGCGCCAGACACTTTCCATGCGCGTTGGAAAAACGATCCTGCACGACGGCGCCCGTTGGCAAAATCGGACGAGGCCCGGCTGTTGAAACTGGCGCACTTCACAGCGTTCGTTGCCGGCTCCGACGCGCTTGGACTTTCCGGTGTCGCACCGAGCCTTCAGATCGTATTCCCTCCCGGTCGAGTCCGAAAAATTGAGCCGAGTGGCAGCGCGAGATGGGATGATTTCCGACGCAACCTTGATTCAATACGCGACGAAACTTCCAGTGGAATAGCTGTTGCGACTATTGGACCAGCCGTGCAATGGGACGTTTTCTGGGTGAACTACGCAGTGGAGTTTTGCGAAAAGCTGCGCTCTGAGCAGCGTTTTGTGCGTGTAATATTCATTGCTCCAGCTGGCCGTCTTTGGAACGAATCCGATGCACGAGGTTGGCTTGATCTGCCGGCTTTGCGCGAACGACTGTTTCTTCAAAAGTGGAGTCCGGGCTTCATTGCCTCGTGGCTAGATGGAATTGGCCTAAGCCCGCGTAGCGAAGTAATCGATGCTGTGCGACGTGTAACCGGCGGCTGGCCGTTGTTACTTGCCCAATTCGCGGACAAGTTGCGTGAGCTGAACAATCCGGCTGCCTGGCAAGGCGTGCTGGCCGAACTTGAAACCGAACAGGGGCAAGGAGACCCGCGCCGTGCCACTCTGCTTCAGAAAATTGTCGGCACCGGAGTGCACGCTGATTCGGCTGTTTCAATACTGCGTCAGCTCCACGCGTTAGACACGCGACAGGATGCGGCAATTAACGACGAAGCTGACGACGTTGCACTATACGCTGATATTATCGGCGTTGCCCCAGGGCAGATGGCGTGGACACTCAAGATTGCTGATTTGCTTGGACTCATGGACCGTGTAGCCGTGGGCGAACTGCGGTGGGATCCGCTGGTTTCCCGCATATTGCCGTTGTGAGTGATCCGCTGATTTGGAGCGCACCAGGCCCTCAGGCTTTTGTGCGGCGCATCGCCGCTGAAGCTTCAAGCGGGAATAGCGTGATTGTATCCACTGCCGGAGCAACACCGAGTGATCTTGCTGAACGCGTGGAGGCAGCGCTTATGAACAGCCGTCATGCACAATGGCCCAACGCCGAAGCCGAGCCTGCAACTGCGCTGCGGGCTTGCCATAGTGGCCAGCCTCATGAGACGGATTTGCTGAAGTATCTTATGTGCGCTTGCGAATGGGGCGCGACATTCTACTTGGTGCGGTCAAGCGAAGAAGCCACAACGAAACGCTGGCTGGATTTTCTAGTAGCGCTTGAGCCGGGCTTGCGTCGCCAGGATGCTGCAACTCGGCCGGTGTTCGTGCTATTCGCCCTTAGTGAAAACAAGCCGTCCCAGATGGTGCAGACCGTGGCCTTAAAGGCCATGGCGTGGGCGGACGCGCTCAATGAAGTCGATTTTCTTGCAATGGCCTGGCCGCTCGCGTCTCAAAAGCAAGACCGGCACGCATTGCTACGCCGTTTGCGTGCGCATACTCTAGCGCGCGTCGCTCTTTGGGACGGCGCGCTCATGCTCAAGCTTGCATTGCAAGCCGATCATGTGTTGCTGGCTCCACAAGCTTTGCTTAGCCGCCATGCAGCAGAACTCGGTTGGACTACAGCCACACTCGAATCGTTATTATTGGGGAGCACCGCAGAAATAGAGGGTATGGTTGTGCCACACTCTGCATTGCTCGTGCTACGCGGCCAGAATGAGCAGTTGCGTGGGCGGTTATGGCAGGCTCAGGCTGCGGTGCTCCTTTCGTGGCTGGAGGAACAACGGTTAGAGCTGATAGAGCGCGCCAAGGGGTTTCTTGGAGGCGTGCATCGCTTAGATGAATTTGAAATCGGAGAAATTGAGAATGCACTCAGGCAATTGCATATAAGACCCACTGGTCTAGTCGAGCGTGCCTACAGGTTACGAAATGCTCGCAACACAATCGCCCATCTTGGTTTGATTGAGTTCGGAGAGCTGCGTGCGCTACTGGAATGGTTGGCTCGACACTGAAGACGTTGGCCAGCACTTGACGTGTGCGTGCTGATTTTAGAATGCACGCTTGTTCTTTGTCTATCACTCTCTGTCACCGGCGGGGTCAAATGCAGCCAGTTGTGGCGGGGTTAAATGCAACCACCCCGAGTGGGCGCTGTGGTCATGAGAGTTTGGTGACGGAGGACAAGGTAAAAGGGGTGAGATTGATGGCGGAGCGAGGATGACCGGTGCCGGGCAGCGCCCGGCACGCGCGCGCCACGCGCGAGGTCACCCGCAGCGGGAGGGGCTCGCTCTCCTTGAGGAGAGCGCGGGGTGAGAGGTGCTTCATTTGGATTTGGCCTTGGTGATCGCGGCGTCCTTGAGCCGGTAGCTCTCACCGGTGATGGCGATGACGGCGGCGTGATGGAGGAAGCGGTCGAGGACGGCGCCAGCGGTAGGCACATCCTGGAGCAGCTTGCCCCAGTCCTCGAGCGGCCGGTTGCTGGTCATGATGGTGGAGCGCGTCTCGTAGCGGCGCATGATGACCTCGAGCAGATACTCGCCGGCGTGCTTCGGGAGCGCGCGCAGGCCCATGTCGTCGATGATGAGCAGGTCGGGCTTGATATAGTGTTTGAGAATCTGGTCGCGCTGCTGGAGCGCATCGTCGGCGAGGAAGTCGCGCACCAGATCGAAGATCGAGCGGTAGCACACGACGAAGCCCTGCTTGATCGCTTCGTAGCCGATGGCCTGCGCGAGATGGGTTTTGCCGACGCCGGGTGGACCGATGAACAGCACGTCGGTCTTGGCGCGGATGAAGTGACCGGCCGCCAGTTCGTAGATTTGCTTCTTGGGAATCGTGGGGTTGAAGCGCCACTCAAACTCGTCGAGCGGCTTCAAGGCGCGGAAGTCCGCCACTTTCACCCGGCGCTGGATCTGGCGCTGCTGACGGACGTTGATCTCGTCCTGCAGGACGAGGGTCAAAAACTCCTCGTGGGTGAGGCGATTGGCGGTGGCCTCCTGGAGCCGGACCGAGAGCGTGTCGCGCAGGCCGGACAATCTCAGTTCGTGGATGAGGGTGTGAAGTTGGTTCATGGTTCAAGCTGGTAGTGGCGCAGGTCGCGGATGAGCGGATGCGCCTGCAAAAAGTCGATCTGCACGACCTGCTCGCCGTCCTGCAGGAGTTGGCGGACTTGGCGCAGGCGCCAGCGTCCCAGATGCACGGCGCGACCACACGCGTGCTCGAGTTCGCCAATCGGATGTTCGCGCGCGAGCGCGAGCAATCCCTGCAGGACGCGCAGGCCGATGGGTCCGCGCTGCGCCAGCATGCCCTCGGCCCAAGCGCCGCAGTGCGCCCCGAGCAATCGGCAGCGTTCGAGCAGGTAGGCGGCCCCGCGTTCGACGATGGCGCGCTTGCGACTGTGGATGTGTGCGTCGGCCGTGGCGAAGTGACCCGGTTCCGCGCGCGCATGCACGGCGATGGGTTCGAGCCGCAGGTTGTAGAGACGCACCACGCGCGCTTCCGCACGCACCCACACCTCGCGACCGACATACTCCGGTGGCGCGGAGTAGTAAGCCTGACGAAACGCGACATGGCCGTCGCGGTGCACGATGCGCTTGGCCTCCTCGAAGCACGGAAACAAACTCGCGGGCAACGGGCGCAAGGCCGCGCGCTCGGCCTGCAAAAAATACGCGCCGACCTGCTGGCGGATGGTGCCGTGCAGCCGCGTGTCCGCGACGGTGCGCTCCCACTCGAGCAGAAACGTGTTCTGTTCGGCGAGACTGGCGAAGCGACGGCCCCGCAGCGCATTGCCTTGGACGTATTTGATCCCGGCCTCGATCTTGCCCTTGTGCCGCGGCATCGCCGGTCGGGTCGGCAACAGCGCCGTGCCGTAGTGCGCGCAGAAGTCGCGCAGTTTGGGATTGAACTCCGGATCGAACCAGTCCGCCTGCAGCACCGCGGCCTTGAGGTTGTCCGGCACCAGCGTCGAGGGCACGCCGCCGAATGCCCGGAAGGTGTTCTCCAGGCAGCGCAGCACCGTCTCGGTGTCCTGGCGCCAGACCACCTCGCTGTAGGCTTTGCGCGAGTGGCTGAGCACGGCGCGAAACAGATGCGGCCGGCGGCGTTTGCCGTCGGCCATGATGATCGCGCCGGTGCCGAAGTCGAACTGCAGCTCGGCGCCGGGGGCGCACTCGATGCGGCGGAACGGCAGCTCGACCGTGGCGACCAGTCGGCGCACGAACTGTTTGACCGAAGTATAGCCGCCACGGAAGCCGTGCTCGCGGCACAAATCCTGATGGATGCGCATCGCCGACAGCCCGGCCTCGACGGCGGCGGTAATCTCCGCGGCGAACGGCGCACATAAACTGGCTGGACCGGGCCGTGCGCCGTGGGCGGGGTTCGTGGCTGCATTTGCCCTCACCACCTCGTCGGCGCCGTGGGCGGGGTTGGTGGCTGCATTTGCCGCCGTCAGGTGGCGCGTCACCGTCGCGCGGTCGAGTTGCAGCTCCCGCGCGATCCGGCGCTTCGACCAGCCACGCTCTGCAAGGGCGATTATCGATTGTTGGAGGCTCACTTTGATGCGGTTCATTACGCCTCCGGCGAATCGATCTTCGCCCTCGGCGTAAACTACCCGCTCAAGGTGGCTGCATTTGACCCCGCCCTAGCTGGCTGCATTAGCCCCGCCCGTGACACTCTCCAAGCGGCGACAAATTCTGGATCATCACGGAGTGGGATAGATCGGCGACAACCGTCCTGCTTCCGTGCGCCTATTGATTTACACAGCCCTTCTCTTGCCGGGAAGGTCTTTCTTGTATTTATTCTACCTTTATTTAGCACCAACTCTATTCTCCTGGCGCAGGTATTCTCCATGAATGACTGAGCGCACGCACAAACATATTGCTAGAACCACTATCACTGGCGTAAGCGTAATCCAAGGTGCGTTCCCAAAGAAGCGAAGCCCATCGCTCAAAATAATGCCAAGCGTCGGATGCGGAGGCGACGGCCCGAAGCCGAAGAGCGCCAAGGCCATATCAAGCGCAAGCAGTTCGGCAATAATTGTGGCGCTCGCTGTAACGACCGGCTTTGCGCATACCGGGATCAAGACATGCCGAATAACCTTCCCGAAGGAGAATCCCATTGCGAACGAGGCGCGAGTATAAAGAGCGTGCAAGGCGTCTCGTGCTACCGCACGCGCCATACGTGCCGGTGGAGCCCAGGCCCAAAGCACAATCACGCCAAAGATGACGCCGGTTCCACGGCCAAGAACTGCGCCTAGCCCTACAAGCACCAACAAGAACGGCGTGGCATAGGTCACCTTAATGGCCCAATCAAAGATTCGTCCTATCGGGCGATTGGCGAGCACTGCCGCACTTACGCCAACTATCAAGCCTATCGCGGTCGCTATCGCCCAAGCCGGAAGAACAAGCGTAGTTGCTTCGGCTGTGGCGCGCAATACGCGAGAGAAAACGTCTCGGCCAAGATGGTCGGTTCCAGCAAAATAGATCAGCGAAGGAGCGGATAGCCGGACATCAAGGTTTGGCGCGTCGCTTTTTTCCAACCACCATCCCGCGGTGCAGAGTGCGACTGCCGTGAGCACAAGCATTGTTTTCAAAAACCTCATGCTGCCGTCCCATCTTTGAAATGCGCTGCAACGCGAGGGAGCAGTAGTCGCTCGAAAAGCGCATCCATTGCGAGAAAGCTGACCACGAGCACCACAGCGGCCGCTTGGACCACAGGCAGATCGTTATTCACGACCGCCCGCGCCAAGAGACTCCCGATTCCAGGCAGCGAGAACACGACCTCAAATACCGCAGAGGATACGAAGATTGTGGCGGCGATGTTGGAGAAATGCCCCATCCAGCTTGTCAGGATAACCGGGCGCAAGGCCCGCCAAAACACCATCAATTCCCCTAACCCCATCGCTCTCGCGGCGACAACGAACGGAGCGGCTCGTGCGCGCTTCGATTCAACCAGGCCAATTTCAGTGAGCGAACAGGTGGGATAGATCGCCAGCGCCGTGATGATCCCCGCGACAGCACTTGTGCCTCCGTCTACAAAACTTCCGGCTGAGATGTAGATACCGAGGCCGACGATGATGGCGAGAAGCAAGCTTGGGATGCTGGTCAATACGCGTGTGCCTACTAGCAACAGTGTCTCGAAAGTGCTCCTTCCTATTTGAGCCACGCCGGTCAGAAGTAAGCTCGCCAAAATACTCGCTGCCAAGGCGAAAGCAGCGTTGCGTGCGGTTACGAAAAAACTATTCGCGACTAGGGATGCCGCGTCCTGCCGCGAGTTGATGGATTTTCCAAAATCCAGCCGAACCGCCCTTGAAAGATAATCCAGATAGCGTGCAATCATCGGCCGGTCATAGCCCAGCTCGTGTCGCAGCTCGGTGATTGCCTGCACACTTGCATTTACACCCAGAGCGTTTCTGACCGGATCAGAAGGCAAAACCGAGAAGACGAGAAAGACAATTGTCAGTGCGACCAAAACGACAGTGGCGGCCGTCGCGATAGAACGAAATCCGAGGTATCGTTGAAAGTTCATCGCACGAGCCTCACGGCACGCCAAATCCTATTGGCCGGTCCGCAACTCCGCTAGCAACCAATGATTGTTACCAGTAACTTGAAGATTCGAGACGTATCGCTGGCCAACATAGAAATTCGTCACATGATAAAGCCAAGCAGCCGGAGGCCCTGCCGCTGCGATGGTTTCAATTTTCGCGCACAGCCGATTTATCTGGGCACGGTCATTTGCCTTCGCTAGTTCAACGAACAGAGCCTCCGCGCGATCATCTGAATAGCCAAACAGATTAGGATTCGGCTGCGCAGACCGCTTAAACACGTCCATAATCAATTCCGGCGCTGCGTAGATCCAATCGCTGGATGCCATAAAAAGCGGTGGTCGCTCTTTGGAAAACAGTCGCGATACAAGCGTATTCAGATCGACGAGATCGATTCGGCTCTTGATACCGATCGTCAGCAGATTGCTCTGCACGACCTGCGCGACATCGGCGTGGTTTGGTAGACTGCTGACCAGCAGAACAAGCTCTTCGCCACCATAAGAACTCTCCGCCACCTCTTTTTTCGCCGCGGCCAAATCTGTCCGAAGATTCACCGGAGGCTCATACCCTTGCATGCCCGGAGGCACCGGCCCACGGGCCGGAATCGCCCCGCCGGCCAAAAGTTTTTTTGCGATCGTGTCTCGATCTATCGCGATTGAGATTGCGTGCCGTAGCTTGGGGTCACGCAACTGCTGTGAGTCCATTCCAAGATAATGCACATTAAATGTGGCCGCTTCGAAAGCTACCAACTGCCCGCTAAGCTCGGGCCGCAGTTTCCCTTGATCGAGAAAGTCGGAGCGAAACTCGAATGGGAGCTGCATCAAGCTGTAGTTGCCGGCGCGAAATGCAGCGACCCGCAATTGAGGATTTTTCTCCACACGAAAAACCACTCGCTGCACATTACCGGTGGTTGGGCGCCAGTAGTCGGGATGTCGTTCCAGAGTGATTTCAGTGGGCGAGGCGGTCGTTAGCCGAAAAGGCCCTGTGCCGACGGCCACCGTGCGACCAAATTGCTCTTTGTTCGCCTCCAAAACCTCGGGCGCCATGATGGCTAGGTATGGAGTTGTTATCCGGTAGAGAAACGAAAGGTCAGGCCGAGTCAGCGTAAAAGTAACCTCCCTGTCGCCGGCCGTGGTAATACCGGTGATTGTCGGTGCGGCTTTCTTCACATATTCATCGAAGCCTTCAATCAGCCCCTGAAACACAAACGAACCGAAGCCTCGCGCCAATCGCTCATAACTAAAAACAACATCACTGGCCTTAACTACACGCGTCTGCTTTTCACCAACAAATACAGGGTTGCGATGAAAGAAGGCATTTTCTCGTAGTCGGAAGCTCCATTTCTTGCCGCCCTCAGACGTATGCCAAGATTCAGCTAACATAGGTGTGACTTCGTTTTTCTCATTTAGCCCGACGAGTCCTTCGTATATCTGCCACACCACGCGAGACGTAATCGGGTCAGACAGCGCCGCCGGATCAAGAGTCTGAATGTCTCCCTCCAGCGGAATGATGACCTCGGCCAGCTTTTCATGACGGGGGCTCGTCGTGCCGCTACGCCAAATCAGTGCCCCAGCAATGACAGCGCCGGCAACAACGACAGCAATTAGAGTTTTTTTCATGTTCGGTTGCTCCTTTCTCCTACGCGGCCTTTATTAGAGTGCCTAGGAACTGCTCCGCGTCGGTTCCGAACAGTTCACGAAAGCGGGGGTGCGCAAGACCGGCCCGATAAAGCGCGAGCGCGTCGAAGTCGAAATCGGCGATCTTACCCACCGCTCGCTCGTCATAGAGCTTCGCATTTACCAAGTCCTCAGCGGCCAACCACTGTCCTTGGTGTGTGACGCGTGCAGCCCGCCACAAACCTACGGGAACGGTTGTTGCCTGAACACGGAGCGTAATTCCGTTGCTCAGTTCGCGCCGTGTCACGCGCAGGATGCCGCCCGAGGTGATGAACCCCTCCTGTTCGAGGTGGCGCTGAAGGTTCCAGCAACTAGATTCGAGTTCGAGTTTAACTTCGACGGCATTCTTGATTTCAATTTGCGCCAACCGCCGCAGCGCACGAACAAGCCGCTTTGCATAGTTGGAATCTTCCACCCGGAGCGCCGCCGATGTGTATGTCTGCGGTTTATACACTCCAATCGAAAAGTTTCGCAGACCTAAACCAGCATTCAGCCCCGAAACAATTTCCGGAATCGCATCCAAGTTGGATTCCATTACCGTGAGCGATACCCATACCCGATCCCCCATTGTCTCCAATACCCAGGGAATGTTCGCCGCCATAGCCGCGAAGGCCCCTTTTCCCCTAATCGAGTCATGCGTCGCCTCCAAGCCGTCAATGCTTACGTCCAGCCAGTCTGGCTGAATAGAGGTCAGGTTCTCACGATAGTTGTGCAGCAAGGTGCCATTGGTGATTACGCCCAGACGGGTTTTCGCGCTAGCATCAGCCTGCACTGAATTCCGGAGGTGGATGGCTTCACAGAACAAACTCACGCTCTCGTCACTTGCGAAGACCTCCTTTCCGGAGACACAGACTGCATCAGGCCGCAAATCCTTGTAAACCGAACGGAGAAAACGAAGCCAGTCAGCCGACCGCAAACGGCTAAGAGTCTCCTTCGGCTGAAGATAGCAATGAGCACAGCGCAGATTGCAGAGGCTATTGATGACGATGCTCAACACGGAAAGTCCCGCTATCTTTACAGCAGGGACGAGACCGCCGAGAGAGCCGGCCATGATGTTGATGGCCAGCACTGGATGAAACAGATCGAATGTGTTATTCATGGTGTTAAATTGGTTTGGTCTCGGGGTTGCCCATCGGCTGTCCGAGCGCCCGTGAAGCTTCTAGCAGCCGCTGGCCCTCGATGCTGGAAGGATGATCAAGAAACGCCGCGCTCTCCCGTATTTCAACCACCCGCCCTTCAGCGAGAACACACACCCAATTGAAGCGCGGGAGCAGGCGTGCATCATGCGTTATGAAAATCAGCGTGGCTCCGTGTTCCTTTTGAAGATCGAATATCAAATCTAGGACTTGCGCTGCTGAAACGCTATCGAGATTCGACACCGCCTCGTCAGCGAGGAGCAGATGCAGCGGGCCGGGCGCCGCGAGTGCCATCGCGATGACTACACGTTGGCACATGCCACCGGAGAGTTCAAAGCTGCGGGCCTTGGAAATTCTCGAGTAGTCGGTCAACCCGACTCGTTCCAACGTTCTCCTGGCCTCGCGTGCCGCCGTTGCGGCACTCATCTGCCTACGGAATCGGAACGCTTGCTCAACCTGTTTTCCGATTGGCACCCCCGGTATGAGCGATCCAGGTGCGTCTTGAAACACCACGCCCACGCTTTTCCGACGATATTCTCTGACTTCTCTGCTACCCGATCGGCTCAGGGCAAAATTTCCGGGCAAGCTCACGTCACCTGCCCACCGCGCACTTTCTGGCAGAAGCCCAAGCACCGCCATAGCCAGAGTGCTCTTGCCAGCACCAGAGCCGCCGACCACGCACACGGTCGAGCTAGGCTCAAGGACTACGCTTATGTTACTGAGAGCCCGAAGGCGCGCGTCGCCCGAGCCATATTCGACGGTCAAATCTCGAATCTCTACCGAATCACTCATTACTTCTTCTCTTTCTTCTTCCGCGTTTTTCGTCCCGTGCGAACATGCGCACGTCGTTCATGATTGTTTTCGCCCAAACTGGTTGCCGCTTCGTCCCACGGTGTCCGCCATTTTCCAATCAGCCCGTCCCAGCGGATGCCGGTGATTCCAAACCTCTCAAACTCGCTATCCAACTCCTCGTCATCGAGCGGAGTGCAAAACGTGGCAGCTCGTGAGCTTTCAAGCTTCATGAAAAGCTTAGGGTGACGGATCATTCGCCAGCCCCGTTTGGTTCCATTCGAATGTAAGTTTATCGCAAGATAAAGGGCCTCCGGGAGCGTTCTTTCGCTACTAATCGGAACTATGCCCACCTTGGTTTTTTTATCCTCAGGAACCGGGCTACCATTCTCCGAATTCAAAATCTTCTGTTCGAGTTCCCGTTTGTCGTTTTCTGCATCCCGCTTCCCGGCGTCATTCTCGTTTCGACACCAAGTTCCGAGCACAACGTATGTCCTTATTTTGGGCGCCAAACTCCTCCAAGAATTCCCGAATGCAGGCTCCCTTAGTTCCTCAGCCATCGCATTTGTTCTCTTCTGGCTCTGCGGGCTGCTGCCAATATCCCAAAAAAGGAAGAGAATAACGCGCCCTTCTGTTTCCTTTTGCAACGCACCCAAGTCATCTCCGTAAGTGCGTTGTGACAGCAAGCACGCCGTTGCTAGCAGGAGTTGAGCGGCGTCTAACCGCCGCGTGGAATCTTCCGGGCGCTGTGTGTAAATACTCAACAGTTCCCCGCGAGCAGCGTTGCAAGCGGTGCGAACGATTTGCTCAACTGAGCGACCGCCCGTGAATGCAGGGTCTATTAACCTTAAAAACTCCGCGATCTTGTCTTCGACAACAGCCACGTCTTGAAATTGGAATACACCTAAACCGTCGAGGGCGTCAGCGAGCGCACGTGCGATGGCTAGGGTGCGTGGCTGATATGCTCGGGCAGCGTGCTTCACGCGCCATTTCTCAACCAAGGCAGGTGTCACAACCGGTTGCTCGAGCGGAAATCGGCTGTTGATGGCCTTGGCAATGGTGATGCTCGTGGGCCGAGTAGGCGAATTCTTCAGCAGTTCGCCGAAATACTCATTCCAAGAGGGTTGACCGGGCATGGCTACGCCTGCGCTGGATTGCGCCGATGCAGTTGCGCCTTTGTTCCGTGTGTTTCGCGCCATGTTCACGAATGTGCGGAAATAATCAGGTAAGCGCAAACTTTCTTCTCAATGGGCTAAGGTCGCAGATGGTCGCGCAAATAGAATTGCGCAAATGAGCAAGTGAACTTGGCCATTATCGGAAAAGAGTTGACAAAACGTTTCACCACGCAGAAAAACGCGCCCGAAATTACTTCGGGCGCGTTGCCCAGCGGCGAACCACCGCCCTGGGCAGGGCGAGACGAAGGGTGACTCTGATGAATACCCACCCCCATCCCACCGCACCGAATCCTAGCACGGAATTCGGGTGCCGCCGCACAGGCCCACACGGATCACGGTCTGTCAATTTCTGCTCCAGTGATCCCCTTTCAGCCTCGGCGGAACTAGCCGCTGACTACGGCTGGGCGGATGAGCGTTGGTGCTGTGGCCCAATCGGCACGCGCTGCGAGCGGTGCTCACAATTGATGATTTTCGCCCCCGTGGAACTCGGGCTGCCAACGTGCCGCTGCCAATAAATTCAGCTTCCCCCAACCAAAACCAACCAAACGGAAATCAAACCATGAACCAAATCGACGGAACCATAATTAAGATCAACCCGCCGACGCGTGAGTATGATGCTCGTGCGCTCGTTCGTTGCCCCGCCCTGATGTCGCCGCAAAACCCCGCCGGGATTGCGGCATTCTATGGCCCCGCGTGGCGTAGCAACAGCAGCACGCCACACGTCGGCCAACGTGTCGTGCTGAGCCGCATGGTCGAAATCAGCCGCCCCAGCGACCCACAGCGTCGTTGGAAGGCACTCGACGCAATTCCGAAGCCAGCGGCTGTCGGCCCGCGCTCGACCAACAAGCGGCCCGCGCCTGTGCGCCTCGATACCTGGTTCACCCGGCTCCTGAGCGTTTTCGGCATCGGCAATCGCGTGCCCGCTTCGCCCCGGAGCTAACTCTTGCTGGCGGCTGGCGGTAAACCCGCCCCCGCCAGTTCCTCACACCAACAAGCCGCCAATTACCGACCTCTTTACTATGAACATCAACATCACCTCCCGCGCTCGCGGCCACGGCCGCATGAGCTTGCTGACCGTCATGATGCACGTCGTGTTCGCGATTGCGCTCTCGCTTTCGTCGGGCTGCGCGCTGTTCCACGGCCCCACCCCGGCAACCGAGGTGCCGCAATTCGCTCGCACCGAGCCGCCGCCGATCCAGCGCGTTGATATGAATCGCACCGCACGCGATGTCGGCGTTGACGACCGCACATCGTTCAGCCTCGACGACGCGATCGCGAAGGCACGTCTGGTCGTTGACAAGGGCAGCCCGGCGGATTTCCGCGTCGTCGCCAAGCTGCTTGCGCCTTTCGATCAAGCCTCAAGACCCTGGCACGCCGAAGATCAGGCAAGGGTCGCCCGCTACCAGATTCTGGTCGGCTTGGCCGCGAACGACGAGGCGTGCATCACCGCCGGTGCCGGCAATCTCGCGGCTGCCCGTGCCGGTGTTCACGGCGTCATATATGAACACGAGGCTACGTTGCTTTTTGCAGCTCATGCACGGTTGGGCTGGCCGCGGCCCAATATCGCACCCACGCGGTTGTCGAATGCGATGCTGCTTTTCGCACCTTCGAGCAATACGCGCCGGTTCGTCGAGGATTTGCGCCTCGCTCAGGTGCGCGGCGGCAATAACGCCGATCTCTCGGCGATTGAGCGCAATGTCCAAGAGGCCGTTTTCGACGAACTCGCCGCATGGGTCAAGGGGCAGCCGACCAAAGAAGCGCTCGCCGATCTGCTCCAAACGGCAGCGATGACCGAATATCGGGGCGTGCGTGTTGTTCTCCCGACGACAAGCAGCGATCCGGACATTTTTTCTGCCCGCCTGCTTGTGGCAGTCGTGCGCGAACTTGGCGCGGATATTTAACCTCAACCTCACCACCAAACTACACCCATGAATATCACACACCATGTTATCGGCTTCCGCGCGGCGACAGCCGCGCTGCTCATCTCTCCTCTCGCGCTGTGTGCGCTACCTTTCCCCGTGCTCGCGGCCGAACAGCAGCCCGACGGTCGCGAACGCGGCAGCCTCGTGAGCGTGGCTGAGTTCACGAAACTGAAGGATCAAATCGCCGAAAGCCAGCAAACGGCGCAACAACTCGTGGACAACTCAGGCGTCACCGCCGGCCGCGATAAGCTGAACGGCATGAATGACGCGCTGGACGCGGGCCAGGACGAAAACGCCGCCCAATCCTACTCGGAAGAAATGGCGGCTGGCAGAGGCCCGGAATGGTGGCGCAAACAGCGCGCTGAGTTCGCCGCGAAGGAGGCCGAGCTGCTCGCTCATTTCGATCGGCTCCAGGTCTTCTATCGTGAAGCGCGCCGCACGCGGCCCGACGGCAAGGCCGACGGCACGGCGAGCAGGCTGGACGAACTGGCCCGCAGCCTGAACGACAGCCGCGGCACCGTTGCGTCCAGCCGGCTGCGGGCGATGCTGGCTGCGGCGAAGAAGGAGCGCGCTGGCGCGATGAAGGATTTCGCGGAGAAGTATCGCTATGGCGCGATGTTTCTCGCGGATAGCGCAGCCGATCTCCCCGTCGATGTAATCGAGGAAATCCTCATCGGTCTCGTGGAAAAGGCTGTTGAGATGGGCGACGCTGCCAGCGGCGCTCATCGAGCCGAAAGCTTTATGCGGGCGTTTCCCGATGAAATCCGGCGACGCGCGAAGCAAAAGGCCGCTGGCCAAGCGCCAAAGCCGACCGCGGGTAATCGCAAGCTGTTCTAAGAAAGGAGCGCGCCATGAAGATCATCTTCGTCTTGCTCGTGTTGATCGGGGGCGCGTTCTGGTTTTTCCATGGACGCAGCCCGCAGTCGCCGGCGACTTCGGCTGTGCGTGAAGCCGCGGCCAAAGCGGCCTCGGAAATCGCCGCACAAGCCAAAGCAGTGCAGGCCACGGCACCGCCACTATTCAGCGCAGTGAAGCGCGAAGTCGTGGGTGCGCAGGAACGCATTCTCGCCGGAGAGAAAATCCGCGAGCAAACTCGCTCGTTTTCACCACCGGCTAGACCGGCAGCAACGACGCCTTATGAGCGCATCTTGCGCGGCGAGCGCTTTATCGAGAATAGACAACTGGCCGCTCGATAGCTTCGCGTCCCATGCAAAACACTGAAATCATTATCGTCGGTGCTGTCGTGGCCGTTGCCGTCGGCGTGGCGTTGTTCCGATGGCCGGCAAGGTCGAGCGGGAACTCGCCAGGTGACGTTGCCACCGTTGCACCAAGCATCGACTGCCGCAGGCGCAATCGCCGTCACAATCCCGGCGACCACGATAGCGGCGTCACCTTGTGGATCAGCACGGTCGAATGCGCGATGGCCGTGGTCCTGGTGCTGGCGACGATGGTCGCGACCGACGCTATGCGGCCCAGCGATCAGCCGCCTAGTCGCGAGCAGGTGATCGTGGACGCTACGCCAGACTTCGCCGACCACGACGCGACACCTGCGAATGCTAGCGGCGGTAGCACAGTCATCCGGCCGACCCACAAACTGGTTGCGCTGGATACCACGGGGGCGGACTCGAGCGCCATCATTATTGAACTCGACGGTCCGCTGCCGCCCGACCGGCCGATGAAGTTTCTCATCAACTCCTCAACTAATCCCTCTCGTCAATGAATCGGACACCCTTCTCCCAAGCCCTTTTGCTGTCGCTGTTGCTCGGCGCGTTTGCCACCGTGTTCGCGGCGGCTTCGCTCGGCGGCCCGGATTCCGTCGGCGTGCTCGCGAAGTCCTTAACCGAACCAGCGCGCTTGGTGCGTGTCCTCCTGCTCGAAATCGCGCCGGCAAATCTCGTGGTTATCGGTTTCGTCGCGTGGATACTGCTCGACAGCTTTTCGTTAGCTCGACGGATGCCGCCGGCGGCCTCTCGGCTTTTTCAGGAGGCGACGATGCTCATTCTCGCGGCGGTCTTAACGGGGCAATACCTCAAACTCTCGGCGCTGGCTTCGACCACCACCAACACATCGACCGCGGCCATCCTGAGTGCATTCGGCCTCGCCGCGATTGGGTTCGCCAGCATTCTGGTGATCAAAACGCGCCGCTATCTCACCGTGCGCGGTGAGGTAATCGGGCAACTAGGTTCAAGGCGTCGCGATCATGGGCGACTCCCCGTCGCCTCTCCGAACCCTTGGCTCCGCCGGATCGCCATTACCGCGGCCGCGGGCGTGCTGATTGCCCTCGTTTTGTCGCGCTTGCCGCACGCAGCGGCATCCTCAGAAGGCACAGAAGCTCCGGTGCAGAAGTCAGACTTGCACGAACCAGCGAGTCAGCAGCGCGTTGTTGCGAAATCGGAACCAGTGCGAGTTCAGCAGGAAACGATTGAGCGCATCACGGTCGGCGCGCAGGCGAAGTCCGGCACCGGCCCAGCCGGCGAGACGGGTGACGCCAGCTTGCCAAGTGGCCTACGATTTTCGTGGCAGAGTGGAGGCAATGGTTACGAACCCGCCTTCATCAAGCGCACACGCGACGGAAACTATTGGTGGCGCGGTCAGCGTGTGCCACCGAACGCCACGCTCTTGCGCGCCTTCGCCCTCGACGGCACCGGCCCCGCGGTTCGCCCCGACGGCGAGAATTCCTCGCTTTTGTTTTTCCATCGGGACGTGCTCTCGCGCCTTCACAATGCCCTCGCTGGGCAATTGTCGGAAAGTTCTCACCCGAGCGTCTCCGTGGATCGGGATGGCACTGATGTCGTGTTGCGCATCACAGCCTCTGGCAAGTCCGCGCAGACGCTCGTGGTTAGCCCGGCTAATTTATGAACCCCGACGATAGACAACACCATCAGACGACCGCAGCAGCGCAGGAGCCCGAAGCGGATGGCGCAATGGCGCCGGCTACCAAGCGTTCGCGGGCAATTCGTGTGATTCAAATCGCGCTCACGCTTGTTTTGATTGGTGTTATCGTTCACGGCTTGGCGTCCCGCCATCCGCCCCCGATCTCGCCGAGTCGCGCCAACGCTGCCGGGTCGTCCGCAACCGCGGAGGCCAAGTCGAGCTCCACCATTGAGACCGCCGCGAAAGCGCCGCTGGCTACGCTCAATAACCACGTCCTGCCGACCACCTATCGGCACCCGGACTTCGAGGGGCTCACGTCGCTGAACGATGTCCCCGACTATCTCCAACTTCATTGGATCAGGCGCGAAACGCGTCGCTATCAGCTCGGATTAGCCGCCCGCGACGCCCTCATCGAATTGGCCATCACTTCGGACGAGAACCGCTAGCGCCCTACCGATTTTTCCTATGAACCACCAACCAAACCTACGTCGCGCGGCCCACCTTTCGGCCGGCCTGCTCTGCACCATCGTTGCGTCGTTTTTCGTCGGCTGCGAATCGGCTCCGCCTCCACCGCGGCCGACGACAACCATAACGGCGAAGGTGCCCGCGGTGACCGCGTTGCCGGAAACGAAGGAAGCGCAAGAAAAAGGCGGCCTCGAAATCGCCGTCGTTCCCGCGCTCTACAAGACGACCAAGAAGGAAAAATACTCCGTCCGACCCGTCGATCCGAATTTTGGCGCGATGCTCGGCGCCTCGATCGTGACCGGCGGCAAGTCGGCGAACCTCGTCTATGTCGAGGAAGCGGCCACGCCGTTTCTCGACGTGGAGCCTCACCGGCTGCAATTCACGGTGCGCATCAACAACAAGCTTTCGCGGGTGTTCCGAGGGCAGGGTGCGGTTGTTCAATTCAACGTCGGCGGCAAGTTGATTCCTTTCGACAAGATCGACTACAAGGAATTCGTGAACGGCATCGTCCCTCCGCGGAACGAAAGCGAATTCACGATCTACGGGCCGTCGCTCGATTTTCTCCCCGAGAAGGGCACGGTCGGGATCTACTTCTTCGATGTGGTCACCGCCACCGATGTCGCCGGCAACGTCACCGAACGCCAAAACTATGAGTGGTATTTCGACCTGCGCACCAAGGAAGTCCATGAAGACGCGGAGGCGCGCCAAGCGCGGCGTTACATGGAAATTCCCGAATACCAGCGTGCGCTTCTGATGCAGAAAAAGCGCAGCATGGACGATCCGGATGGCCCGACCCTCTGACGGCAAAGCTCCGCACAAAGATTTTGCCTTCCCCGCCCCGCACGAAAGGAGGAACATGCAACCCTCAATGCAGTTTGGGCTCCGCCGTAAGAAAGCCGACGTGCTATCGCATTGGTTCGTCGTGCTGGATGGATTTCGGCATTCCACGTCCGACTTCTACGGCGACGTGGAAAAGGAACTCGCCGAGCGCAAAGTGCCCGGCCTAACGATGTCGCGCGTGGATTTTGCCGAGGGTGGTTTGCTTTCGGACAAACGCGTTTACCTGCGGATGCTGCGCGAGCGCCTCGTCTTCGATGTGTGCGCCGCGCCATTCGGGCGCGCCTACTTCTTTTCCCTCCGCTTCGCGGAAATCCCCGCCAAGGTCGCACTCTGGGAGCTGTTTGTCTGCTTTGTCGGCCTCGCGGTCATCCTCGGCGTCCTCTTTCGCTACACTGGCGTCATCCTCGGGCTTTGTCTCTTCTGCATCCTGCTTGGCGGGGTCATCTATGTGGCGCGCAACGCCGTCGGGTTCGGCCTGCAAGACCTCGACGCCTCGCTCATTAAGCTACCGGTTGTCGGGCCGATCTACGAGCGTTTTATCCGCAAGGAAACTTATTACCGGCACGACACGCGGCTGCTCTATCACACGATCGTCTCCGAAGTCGTGAAAAAGAAGATTGAGGAAGTGACGGCTGCGAAGGGCGTCAAGTTCATCGAGATGCACGAGTTCAGCCCGATCCTCGGCGAACTCTACAAACCGACGACGGTGCAGTTGGAGCCGAGGCCCACGCCAGCGCCAGCGACGGCGTAAAGCATGACCTTGATCGACGAGAAACTCTCGCGCCAGTTTCTCGCGTGGGAACGCCGCGGTCGCGGGTGGGATGTTTTTTCCTGTCCCGTCGCGCCCGAGCCACCGTTCCGGCCCTTCAAGGGGCATGTGCTCCCCGCCGTCGAAGTCCTCGACGATGGGCGCAAGCCCACGCTCGCGAGCGCGTGGATTCAATCGCTTGGCCGGAGCTTGGCAGGCACCATTGCAACTCCGACCGAGCCTCAACTCGACCAAGAGGAACCGCCGCCAACGCCGTTTGAGCGCGGATCGCTCGTCGAACTGCCGGCGCTCCTTCCGCCCAAATTCGATCCGCGCCGTGAGACGTTCGAGCAATTCATCACGAGCCTAACCCTGTGCCGCGAGCCCTTCGCGTTCGAGCTGCAAGGCACTGCCGAAGCAATCTCCGTGCGACTGGTGGCGCACCCCGCCGATGCACCTGCGGTGCAGCAGCAGATGCAGACGTTTTTTCCCGAAGTGGCGTGCATTGCCACCGAGGACGATCTCACGCGTGCATGGGAAGCGTGCGAAGACGCGGGCGCAGCCGTGGTCGAATTCGGCCTCGCGGAACCGTTCATGCGTCCGCTCGCGTCCGGCAAGTTCGAGCCGTTCGTCGGGTTGATCGGGGCGTTGAACGACCTGCAACCGGGCGAACTCGGCTTATATCAAGTGTTGTTCCGGCCCGTGCAGAACGAATGGGCGGAAAGCGCTGTTTGGTCGGTCACTCACGCCGATGGCCGTCCGTTTTTCGTTAATGCGCCCGAACTGGCCGACGACGCCAAGCGCAAGATGGCGCGCCCGCTTTATGCGGCCGTGCTCCGCATCGCCACGCGCGCCGCCGACTTCGACCGGACATGGGAAATTGCCCGCCGCTTGGCTGGCGCGCTTCGGGTGTTCGCTCACCCCAGCGCCAACGAGCTCATCCCGTTGCGCAACGACCGCTATCCGTTCGAGGCACACGTGGACGACGTGCTCCGTCGGCAAAGCCACCGCACCGGGATGCTGCTCAACCTCGACGAGCTTCTGGGCTTCGTGCACCTCCCCACCAGCGAAGTGCGTTCGCCCAAATTGCTCCGGCATTTCGCGAAAACGAAACCGGCACCGGATGCGGTAACCAAGGCCACGGGCTGTTTTCTCGGATGGAACGTCCACCTTGGTAACCAACGCGGCGTCTGGTTAACCGCCGAGCAGCGCGTGCGGCACACGCACATCGTCGGCGCATCGGGCACCGGCAAGAGCACGCTGCTTTTCAATCTCATCCGCCAGGACATTGCCGCTGGCGAGGGCGTGGCGCTGCTCGATCCGCACGGCGATTTGGTTGACCAACTCCTCAGTGTCATTCCGCCCACGCGAATCGGCGATGTCATCTTGCTCGATCCCGCTGCCGAGGAATTTTCCATCGGCTTTAACATCCTGTCGGCGCACTCCGATTGGGAAAAGACCCTGCTCGCGTCCGACTTGGTCTCGGTCTTTCAACGGCTCTCGACCTCGTGGGGTGATCAGATGGGCAGCGTGCTCAACAACGCGATCCTCGCGTTCTTGGAGAGCGCACAGGGCGGCACGCTCGCCGATCTCCGGCGTTTTTTGCTGGAGCCAGCGTTTCGCGAAAAATTTCTTACGACGGTTCGTGATCCGGACATCGTTTACTACTGGCGCAAGGGTTTCGCCCAGCTCACCGGCAACAAATCCATCGGGCCGGTGCTGACTCGGCTCGAAACGTTTCTCGCGCCTAAACCGATCCGCTACATGGTGTCTCAGCCAGTCAATCGGCTCGATTTCGCCGACATCCTCGACTCGGGCAAAATCTTTCTCGCCAAGCTCTCCCAAGGCCTGATCGGACAGGAAAACGCGCACCTGCTCGGCAGCTTGCTGATGGCGAAGTTTCAGCAGACCGCGATGGCGCGGCAGCGCCAGCAGTCGGGCGCACGCCGCGATTTCTGGCTCTACCTCGACGAGTGCCACCACTTCATAACACCCTCGACCGCAGAAATTCTTTCTGGGGCGCGTAAATACCGTGTCGGCCTCTCGCTTGCTCACCAGGAGTTGCGGCATTTGCAGCGCGACCCGGAGGTTGCGAGCGCGGTCATGGCCAACTGCTGCACGCGCATCTGCTTTCGCGTCGGCGATCAGGACGCCCGCGTGTTGGAGGGCGGATTTTCGTTTTTCGAGGCCCGCGATCTCCAAAACCTCGGCACGGGCGAGGCGGTGTGTCGTGTCGAGCGCAGCGAATGGGATTTCAACCTCACGGTGCCTTTGCCCGAGTTGCCGAGTGATGCGGAGGCTACAACTCGACGACGGGAAGTCATCACGGCTTCGAGAGAAAAATACGCGACCCGGCGTGAGGTCGTGGAGGCCACGTTGCAGCAGTGCTCCATCGTTGATCTCGTCTCGCCGCGTGCTTCCCCACCAAAACCGTCGCGCGAACCAACGCGTGTGGCAGATGACACGTCGGCAACGGCACCAACGCCCAGACCGGAGGCCGTGTTGCCCACTCAGCCAGCGAATGCGCCGGCGATAACCACCGTGAATCTGCCTGCGGCGGCTCCGGTGGCTGCAAAATCGGCATCGGCGGCAATTCCTGTTATCCGTCCGGTAACCGCCGCCGATGAGACGAAAAAATCTTTTCCCGTAGGCGAGGCCGGGCGCGGCGGGATTCAACACAAGGCGATCCAGAAGCGGATCAAAGCGGCAGCCGATACGCTTGGATTCCAGACGGCGATTGAACACACAATCCTCGATGGGGCGGGCTCCGTCGATGTGCTGTTAGCTCGTGGCGGTGCGAAGATCGCATGCGAGATTACCGTCACAACGACCGTCGATCACGAAGTCGGTAACGTAGCGAAGTGCGCCAAGGCCGGTTTTCAGGAGATCGCAGTCGTTGCCGTCACCGCCGAGAAACTGGCGCGGGTTGAAACCGCCGTCGCTAACAGCCTCGGGCCTGACATCGCGCCGTGCGTGGGGTATTTTCTACCGGACCAGTTCATCGCCCATTTGCAGACTTTGCCGCAACCGCCGCCACCGGCCCCGGACGTGAGGGTATCGCGCGGCTACAAAATCAAGCGATTCTATCCTCAACTGTCGCCTGAAGAAGCGAAGGCCCGCGAGGGCGCGGCAATCCAAGCAATCGCCGACTTGATGCGACGAAAGCCGCAGTAACCCTACGCCTCGGTGACCCGTTCGCCGCCATGAGGAAAGTGCGATTCGACAAATTCGATAAAATCTCGGTCTTGGAAATGACGGAGACTTTGCCAGACCGCGCGCGGGATGGGGTTGGCGAACAAGTCGCTCAGGTCGGCGTCAAATCCGTCCGGCGCGTCCATGAGGCCATACTTGATGGCATGATGCGCAGAGTTGATATGCAGAATGAGAAAACGGACGAACAGCGATTCGTCTTCCGTCACTGGTTCGAGGGAGAGGTCAGCTTTTTTCGACATCACCCGCCGCAAGCCGGGTCGCACAAAGAATTGCGACCACAGTTCCCGGTGGCTGGCGGTGAGTTTGAACAGATTGCCGATGCGCCGCGTGCGCTCGTCACGGCGGAGTGTGATGCTCGTAAATACGAACCCACTAACAATTGCGAACGATTGCAGTGCGGTGAACCAGTTGTCCGTCAGCCATTGTGGCAACGCCATGTTTCCAGTGTAGCGCACTGGCAGCCAAGGCACAAAAGCGCGGCCCATCATTTCGATTTCTGTCGGGCTGCCGCATGCTGCGCGCGTTGCAGCACATCCACTAGGTCGATGTCCAGTGCCGTTGCGATGCGGAGCAGTGTGTCCAGCGTGGGCATCCGCAGCTCCCGCTCGACCAAGCTGACCATCGGCTGCGAGAGCCCCGCGCGCTCCGCGACAAGGTTCATGGAAAGGCCGCGTTTTTCCCGTTCAGCACGGAGGATCGCGGCGACTTCCGATGCGACGGCGGCCAAGTGTTTGTGGTCGAGCACGTCGTCAAACTATCGTCATAATCGACTTGACCGCGCATAAAACTATGGTCATGGAGATCGCATGTTCGCTCGACGCCTTGGCCCCGATCCTCACGCGAACGGCGCGCGCACCGCAGCTGCGAGCGGCTGCCCTGACATTCTCGAAATGGACTGCGGCGATTTTGCCGTCATTGGCGAAGACATCACCGAGACGGCGCGTGCGTCGATGTTCCCCACTGCAAGTTGCGGGGCCGATGAACGCGTCATCCGCGTGCCGCGCAGGACGCTCGTCCTTGCCAAACCGGACATCCCGGATCGCGTTTAGATGGTCGCCGTGAATCCAGCGTTCAAATCTGTCTCCCCCACGAAGCAGGTGGGTATCTGGATTCGCGTTAGCACCGAGGATCAGGCGCAGGGTGATAGCCCGAAACACCATGAATTGCGCGCGCGGGCCTATGCCGAGTCGCGAGGCTGGACAGTTTGCGAGGTTTACGACCTCGCGGGGGTGAGCGGCAAGAGCGTGGTCGATCACCGGGAAGCGAAGCGGATGATGGAGGATGTTCGCCGAGGGCACATCCACGCACTGATTTTCTCAAAGCTCGCACGCCTTGCGCGTAACACTCGCGAGTTGCTGGATTTTTCGGATTTCTTCCGCGAGCACGACGCCGACCTCATTTCCCTGCAAGAGTCCATCGACACCACCACGCCCGCCGGCCGGCTGTTCTACACGATGATTGCGGCGATGGCCCAATGGGAACGCGAAGAAATCACCGAACGCGTAAAAGCATCGGTTGCGGTGCGCGCCCGGTTAGGGAAGCCGCTATCGGGCCGTGTGGCGTTCGGCTACCACTGGAAAGACGGAAAAATTCAGCCGCATCCGGATGAAGCGCCCGTCCGCAAATTGATCTACGAACTCTTTGCCCAGCACAAACGCAAGAAGGCGGTTGCACGCGTCCTCAACGACCGCGGCTTGCGGACGCGTGACGGGCACAAATTCACGGACACGACTGTTGATCGGCTGATTCGGGACACGACGGCAAAAGGGCAACACCGGGCGAACTTCACCCGCCGCGTTGCTGGTAACAAACCGTGGGCTTGGAAACCAGAGCACGATTGGGTGATTAACCAAGTTGACCCCATCGTTGCCGAAGCGCTTTGGCAGCAGTGCAACGATCTTTTGGACGCCCGGAGAGCCCGCATGGCGAGGCCGGGTAAGCGCCCGGTGCATCCGTTCGCCGGGCTCGTATTCTGCCATTGCGGCAAGAAAATGTATGTCCCGTCCAACACACCGAAGTATGTTTGCTCGGCGTGCCGCACCAAGATTCCCGTAATCGACCTCGACGGCTTGTTTTGTGACCAGCTCAAGGACTATCTGACAGCGCCTGACAAGATTTCGGCCTACCTTGATGGGGCGAATGCGACGCTCGCCGAGAAAACTCAACTGCTGGAAACACTCCGCCGAGATCAGACCCGCACAAAGCAAGAGGCGGAAAAATGCTTCCAACTCTACAATGAAGGCGGGTTGACGGCTGAGCAGTTCAAGACCCGTTTTCAGCCGCTCGACCAGCGGAGGAGCCAGCTTGAGGCCGAGCTTCCCCGCGTTGAGGGCGAGATTGACCTCTTGAAGGTGGATGGCTGGTCGAGGGAGCACATCTTAGCGGAGACGAGTAGCATTGTCGCACAATGGCCCACGCAAACGGCCGACGAGAAACGTGGCATTGTCGAATCGCTTGTCGAAAAGATCGTTATCAAGGCCGACGAGGTCACGTTTAACATGCGTTACCTCCCTGACTTTAAGGAAATGCCTGAAAAGCAACGCACGTTGTGATGTGCATCGCATTGACGAGGCAGAGGCCCTCGCGCACGCCGCTCTCGCGCAGGCATTGCCCGACTTGCGGGGTGATGTTCGTGAACGAACGGCGCGTGGGCGCCTCGAACCAGAGTTCCTTGCGGTAGGATTTCATGACGGTTGCGCGGAGGCTGACGGCGCGCCGGTGATTTGTCGCGACGATCCAAGTGGCCGGCCGCGAGCTTTCAGTTTGCAGGAGGCGTGGAGGCGCGCACGCTTCACACTGCTTTCCTCCACCCCATGACCCAACACCTCCTGCCTTCACGGCGGCGGATTTTCTGGCTGTGTGCGCTGCTTGGCGCCGCCGTCTCCGCTGCTTCTGCCCAAACCCGTGGCATCGTTGCCGGCCAGGTCAGCAACGCCGCCACCTCCGTCTTCCTCGAAGGCGCCGAGGTCTCCGTCGTCGGCTCGACCGCCATCGCGCTCTCGGATCGCGACGGCAGCTTCGAACTCGTGCTGCCGCCCGGCCCCGCGACGCTCGTCGTGAGCTACACCGGCCTCGAAGCCAAACGCGTGGCCGTCGTCGTTCCGCAGGGCGGCCGCGTGGTCGAGAACGTCGCGCTCAGTTCTGGCATCTACAAACTCGAGGCGTTCACCGTGTCCGGCCCGCGCGAAGGTGGCGCCGCGGCGATCACGAAGCAGCGCGAGGCGCCCAACGTGAAAAACGTCGTGGCCTCCGACTCCTTCGGCAACGTCGCCGACGGCAACATCGGCGACTTTCTCCAGCAGTTGCCTGGCATCACCGCGGTTTACGTCGGCGCCGACGTGCGCTCGGTGCAGATCCGCGGGATCGACGGCGCGCTCAACTCCGTGACGATGGACGGCGACCGGATGGCCAGCTCGCAGTCGGCCGGCGCGGGCCGGACGTTCGAGTTCGAGCAGGCCTCGCTCAATAACATCGAGACGATCGAGGTCACCAAGGCGCCGACGCCCGACATGGATGCCGACTCGATCGGCGGCAACGTGAATATCGTGTCGAAGAGCGCGTTCGACCGGAACCAGCCGCGGCTCATCACCTATTCGCTCGGCGGGGTGTGGCGGCCAAAATACTTCACGCGCTCCGACAATTGGCTCCGCGAGCCGATCACCAACATCGGCCCGTCGGTGAATCTGTCCTACGCCGACCGCCTCGGCTCCGAGAAACGCGTCGGCGTCTCGCTCAATTTCACCTATCACTCGCAGCCGGGCGGCGACACCGCGGCGCTCGCCACCTACCAGACCTCGCTCGCGGAGCCCTATTACACGCAGAACATCACGGTGCCGCGTCCGGCCGGCGCACCGCGCACGCGCCTCGCGATCGGCGGCAAGGTGGAATACAAGCTCAGCGAGCGCACCGTGCTCTCGCTCAACACGGCCTACAATTGGTTTCACGAGACGAACGACACGCGCGCGATGGTGCTCGGCACGTCGGCCAACGTCGCCAACTTCCGTCCCGGCTACACGAGTTTCTTCGAGGAGGTGATCGCCAACGCCAACTCGTCCAGCGCCATCACGCTCACCACGGACGACAAATCCGGCCGCACGATCCAGTTCGTGCCGACGGTGCGGCACCGGCTCGCCGGTCTCGATATCGACTACGGGCTGAGTTTCTCCAACTCGCAGACGTATTACGACTACGCGCCGAACGGCCGCCACTTTCGGTCGCGGCCCAAGGGGGCGGTTTCCTACCGCCTCGCGAACATCGGTTTCACGATCGACCGGCGGCAGAATCCGAAATGGCCCCAGTTCGCCCAGACCACCGGCCCGGATCTTTTCGATCTCGGCAACTACAACACGATGCTGCTCACGCAGAGCGACCGCATGGGCGAGGACCAGGTGCGGACGGCGAAACTGAACGTGAAGAAGTCGTTCGCGTTCGCCGTGCCTTTCTACCTCAAGGCCGGCGGCGTGGTGCGCCAGCAGGAGCGCGCGCTCGATAATTTCTCGAAGCGCTACAACTTCGCCGGCCCCGACGGCCGGCTCACCACCGGCGACGAGGGTCTGGGCCAGTTCCGGGATACGACGCCGAAGTGGAGCGACTCCAACGAGGGCTACCGCTCACCGCCGTGGGCCAATCCCTTCGCCGTGGCCCGCCACGCCGCGCTGTTTCCCGGCCAGTGGGTGGAAGACACCACATTCACCAACACGTCGCGCCTCAACGGCGACCGCGGCATCACCGAGACGGTCACGGCTGGCTACGCCATGGGCAGCCTGCGCTGGTCAAAGCTTTCCTTGCTGGGCGGCGTGCGCGTCGAGCGCACCGAGACCGATGCCGAGGGCCCGATCACCGTCGCCGGGGTGATCCGCCGCACCAGCCGCAAAGGCTCCTACACGGACACGTTTCCCGGTCTGCACCTGCGCTATTCGCCGACGCGCAATCTCGTGTCGCGGCTCAGTTGGTCGTCCGGCATCGGCCGTCCGTCATTCGACCAGATCATGCCCGCCGACTCCGTCAACGACGTGGCGCAGACCGTCACGATCCGCAACCCGTCGCTCCGCCCGCAGTATTCGGATAACTTCGATGCGACCGTGGAGTATTACTTCGAGCCCGTCGGCTCGCTGACCGCGAGCGCCTTCATGAAGCAGATCGACGGCTTCCAATACACGGACAACAGCCAGTTCGTCGGCACCGGCGCGGACAACGGCTTCGACGGCCAATACGTCAACTACCGCCTCACGACCACGCGCAACGGCGGCAGCGCGAAGTATCGCGGTCTCGAGCTCGCCTACCAACAGCAGTTCACGTTTCTGCCCGGCTTCTGGCGCGGCTTCGGCTTCTACGCCAACTACACCCGTCTGCTCACGCGGGGCGACTACGGCGGCACCACCGTGACGACACAGGTGGCCGGCTTTGTGCCGAAAACCGGCAACGTTGCGCTCACCTACCTCGGCCACGGCTTCAACCTGCGCCTCAACGCCGTCTGGCGCAGCGAGTATCTCGTGACGAACAGCACCAACATCGCCTCGGTCGTTTATCAGGAGCCCAAGCTCCAGATTAACTTCAAGTCGCGTTACCAGTTCACGCGCAACACGGCCGTGTTTTGCGACATCGAGAACCTCAACAAGTCGCCCATCACGGAAACATGGGTCGGCAACAAGGACCGCCCGAACCAGACCCGCATCGTCGTCGCAAAGGTGGTTGCCGGCGTGAGCGGACGCTTCTGAAGTAGGTGGGCGGGCACGTCCCCGTGCCCGCATTCTTCGACTCCCTTCCATGCGCAGTTCGAGATCGATGCCACCTGATGCCATGCGGGCGCAGGGACGCGCCCGCCCACCCACGATCGCCGCGGGCGCGCTTCGGACAGTTGTTTTGTTGTCGTTCGCGCTCATGGCCTTCGCGCGCGCCGCGGAGCCCGCCGTCACCCTGCGCGTCGGCGCCGCGCAGGCCGACATCACGCCGGAGCCGGCGGTGCTGAATTGGGTCACCGGCAAACCCTACGGCACGGTCACCGATCCGATCGCGCTCCACGCGCTCGTGCTCGACGACGGCACCAGCAAGGCCGTGCTGATTCGCTGGGATCTCGTGGACGTGTCCGAGTCGGCGCGCGACGAAGTGCGGCGGGTCGTGAGCGGCGCCCTCGCGATGCCGGCGGGCAACATCATGATCAACGCGAGCCATAATCACTCCGCGCCGTGGGCGCCCGCGTGGCGCGGCGGGTATCGCGGCAACGAGAGCGACACGTGGTGGGCGGTGCGCTACATGCCGTCGCAAAACGAGTTTCCGCCCTTCAAGCGTTGGATGGAAAAACTCCTCGTCGCAGCGGAAAAGGCCGCGCGTGACGCCGCGGCCGCCGCGCGCACCGCGACGCCGACGATCGGCCGCGTGGCCGTCTACGAATACGTGTGGAACCGCCGTCCGCGCGCGCCCGCGTGGGGGCTCGCCGAGGTCAAGCGGCCCGCGCCCATCCAATACAACCACCCCGACTGGGCGCCGGAGGTGCTCCAGGGAGGAGCGAGCTTCGGCCCGCTCGACCGCACGCTCGCGACCGTGTCCTTCGTCGGGGCCGACGGGAAAAATGTCGCGTCGCTGTTCCACGTCGCCTGCCACGCGGTGTCGATCTACCCGTCGAATCCGGCGCTCGACTCCGACTGGCCCGGGCCGGCTTCGCGCGCGATCGCCGGTGCGCTCGGCGGCGAGGCGCTCTTCTTGCAGGGTTGCACCGGGGACATCAATCCGTGGCGGCGGGGTGCCGCGGCCGTGGCCGAAATGGCGGCCGGCTTTGCGAAGAAAGCGCAGCTCGCGCAGCGCTACGGCGTGAAACTCACGACCGGCCCGTTGCATGTCGGCCGTCGCACCATCGCGCTACCCCTCATGCCCGAAGCGAAGAAGCGCATCGGCGCCGACACCGTCGACGCCGAGGTGCAGGCCATCACCTGCGGCCCGCTTGCGATCGTCGCGCTCCCGGGAGAACCGATGACGGAGCTGGCGCTGGCCATCCGCGAGAAGTCGCCGTTTCCGCAGACACTCGTGCTGGGTTACTCCAACGGTAACGGTGTCCACTACGTCGGCATGCCCGGAGAAAAGGCGCGGGGCGGCTATGAGGCCGGTGTCGCCGGCGCCGGCACCGACGAGTGCGGCGCGATCTTGGTCGATACCGCTGTCGCGATCCTGCGCGACGTCGCCTCCACCGCCGGGATTCCAAGCGCCGGTAAGTAGGGCGGATCTGTGACCCGCCCCCCCCCGAACGTCCGGCGTCTGTTGATTGTGCGAATCTCACATGACGTCTCGTAACCTACCCGCAGTGAGCCTGCCGAACGCGTCGAAGCCCTACTTCACTTCGAACGCTCCGAGGTCAGGAGCCGCGCCTTTGAAGGGGAGTTCGACGGAGATGCCGGCGTCGAGCAGGCGGCTGCCGGGCTTGGGGTGCATGAACGGAATCTCGGGCAGGCTGCCGTCGGGTTGGCGCGGGCCGTCGACGCCCTTGGGCTCGGTGGTCAGAAAGTCGTCGGCGGTGACGGTGAAATCCTCGAGGTTCCAGGCGTTGAACTGATCATCGGGTGGATTGCGGTCGTGGCCGGACATCGTCGGGGCGGCGCCGAGGGCGACGTTGTTGCGCAGCACGTGCGTGACCGGCTTGGTCAGGCGTGGCGCCACTTTCAGGTCGAATTGGCGGGGATTGTTGAACGCGGTGTTGTTGTAGAAGCGCAACATGCCGGGGTGGTAGTTGGCGTTGAAACCTTCGGCGCGGTTGTTGAACGCGAGGCTGTGGTGGATCACGTGCACGGCGATGTGGCCCGGGAACCGCGCGGGGTTGAGCAGCCAGCCGCCCATCTTGAAGCCGCCGCCGTTGCCGGCGCGCTGGTCGGTGTCGGGCACGAAGCCGTTGCTCCACGCCCAGCAGTGCTCGATGCGGTGCACGCCGCGGGCGTGGATCAGATCGAAGCCGTCGTCGCTGTTGGCCCACGCGCGGCAGCCGCGGAAGACATTGCCATCCTGGCGGGCGTGGCCGCCGAAGCCGTCGGCGTTTTCGCCGCGCTTGTCGGGATCGTAGTTGTGGTGGGAATCGCAGTTGAGCACGAGGTTGTCGCCGCCGTCGGCAATGAAGAACCCCGGGCCTTCGTTGTGGTGGAGATTGAGCCGTTCGAAGATGTTGTGGCTGCCGCCCTCGACGCGGATGCCCCACGACTCGTTCGTGTTGGTCAGGATTTGCTGCACGCCGCGCACCTCGAGTCCGCGCAGGTGCAGCCAGTCGCCTTTGACGCTGATGCCGCGGATCCGGACGGGCGTGGCGAGTTGGTGGAAATCGAAGACAGGTGTCTCGTCACGGTAGGCCCAGTAGTTGATGCGCTTTCCCTCGGCGCCGCTCTTGGTGAGCAAAATGCCGATGTCGATCTTGGTGCCGCTGAAGACGTAGGTGCCGCCGCGGAGCCAGACGGTGTCGCCGGGTGTGACGGCCTCCTGCGCGCGCGTGACCGATGCGAACGGCTGCGCGAGGGTGCCGGGGTTAGTGTCGTTGCCCGCGGGGTGAACGTAAAATTCGGCGGCGGTGGTGGCGTGGCCGGCGAGCAGGGCGAGGGCGAGAGCGGCGATGGCGATCCACGAAGAGTGGGAGCGGGGTTTCATGGGGACAAAGCTGTGGAGTGAAACGGGGGCCGACGACCTCGTGAGAAGCGGACAGTCTAGTTCGCGATTGGCTGGACTCGCGGGAAGACCGGGGAGGACTACAGGTGGACACGGATCAACACGGATTTTTTTGGGTAACCACTAATGGATTTGGCCAAGGGCCAAATCTGGATGCAGTGGCTCCGGCTGATCGCCTTCGCTTTGAGTTTTTGGCGCTCGCTCATCGCGAGCGAAGATTTACGGGCTGGAGTAGTGGTGAGTTTCCAGTCTCGGCTGCGATTAGCAGCCGCCGATGAGTGGTTAACACACCTTGAAACTGCCGCGCTTTTTCCTTTGGCGGGATCGGTGCGGGCCGCCATTACAACCCGGTTCCCCATGCACCCCGACACCCGAAGCTACAACGCGGGCCAGACGCCCGATGTCCGCAAGATTTGCGATCGACTGGCCCGGGAAATCGATCGGGCGCTGCCGGAGGCGGAGAACAAGATCTGGCACGCGCACCCGGTGTGGTTCCTCGACGGCAACCCGGTCGTCGGCTACAGCAAGTTGAAGGACTGCGTGCGCCTGTTGTTCTGGAGCGGGCAGTCGTTCGAGGAGGCCGGACTGAAGAATGAAGGCAGTTTCAAGGCGGCGGAGGCCCGCTACGTGGCCGCCGCCGAGGTGAACGCGGAGGATCTGCAGCGCTGGCTCGGGAAGGCGCGCGACATCCAGTGGGATTACAAGAACATCGTGCGCCGCAAGGGCCGCTTGGAGCGACTCAAGTAGGCGGGTGACGGTGGCGCGACGATTCGCCACGTAGGTCGGGCTTCACGCCCGACACCCGGACGGACGGGACAAGGTGTCGGGGATAAACCCCGACCTACACAGACGGCGTGGCGCGTTTCGAAATGCCATGCCTGCGGGGATTTTTCCGGAGGGCGGTGCGCCGTCGCCGCCGCAGAAAGGCACGGCGCTGACGGAGCAGCGCCCTCCGATTCGGAATCTCGGACCGTCTCTACGAATTTTTTCACACGAGGTTATCACGTCGCCGTGAGGCCCGCGCGGCGATACACGGGCGTCGTCGAGCGACGCCCCTACATGTCGCTGGTGGTCAGAACGTGCCCTTGACGCCGAAGGCCCACTGGGCGCCGTAGGAATTGGTGGAGCTGCGGCGGGCGTAGACGGGCGTGTCGGCCTGGTAGCGGGAGTTGTTGAACCAGACGTTGGTCACGTTGCGGCCGCTGGCGAAGAGGGTGAGGCGGCGGCTGAGCTGGTAGCTCAGGTTGACGTCCATCGTGGTGCGGGCGTCCTGGTAAACCTTGGCGAGCGGTCCCTGGCCGGTGGAGGCGCCGCGGTCCTGCTCGCCGCGGTGGTGCCAGTTGAGCATGACGGTAAGCGGACGCTTGGTGAAGGTGACGCCCCAGTTGGCGCTCGTGGGCACGAAGCGCGTGAAGGCGGCGCTGCGGCTGCCCTCGAGTTTCAGCTTCGTGGCGTTGGCGAACACGCTGAAGTAGCGGCCCCATTTTCCGAACTGCGTGAGCGACTGGCGGACGTTGAGCTCGACGCCGGACACGCGGGCGTCGCCGGAGTTGATAGTCGTGTCGAGGAACCAGCCGACGTAGCGCTGATCGAGATCCAATTCGTCGAGAAGCTCCGGCGTCGCGATCCTCTGCAGGTTACCGAAGAAATTTGTGATGTCTTTGCGGAAGACGCCGCCGGTGATGAGGCCACCGTTCTCGGTGTAGTATTCGGCGGAGAGATCGTAGTTCTGGGCGGTCCACGGCTTGAGTCCGGTGTTGCGGATATTGATGTTGCCTGGGATCGCGGACGGGTCGCTGTTGTTTTCGGGGATGTCGTTCTCGGTGATGGTGGCGTTCGGCACGATGTTGGCGAAGTCGGGCCGACCGTAGGTCTTGGCATAGGCGGCGCGGAGGAGGAATTTCTCGGTGACGTTGAAGTTTACGTGGGCGCTTGGGTAGTAGCCGTCGTAGGCGCGGTTGGCGTGGTTGGCGCGCTCCAGCCGGACCAAGCGTAACTCTTCCATGGAGCCGGCGGCGCCAGCCTCCGGCTTGCGGATACGCTGGCCGGCGGCGTTACGCAAGAACGCGCCGCTTGTAGTGCGCTGCCAGACGTTGGCCGGCTCGTAGAGCGGACCGACGCCCTTGTCGTGCGTCTTCTCGTAGCGCACGCCGGTGAGGAACGAGATGCGGTTGCGGAAGAAGCGGAGTTCGGTCTGCGCGTAGAGGCCGGTGACCGTCTCGAGGATCTGTTCGGAGCCGACGATGCGGCTCTGCTCCTCGGCGACGAGCTGCGCGGCGGTCTGGGTGAAGATGCGCGGATCCTGGCGCCAGGCCTCGACGGCGCGGTTGTTGGAAAGCCACGGGATGTTATCGAAGCCGAAATAGTTCGGGCGGTTCTTGTAGACCTGGCCGACGAAGGGCGCGGGCGAGAGATTGCCGCTCGGCGGCGTGTAGGTGAACGTGCGGTTGTAGGAGCGACGGTCGCGGTCCTGCGCGCGGTAGCGGCCGCCGATCTGGAGGTTGGTCGGGATGTCGAAGACGTTGAACGCGCGTTTCAGGTCGAGGTTGTAGCCGAAGACGTCCTCCTTGTGGTCGCGGTAGTCGGTCTGCGCGGCGGTGTTGAGGCGGTAGTTGTTGATGTCGTAGAGATCGACTTCGCGGCCGGTGTTGTCGAAGGCCCGCGTGGTCGTCGGGCGCACGTCGGTGATGCCCTCGAAGCTCACGCGCACCGGATTGACCAGCGCGGTGGTGAGCGACTGGAAGCTGCCTTTCTGCTCGTAGCGGCGCCAGGTCTTGGAATTCGAGATGCTGGCGGCGGAGTCGAGGAGCCAGGTGCCGTCGTCGTAGCGGTAGCGGGTGTTGGCGGCGATGGTGCGGGCGTCGATGTGGAGGAAGTTGCCGCTGAACGTGACGCCGCCGCGGCCGGTGGCGCCGATGGTGCGGGTGCCGTCGTAGCTGAGCGGAGTGCCGCCGGCGACGCTCGGCGTGGCGTTGGTGCCGGCGGTGGTGGTGCGGGTGATGTTGCCGTTCTTGTCGCGGTAGTAGCTCGCCTGGCTGCCGAAGGAGAGGACGGAGTTGCGGGTGATGCGCCAGTCGGCCTTCAGGCTGGTGGAGTCGCGCGTATACCATTTGGGCGCGTCGACGATGGCGTGGGATTGGAGAAACGGCTTCGCCGGCGTGGCGCCGGTGCCGGCGGCGGTGGCGTTCCACGTCATGGTGGAGATGTTCTGTTCGTTCCACTGCTTCGAGTGCAGCCCGGTGAACACGATGCCGAAGTTTTTGGTGATCGGCAGGGTGAGGTCGAAATCGAAGCCCGGGTTCACGCGCGGCTCGAGGGTGTCGAAGGGGAAGGGTTGATCCTTGATCATCATGCCGTCGCTGCTGGCGTTGAGGAACGCACGGTAGTTGAACGCCATGCGGCTGCGCTCGAAGGAACTCTTGCTGATCATGTTGACGGTGCCGGAAATGCCGTCGGCGGGATTGGCGGGCGTGGGGACCTTGGTGACCTCGATGCGCGAGACGTTGTTGATCGAGACCTGGGTGAAGAGGAACGCGCGGTTGGCGGCGCTGCCGGAGGCGTTGGCGAGCTGCGCGCCGTCGGCGGTGACGGCGGTCATGTTGGAATCGAAGCCGCGCACGGCGACGGCGTTGGGCGAGGCGTCGGAATACTCGATCGTCACGCCCGGCATGAACTTCATGAACTCGGCCACGTTGCCCTCGGTGACATCGCCGAAGGCGTCGGTGGCGACGACGTTCTTGATGTTCTTCGCGAAGCGCTGCTCGTTGGTCGCAAGGGCCTCGCCCTCGGTGAGCTTGGAGGCCGAGAGCACGAACGCGTCGAGTTTCACCGTGCCCGAGGCCGAGGCGGCGCCGTAGCGGTCGCGGCTGTTGAGATTGATGTCGCGTTCGTTGCGCTGGCCGGCGGCGACGGTAAGCGGCACCTGCAGCGGATCGAGGCCGGAGTAGAGCACCTCGAGCGTGACCGCGCCGGCGGGGACGCGGGGAAGCACGAAGCCGCCGGTCTCGTCGGTGAACGCGGTGAGGTCCGTGCCCTTCACGGTCACGCGGGCGTTGTTGAGATACTGGCCGGTGGCCTCGTTCTGCACCCGGCCGGAGATTTCGCCGGTGGCGGACGTATGCGCGGGCAGGCGGGACGGAGCGACGGCGAGCGCGAGGGCGGCGAGCGCGGCCAGGGGCGCGGTGAGGGTCCGGGTCCAGCGGCGCAGAAACGCGTGGGGCGACAGGGCGGTCAGGGTCATGGTATTCGGGGTTTGGGGTGGTGTGTGCGACGCGGATCGCAGCTGGCGACGCACGGAGGATGGGGTAACGGCGACAGCCAATGCGAGGCGGCTGGAGCGGCAATCGCAATATTTAGCCGGCGTGGGGCCGGGGCGCAGCCCGGATTCTTGCCGTCCGGTAAGAGCGACGGAGCGGCGGTTTTCAACCGCCGGGCTTGGGCGTTTGGAAAAGCGCCCTCCGCAGTGCACGAAAGTGAGATGCGCCCGTGGAGCCGCCGCCGGCCTCGCGGCGGGACAAGAGATGCGCAGGCCTGCGGCGATGGCGGCTATCAAATTTTTCAACTCACCCGGCTGAGCGACCTGATGCTACGATGCGGTCGTTCAACCAAACCACATGAAGATTCAATCCTTCCTTCTCACCGGCAGCCTCCTCCTGTCCGCCGTCGCCCAGGCGACTGCGGCCGCGGAATCCCCCAGCGGGAAAATCGGCGTCTACGACTCCCGGGTCGTGGCCTACGCGCATTTCTGGAGCGAACCCGAGCGGGCGGCGCGCGATGCGCTCATGGCCGCGGCGCGGGCGGCGAAGCAGACCGACGCGGCACGCTTCAAGGAACTCAGTGCGCAGCTCGCGGCCGCGCAAAAACGCTCGCATCTCCAAGTGTTCAGCACCGCGCCGGCGGACGAGGCGATGGCCGCGCTCAAGGACAAGCTGCCCGCCCTGCAGCAGGAGCTGGGCGTCGGCCGGTTGGCCTCCGCGTGGGACGAGGCCGCGTTGAAAGACGTGCCGGCGGCGAGTCGCGTCGATGTGACCGACCGGCTCGTGCAGGAGCTGTTGCCGAAGGCCGACGACAAACAGAAAAAAACCATCGCCGAGATGAAGAAGGCGAAGCCGATGCCCCTTGCGAAGGCGAAGGAACTGGCCGAGGCGGGGAAGCTTTGAGGCGCTCGCGCGTCCTGACGGGCCGCCCGGAGGTCGGCCCCTACCGTCCGGCAAAAGTGCCTGAGAGCCTGCAGTGCAGCGCCCCCGGAAGAAACGTGACAGCGCCACGCCGGGTAGCGGCGAGCGTGACAGACTGTGTGAAAACCCGGCGGCAGTCGTTCAGCCGCGCGAAGTGTAGCGGAAACCGTGAGGTTTTCGTGGGATTTGGCCCGCGTTCGGGCGAAAAGCTCACGCTTTCCGCTACCACCGTCGCGTTCTCACACAGTCTGGTGAGCGAGTGGCTCGTCCGGAAACCACTCGCGCACGCTCGCGGCTACACTCCACGGAAGCTCGGGGTCGGTGCACCAGGGAGTGTTTTCAAATTCATTCTCGTTGGGTCTGATACCCCGAAGCTTGCTTCGGCTTGGTTGAGTAGCGACGAGTGCCAGCGAGTCGGAGAGCGTCGGCTCGCTGGCGCTCTCCGCTACGATGCATGGTCGAAGATGGCATGGCGGGATTGGTCAAATGCCCCGGAGTTTGCCCCGGGGTTTTTTACGAAATCGCGCGAAAAAGAACCGTGGGAGGGGCTTTATGCCCCGACGCGCCGCGCACACCGAAGCCCGTCGGGGCATAAAGCCCCTCCCACGAGGTCTGAAAACCGTCCCTAGTCGCGGATCAGCGCCTGCATCACGGTCGCTTCGAAATTGGAGCGGATGTCGGCCTGGTTGCCCGTGATTTGAAACATCAGCACGGCCACCGTCTGCGTCTTCGGATCGACCCAGAAGTGGGTGCCGAAGGCGCCGCCCCACCCGTAGCTGCCGGTCGAGAGCATCGTGCCGGCGGCGCCGCGATCCGTGATCGTGCGCACGCCGAGGCCGTAGCCGGTGCCGGGCGTCCGGCCCGGCAGCGTGTCGGGGATGTGCGCGGCGCGCAGCAGTTCGACCGATGCGGGCGCGAGCAGGCGGTGGCCGTTGCCCTCGCCGCCAGCCGCGAGCATCAGGCCGAAACGCAGGTAATCTTCCGTGGTGCTCGTGAGCCCGCCGCCGCCCGAGTAGTAGCCGTTGCCCGGCAGGAACCGCGGATCCGTCACGGGCTGGCGCGCGAGTTTGCCGTCTTTCTTCTCGTAGATCGGGGCGACGCGCACGATCGCGGTGGCCGGGCCGAAGAACGTGTCCTTCATGCCGAGCGGTTGGAAGATGCGCCCTTGGAAGAACTGCGCGAGCGTCCCGCCCGAGACGATTTCGATCACGCGGCCAAGGACATCGAAGCCGGCGCCGGGGCTGTAGCTCCAGCGCGTGCCGGGCTGAAACTCCAGCGGCAGCGCAGGGAGCCGCGCCGTGTAGGCCGCGAGCGTCTCGTCGGGTTTGCGCGGCGCTTTCGCCAGCTCTTGGGCGGGAATGAGGCCACTGCCGAGCCCCGAGGTGTGCGTGAGCAGATCGCGCACTGTGATTTCACGCGCTGCCGCCACCGTCGAAAATGCGATCGGCCCGGCACTGGCGCCGGCGCCCTCGGCCGCCGGAGTGCGCACGGCGACCGTCAGCTTTTTGAATTCCGGGAGGTAGCGCGAAACCGGATCGGTGAGCCGCAGCCGGCCATCCTCGACCAGCATCATGATCGCAACAGCGACGACCGGCTTCGTCATCGACGCGATACGGAACAGCGCGTCCGGCGGCATCGGCTGTTTCGTCTCAAGGTCCAACAGTCCGTGCGTCTTGAAGTGCACGACCTTCCCGCCGCGCGCGACGGCGGTGACCGCCCCCGCGATTTCCCCGGCGTCGATGTGGCGCTGCATGGCTTGATCGATGCGGGTGAGACGCCCGGCGGAGAAACCAGCGGATTCAGGTGGGACGAGTGTCACGTTGGCGGCGACACGCGGCGTGAGTGCGGCCAGCAGCGAGAAGCAGGCAATGGTGGCGGGGTGGCGGGGGAGTTTCATTCTCGGTGGGTTCGATACCGCGAAGCTTGCTTCGCCTTGGTTGGGTAGCGACGAGCGCCAGCGAGTCGAAGCGCGTCGGCTCGCTGGCGCTCGCCGCTACGCTGAGTGGTCGAAGGTTGCATGGTGGGTTTGGTCTAATGCCTCGGGGCTTGCCCGAGGGTCTTTACGGAGGGGCCGGGTTGAGGCGGAGGAAACGGATGAGGCGGGTGGGTTTTCGCCCACGGTGCGGACTCAGGGTGATTTCGCGCGGGGGAATTGTGACGTTTGAAACTGGATCCTTCGCCTGCGTTGCCGGCTCAGGATGACGACGCGATTCGCGTCGTCACTTCCCGCCATACCACACGCCGCGGCGCCAGTTGTGGCGGCGGAGGCGGTGGACCAGCGCCTCGGGCATTGCGGGCAGGTCGCTCACGCCGCAGTTGGCCTCGGCTTGGGCGATGTTGCGGATGCCGGGGATCACGGTGGAGACGGCGGGGTGGGCGAGCACCCACTTGAGTGCGGCCTGCGGGAGGGTGTAGCCGGTGCCGGCGAGATCGCGCCTGATTTCGTTGGCGTGCGCGATCACGCGGTGGAGGCGGTCGCCGGCGAAATACTGCGCGCGGAAATCGTCGGATGCGAACTTCGTGTCGGGGGTGAACTTGCCCGTGAGCGCACCCTCGTCGAACGCCACGCGCACGATGACGCCGACGCCGCACTCCTTGGCGACGTCCAGCAACTCGGCGGCGGGCTCCTGCTCGAAGAGATTGTAGATGACCTGCACGGCGTCGACCCAGCCGTCCTTCATGAGGTCGATGACAGAATTCTGGTCCTGCTCCGGCGTGGAGATGCCGATGAGGCCGATGAGGCCCTCGCGTTGGAGCTGGCGCAGGAGCTTGAACGGCGTCGGGTTGCGGTTCCACGCGCGGGTCCACGTGTGGAGCTGCAGCAGGTCGATCTTGTCGGTGCCGAGATTGGCGAGGCGCTCGGCCACGCTGTCGCGGACGTAGGTCTCGGAGTAGCGATCGTCGGCGCGATCGTAGGGCGAGGGCGGCCACGCGCCGGGCGAAGGCGGGGTCTTGGTGGCGACGAAGATGCGTTCGCTCTTTCCGGCCTCGGCGCGTTCGCGGAGGATCTGGCCGATGAGTTTCTCGCTGCGGCCGTTGCCGTAGCCGGCGGCGGTGTCGATGAAGTTGACGCCGAGATCGAGCGCGTGATGGAGCGCGGCGAGCGAGTCGTGGTCGGACTGGACACCCCAGGAGCCGCCGATGGCCCAGGCGCCGAAGCCGATTTCGGAGCAGTTGAAGTCATGTTTGCCGAAGGGACGAAATTGCATCGTGTGCAGCTTCAGCGGCCGGTGGCGGCGAATGCAATACGCGAGGCGGATCAGACGAGGAGACCGACGGTGCGGAAGGCGGTCCAACCGGCAGCGGTCGGATCGAGTAGGAGGTGGCCGCCGTGCGTGCGCGGGATTTGCCGGAGAGGCTCCGGCCGAGGCGGCGGCCGCCCGGCCCGCTCCAACCGGAAATGAGGTCAGCCAGCGGTAGCGGCGGTCTGCGACCGCCGGCGATGCGCCAAGGGTTCTCGTTCGGCGGTCGCAGGCCGCCGCTAC
>JACRKC010000087.1 GCA_016235555.1 Verrucomicrobiota bacterium
CGCGGCGGTGTTTTTGGACAAGCTGTGGAGAAAGGTGACGCTCGTCGCGGTCTCGATGGTGTTCGTGTTTTTCGCGAACCTCGGCCGCAGCCTGTTTCTCACGGCGTGGGCCTACAGCCACGGCCCGCGCGCGATCGAAGGCGCGGTGCATGACATCGCCGGCTATTCGGTGCTCGGCCTGACGTTCGGCGGGCTGGCGGGGTTGGTGTGGCTGTTCAACCTGAAACTGGGACCGGCCCCGGAAGGCGATTTGTCACAGGTCAAGCCGTGACCCTGTCGTGCCCACTCTGGCTCGCCCCATTCTCCGCGTGCTGCGCGCGGCGGAGGAATGTGCGAAGAAGACGCAGGCAGCCAAGGCGACGGCGAGGTGAGGCCAAAGTCGAAGCGCGGTCAGGTTGTGCTCGCGCCACTCACGGCGGCCGGCGGTCAACCCATGATCGCTTCGACCAGCGCATCGAGTTTTGCCAGCGGCAGCGCCTCGACTTGCTCATGCACCGGGTAGTGTTTGGACCCCGGATGGATGATCCATGCGCGCTCCAGTTTCAAATCAGCCAGCGCGATGTGCAGCGATTTGGTCATCTGCGGACCGTCGCCCACTTTGAACTCCACGCCCCACGCCTTGCCGCGGCGGAAGAGGAGCAGGTCGAGTTCCGCGCCGTTGTGCGTGCCCCAGAAATAGGCGTCGTGCTGGCCACAGGTCGCGAGCACCTGCTCCAGTGCGAAACCTTCCCACGAAGCGCCGAGCTTGGGGTGGGAGAGCAACTCGTCGCGGTTGCCGAGGCCGAGCAGACGGTGCAGCAGGCCGGAGTCGCGCAGATAGACCTTCGGTGCCTTCAATTCCCGCTTGCCGAGGTTGGAATGCCACGGCTGGAGCCGCCGGGCCATGTAGGTGCCGCAGAGAAGGTCGAGGTAGCTGCGCGCGGTAGGTTCGGCCGCGCCGAGCGCGCGTGCGAGTTCGGCGGCGTTCCACACCTGCGCATGGTGGTGTGCGAGCATCGTCCAGAAACGCCGCAGCGTCTCGGCCCCTGTGCGAACGCCGAGTTGCGGCAGGTCCTGCTCGAGAAACGTGCGAATGAAATCGCTCCTCCACCGTGCGCTGGCCGCATCGCTTGCGGCCAGAAACGACCGAGGAAATCCCCCGCGCAGCCACAGTTTGTCGCAGGCTCTGACGCCCACCTCGCCAAGTTGAAAACCAGCGAGGTCCACGAAACCCACGCGCCCGGCCAGGCTCTCGGACACGCCGCGGACAATCGCCGGTGAAGCACTCCCGAGCAGGAGGAACCGCGCGGGCGCGCCCCGCCGATCCGCGAGCGGGCGCAGCGCCGTGAAGAGATCGGGCATTCGCTGCACCTCGTCGATCACGACCAGGCCGGTGAGCGATTTCAGCACCAACTCCGGGTGACGCAGTGCGGCGCGGTCCTCCGCCTCCTCCAAGTCGAACCAGCGGGCCGAGCGTGTTTCGGCATATGCGCGGGCGAGCGTGCTTTTGCCGCTCTGGCGCGGCCCGAGGAGCGCCCCGACGGGGTTTTCCGTGAGCGCGGTTTCGAGTCGGGCGATGGCTTCCGGCCGGTCGATCATGGCCGAATCACGACCATGAAAAAGGAAAACTCAAGTTTCGATTTTCATGGATTGATCTGGGCCATGACGGACAGACCCGCTCGCCGCCGGGAACAAGTGATCAAGAGTCACGAACTGACCCCATGGGGCGCCCAACCTGAAACTGGACCCGGCGCCGGAAGGCGATTTGTCACAGGTCAAGCCGTGACCCCCTCTGGCTATGCCTGACCCCCTCTGGCTATGCCAGTCAGCCAAAACGATTGTTCGCTGAAGCCAACGGTCGTCCGTCTGCCGCTACCGTTCGCCACATACGCCTTGGAGGAGGGCCAAAAGGGAAGGCCAAAAGGCCATTGACCCTCTCCGCTCCAAGCGTTCAAGAGTCGCGCGGTGCCTTCCTTGGCCCATCGCTTCGTCCGTTGCCATCAGGCGCTCATTCGCATGTTAGGCGGCATGGTCATAGTGCCGCCTCCGCAATTCAGTCGTGCGTGCCACGATGCCGACCGAGTCCGACCGCATCGAACTCATCGTGAGCTCCGTCCACCCGGACTCCAAAGAAACGAAGTGTCTGGTTGATGGAGTCCTGAGAGTGAAGCGGGCCAAGGACTCGCGAGCCGCCCGACCACGCGACTGCGCTCTGACCGCCAGTGCCGCCGAAAAACTCTGCCTCAATGTATGCGACAGGCGCTACCGCCGAAATGCGCTGCGCCCACTCCTCGATGCCCGGTGACAACTTGTAGAAACGGTCAATCTCTCCACCGTCGGCAATCTCATCGTAGAGGTCGTCAGTGATGGGGATGATCGCGATGTCCTGTGCAAGAGGAACAATCCGTGCGTGCTTAAACTCTGATGCGTGCTGCGCCAGCGTCTGCTGCTTTCCGATGATTGCTTGGAGGGAGTAGCCCATACGCGTGCGAAGCCGCCTAACATTGATTGAGCGACAGCCATTGCCGATGGCGGTGTCGCATAACGTGGTAAGCGCTCGAGACCGGCATGAGGGGTAACCTGCGCCATGGTGCAGAGTTGTCGACAGAATTGCCCGGTGGCGCCAGCCGGCGATTCCGCCTGCATCGGCCGGACAACGCCTGCTTGCACCCGCTGCGAACCGCGGTGAGCTTCGCGGGGTTCCTGTGCCGCAAACTTCGACCCATCGCCACACCGCCGCCGCTCCCTCGCTCGCCCGCGATCCCGTTTGGGACTCCGCCCGCTGGCTGCCGACCACGCTCGATGAGGTGAAGGCGCGCGGGTGGGACTACCTTGATGTCATCCTCGTGTCGGGCGATGCCTACGTGGATCACCCGGCGTTTGGCTCGGCGGTCGTGGCGCGCATCATCGAGCGCGAGGGCTTTCGCGTGGCGATCGTGCCGCAGCCGAACTGGCGCGACGATTTGCGGGATTTCAAGAAGCTCGGCGCGCCGCGGTATTTCTTTGGCGTCACGGCGGGCTGCATGGATTCAATGGTCAACCGCTACACGGCGGCGAAGAAGCTGCGGAGCGAGGATGCCTACACGCCGGGCGGCGAGCACGGCTTCCGGCCGGACTACGCGACAGTGGTTTATTCGCAGATTCTGAAGCAACTGTTCCCCGAAGTGCCGGTGCTCGTCGGCGGCATCGAGGCGAGTTTGCGGCGGGTGACGCATTACGACTACTGGTCGGACACGATCAAGCCGGGCATCCTCGCGGAGAGCGGGGCGGATATGCTCGTCTACGGGATGGGGGAACTGCCGCTGCTGGAGATCTTGCGGCTGTTGAAACGCGGCGTGCCGTTTGCGTCTCTGCGCACGATCGCGCAGACGGCGGTGTTGCTGCCGGCCGAGGCGAAGCTGCCGAAAAACGAAAACTGGGAGGACTTCGCGCTGCATGCGCACGAAGAGTGCCTCGCAGACCGCGGGCGGTATGCGCGCAACTTCAAGGACATCGAGACCGAGTCGAACCGGGTGAAGGCGCGACGGCTCCTGCAACAGACGGGCGAGCGGATGCTGGTGGTGAACCCGCCGTTCCCCACGATGAGCGAGGAGCAGATCGACCGGAGCTGGGATCTGCCCTACACGCGGTTGCCGCACCCGAAGTATCGCAAGCGCGGGCCGATCCCGGCCTACGAGATGATCAAGCACTCGATCAACATGCACCGCGGGTGCTTCGGCGGGTGTAGTTTCTGCACAATCTCGGCGCACCAAGGGAAGTTTGTGGCGAGCCGCAGCAAGGCTTCGATCCTGCGGGAGGTTGAATCGATCAAGCAGATGCCGGATTTCCGCGGCACAATCAGCGACCTCGGCGGGCCGTCGGCGAACATGTATAAGATGCAGGGCAAGGAGCAGTGGATCTGCGACGAGTGCGTGCGCCCGAGCTGCATCTGGCCCGACGTGTGTCGCAACCTCGATACCGACCACACGGCGCTCCTCGACATCTACAAATCGGTGCGCGAGACGGAGGGCGTGAAGCACGCGTTCGTGACGAGCGGCATCCGCTACGATCTGTTTCTGCACGAGAAAGGCGCGTCGCCGCAGGCGAAGGCGAGCCATGCGAGCTACGTGGAGGAATTGGTGGCGCACCATGTGGCGGGCCGGCTGAAAGTCGCGCCGGAGCACACCTCGGACGAGGTGTTGCGGGTGATGCGCAAACCGTCGTTCAACTACTTCTACAAGTTCAAGGAGAAGTTCGATGCGGCGAAGAAGCGGCTCGGCAAGGCGCAGTTCCAGATCATCCCGTATTTCATCAGCTCGCATCCGGGATCGAAGCCGCAGGACATGGCCGATGTGGCGGTGAAGACCAAGGACCTCGGATTCAAGCTGGAGCAAGTGCAGGACTTCACGCCCACGCCGATGACGGTGGCGACGGAGATCTACGCGACGGGGGTGCACCCGTATGATCAGAAACCGGTGAGCGTGGCGAAGACGCCGGAGGCGAAGCAGGAGCAGCGGAGCTTTTTCTTTTGGTATAAGCCGGAGATGCGCGGGGCGCTGCGTTCGACGTTGCAACGGCTCGGCATGCCGGGCGTGGCGGCGAAGCTGCTCGGCGGCGACTCGGCGAAGTTTCAGATGATCGGAGAGAGTGATCTCGCGAAGGTGAGGCCGGTTCGACAAGCTCAGGGCGAGCGCAAGCCGCGACCGGTCGCGACGGTGTGGTTCGGGGCGAAGGGGAAGAAACGATGAAAACCCGGGTTGTGGCGCCCGTTCAGGGCTCGGGTTTATTGCGGACAAGTTTCCCAGGGCGTTGCCGTGGGCCATCATCTCTCGCCCCGTTGGGGCTCAAGGCGGCGCGATGACAAACGAAGAGGCGGAGACAAACGAGGCGGGACGCCTCGTCCACGACGGGGCGGCGTTGCACGCGGGGTTGTTTACGATTGATACGCATAGCGACACGCCGACGAACCAGTGGGCACGGCCGGCGTGGGATTTTTCGGCGCGGCACGAGCGCGCGGTCGACCGGTCGCAGATCGATTTGCCGCGGATGGACGGGGCGGCGGATGCGATGGTGTTCGCCGTTTATGTCGGGCAGATGGGACGCAGCGACGAGGGGTTGCGCGTGGCGCATGAGCTGGCGTGGCGGCATTTCGAGCGGGCGCACGAGGTGTTGCGGGCGAACGCGGCGGGTTGCGGCCTGGCCCTGTCGGCGGATGACGCGGTGCGACTCAAGGCGGAGGGGCGGCGGGCGATTTTTCTGAGTATTGAAAACAGCTACTCGCTCGGGCGCGATCCGGCGAACGTGGAGAAGTTCCACCAGCTTGGCGTGCGGATGATCGGGCTGACGCACATGCTCAACAACGATGTGGCCGACGCGTCGACCGATCCGCGCGGAGCGGAGTGGGGTGGACTGAGCCCGCTCGGGCGCGAGATCGTGAGCGAGTGCAACCGGCTGGGCATTGTGCTCGACGCGTCGCACGCGAGCGATGCGGTGCTGTGGCAGCTCCTGGAGATTTCGCGGGCGCCGGTGATTTGTTCGCACAGCGATTGCCGCGCGGTGTGCGATCACCCGCGCAACATCGGCGACGATCTGCTGCGGGCGCTCGCGGCGAAGGGCGGCGTGCTCGCGATCAATGCGCTGCCGGTGTCGGTGGCCCCGGAGGGTGACCAGTCGCGCACCGAGGCGATCAAGGACGTGTTGAGGCGGTTTCGCGAGCGGGTGCCGGATGCGGCGACGCTGGCGGAGGAGGACAAGGCTTACGAAATCGCGTGTGCCGGCCACGCGAATCCGCGGGCGACGCTCGCCGATTTCGTGCGGCACGTGGAGCATGCGGCGAAGGTGGGCGGCATCGACGCCGTTGGGATCGGGTGCGATTTCGACGGCGGTGGGGGCGTGGAGGGGCTCGATAGCGTGGACGAGTTTCCGAACCTTACGCGGACGCTGCTGGCGCGGGGATGGACGGAGCCGATGCTGGCGAAGCTGTGGGGCGGGAATGTGCTGCGGCTGTTTCGCGCGGTGGAGAAGGGCGCGAGATAGGCGGGGCCGATTGCCGGCGAACTTGGGCGTCGTCAAGCGACGCCCCTACAAAACGAAACTGGTGGCGGCGGCGGCGCGGAAATAGAAAGGCCGCGCACGGGGTGCGCGGCCTGATGGAAAAAACCCAGAGGCGGGACGCCTCTGCCACGACGGCTCAGAAGCGGCCGTTCATGGCGAGGGCGAGCGTCACGAAGTTGATGTTCGAGCGGCGGAGGCGGTCCTTGTAACCGATATACCAGTTCTGGGGCTCGTTGAGGACGTTGCTGGCGTCGACGCTGAAGCCGAGGGAGTTGCTGTATTGATAGCCGGCGCCGAGGGTGAGCGTCTTCATCGTCATGCGGAACTGGCTGAGGCCGGGGTTGAGCGCGTTGTAGGTGGTGATGTTTTCGCCGGACAGGTTGAAGAGCGCGCGGGCGTTGTATTTGCCGTAGCTCCACCGCAGGCCGGCGTTGTAGGCCATGGGAATGAAGCCGGCGATGTCGCGGCGCGTGAAATAAACCGAGGGAGTCGTCGCGGTGGGCGGGCGGCCGAGGACGGGCGCGCCGCCGGCGGTGACGGCGCTGCCCAGGCCGTGCTGGTTGCACCAGCTATAGTTAAACGTCGCGGAGAGGCCCTTCAGGAAGCCGGGGAGGAAGGTGAGCTGCTGGTTGTAGGCAAACTCCCAGCCTTGCACGGTGACGGTGCCGCCGTTGAGCGAGGAGTAGGCGGAGAAATCCTGGAATTCGCCATTGTAGCCGTTGTCCGTGCCGCCCGGAATGACGCCGATGAATTGGTTGGTGACGATGAAGTCGCGGATGTCCTTGTGGAACCAACTGAAGGTGATGCTGCCGGCCGGCTGGTTGATGTAATACTCCAACGTGGCGTCCCAGTTCTTCGCCTGCTGGGGCTTGATGCCGGGGTTGTTGACGGTGAGGGTGCGGGCCGTCTCGTTGATCGACTCACCGGGGAGGAAATTACCCAGGCCCGCGCGACCGTAGCTGGTCGAGTAACTGAGGCGTGCCTTCAGATCTCGGGTGACGTCGTGCCAGAGGTGGAGGCTGGGGAATTTCTGGCTGAATTTGCCGTAAAGCTTGCGATAGGTGTTCATGTTGTAATCGCGCTGGGCGGCGGCGATCGCGACGGCCGGCGCCGCGGTGATGGCGGTCTCGGTCGACGGGGCGCCCACGCGAGCCTTCACCCAGCCCCAACTGTCGACGTGCACATCCTCGAAGCGGATGCCGCCGAGGAAGCCGGTGCGGGCGCGCCAGCCGGCGCGGCCGAACCGGCCGCTGAGCATGAGGTATTCGGCGCCGATGGACTCGGTGACACCGTTGGTGCCGACGTATTTCTGGCTCTCGTTGTAATACATGTCTTCGGTCCAGAGTTCGGGACGATTGGGGCGTCCGTCGGTGGTCATCGTGCCCTCGGCCTGCCAGACCGGGATGGCGCGCCCGGTCTTGGAGCGATCGTAGCTGACGTAGGTCGGGTCGGGGGCGAAGTGGACGGTGGGATCGTAGGCGAGCGTGGCCTTGGGCACCCAGCGGTGGCGGTCCTTGCCCCAGTTGTCCACCCGGAGAGAGCGCCAGTGGAAGCCGGTCTTGAAGGCGATGGGCGCGGAGAACGGCAGTTGGTAGCGCGTGTCGAAGCGGAATTGTTTCTGCACCTGGTCGTTCTCGTTGCGGGACTGGGTGAGGCCGTCGGTGGCGCGGGGCAGGTAGTTGTTGGGGTCGGTGAAGTCAGGGCCGCCGTTCTGGATGAACTTCGGGTGCAGCGTATCCTGCGTCTGGTCGATGATCCAGCCGGCGCCGCCGAAGGCGATCGCGCGGCCGGGCACCTGGGTGGCGGGATTGAAGAGGCGCATGTTGAGCTGGCCGCCGCGGCCCTGGCCGGTGTTGAGCGTGGTGCGGGCGAGGCCGCCGGTGTATTCGATGTTCAAACGGGGATAGGTGTGCTCGCCGGTGAAATCGACGCGGCCCATGCGGACGTAGTAGTTGAGCGGGCCGTCCATCTGCACGTCGATGAGGTTGGCGGTCACAGGCACGGGGTTGGCGGCGACGGTGTTGGCGCGGACGACGGTGATTTTATCGGTGAACGCGCCGGCGACGACGCCCGTAGTGGTGGCGTTGGGCACGGTGGTGTTGCCGCCGGTCTGCGCGGTCACGCGCACGCGGCGGCGGTGGCGCTCGAAGTTGTCGTTCTCGGTGACGCTGAGGGAGAATTTCGTGGTGTTGGACCACTTGTAGTCGGTCTTGAGGGCGATGGATTGCTGCTTGCGGTTGTTGATGTTGTCCCACGTCTGGTAGTTCCAGATGGGGGCGGGGCCGTTGAGGAGGTTGGTGCGGTCAAAGATGGTCTCGAAGCCGCCGACGGCGTTTTCGGAGTAGAACAGGTTGAGCGAGGCGCCGAGGTTGCGGTCGCCGCCGAAGACGCTGAAGACCTGCTGGTGCGTGAGATTGAGGATCGGGTGGGAGCGATGCTGCGAGCGCCACGGGGTTTCCGCGAAGAGTTGCGGCGCCCAACGCATGGAGAAGTTGTAGGTGGTGCGGTGGTCCTCCTTCATCGAGAACGTGGAGCGGGTTTTGAAATTGATCGTGCCCCCGAGGGAGTCCGCGCCCTTGTCGGGGGTCTGGCCCTTGATGAGCTCCATCGCTTCGAACATCGCGCCGGTGATCGACTGGAGCTCGAAGGCGCGGGTGGTGCCGAGGGTGGTGAGCGAGCCGCCGTCGACGGTGACGTTGTTGAGGTTCGGGTCCATGCCGCGGATGTTGAAGCGGTAGTTGAGGCCCTCGTCGGTCGGGCTGCCGGCGACGCCGGGGAGGCGCATCACGACTTCACCCGCGCTCATGTTGGGCAGGTAGCCGAAGGAATCCATGGCGATCACGTCCTTCACGTTGTCGGCGTTGCGCTTTTCGGTGATCTGGGCGGCGTTGCCCTCGCGTTCGCCGGTGACCTTGAAGGCCTCGAGTTTGTAGATGCCGGTGGTGAGCTCGAAATCGCGCGTGGCGCGGCCACCCGCGGTGACGGAGACGGTCTGCCGGGCCGCGTCGAGGCCGATATAGGTGACCACGAGCTCGTGCGCGCCGGGCGGCACGCCGTCGAGGACGAAGCGGCCCGAGTTGTCGGTGAGGATGGATTTGTTCAGGGCCGGGATGGAGACCAGCGCACCTTCGAGGGTGTTGCGCGTGGCGCTGTTGGACACGGCGCCGGAGATGGTGGCTCCCGTGTCGGCGGCGCGGGCGGTGAGGGCGAAGGCGCAGGCGCCGAGCAGGAGCGTGGCGAGCAGCAGGCGGTGGAACGGTTTGGTTTTCATGGTGGGGTCAAAGCGATCGAACCGGCACGGTGACGCCGGACAAATCACGGGGCAATGCCTTGGGGTGGTTAGGGGTTGTCGCACGATGCGCAGCGGTGCGATGGGCTCGAATGAAACCACCTTTCACAGAAACGAAATCAAAAAATCCAAAGTGCCGGAGCGCCGCGTAACTGGTGTGAGTCGGCGGGCAGGGACGCCCGGCGCTACATTATCGCTGCAAGTGGGCTCGTGTCCTCCGAGCGGGGGCCCACTTTCGGACGCGCGCTCAGCCGGAACCGTGCAGTTGAATTCGCGCTTATTCGTGACCGCGCGGTGCAGCGGTGGAGCGCGTTGACCCCAACGCGCTGGTTTGAAGGTGGGAGCGGGTTTACCCCGCGACTCGTCGGAGCGTAAAGCCCCTCCCACAAAAAGCGCGTTGAGGGCAACGCGCTCCACCTCGACTGCAATGTTCCCGCTCAGAGATTGCCGCGGACGCCGAAGGTCCACGCGGAGCCATAGTCGACGCGCTGGCGGAAGCGGGCGTAGGCGGGAGTGAGCGGGTTGTGGATCTTGGAGTCTTCGAAGGCGTCGTTGATGTTGCGCATGTTCATGAACACCCAGAGGCGCCGGGTGAGCTGGTAGTCGACGGTGAGGTCGATGTAGAGGCGTTTGCTGCCCCAGTTGTAGGTGCCGGGTTCGATGCTGCGGCCGGCGCCCACGACGCCGCGACGCTGGGCGCCGCGGTAGTTCCAGCTCAACTTCGTGATGTATTTCGGGCGCGTGAGGCTGACGCCCCAGCTGTAGTTGCGCGGGATGAAACCGGCGAAGTTGGCCGCGCCGTCGCCGGTGGCGCGGATGGCGCTGGCGTTGGCGAAGGTCTGCACGCCGCGGGCCCACGGTGGGAGGAAGGTGAGGGCCTGTTTGTATTCGAAGTCGAGGCCCTCCATGCGGACGCGGGAGGTGAGGTTGTATTGGGTGGAGACGTCGGAGTCGTAGTAAACTTCGGGATCGAGGTCGTAGAGTTCGAGGAAGTCGGGCGTGGCGCGGAAAATGGTCGAGCCGAAGAAATTCTTGAAATCGCGGCGATAGGCGCTGACGGCGATGTTGCCGACCTTCTCGAAGTAATACTCGAGGCGGAGCTTCACGGTGTTGGCGCTCCAGGCTTTGATGGCGGCGTTGTTCACCGTGATGCGGCCGGTGCCGGTCGAGACGGACTGGAGGTCGGGCAGGGTGATGCCGGCGGCGTATTGGTTGAAGTCGGGGCGGCCGAGCGACTGGTAGGCGGCGCCGCGGAGGATGAGGTTGTCGCGGATATTGTAGCTCGCGTTGAGATTGGGGAGGACGCGGAGGTATTCCTTGGCGGCGTGCTGGCCGCGGTCGAGGTAGGTGAGTTGCGAGACGGCGTAAGCGTTGTTGAGCGTGCCGCCGGTGACGGCGAAGTTGGCGGGCTGGATGAGGGTGGGGGCGGGTTTGCCGGCGGAGTTGAGGATGATGGCGCCGTCGGCGTTGCGCTGGGGGACGATGTTGCCCGCGGAGTCGCGCAGGTAGTTGCGCGTGGGATCGGTGAGCGGGCCTTCGCCGCGGACGTTGGTCTGCTCGGCGCGCACGCCGCCGACGAACTGGAGGCGGCGGTTGAAGAAGGCCGCGTCGATCCGCAGGTAGGCGGCGGAGATGGTCTCGCGCGCGAACTTGGAGAGGCCGACGGCGTTGCGGTAGATGGAATTCTGGTTGGCGTCGGCGGCGTTGCGCACGGTGAGGGGATCGCTGGCGGTCGCGCTGAACGGCTGGAAATATTCGGGGTTGGATTTGTAGAGGTCGTAGAACCGGTTGTTGTCGATCCACTGGATGCGCGGGAAGCCGTAGGCGCCGACGCGTTGGGAGAAGGCCACGTCGAGCACGCGGCCGGCGGCGTCGTCGCTGGTGACCGGCGTGGTGCTCGCGACCTTGTCGGGGCCCCAGAAATTGTAGGGGACGGTCTGGCCGCGGAGGTCGCGGGCGTTGCTCTTCACTTGCGCGCCGATCTTCACGGAGACGGGGATCTCGCGCACGAGGAAGTCGCGGCGGAGGTTGGCGTTGACGCTACGTTTGTCGTCGTAGGTCTCGCGCGGGTGGTCGTCGGCGCTGACGAGGGAGTAGTTGTTCAGGTTGTAAGGGTCGACGGGGTTGCCGGCGTTGTCGGTGACGGAGATGGTGTTGGGCCGGAGGTAAAAGATGTCGGCGAAAGAGATGTTGACGCCGGTGCGGCGGGCCTGGGAGGCGCCGAACCAGCCCTTGTCGATGTCGCGCACGTGCAGGCCCGCGCCGGAGTAGCCGGCGCCGGCGTCGAATTTCCAGAGCGGGCCGTCGTGCCGCCAGACGAGGGAGAGAGTGTCGGTGGTGCCATACCAGTCCTGCGCGGCGCCCTGCACGCGCACTTCGCCGAAGCCGCCGGGAGCGCCGCGGGTGAAGGTGGGGCCCCAATCGCCGGGGAGGACGCGGTTGACGAAGAAGGAGAAGGTGCGGTTGTTGTGCTTCACGCCGATGAAGGTGTATTGGTAGGAGGCCGTGAGCGTGTCGCGCTGCGAGACCTTGTAGTCGGCGGTGAAGCCCATGGAGGCGGTGCGGTTGTCGCGGGTGCTGTCGCGCACGGCGACGTCGGTGAGGTAGGGTTTGTCGGGGGTGGTGTCGGGCAGGCCGTTGGTGGCGGTGGCGGCGACGTTGGTGGCCGAGCCGACGCCGCGCCAGGTGAGCGCGATCACGTCTTCGTAGCTGTATTGGTCGGCGTAGTTGCCGGAGAGGGTGAAGCCGAAGCGTTTGTTGACGGGCACGATGGCGGAGAAATTCCAGCCGGGGGTGACCTTGCGCATGGATTCGTCGAGGGGGCCGGCGGTCTTGTTGAAGTGGCGGTCGCCGTCCTTCAGCATGAGGAAGCCGCTGTAGGTGTAGCTGGGGCGCGAGCGTTCGAAGGCGGAGCGCGGGACCATGTTGACGGAGCCGGCGAGGGCGGAGCCGGGGGACTCAGGGGTGGGCGAGTGGTGGACCTCGATGCGGGCGATGCTGTTGACGGAAAACTGGTCGAGGTTGGTGACGCGGCCGGTGCCGTTGCCGGCGGCGCTGGCGAGATCGAAGCCGCCGACGGTGATGGGGACGTTGGCGGATGGCACGCCGTTGAGCGAGACGGTGCGCGCCTCGCCGGCGCTGTAGTCCATGGTGATGCCGGGGAGGAATTTCATGACCTCGCCCGGCGTGCCATCGACGACGGTGCCGAACTCGTCGGCGGCGACGACGTTGACGATGTTGCGGGCGAAGCGCTGTTCGTTGATCGCGATGGCGGCGCCGTCCATCTCGCGCGAGGTGCCGACGACGAAGGCGGCGAGTTTCACGGCTTCGTCGCTGGAGCGGGTGGTGCTGCTGGCGGCGGCGGTGGGAGCCGGAAAGGTCACGTCGTGCACGGCCACCTGTCCGTTGGAGACGTTGACGGCGGTGGTCTGCGCGGCGAGGCCGGTGAAGAACGCTTTCACGCGGATGGTGCCGGCGGGCACGCCATCGATCCGGTAATAGCCGGAGGTGTCGGTGAAGGCCTCGTGAGAGGTGCCGTCGATGGTGAGTCGGGCGCGCTCGAGATATTCGCCGCGGCCCGCGTCGAAGACACGGCCGGTGATCGTGCCGGTGTCGGCGGCGCGGGCGGACGATGCGAGGCAGGCAAGACCGGCAAGGAGCATCCACTGAAGGCGGAGAATCCAAGCGTGAGAGGAGGAGGAGCGTTTCACGGCGGGCACGGGTTGGGGCTGATGGTGGAGGCGGAGATCGGGGCCGTTCGCGGCGGCGCGAACGTTGCGATCAGGCTGGGGTGGCAAACTGCGGGGTGCGCCCAAAGGAGACGGCGGCGACGTGGCGATGGAAACAAAAAACACGGGCGATGCGCAATGCAGGTGGGTGCATCGCGCGGGGGCAGCGCGCATCTCAGTTTTCTGACTGAGGCGGGACGCCTCAGCCACGTGGACGAGGCGTCCCGCCTCGTCGATTGCAGAAAAGTGAGATGCGCCCCCGGGGGCGCGATCGGACTCGATCGGGGGGGGGCCGGCGACCGATGAGCTTCGCTGAACAGAGTGACACGCCGAACCAGTCCCGCCTCTCACCAGAGTGTGGAAAACCCGGCGGCATTCGGTCAGTCGCGCGAAGCGTAGCGGAAACCGTGAGGTTTTCGTGGGATTTGGTCCGCGTCACAGCGAAAAGCTCACGCTTTCCGCTACAACCGCGACGTTTTTCCTACCGCGGCAGCCGCAACCAAAGGAGAAGGAGTCAGAATCACCGCGGATTACGCGGATCAAGGCAGAGGCTGCGCGGAATCATCGGCGCCATCGGTGTAATCCGCGGTCAAAAATTCCGGGCTCCGGAAATCGTCGCAGCCTGCGACGAAACGAACCGATGGTAATACACAGTCTCTCACGAGGCGGGCTACCTTTCGTTTGCAGCCCGCTTCGAGGTCAGGGTCAGCGGGCAGGGACGCCCGCCGCGACGCGGCGATTTCCGGCGCGCGGTCTAGAACGAGCCTTTGAGGCCGGCGGTCCAGAGCGAGCCGCCGTAGTCGTCGCGGGTGCGGAAGCGGGCGTATTTCGGGGTGTTGGGGCCGTAGGTCTTCTGGTCTTCGGTGGCGCCGAAGATATTGCGGAAGGCGAAAAAGACGCTGAGCGAGCGGCGGAAATTGTATTCGCCGGTGAGGTCGACGTAGAGGCGCTTGGGGCGGTAGTTGTAGGTGCCGGGCTCGATGCTGTTGGTGGCGGTGCTCGCGATGAGCCCGCGGCGCTGGATGCCGCGGTAGTTTTCGTTGAGGCGGATGTTCCACTTCGGACGGGAGAGGCTGAAGCCCCAGTTGATGGTGAAGGGATTCATGTCCTGGAGGTCGTCCGTGTCCTTGGCGCGTTGCGAACTGACGTTGGTGAAGAACTGCACGCCGCGGGCCCAGTGGGGCAGGAAGGTCAGGGCCTGCTTGTAGTCGATTTCGAAGCCGTATTGGCGGACGTTGCGCGGGTTGTTGAACTGGGTGACGACCAGGATGCTGCCATACTCGGCTTCATCGAGGCCGAAGGTGTCCAGGAATTGAGGCGTCACCGTGGAGGTGACGCTCTGGAAGAAGTTCTTGTAGTCGCGGATGAAGGTGCTGGCCGAGAGCTGGCCGACCGAGCCGAAGTAATACTCGAACCGCGTCATGTAGGTGTGGGCCTGCCAGGCTTTGATGGAGGCGTTGTTGACGGTGATGCGCGAGTTGGGGTTGAGGGTCTCGATGTCGGGCAGGACCACGCCGCCCATGAACTGGTTGAAATCGGGGCGGCCGACGGACTCCGAGTAGGAGAGGCGTCCGATGAAGTTCTCGGAGAAATTGTAGCTGGCGTTGAGGCTGGGGAAGAGGCGGAGGTATTCCTTGTTTACGTGGGTGCCGCGCTCGACGAGGGTGCGCCGGAGGGCGGCGAGCGAGCCGGCGGGTTCGATCAACTGGATGGCGTTGTTGGGGCCGCGGATGACTTTGCCGTTGGCGTCGTATTGGTAATTCAGCGTGGGGTCGTTGAGCGGGCCTTCGGCCTTGATGTTGGTTTGTTCGGCGCGGATGCCGGTGACGAGCTTGAGGCGGTTTTTGAAAAACGCGGCGTCGGTGCGGAAGTAGAGCGCCGAGATGATCTCCTCGCCGTGTTTGGAGAAGTTGGTGACGGCGGTGAAGTCGTTGTTGGCGTTGCGGGTCCAGTGCTGGGGGTTGGCGACGTAGTCGGCCCAGAGCTTGCCGTTGTCGACGTGCTGCTGCTTGGGCATGCCGAAGTCGGGGATGCGTTCCGAGTATTGGACGTCGAGGTAGGGCATCGGGCTGTCGTCGTTGACGAGGCCGGCCTGGGTGAAGGGCGTCGTGCTGGCCCGGCCGTCCTGGCCGACCCAGGTGTAGGTTTCCAGGTTGCCGCCGGGGCCGCGGAGGTCGCGCATGCGGCTGCGGACATCGGCGCCGACTTTCACGGAGACGGGGATATCGCGCACCATGAAATCGCGGCGGACGTTGGTGTAGGCCTGGCGGGTGGCGTCGAAGGTTTTCTGGCGGTTGCTGTTGGCGGAGACGATGGAGTAGCTGTCGAGGTTGGTCCAATCGACGGTGCGGCCGTTGGGGTCAAGGATGGTGATTTTGCCGGGGCGCAGGTAGTTGATGTCGTCGAAGAGAATCTGGACGTTGTTGCGCTGGATGGTCACGCCGTTGAAGGCGCCCTTGTCGATGTCCTGATAGTGGATGCGGGAATTGCCGTAGGCGAAGCCGGCTTCGAGTTTCCAGACGGGGCCGTCGTGCAGCCAGCGAACGGAGGGTGAGATCGTGCGGCCGGGGCGGATGCGACCGCTGTTGCCGATGGTGAACTGGCCCGCGTTGACGGTCGTGCCCGTGGTCGGGAACGTGCTGGGCTGGCCCCACGTGTGGTCGGGGGTCCAGTTTCCGGGGAAGACCCGGTTGATGGTGAACGTTTGCGAACGGGTGGCGAAGTGCTCGCGGAGCCAGCCGTATTGGAAGCCGAAGGTGATGCGGTCGTAGCGCGCGCCAAAGGGGCGCCAATCGATGGTGGTGCCGAAGGAGCGGCGGTCGGTGTCCTTGCCGGAATCGCGCCAGTTGAAAATCGCCATGTAGGGGTTCTGTGGAATGGTGGCGGGCCGGCCGGTGGTGACGGTGGCGGCGACGTTGCTGGCGGTGGCGGCGCCGATCCACTGTTGGGCGGCATTGGATTGCGGGGTGTATTGGAGCGAGTAGCCCGCGGAAACGGTGAAGCCGAAGTTCTTGCTGACGGGCACGACGGCGGAAACGTCGATGCCGGGGTGAATCTTGTAGGTCATCTGGCCCCAGCCGGGGCCGGGCGTGCGGCGGCCGAAGGCGCGCTCGGCGTCCTTCATGAGCCACGAGATGCTGTAGTTGTAGGAGGGGCGGCTGCGCTCGAAGGCGCCGCGGGGCACGAAATTCACCGAGCCCGCCAAGGCGGAGCCGGGCGACTCGGGCGTGGGCGTGCGGTTGATTTCGATGCGGGCGACGTTGTTGATCGAGACTTGGTCGAGCTCGACCTGGCGGCCGGTGCCTGCGCCGGCGGCGCTGGCCATGTCGAAGCCGCCCATGGAAATCGGGACGTTGCCGGCGGGTGCGCCGTTGATGGAGAAGCGACGGGCGTCGCCGCCGGTGTAGTCGCTCGTGATGCCGGGGAGGAACTTCATGAACTCGCCGATCGAGCCGTCGGAGATGGTGCCGAACTCATCGGCGGCGACGACCTGGATGATGTTCTTGGCGAAGCGCTGTTCGTTGATGGCGAGGGCGGCGCCGTCCATTTCCTTCGAGGTGGAGACCGTGAACGCGTCGAGCTTGACGACGTCCGATGCGCTGGGGGGGCCGCCGCGGGCCTGCGCGCCGAGCGTGAAATCGAGTTGCGCGGTCTGGCCGGCGGTGACGGTGACGTTGCTGGGGGCGATGGTGAGGCCGGTGTAGAAGACCTTCACCTTGGCGGCGCCCGCGGGAACGTTGGCCAGGCGATACTGGCCGGTGGCGTCAGTGAGCGTTTCGAGCTTCGTGCCGTCGACCGAGACGAGGGCTTTTTCGAGGTATTCGCCACGGCCGCCGTCGAACACGCGGCCTTCGATGGTGCCGGTGCCGGCGGGCTGGGCGGGCAGCGTCCGGACGACGGAGAGAAAAACGAACGCGCAAAGCGCGCGGCGAACAAGTGCGGAGACCAGTTTCAGACGGTTCATCGAGGAGGGTGCTCGCGACCCGCGCGTGAACACGGGGCGGAGCGGTTGGTGTTGCAGGGTTTCAGTCAGACCGGCGGCCTTCGCAGCAAAGGGTTGATGCCGACGGACAGACATAGAAAGCCCGCCGCATTCTACGCGCTCAAGAAAATATCCGCTGAAAAATCGATGCGCGTAGATATTCGGAAAATTCCGCGCACGTCGAAGTTTCACCGCGAGCGAGGGGAACCGTGGGCCCGCCTCCGCGGGCTTACGGCGACGGGAGTTTCGCGAGGTCGGCGACCGTGGCGGGCACGAAGGGATTCGTCGCGTTGCCGGTCCAGCGCATCAAGGTGAGGTCGCCGGTTTGTTGACCCTTTGGACCTGAACCTTTCGCGAGATAGAAAAGCCCGGAGCCGATGGGCTGGAGTCCCACGTCGGCTTTTTGATTCCAGCCACGGATGCCGGTGGCGGCATCCTTGAGGCCGTCGGCGGCGAGCGTGAGCAACTGTCCTTGTTCGCTGCCTTTGCCGCCGGGGCCGGTGACGCCGTGCAGATCGCCGCGCGTGGGCGCCGTGCGCGCGTCGACGGCGAAGAGGAGGTAATTGGGGAAGGACGGTTTGGTGCCTTTGTAGACGCCGAGAAACCAGCGCTGCTGCACGTCGTCGTAGGCGAGGTTTTGCACGCCGAAGTTCGTGTTGCCGGTGCGGACGAAGTATTTGCCGTGCACCGTGGCGGGGCCGCTGTGGTGAGGGGCGGCCTCGGTGAGCGGGCGCTCGTAGCGGGTCCAATCGGTGAGGTCGTATTGGAGGAGGACCTGGTGGTCGTTGTCCGCGCGGTCGACATTGGAGTAAATTCCATAGGCGACCGTGAGAAGGCGCGGGCCGTCGGTGCGGCCGAACTGCGGGCCAAACGCGACGCCGTCGATGCCGGAGCAGCCGTAGCGGTGGTCGGGGGTCTTCGCGACGTCGCCGTCGAATTTGCCGTCGCCATTCAGGTCGGCGGTGTAGTCGGCGGCGACTTCGGCCAGATACACGGTGCGGAAGATGCCGGACTTCGTGGCGTCGAGGCCGACCTGGTCGAGGCGGCGCACGTCGATCGCGGCGATGTAAAACGCCTTGTCCTTCTTGTATTCGAGGGAGCCGTAGACGCGGCCGTCGCGGGGATTGAAATCAAGATCGCCGAGGTGGCCGGCCCAGCCGATGAGCGTGCCGACGAGTTTGCCGCTGAAATCGTATTTCGCGAGGAGGGTGGTGAACGAGTAGTAGATGTAGCCGCCCTTCATGTCGACGGCGATGCCCTGGACGTGGCTCGTGGGCCAGGTGCCGCCGTTTTGGGTGAGGGGCGGGGGCATGCCCGCGGCGGGAGCGAGGGAGGCGGCCGGCAAGGCGAGCGCGCAGGCGAGGAGGAGGGATGGTTTCATTCGAATTCGATCCGATACTTTGGAGCATGCGCCGGCGCAGTTGAAACGTGGCACGGGTCTCCCGACCCGTGGGGAATAAAAAATCCCCGGGCAAGCCTCGGGGCATTTGACCAAACCCACCATGCAACTTTCGACCACTCATCGTAGCGGCGAGCGTCAGCGAGCCGACGCGCTTCGACTCGCTGGCGCTCGTCGCTACCCAACCAAGGCGAAGCAAGTTTACCCGCCTGTGGCGGCGCCGCAGGCGACCAGGGCTTCGCGGTATCGGACCCAACGAGAATGAAATCACGGGTCGGGAGACCCGTGCCACGAAGCCGCTGAACGATGGGTTGGAACACGGTGCGGTTGATCAAATGCGGCGGACTTCGCCCCAAGGTTTTCATGGCGATGACCGCGCTGGTGGCGCGGCGTCAGAACGAGCCCTTGATACCGGCGCTCCACAGCGAGCCGTAGACATCGTAGAGGTAGATGCGGCCGGGGACGTTGGAGTATTGGATGGAGGGCGCGTTGAAGATGTTGCGGCCGGAGAGCATGAACTCGAAGCGCCGCGTGAGTTTGTAGCCGAGGCTGATGCCCCAGATCTCGCGGGCGGCGAGCCAACGGATGCCGGTGTTGTTGGTCAACTCGGTGTCGGTGAGAGCGCCCTGACGGGAGGCGGCTTGCCAGGTGCCGTTGACCTGGAAATTGAAGTTCTTGAAACGATAGCGGACGCCCCAGTTGGCGGTCTTGTTGGGCACGCCGATGCGCACGCCGTCGGCGATCACGCGGGTGAAGGAGCCGTAGAGGCCGAGGCCTTTGAACATTCCCGGCAGGAACGTGAGCTGTTGGTTGTATTCAAACGTGAGGCCGTCGGTCCCGGCGGTGCCGTTGCCGTTTTGCGTGCTGATGAAGGTGTAGCCCGGATAGTCGCCGGCGGTGTAGCCGACATCCTCGGGCCGCACCGTGAACCCGGCCTGCTGCATATCCTTCAGTTTGAGTTTGTAATAGGAGATGCCGACGATGCCGGACGGCTCGAGGTAGTATTGGAGGCTGCCGAAATACTTGCGGGAGTGCTCGGGTTTCAGCTCGGGATTCGGCACGGTGACGGTGAGTTGCGCGTCGCTCACGTTCGTGATGCCGCCGAGGTTGCCGTAGTCCGCGCGGAGGATCGAGTCGCTGAAGGCGAGTTGGCCGACCAGTTTCCGCGTGAAATCATATTTCACGCCGCTGCTGAGGAACCAGTTGTCGTAAGCGCCGTGGCGGGTGGTTTGGCGGCCGTTGTTGTATTTGTAGAGGATGCCATCGACGGTGGTCGTCGAGAGTCCCGCGGCCGTCACCTGGCGATCCGGACGAACGTCGGCGACGAGAGCGTCCGTCTTGGTCTTCTCGTAACGGAGGCCGAGGTCGAGCCGGGCGGCACCGAGGCGCGTCTGGCCTTCGAGGTAGGCGGCGTCGATTTCCTCCGAGATTTTTTTATTGTTCTGGAGCTGGCGCGTGAGGTTGCCAGTGGTGTCGGGCACGAAATATTCGGGATGCTGCGCGTAGATTTCGCGCGTCGCGTAGTTGCTGTCGGCACGGAAATTCTGGGCGGTGACGTTGCCGCCCTTGCCGTCGAGGTTGAGGTCGAACTTGTAGTTCTGCGTCCACGGAATGACCGCGGCGGGCGACATCTGCGTGAGGTCGTTGGTCGGGCCGGTGTATTGGAACTGCCTGTAGGAGCCCTCGGTGGTCTTCCAGTCGTTGGTGCGGAGACCGAAGCCGCTGAAGATCGTGACTGGCTGTTCGCGCAGGCGCAGCTGCTTCTTCAGGTCGACATAGCCGCTATACATCTCGTTGCGTCCGTCGGATTCGGAGGTGCGGATGTTGTTCCCGATGTCGTCGTCGCGGTTCCAACTGGTCGGGTCGCCCCACGCACGGCCGGCGATCTGGTTGAGCGTCCAGGTGGGCGAGTCCACCGACGGGCGGTCGGCGGAGAAGGCGAGGCGCGTGAGCCAGTCGTCGGTGCGGACAAAGAAGCCCTTGCTGATGTCGCGGAAGTTGAACTCGGACTTTGAGTAGCTGCCGCGGAGGGTGGCCTGCCAGGTGTGGCCCTTGTATTCCACCTTGGGCGCGAGCACCATGACGGGAGTGCCGGCATAGCGATGCGAATACTGTGTGTGGAGGCGCGGGCTGTTGCTGCCGGTGACCGCGGCACCCGTGGTCGCGTTGGCCGAGCGCACCACGATGTGAGTGAGCGTGCTGTCCGGAGTCTGGGTCGCGACGGGGGTGAACAGATAGGTGTATTGGTTCACATACTCGACGTCGTAGAACGAGTAGCTGCTGCGCCAGGAGAACACGAGGTCGGGGGTGAGCTTGTAGTCCACGCTCAGGTTGGCGGCCTCGCGGTGGGTCATCTTCGGGCCGGGGCGGAACATCATGTCGTTGAGCTTGGGCGTGGCGACGGTGGCGCCGGAGGCCGGGGTGTTGTAGTTGTAGCGCATCTGCACGCGGTCCTGCTGCACGAAGTTGGCGTTGTAGCTGGCGTTGACCTCGACGCCGAGGCGGCCGTCCAGGAAGAGATCGGCGTAACCGAGCTGGCCGGAGGGAAAGATGCGGCTGTGCTTCCTGTCGTCCGGGAAATACTCGCGCTTGAGGGACGCGTCGGAGGTGCCGACGCCGTAGGCTTGGAACACGATCGTGCGACCCGTGCGCTGGAAGGCGTATTTGCTCCGGAGGTTGATGGTGCCGCCGGGCGAGTCGGCGTCCATGCGGGCCGTGAGGGTGTTGTTGAACTCGATCGCCTCGATGCCGGTGATGGACATCTGCTCGAAGGAGTTCTGCCGGCCGGTGTTGTTGTTCGAGGTGGCGGTGGCCATGCGGGCGCCGTCGGTGGTGAAGTTGGAATACTTCGGATCGAGCCCGCCGATGCGCACCGCGCTCGTGTCGACCTCGACGTAGTCGAGCGAGAGGCCGGGCATGGACTTCATGAACTCGCCCACGTCGCCCATCGTGAGTTCGCCGTAGTTGTCGGAGGCGACGACGTTCACGGCGTTGGTGGCGGCGCGGCGCTCCATGAGCGCCTTGGCCTGGCCGCTGCGCGTCGCGGTGATCTCGAACTTGTCCAGTTGCACTACCTCGTGGCCCGTGGCGGCCGGGCTGAACGAGGCGTCCTTCAGCTCGATGTCCTGCGTCGCGATCTGGCCGGCGGTCACGGTGACCACGGTCCGGGCCGCTTGCATGCCCGTGTAGCTGACCACGAGGGTGGCGGGGCCGGCGGGCACGCCCACGATCCGGTAGGCGCCGCCGTCTTCGCTGAAGGTGAGGAGCGAGGTGCCTTCCACGCGCACCTCGGCGTTGCGCACGTATTCCCGGGTGGCGTTGTTGAAAACCCGGCCGGAGATGATGCCGGCGGACTGGGCGACGGCCCGGGGCGTCAGGGCACCGAGGGCCAGGGTGAGGAGGACGGCCTGAAACAGGCGCAGGGAGCGGAGGACGGAGGACATGGGCGGGAGGCCGGGGACGGGGTTGGCGGGTCCACGAGGCGTGAATTAATATGCAGAATTACAATTCACTTCTTTGTCCCATCGACGCCGCGGCGTCAAGCCGGGCTTGGTCAAGATCGCGTGGCGGCGCCGGCGTGCGGTGAAACGCGGGCGCGCCCGCCCCGCGGCGGCGCCCACCGCTCGGACCTTGACAGGTTCGCGCGCGGTTTGCTGACTTAAAATATCAATGCTGAATGACTATTCAGACGATCGGCTGCGGCTCGTCGCACGACTCTACTACCTGGACGGGCTGGGGCAGAGCGAGGTGGCGCGGTTCGCGAAGGTCTCGCAGGCCAAGGTGTCGCGGCTGCTGGCGCTCGCGCGCGAGCGGGGCATCGTGCGCATCACGGTGGCCGACTACGAGCCGCGTCGCCGTGAACTAGAAGATCAACTGCGCGCCCGCCTCGGCCTCAAGGAGGCGATGGTGATCAAGGCGGGTGGCGGGACCGAGGCCGCCGATGTCCGCCGCGCCGTCGGACATTTTGGGGCCGATGCGGTGGATGCGCTGATCCAGCCGCGCGACATCGTGGCGCTGGCGGGCGGGCGCACGATTCACGATCTGGTGCATCATCTGCCGCAGTCCCGCACCAAGAGCCTCACCGTCGTGCAGGCGATGGGAAGCGTCGATTCCAACGTGAGCGTGTTCGATGCCCAGGAGATCGGCCGGGTCATGGCGCAACGCCTGGGCGGAATCTTTCTCGCGCTCAATGCGCCGGCGTTCATCGCGGAGAAACGCACGCGCGATGCGCTGCTGGCGCTCGAGCAGGTCCGCTCGGTCGACGAAAATCTCGAGCGGGCCAACGTCGCGCTCGTGGGGCTCGGCACGTTGCAGAACTCCGTGTTCGTCGAGCGCGGCGTGCTCAAGGAGCCGATGATTGCCGAGCTCGAGCGCGCGGGCGCGGTCGGCGAGGTGTGCGGCCGGTTCATCGATGCGGATGGCCGAGAGTGCGAGACGGCGTGGAGCGACCGGGTGATGAGCGTCCGGGTCGAGCAGCTTCGCCGGATCCCCCGGGTGATCGGCGTCGTCTCCGGCAGCGACCGGACGGCGGCGATCCTCGCGGCCATCCGCGGCGGCCTGATCAAATCACTCGTGATCGACGAAGGCGGGGCCGGCGTGTTGCTGGCGACCGCGTCCAATTCCGCCACGGCCTCCGTGGCCGCCAAACCCAAACGGAAAACCAAGAAGTGACTGCGACTGCGATTCCAACGGCGGAGAAACTATCGCTGGAGGCCGCGCTGGCTTCCGCCCGGGAAACCCGGGCGCTCGTCCTCGGCCCGGGCGTGCTGCCGCGCGTGCCGGAGGTGTTCCGCGCGCAGTTTCCCGGACACCGGGCTGTCGTCGTCGCCGACCGGCAGACGATGGCGGTCGCGGGCGACGCGGTGCGCGCTTCGCTCGTGGCGGCGGGGCTCGAGGGTGCGCCGCCGTTCGTCTTTGATGATCCGGGGTTGTATGCGGAGTATCGCTTCGTCGAACAACTGGAAGCGGCGCTGCGCACCCATGACGCGATCCCGGTCAACGTCGGGGCCGGCACGCTCAACGATCTGGCCAAGCTCGCGGCGCATCGCGTGGGGCGCGCTTACATGTGCGTCGCCACCGCGGCCTCGATGGACGGCTACACGGCGTTCGGCGCTTCGATCACGTTTCGCGGAGCAAAACAGACCTTCGATTGCCCGGCGCCGCGCGCGGTCGTCGCCGACACCGAGGTGATCCGACGCGCGCCGCCGTGGATGACCGCGTCGGGCTACGCCGACCTGCTCGCGAAGGTCACCGCGGGCGCGGACTGGATTCTGGCCGACGCGCTCGGCGTCGAACCGATCGATCTGCGCGCGTGGTCGATCGTGCAAGGCGGCCTGCGTGAGGCGCTCGCCGATCCGGCGGGAGCGCGCGCGGGGGCGGCGGGGGCGATCACGCCGCTGATCGAGGGGTTGATGCTCGGCGGGTTTGCGATGCAGTGGTCGAAGTCGAGCCGGCCGGCCTCGGGGGCGGAGCACCAATTCAGCCACCTGTGGGACATGGAACACCACACGCACAACGGCGAGGCGCCGTCGCACGGCTTCAAAGTCGGCGTGGCGACCGCGGCGATCACGGCCTTCTACGAGCAAATCCTGCAGCAGCCGTTCGAGCGGCTCGACGTCGAGCGCTGTGTGGCGCAATGGCCGGTGGTCGAGGCGGTGGAGGCGGAGACGCGTGCGATGTTTGCGCGGGACGATTTCGTGGCGACGGCGGTCACCGAGATGCGCGCGAAGCACGTCACGGCGGACGCCTTGCGCGCCCAGCTCGTGCGCCTGCGCGAGGTGTGGCCGGAAACCCGCGCGCGCCTGGCGGCCCAGTTGCTGCCGCACGTCGAGGTGGTGCGCCGCCTGCGGGCGGTCGGGGCGCCGGTGGAGTCCGAGGAAATCGGCATCACGCGGACGCGGTTGCGCGAGAGCTTCCGGCGGGCCCAACGCATTCGCCGTCGCTTCACGGTCTTGGATCTCGCGGTGCGCACGGGCACGCTCGAGCCAGCGCTCGACGGACTCTTTGCGGCGGAAACCAGAAAGTGATGAACGCCGATTTGCAGCACACAACGCCCGGTAGACGCCGAGGTGACGAGGCGGGGGACGAGCAAACCGGCCTCCTTGCAGCTTGTCCTGAGCTTGGCGAAGGATCGGCCGCTACAAAACGCCGAGTCCAACCGAACCGCAGATGACCAACCCCACCACAACCCCGACCGATTCGGCTACCGCCGATCGTTTTCGCTACTGGCAATACCGCACGCTCATCGCGACGATGTTCGGTTATGCGGCGTTCTATTTCGTCCGCAAAAACCTCAGCGTGGCCATGCCCGGCATGCAGGCGGAACTCGGCATCACGAAGGTGCACCTCGGCACGTTCCTCACGCTGCACGGTCTGCTCTACGGCGTGTCGCGCTTCGTCAACGGCATGTGGGCCGACCGCGCCAACGCCCGCTATTTCATGGTCGCCGGGCTCATGCTTTCGGTCGTGGCCAACATCTTTTTCGGCTTCGGCACCGAGGTGCTGTGGTTTGGCGTGGCCTGGATGGTGAACGGCTGGGTGCAGGGCATGGGCTTCCCCCCGTGCTGCCGGTTGATGACGCACTGGTTCCCGCCCGGTGAGCTCGCGACGAAGATGTCGATCTGGAACACCTCGCACTCCATCGGCGGCGCGGTGGCGGTGGTGGCGTGCGGCTATTTCGCGTCGCACTTCGGATGGCGCTGGAGTTTCCACGGTCCGGCGATCCTCTGCACGCTCGCGGGGGTGATTTTGTTTCTCATGCTGCGCGACACGCCGTCGTCGGTGGGGCTGCCGGAGATCGTGGTGGAGGGCGACACCGGCAAGCACGGTGAGGACAAGAACTCGGCGGAATACAAAAGCTTCGTGCGCCGGCATGTGTTCATGAATCCCCACATCTGGTGGATTTCGCTCGCGAACTTCTTCGTCTACATCCTGCGCTTCGCGGTGCTCGACTGGGGTCCGACGCTGCTGAAGGAGATGAAACATTTCAAACTCGAGCACTCGACGTGGATCGTCGCGGGCTTCGAGGTGTCGGGTGTGGTCGGGATGCTGATCGCGGGCTGGCTGACCGACAAAGTGTTCGGCGGGCGCGGCGCGCGCACGTGCGTGTTCTGCATGGTCGGCGCGACGGTGTCGCTGCTCGCGTTCTGGAAGTTCGGCTCGTCGCTGACCGCGGCGGCGGTGCTGCTCGGCGCCTCGGGTTTCTTCATCTACGGACCGCAGGCGCTCATCGGCATCACCGCGGCCAATCTCGCCACGCGCCGCGCCGCCGCGACGGCGGCGGGCTTCACCGGACTCTTCGCCTATGCGAGCACGCTGGTGTCGGGTCGCTGGCTGGGCCAGCTCGTCGACCGATCGGGCTGGGACGTCGCGTTTGGCGCGCTGCTCGCGATGGGTGCGGTGGGCACGTTCTTCTTCGTCCTCGCGTGGCCGGCCAAGGCGCACGGCTACGGGGCGACGAAGTGAAAAGCCTCCGCTCACCCATGCCTTGTCATTCTGAGCGCAGCGAAGAATCCAGCAGGAGTTTCACTGCCGGAAATGGTGGCGCAGTTCAAAATGGATTCTTCGCTGCGCTCAGAATGACAAACCAAGGCTGAAACTGTCCTTTTGCTTTTCCGATGTCGCCAGACTTCGCCGCAATCCAACGCCTCCGCCAACTCGCCCATCTCGCGCTCGATCTCGATGGCACGATCTACAAGGGCGGGACGCTGTTCCCGTTTTCGCGCCCGTTTCTCGAGCAGATGCGCCGGGCCGGCGTCGGTTGCACGTTCCTGACGAACAACCCCTCGAAGAGCGCCGCCGACTACCGGGCGAACCTCGCCAAGCTCGGGATCGAATGCGCGCCGGATCAGATCTACACGTCGGCGCTCGCGACGATCGACTGGTTGCGCCGTGAGCGCCCGGACCTGCGCCGGTTGTTCATGCTCGGCACGCCGAGCATGGCTGCGGAATTCGCCGCCGCGGGTTTCACGCTCACCGCCGATGATCCGAAAGACGAGCCGGACGCCGTGCTCGTGGGTTTCGATCTGACGCTCACCTACGCGAAGCTCTGCCGCGCGGCGTGGTGGATCAAGCAGGGCAAACCCTTCATCGCGACGAATCCGGACTTCGTGTGCCCGACCGACCAGCCCAACGTCCTGGTCGACTGCGGTTCGATTTGCGCCGCGCTCGAGAAAGCGGCGGGCCGCGCGCCCGATCGCGTATTCGGCAAGCCCGATCCCTCGATGCTCACGGGCATCATGGCGCGGCATCAACTGCGCGCCGAGCAGATCGGCATGGTCGGCGATCGCATCTACACCGACATGCTCATGGCGCACCGCGCCGGCGCGGTGGGCGTGCTGGTGCTCACGGGCGAGGCGACCGCCGCCGATGCCGCCGCCGCGCAGCCGCCGCCGCATTTCGTGATGGCGAGCGTGGGCGAGCTGGGCGAACGCATCGTGGCCGCGCGCGGCTGAACGGAGGTTGCTCCCGGGCTGGCGGACGCCCAAATTGGTTTTTGCCCCATGAAAAAGCTCCTCCTCCTCTGCTTCGCCCTCGCGGCGACCCTTGAACTCGCTGCCGCCGACAAGCGCGTGCTCGTCTACACGCGCAACTACACGAAAGACGGCAAGGGCTATGTGCACGACAACATCGCCACGAGCATCGAGATGATCCGGAAGCTCGGCCGCGAAAACGGTTTCACCGTCGACGCCTCGGACAAGCCCTCGGTTTTCACCGAGGAAAACCTGAAGCAATACCAGGCGCTCGTCTTCTCGAACTCGAACAACGAGGCGTTCGAGAACGAAGAGCAGCGCGCGGTGTTCAAGCGTTTCGTGCAACGCGGCGGCGGCTTCGTCGGCATCCACTCGGCGTCAGGTTCGGAGCGCAACTGGCCGTATTTCTGGGCGGTGCTCGGCGCGAAGTTCCGCCGCCACCCGCCGCTCCAGCCGTTCACCATCCAGGTGCTCGACCAGAAACACCCTTCGGCCGCGCATCTCGGTGCGACGTGGCAGTGGGCGGACGAGTTTTACTACACCGACAACATGAACCCGCGCATGCACGTGATCCTCGCGGGCGAATACGGACCGCTCAAGGACCCGAAGGCCACCGAGACCGATCCGGGCAAGCAGTTCGGCGGCATCTTCCCGCTGGCCTGGTGCCAGGAATACGATGGCGGCCGCGAGTTCTACACGGCGCTCGGTCACAAGATCGAATACTACTCCGATCCCAATTTCCAAAAACACGTGCTCGGCGGCATCCTGTGGGTGATGCGGATGAAGAACTGATCGCAGGCTTGCGGCGGAGGTGGTGCGCGATTGGCTACGGCGCATGGCGATGGACGCCCACCTGCTCGAATTCCTCGGTCTGCTCCTGCGCTGGTTGCATGTGATTGCGGGCATCGCGTGGATCGGGTCGTCGTTCTATTTCATCTGGCTCGACAACTCCCTCGAGCCGCCGCCACCCGGCTCCGAGGCGGCGAAGAAGGGCGTGGCCGGCGAGCTGTGGGCCGTGCACGGCGGCGGTTTCTACAATCCGCAAAAATACGCCGTCGCCCCCGCGGCACTCCCGGAAAAACTCCACTGGTTCAAGTGGGAAGCCTACACGACGTGGCTCTCGGGCACGGCGCTGCTCGTCGTGGTTTACTGGCTGCGCGCGCAGGTGATGATGGTCGAGCCGTCGCTCATGGCGCTCACGCCATGGCAGGCAGTGGGCGTCGGGTTTGCGAGCATGGTGGGGTCGTGGATCGTTTACGATGGGTTATGCCGTTCGCCGTTGGGGAAAAACGATGCGCTGCTGGGCGCGGTCATCTTTGCGCTGATGACGGCGCTTGCGTGGGGCCTCGGCCGCGTCTTCGGCGGGCGCGCGATGTTCATCCACGTGGGCACGTCGATCGGCACGATCATGGTCGCCAACGTCGCCATGATCATCATCCCGGGCCAGCGGCGTATGGTGGAGGCGATGCGCGCGGGTCGCGCGCCCGATGCGATGGACGGCAAGCGCGCGAAGCAGCGCAGCGTGCACAACAATTATTTCACGCTCCCGGTGCTGTTCATCATGATCAGCAACCACTACGCTTCGACGTTCGCGCACAGGCACGCGTGGGCGATTCTGACGTTGATGGCGGCGGCGGGCGTGAGCATCCGGCACTTTTTCAACCGCCGCCACAAGGGCGTGCTCGAATGGCGTTACCCCGCGATGGGCGCGGTGCTCCTCGCGGCGGTGGCGTGGTGGACCGTCCCGCGCCTCCCGCCGTTGCCGAGAGTCGAAGGCCCGGTGACCCTCGATCAGGTGCGCGCCATCGTCGGGCAGCGTTGCGTGACGTGTCATTCACCCGTCCCCACGTTTCAAGGGCTTACGCAACCGCCTGCGGGGGTCGTTCTGACCACGGCCGATGCGATTAACCAGAACAGCCAGCGTATCTTCCAACAGGTGGTCGCCACCCGCACCATGCCCCTGGCCAATGCCACGCAGATGACCGACATGGAGCGCGCGATCATCGCCCGGTGGGTGGCAGACAGCGGCCGTGCCAAGTAACATTTGAGCGAAGGAAGGCGTTTCAGGGTAGCGGGTTAGCGCATCAAGTCGGCCTCGGAGGTGGCGAGTTTTGGCTCGACTTTTTTACAGCGTCCGGTGTGCTCGAAAACTTTTATGCCGACAGGCGCTCGCCTGTTTCTCCCTCAGCACTACTCATGACTAGCAAACGCAACATTCCGACCCGTCGTTTCATCAAGCCGACTTTCGAGTTCCTGATCGAAAAGAAGCGCGACGGTGGCGAGTTCACTCAGGAAGAGATTCGCTACATCATCGACAGCACGCTCGACGGCGAAATGCCGCAGCACCAGCTCGCGGCGCTCGCGATGGCGATCTACTTCTCGGGCATGTCGGCGCAGGAGACGGCGGACCTCACCGAGGAGATGATGCTCTCGGGTGAGGTGATCGATCTGTCCCACATCGCCAAGCCGAAGATCGACAAATACTCCACCGGTGGCGTTGGCGACAAAACCGCGCTCGTGCTCGTGCCGCTCGCGATGGCCAGCGGCGTCGTGGTCCCGATGATGTGCGGCGTCGAGCACGACTACGTCATCAACACGCTCGAAAAACTCGCCGCCGTCCCCGGTTTCAAGAGCCAGCACACCAACGAGCATTTCTCCTCCCAACTCGCCAAGATCGGCGGTGCGATCGTCGCGCAGACCGAGGACCTCGCGCCCGTCGAGGCCAAGTTCTACGCACTCCGCAAGGAGACCGGCACCATTCCGAGCCTCCCGCTGATCACCGGCTCGGTGCTCTCCAAGAAACTGGCCGAAGGTTCCGAAGGCCTCGTGATCGACGTGAAGTGGGGCAACGGCTCCTTCATCAAGGATCTCGAGCAGGCGAAACAACTCGCGCGCTCCATGACGCGCGTCGGCCGTTCGATGAAGCGCCGCTGTGTCGCGCTCGTCACCGACATGAACCAGCCGCTCGGCGACACAGTCGGCACCTCCCTCGAAATCAAGGAAGCGATCCAACTCCTCAAGGGCGAGGGCCCGGAGGACATGAAGGATCTCGTCCTCAAGCTCGGCATGGAGATCGTGCGCCTCGCGGGCGTCGCGGGCTCCACGCTGTCGGCCAAACAGACCGTGCAGCGCCACCTCACCGACGGCTCGGCGCTCGAGAAATTCAAGGATCTCGTGCGCGCGCAGGGCGGCGATACGAGCTTCATCGATCACCCGGAAAAATTCCCGCAGGCGCGCCACATCCGCAAGCTGCCCGCGCCCAAGCGCGGCTACGTCCACACGATCAACGCCGCGATGATCGCCCGCGGCGTGCACCTGCTCGGCGCCGGCGCCGAAGTGACCACCAACCACGGCACGCATGGGAATCACGGCAACCACGGTAATCACGGCCACCATCCGAAGGTCGACCACGCGGTCGGCGTCTCGGAGATCAAGAAGGTCGGCACGCAGGTGAAGCAGGGCGAGCCGCTGATGATGATCCACTACAACGACGAGGCGAAGTGCGAGCAGGCGCTCGAATATTTCAAGAACGCCTACCGCCTTGCGCCGAAGCGCCCGACGCCCCCGCCGCTCATCGTCGAGCGCGTGGCGTAATGCAGGGCGGGGTCGCCGAACCCCGCCGGCATCGCGCA
>JACRKC010000086.1 GCA_016235555.1 Verrucomicrobiota bacterium
CGTCCGAATCCCGCCGCTACACCCACGGCCTCGGTTTCCTGACCTCACTTCCTGTTACACCCGTGGTGGGTGATGGGGGCGGCGGGGCGTTGACAGACGCAGAGGATTGGGGCGGGCTGCGGGCGATGGATGAGGCGGAGAAAGAATTTTCGCGGTTGGTCGGCGCGGTGCTGACGCGGTTTTTCGCGCAGAACGGGCGGACGGCGCCGCCGGACGCGGAAATGGCGGCGTTCGGCGCGCGCCTGTGGTCGATCGTCGGGGAGCGCGGGCTGCCGCGACCGCTGGCGGCGCACGAGAGCGGAGCGCCCGGCGGGATGGCGGAGGAGGAGTGCGCGGCGCTGGTGGCGCGGGTGGTGGGAGGCGCGACGGATGAATGGCTCGCGAACGCGGCGAAGCAGCTCGTGAAGGCGTGTTTTTATCCGGAGTTCAAGGTGTGCCGCGATTCGTGGCGCGAGGTCGCGGCCGACGGCGGGTGCCGGCGGCAGGAGTTGAAGCGGGTGCGGGGGCGCGTGAGCGGGACGCATTGCGTGGATTGTCCGCATTGGGTCGCGCTCCCGGCGGAGGCGCACGAGGTGATGGTGGCAAACGAGTGGCGCGCGGGGGCGGCGGATTTCCGGCGCGACCGCGGCGTGTTTCTGCCCGAAGACTTCCGGGCTTTGCGCCGGTGGTTGCACGCGGAGGCGCGCCGCGGCGGCGGCGGCTGGTGCGGCGACGCATGAGGCATGCGACGTGGCGCCCGCGGCTGCCTGTCACGAACCCTCGGGGTCGCAACCCTAGACGCGGAGTCGCGCGAGAATGGTGTCGGCGGGCTGCTGGCCGATGAGGGGCCGGATCGGAGCGAGCAGCTCCGGCGCGGCGATCACGAACGTGCAGTGAGGCCCGCCCGCTCCGGCGGGCGGGCCGCGGCGGGCGCAGCCGACCTCGATACAGGCGAGTTGCTGGCCGCTGACGTGCTCGAAGAACCCTTGCAGCAAGCCGGACGGCAGCGCGTCGGTAAACTGCTCGGCGTCGGGCAGGGCGGCCACGAAGTAGCTGTGGCTGAGGCGGGCGACGACGAAGCCGTAGCTGCCGGCATCACTGAGGTCGAGGCGGAGAATGCCCCAGCCCTGGGTCGCGAAATGGCGCTCGATCAACAGGACGCAGGTTTCGAGGGGCTGCTCGCCCAAAGGGGGCTGGCCGAGGGCGACAAACTCGCGCTCGAGCGCGGCGGCGAGCTTGCGGCCGTGCGCGGAGCCGGTCTGTCCGAGCACGTGCGACCAACGGCCGGGTTTCTCGGCGTGGACCACCCGGCGGAGGGCGTGGGCGAAATTCTCGCTGATCGCCACCATGGGATCGCCGGTGACGGTGCGCAGTCCACCGGCGACGGCGGCCGGCGCCAGCGCCCGCGCCGCGAAGAGCCGGTCGATTTCCGAGGGCAGCGAGGTGGCGTCAGGCGGAGACATGGCCGAGGGCGGTGAGGCGCTGCCGGACTTCCTCCGCCGGAAGGCGCAGGTGGCGCCAAGCCTCGACCTGGTCGATTTCCGGGGAGGCGCCGGCGACAAAAAGGCAGTGTGGCAAGCCCAGGGCGGCGCATTGCACTTCGACGGCGTGGCGTTCGGCCCGCTCGAAAAAACTGAGGGCGCCGGCAAAGAGCCCGGCGTAAAGATCGCAGGCCGGTTCCGTGGGAGGCGTTGCCGCGGCCTCGGCTTGCTCGCGGCGCGCGGCGGCGGTGGCGGTGTGCGTGACCTCGGCGAGGATGATGCCGCGCGGCAGCCGCGTGAAGCGGCATGCGCCCCAGCCAGCCGCGTCGAGCGGCCCCCACCAGGTATCGAGAACGGGTTTTGCATCCATCTGCCAGAGGTCGCGCCCGCCGCCGCCGGGTTCGCCGCGCAGGCGCTGGCCGACCCGCACCATGTCGCGCAGCGCCCAGTCGAAACCGGTGCAGTAACAGATGTGACGCGCGCTGGCGCCGAATTCGTGGCCCAGGGCCTCGCGCAGATCGGTGAGAAAGGAGAGCGGCACCACCGCGGCGCGCTGCCCGTCGGGCTGCCGCACCGCGCCCTCGGCCGGCGCGGTCAGCAGGACGGCGCCGCGGCCGGGCGGGCGACTTTCGGAGGACGGACGAAATGACATGACGGACGAGTGATGCCCGGCCGGGTCTTACGCGTGGCTCTGACTGGCCGGGCTTCGGAGCGTGGTCCGCTCGGGCGATGATTCAAGGGGAATGCGCGTGGCTTCTCCCACCTGGGTGCATTTCACTTTTCTGTAATCGACGAGGCGGGAGGCCTCGTCCACGTGGCTGAGGCGTCCCGCCTCAGTCAGAAAACTGAGATGCGCCCCTCCCACCTTCAACCGCGGGCGCGGGCGTCGGCCGTGGCGAGGATCTCGGCCAGGCGCAGGGCGAAGCTGTAGCCCTTTGGCTCGGTTCGGAAGAGCGCGCGTGCCGTGAGGGGCGCGGCCGGGCGAACCGCCCGGGACGGTGCGGCCACGGCCGCAGGGGCGGTCGTGGTTTCGACGACATGGGCGGAGACGACGGGCGAGGCGATGGCCGGCGCCGGTGGCGGGGGGGCGGCCGGTTTTGCGACAAACGGCGAGCGGGTCTGGCGCGGGGCGGCGGCGGTGTGGCGCAGCGCGGCTGCCAATGCGGCCTCGTCGATTTCGCCGCCGGCCGGTCCGGCGGCGGCGAGCACCACGCGGACCAGTTGATCAAAGTTGCCGGGCCACGGCTGCGATTCGAGCCATGTGGCCGCCGCGGTGGTGAGCGAATAGGGCTGCGGCTTTTCTGCGGCGAGCGCGCGTTCGTCGAGGAGCCGGCGGACGTTGGGCAGAATGTCGCCGCGCAGTTCACCCAGCGGCGGCACGTTGATCGTGACGGTGCTGATCTTGTAGAAAAGGGTGTCGTTGAACTGGCCGTTGTCCGCGAGGTCGGCGAGGCTGGCCGCGGCCGCGAGGACGATGCGGAAGCGCCGGGCGAACGGCTGGAACATCTCCCGGCTGGCCAGCAGCGTCTGCAGGATTTTCTGCTGGGCCGGCGTGAACGTCTCGACGCCCGTGACCACCAGCGTGCCGGCGTCCTGGGCGAGCAGCGTGGGGGCGAGCACTTCGAGCAGATGCGCGGTGTCGAACTCCTCCGCGCGGCAGGTCATGACCGGCCCGTCGCGAAAGATGGAGGTCTCGGCGAGATCGCGGGCGATGGCCTCGAACGGGCTGCCCGGCTCGCCCTGGAGCAGGAGGGCGGTGCGGAAATCGCGCACCTTCCAGAGCCGGTGGGTGAGTTCGCGGAAGGCGTCCGACTGACCGAGGAAATGGCGCGGCGAATAGGCCAGATCGCCGGCGGACGGCTCGCTGGGCGTGGCGGTGGTGGCGGCGGCAAAGGGGGCGTTGGAACCGGCGCGGCGGGCGGCGGGGAGGGGGGAGAGCGAGCCTTTGGCCGGCTGGGCCGCGTCCCGGGGTGCCGTGCGGTAGAGCGTGTCGTTGATCTTCTCGATGAGGTTTTTCGGATTCGCGGGCTTGTTGAAAATGCCGGCGACGCCCTCCCGGCTGAGCTGGATGGCGAGTTCGAGCGTGAGCGAACCGGAGACGAAGATGACGTGGATCGCCGGGACGATCTTCCGGAGTTCGTGCATGAACTGCTGGCCGTTCATCCCGGGCAGTTCGTAGTCGATCACGACGAGATCGAAGTGGCGCTCCCGGGCGGCCGCGAGGGCGGTCCGCGGGTGCTCGTGGGCCGACACCGCGTAGCCCGCCTGCCGGAACAGCAGGCTCTGCATCTCGCGAAAGACCGACGAGTCCTCGACGATGAGGATATGTGCGCGGTTGGAAACTTTGCCTTCGTCAGCCATCGATCAGGGGTGGTCGTCCCACCGGTTTGGGAGGGTGGGGCGGAAAGGGCGAGCCGTCAAAGTGTGCTTGAACTCCGGTTGCAGCATGGGAATTGTCTCAATCATCACATTAAGCATTATTGTTTTGCCGCGCATCCGTAGAAGTGCGGAGAGTGTCAAAGCAGTAATGCGTAGCTACCCGATTTTTCCGCCCAATGCGTAACCTCCGCGTCGCCCTGATCGAAGATGAGACGATGTTTCGTCAACTGATCCTGCTCACGCTGGGCAAGGTGAAGGGGATCACGGTCGTCGGGGAATTCGGGCTGGGGAAGCCGGGGCTGGATTTCTGCCTGAAGGACAAGCCGGACATGCTCGTGGTGGATTTGATGCTGCCGGACATGAACGGGCTCGACATCGCCCGGGAAGTGCGGCGCGCGCTGCCCGACATGAAGATCCTCGTGATCACGGCCCACCCGAGCGAGCGCCTGCCGGCGGAGCTGATGGCGATCGGCGTCAACGGCTATGTCGACAAGACCGAGCCGATCGAATACGTGCTGAGCGCGGTGGAGACGGTGCGGGCGGGCGGAATGTTTTTTGCTTCGAAGGTGCGCGCCAAGGGGGGCGGCCGGCCGGGTCTGGTGGCGCCGCCGAAGCCGCTGGATGTGCCGCTCACCGAGCGCGAGCAGGAGATCGCGAAGCTCGTGGCCGCCGGCCAGATGTCCAAGGAAATCGCCGCGCAGCTCAATCTCTCCGTGCGCACGGTGGAGAAACACCGCGCCAACATCATGGAAAAAGTCGGCGTGCGCGAGGTCGCCAGCCTCACGCGCTGGTGCATCTCGGTCGGGCTGGTCGACACCTGACGGGGTGCGGAGGGCGGGGCTCCGAAGACTGGATACGGAGCGAAGCGCGAATTTCACCGCCGGACCGGCGGCCGGCGCGCCGCGGTCCTCATGCGTCCACGAAGGCGCGCAACGGGCGGGCGATGTCCTCGAACTCCAGCGTGATCGCCGCGATATCCTGCGGGGTGACATCGTCGCCGACGGCCCCTTCGAGCCGGGCTTCGAGCCCGGCCATGCGCTGGGAAAGCGCCTGCGCCCCCATGAGGCGCGAATTGCTCTTCATGCTGTGGGCGACGCGGTGGCGGTTCTTGCGATCGCCGGATTGCAGCTCGCGGAGCGAGGCGGGGAAGTCCCGCAGAAAAGTCCGGACGAGCGTCTTCACATTGTCGTCGCCGAGCACTTCGGCGAGCTCGGCTAGGGCCTCGGTGGGCGGGGGCACGGCGGACATGCCCGAAAAACCCAACGAAACGCCCCGCTGGCGCAAAACAAAAATCGCGCGGGGATTGCGCAGGGGCGCAAATCAGACTTTGAGCAACCGCAGTCTCGCGCAGCGAGGACCGAGCATTGCCCAGCGCTTCGGCGCTGGGCTCGCGGGCCGAAAGCACGGAGTCCCGTGAGGGACGACAGACGGACTCTGCCGTCCCTCACGGGACTCTGCCCCGACGATGAACCCCAAACCCAGCGCTGAAGCGCCGGGCTGGGCTCACCGCGGGTCCAGTTCCTGATTCACGCCCAGTGCGCAGGCCGGGTTCAGCAGGAAACCGCGCCGCGCAGATAGGTCACCGCGCGTCCCTGCATCCGCACCCGGTCGCCCGCGAGTTCGCACCACAGCTCGCCGCCGCGCGCCGATACCTGCCGCGCGTGGAGCGCGGTGCGCCCGAGCCGCGCGGCCCAATACGGCATCAGGGTGCAGTGCGCCGAGCCGGTGACCGGATCCTCGGTGATGCCGGCTTCGGGCGCGAAGAAGCGCGAGACAAAATCGCAGTCGCGCCCCGGTGCCGTCACGATGATCCGGCCGGGCGTGACCGCGGCGAGCGCCGCGTGATCCGGGCGCAGCGCGCGCACGTCATCCGCGGTCGGGTAGAGGCAGAGCCACATCCGCTCGCTGCGTGCCGTCGATTCCGGCGTGCGGCCGAGCCCGCGCCCGAGCGCCTCGGGCGGCGCGGCGGGCGCGGCGGGACGCGAGGGGAAATCCATCTCGAGCTTTCCGTCCGCGCGGCGCGTGACGCCGAGCGACCCGGAGCGCGTGTCGAAGATCACGCCGTCGCCATCCTGTCCGAGTTCGGCGAACAACGCGTGCGCGCTCGCGAGCGTCGCGTGGCCGCAGAGATCGATTTCGATGCGCGGGGTGAACCAGCGCAGGTGGAAGCGCGCCCCGCCGGTGCGCACGAGGAACGCCGTCTCCGACAGGCCGTGTTCGAACGCCATGCGTTGCATGAGGGCGTCGTCGGGCCAGGCGTCGAGCGGCACGACGGCGGCGGGGTTGCCGCCGAACGGCCGGTCGGTGAACGCGTCGATCCAGAACAACGGGAGCTTCATGGGAAATCCTCTCTCTTCGTCCTGCCTCTTCTCCAAAACCGACCGACAAAAGTCGGGGAGGACGGGGAAAGGGAAAGGTTTTCCGCGGTGTGCTACGCGTATTGCGCGAGCGCTGCACCGGTGAGCCGGCAGATCTGCCACTCCTTCAGGCGGCGGGCGCCGAGTGATTCGTAGAACTCGATCGCGGGCTGGTTCCAGTCGAGCACGCTCCATTCCATGCGGCCGCAGCCGCGCCGCACGGCGAGGCGGGCGAGGTGCAGCAGCAGGGCCTTGCCGTAGCCGCGGCCGCGGAACTCGGGTTTCACGAACAGATCCTCGAGGTAAAGGCCGGGCCGGGCGAGGAACGTCGAGTAGTTGAAAAAATAGAGCGCGAAGCCGGCGGGGGCGCCGTCGGCGGCGAAGGCAAGCACGCAGTGCGCGACCGGCGCGCCGTCCGCCGGGAAGAGCGTGGCGCGCAGTTGCGCCGCGGTGGCCGTGACTTCGGCGGAGAGTTTTTCGTAGTCGGCCAGGGCGCGGATGAAATCGAGGATGAGCGGCACGTCGGCCGCGTTGGCGGAGCGGAGGAGCGGGGGCATCGGGCGAAGGCCGCGCAAGGGCGCGGCGAAGTCAAGCGGCGGGTGATACGGGGGCGCGGTGCGGGCTTTGCCCCTCGACAAGGCGGAGGGCGGCGGGTTTGGTGGCGGCGGCTCCACTGACATGATGTTTCCGAATCCCGTGTCGCTGCCGGTCGCGATCGCCCCCGGGCCCCGATACGCCCTGGCGGGCGTGCTGGCGGCGGCCGTGGTCCTGCTGGGCTGGTGGCTGGTGCGGGCGTGGCGGGCGCGGACGCGCGAGCTGCGCGAGACGGAGGAGCGCTACCGCGGTTTGTTCGAGCATGGCATCGAGGGCGTCTACGAGAGCCGGCCGGAGGGCGGGTTCCTGCGGGCCAATCCGGCGATGGCCCGCATGCTCGGCTACGTCAGGCCGGCCGAGCTGCTGCGGCTGACCCCGGCCGAGATGGCGCAGCTTTATCTGTCGGCGTCGCGGCGGCAGGAGTTTTTCGCCCTGCTCGGGAGCAACGACCGGGTGACGAATTTCGAGTCGGCGGTGCGCCGGCCGGACGGATCGACGATCTGGATCTCGGAAAACGTGCGCGCGGTGCGGGACGGCACCGGCCGGCTCGCGTATCTGCAGGGCTTCGCGTCCGACGTGACGGCGCACAAGCGGGCCGAACTGGAGTTGCGCGCGAGCGAGGTGCGCTACCGGATGCTCTTCGAAAACTCGCCGGTGGGGATCGTCGAGCTCAACTCGCTCGACACCATGAAGCGGCTCGAGCAACTGCGGGCCGAGGGGGTCACGGATCTCGGGGCGTGGCTGCTCGCCCACGCGGGCGAGGCCCGGAGCATCATCGCGCACCTGCCCCTCGCCGGCCTCAATGCGGCGGCGCTCAAGCTGCTGGGCGCGCACAACCTCGACGAGGTGCGCGGGGCGTTGCCGCGGATTTTCTCCCCGGAGGCGCTGGAGCTGCGGCGGCAGGCGCTGCTGGCCGTGTGGGCCGGACGCGGGGAGATCGAGGGCGAGACGACCATCACGACGCTCGCCGGGGCGCAGCGGCGCGTCTACGCGCGCTGGTGGATGCCGCAGGTGGCCGGGCGGCCGCGCGGTGAGCGCACGCAGCTCGCGTTGATCGATCTCACGGCGGTGAAATCGGCCGAGGCGGCGCTTGCGGCGGAGAGCGAGCGGCTCGCGGTGACGCTGCGGGCGATGACGGAGAGTGTGTTCACCGTGGATTCGGCGGGCATCGTGCAGTTCATCAACGACGCGGCGGGCGCGCTCACGGGCTGGCCGCCGGCGACCGCGGTCGGACGGCCGCTGGCGGATGTATGCGTGTTGTGCGATGCGAAGACGGACCACCCGATCATCGCGCCGATCGCGACCTCGGTGGTGGCGGGCCAGCCGGTCGACCTGCCGCCGGGGGCGGCGTTGCGGCCGCGCGACGGGGCGGCGCGCCTCGTCGAAGGCCGGTGCGCGCCGGTGCGCGATGCGACGGGCCGGGGACTGGGCGCCGTGCTGGTGTTGCGCGACGTGACGGCGCGATCGCGGCTGGAGGAGGAGATGTTGCGCGCCTCGAAGCTGGAGTCGGTGGGGGTGCTGGCGGGCGGCATCGCGCACGATTTCAACAACCTGCTCGCGATCATCATGGGCAACCTGACGCTCGCGTTGAACGATGAGGCGACGCGGGTGGCCGGCGGGCGCTGGCTGAAGGAGGCGGAGCGCGGCACGATCCGGGCCAAGGAGCTCACGCAGCAGCTGCTCACGTTTGCGCGCGGCGGCGATCCGGTGCGCACGGCGGTGCTGCTGCCCGACGTCGTGCGCGAGGCGGCCGAGTTTGCGCTGCACGGCTCGCCGGTGCGGTGCGAGTTCGACATCGCCGAGGATCTGCGGCCGGCCGACGCGGACAAGGGCCAGATCGGCCAGGTCGTGCAGAACCTCGTGCTGAACTCGGTGCATGCGATGCCCGGGGGCGGCGTGATCCGGCTGGCCTTGCGCAACGACCGCGTCGAAGCGGGCGCGGTGCCGCCCCTCGCGGCCGGCGACTACGTCAAGCTGTCCGTGAGCGACACCGGTTGCGGCATCTCGCGCGAAAATCTGGCGCGCATCTTCGAGCCGTTTTTCACGACCAAGGAGTTTGGCACGGGGCTGGGGCTGGCGACGGTGTTTTCCGTGGTGCAGAAGCATCGCGGCCACGTGGCGGTCGAATCGGAGGTGGAGCGCGGCTCGACGTTTCATCTGTGGCTGCCGGTGGCCAGGGTGGAACCGCCGCCGGCGGGCAGTTCAGCGGCGCCGTTCGACCAGCTGGGCGGGCGCGTGCTGTTCATGGACGACGAGGAGCCGATCCGCGAGATGACGGCGGCGCTGTTGAAGCGACTCGGGCTGCAACCGACGGTCACGCGGGACGGGGGGGAGGCCGTGCGCGAGTTCGCCCTCGCGCAGATGCGCGGCGAGCCGTTCGACCTCGTGATCATGGACCTCACCGTGCCCGGCGCGATGGGTGGCGCGGCGGCGATGCAGGAAATCCTGAAACTCGACCCGGGCGCGCGCGGCATCGTGTCGAGCGGGTATTCGAGCGACCCGGTGATGGCGAATTTCCGGGAACATGGTTTCCGGAGCGCGGTGCCGAAGCCCTACCGGATGGCGGATTTCACGCGCACGCTGCGCGAAGTGCTGGCGGCGAAGTAGCGCCCGACGGCGGTGGCTCGCTGGTTGCACTGGCGGCGGGTTGCTGCATGTTCGGCGCCCATGAAACGCTGGCTGACCCTTCTGCTTCTCGCGGGTTTTGCGGGTGCGCTCGTGCGCGGCGCGGCGGACGAGGGCCTGCGGGCGAGCAAACCGGAGGTGCGGAAGGCGGTCATCGCGGTGATCGAGGCGCAGCTCGCGGCGTTTCGCGGCGGGGATTTCAACAAGGCCTACAGTTTTGCCGCGGCGGAGCTCAGGGCGCAGAAACCGATCCAGCTTTTCATGAGCATCGTGCGGTCGAGCTATCCGGAAATCTGGACGAACCGGCGGGCCGAGTGCGGCGTCGTGCGCGACAACGGCACCCTGGCCAGGCTGCTGGTGACCGTTTCCGGCCAGGACGGCGAGGCCACTTACGACTACACGCTCGTGCGCGAACGCGCCGGGTGGCGGATCCGCGACGTGCTCCGCCACGAGCCGAAGAAGGCGCAGAAAGTGTGAACCGGGTCCGGCGTCCGCCGGGTGCCGCGCGCCGGGGAGGGTGTGACTCAAACTGAGGTCAGTGATTTGTAGCGGCGGTCTATGACCGCCGAACGAATCCCCTTGGCGCAACGACGGCGGTCACAGTCCGCCGCTACAACCGAGGCATTCGAGAACCGACCTCAGTTTGAGTTACGCCGCGCCGGGGGGGGGGCCGGCGCGTCGTTCCTTGCGTTGATTCGCGCGGCCGCCACAGTGGGGCGACTGGCGGACCGGCCGCTGGTGCCGCCCCGTTGTCCGCCTCCCGCCGCATTATGAAAAACCTCTCCATCTCCCAACGCCTGTTCGCCCTGCTCGGTGCGCTCGTGGGCGCCCTGGCGCTGGCGCTCGTCATCGTGATCCGGGCCGAAGTGCGCAGTCGCGAGGCGGTCGACCAGCGCGAAAACACGCTGACGGGGGCCGATCGCATCCGCTACGACATGCTCCAGATGAGCGATGCCATGCGCGGCATGCTCGTGGAAGCGGCGCCCGAGGCGGAGCGGCAGCGCAAGATCGCCGCCGACGAGGATCTCGTGAAGGCTGTCGCCGAGACCAAGGCGCTGCTGGCCGAGCATCCGGAAGCCGTGCGGGCGCTGGAGGCCATCGGCGAGTTCGACGACAAGAAGCTCAACCAGCTCGAGAACCAGTTCATGGATCTCGCCGTGAAGGATCGCGCGGCGGCGCTGGCGTTCTACGCCGCGAGCTACCTGCCGGCCCGGACCGAGCAGGACAAGCTGGTGGCGAATTTCATCGCGCTGGCGCGGGCCGAGACCGGCGCGGAGGTCGAGCAGGCGGCAAGGAGCCGCAATGCGGCGCTCTGGGGCGGCGCGTTCCTGCTGCTGCTCGGGATCGGCGCCGGCGTCTGGCTGGCCCGTTCGCTCAGCCGCCCGGTGCAGGCGCTGGCGGCGGCCGCCGTGGTCGTGAGCGAGGGCGATCTGTCGGTCGCCCTGCCGGTGCGCGACTCGACCGACGAGATCGGCCAGCTCACGCAGGCGTTTGCGCGGCTGGTGGCGGCGCTGCGGTCGTTCAGCGACGCCGCGAACCGCGTGGCCGCGGGCGACCTCACGGTCGAGTTCAAGCCGCAGTCCGCGCGCGATGTGATGGGCAACGCGCTCGCCGAGATGGCCCGCAAACTCGGCGGGCTCGTGGGCGAGGTGCAGCGTTCGAGCGTGGCCGTGTCGGCCGCGATCAACGAGGTGGCCGCGACCGCGAAGCAGCAGCAGACGACGGCCAACGAGGTGGCCGCGACGACGACGGAGATCAGCGCGACGGCGAAGGAGATTTCCGCGACATCGAAGGATCTGGCGCAGACCGTGGCGCACGTGAGCGAGGGGGCGCAGCAGGCGGCGGCGCTGGCCGACAACGGCCGCGAGTCCATCGGGCGCATGGACGAGACGATGCGGCGGGTGACGGAGGCGGCCGGCGGCATCAACTCGCGGCTGACCGTGCTCAACGACAAGGCGGCCAACATCGGCTCGGTGGTGACGACCATCGCCAAGGTGGCCGACCAGACCAACCTGCTTTCCCTCAATGCGGCGATCGAGGCGGAAAAGGCGGGCGAATACGGCCGCGGTTTCGCGGTCGTGGCCACGGAAATCCGGCGGCTCGCCGACCAGACCGCGGCGGCCACGGTGGACATCGAGCAACTGGTGAAGGAAATCCAGAGTGCGGTCACCGCCGGCGTGATGGGGATGGACAAATTCTCCGAGGAAGTTCGCCGGGGCGTGACCGACGTGGAGAAGGTGGCCGGGCAGCTCGCGCAGATCATCCAGCACGTGCAGTCGATCACGCCGCGCATCGGCGCGGTGAGCGAGGGCATGCAGGCGCAGTCGACGGGCGCGCAGCAGATCAGCGAGGCGCTCGGGCAGCTCGGCGAGGCGGCGCGGCAGACCGCCGAATCGCTGCGGCAGAGCAACGAGACGGTGCAGCGGCTCGACGAGGTGTCGCGCGGTCTGCGGGCGGGCACGGAGAAGTTCAAGACGCGATAGCCGGCGCGCGCGTCCCCGCCGATGTTGTTTCTGCTCTTCCAACTCGGGGCCGACCGCTACGCGCTTCCGGCCGCGGAGGTGGCCGAGGTGCTGCCGTTGGTGGCGCTCAAGGGCGTGCCGGGCGCGCCGGCGGGCGTGGCGGGCCTGATCGACTACCGCGGCACCGCGGTGCCCGTGATCGACCTGTGCGCCTTGGCGCTGGGCCGGGCGGCGGCGCGGCGCGTGAGCACGCGCGTGCTGATGGTGCGCCACCCGCTCGCGCGCGGCGACGGGCGGCTGCTCGGCGTGATCGTGGAGCGCGCCACGGAGACGCTGGCACGTGCGCCGGGGGATTTCCAGGCCACGGGCCTCGCGGGCGAAGGCGCGCGCTACCTCGGCCCCGTGGTGCACGATCCGCGCGGGCTCATCCAGCGGGTGGAAATCGGCGCGCTGCTCACGCCGGCGCTGCGCGCGGCGTTGTTTCCGCCGGAAACGGAGGCGGTGCGATGAACCTCGCGGCAATCGAAACCTGGCTGCAGGAGCACGCCGGTCTCGTGCCCGCGAGCCTCGGACCCGGCGCGGTGGCCCGCGCATTGCGTGATCGAGCCGCCGATACGCGTTGCACCGGGGTCGAGGAGTATTTCGGGCGGCTGATGAACGACGCGACCGAACAGCAGGAGTTCATCGACCGGGTGATCGTGCCCGAGACGTGGTTCTTCCGCGACCGGCCGGCGCTGGATGCGCTCGCGCGCCACGTGGCGGAAACCTGGGGGCCGGCGCATCCGGGGGGAACGTTCCGGGCGTTGTGCGTGCCGTGTTCGACGGGGGAGGAGCCCTACTCGCTGGCGATGGCGCTGGCGCTGGCGGACTGGCCGCTGGCGCGCGTGCGCATCGAGGCGGTCGACATCAGCCGCGGCGGCCTGGCGCGGGCGCGGGAGGGGCGCTTCGGGCGGAATTCGTTTCGCGGGAGCGAGCCGGCGTTTCGCGACGGGTTCATGACGCCGGTCGGGGCCGAGTCGTGGCGCGTCAACGAAGCGGTGCGCGCGTGCGTGGCGTTCGAGGCGGGGAACCTGCTCGCGCCGGATTTCGCGGCGGGCCGCGGCAGCTACGATGCGGTGCTGTGCCGCAACCTGCTCATCTATTTCGACCGGCCCACGCAGGATCGCGCGGTGCGCGTGCTGGAGCGGTTGCTCGCGCCCGGGGCGTGGATCGCGGTCGGGCCGGCGGAGCCGGTGCTGCTGTTCCAGCACGGCTTCAAGGCGCTGAAGGTCGAGGGCGGTTTCCTGTTGCACAAGCCGCCGCCGGAGCCGGCCGCGCCGCCGCGCGCGATACCGCCGCGGGGGAGCGCGCCTGCGCCGGTGCGCGCGTCCGCGCCGCGCCCGGCAGTGCGGCCGCCGAAACCCGCGCCGGTGGCCGTGCCGCCGGACCTGACGCTCGCGCGCGTGCAGCAGCTCGCCGATGCCGGCCGGCTGCGCGAAGCGGACGAGGCGGGCGGGCAGCTGCTCCAGCGCGACGGGGCGACGCCGGCGCTGCTGTTCCTGCTCGCGGTCGTGGCCGAGGCGGCGGGTGACGTGCGCCGCGCGGAGGCGTTTTTCCGCAAGACGCTCTACCTCGCGCCGCGGCACACGGAAGCGCTCGCGCACCTGGCGCTGCTGGCGGAGAAGCACGGCGATGCGCGCGCGGCGCGGGTGTTGCGTGAACGCGCGCAGCGCGCGCTCGGGCAGGAGGCCGTATGAGCGGAGCCGCGGCGCACGACTGCTGGAAACGCATCGGCACCTGGGGCGACCGGTCGTGCCCGGAGCTCAAGCTGCACATCCACTGCCGCAACTGCCCCGTCTACTCCGAGGCGGCGGCGCGGCTGCTGGACGCGCCCGTGCCCGAGGCCTATCTCGCGCAGAACGCCCGGCACTACGCACAGGCCAAGACCGTGGCGCGGCCCGGCACGCGATCGGCGGTCATCTTCCGCCTCGCGGGCGAATGGCTGGCGCTGCCGACCGCGGTCTTCCGCGAAATCGCCACGCCGCGGCCGGTGCATTCGCTGCCGCACCGTCGCGACCGGGTCGTGCTCGGCGTGGCCAACATCCGCGGCGAACTGCTCGTGTGCGTGTCGCTCGCCGCCGCGCTCGGCATCCCCGGACAGGCGCCCGCGGGGCTGCGGCTCGCGGTGATGGCGCGCGAGGGCGCGCGCTTCGTGTTTCCCGCCGACGAGGTGGCGGGCCTGCACCGGTTCGACGACGCCGACCTCGCGCCCGTGCCGGCGACGCTCGCGCACGCCCAGGCGGTCTACACCCGCGGCATCCTCGGCTGGAACGGCCGGCCCGTCGGCGTGCTCGACGACCAACTCCTCTTCCACACGTTGAACCGCAGCCTCGCATGAGCCAGGGCCTCTCCGACATGTCGATGACCGAGCTCTTCCGCCTCGAGGCGGAGACGGCGCTCGCCGCGATCACCGACGGCCTGCTCGCGCTCGAGCAGGGCGACACGTCGCACCTCGAGGCGATGATGCGCGCGGCGCACTCGCTGAAGGGCGCGGCGCGCATCGTGGGTTTCGCGGCCGCCGTGCAGGCATCGCACGCGATGGAGGACTGCTTCGTGGCGGCGCAGCGCGGCGAAGTCGCGCTCGGCCGCGCCCACATCGACCGGCTGCTCGTCGGCGTCGATCTGCTCGGCCGCATCGCGAAATCCACCGAAGCCGAGGTTGCGCAATGGGACCGCGAGAAACGTCCGGAAGTGGACGCGTTTCTCGCCTCGCTCAAGAACGTCCCGGAGGAAGGCACGGCGACGCCCGCGCCACCGCCGGCCTCCGCCCACGCGCCGGAGCCGGTGACCGCTCCCGCGGCGGCACCGGACCCGGTGGCGACGGAACAGAAGGCGAGTGACGGCCCGAAGGCCGGCGACTCGCGCGTGCTGCGCGTCACCGCGGACAACCTCAACCGCCTGCTCGGGCTCGCGGGCGAGTCGCTGGTGGAGTCGCGCTGGCTGCGGCCTTATGGTGCCGCGGTGCTGCGGCTGAAGCGCATGCACCACGACCTCACGCTGTCGCTGGATCAACTGCGCGACCGGCTGGCGGCCGGCACGCCCGACGAGCGGGTGAAGGAGGCGTTCGTCGAGTCGCAGCGCCGGCTGGCGCTGTGCCGCGACTATCTGGCGGAGCGGTTGGTGGAGCTCGACACGTTCGACCGGCGCTCGACCAACCTGGCGCACCGCCTTTACGGCGAGGCGCTCGCGGTGCGGATGCGGCCGTTTGCGGACGGCATCGCGGGGTTTCCGCGCATGGTGCGCGATGTCGCCCGGCAGCTCGGCAAGGAGGTGAAGCTCACCGTGCAGGGCCAGGACACGCAGGTGGACCGCGACATCCTCGAAAAACTCGAGGCACCGCTCGGGCACCTGCTGCGCAACTCCGTGGACCACGGCATCGAGTCCGCCGGCGAGCGTGCCGCCGCGGGCAAGCCCCCCGCCGGCGCGATCCGGCTGGAGGCGCGGCACCGCGCCGGCGTGCTGCTCATCACCGTGAGCGACGACGGGCGCGGCGCCGATCTCGAAAAGATCCGTGCGGCGGTCCTCCGCCGGAAGCTCGTCTCCGCCGGGATGGCGCCGAAGCTGAGCGAGGCGGAGTTGCTGGAGTTTCTGTTCCTGCCGGGTTTCACGGTGAAGGAGGCCGTGACGGAAATTTCCGGTCGCGGCGTGGGCCTCGATGTCGTGCAGAGCATGGTGAAGGGCGTGCGCGGCACGGTGCGCGTGATCTCGACGCCGGGGCAGGGGATGCGTTTTCAACTGCAGCTGCCGCTGACGCTCTCGGTCGTGCGCGCGCTGCTGGTCGAGATCGGCGGCGAGCCCTACGCGGTGCCGCTCGGATTCATCGCGCGCACGGTGCGCGTGCCGCAGAGCGGGGTCGCGTCGACCGAGGGCCGGCAGCATTTCGCGATGGACGGACGGCGCGTGGGCCTGGTGTCGGCGCACCAGTTGCTCGGGCGCGAGGGCGCGCCGCCGGGCGACGAGCTGCCGGTGGTGGTCATCGGCGAGGGCGAGCACCGCTACGGCGTGGTCGTCGACCGGTTCGTGGGCGAGCGCGAACTGGTCGTGCAGCCGCTCGATCCGCGGCTGGGCAAGATCAAGGACATCGCCGCCGGCGCGTTGATGGAAGACGGCGCCCCGGTGCTGATCCTTGACGTCGAGGATCTCGTGCGCTCGGTGGAGAAGTTTGCGCTCGCGGGGCAGTTGAGTGCGGTGCACACGGCGGGGCACGCGCACACGGCGGCGGCGCGCAAGCGCGTGCTGGTCGTCGACGACTCGCTCACGGTGCGCGAACTGGAGCGCAAGCTGCTCGAGTCGCGCGGTTACGCGGTCGAGGTGGCGGTGGACGGCATGGACGGCTGGAACGCCGTGCGCACGGGCGCGTTCGCCCTCGTCATCACCGACGTGGACATGCCGCGGCTCGATGGCATCGAGCTCACCAAGCTCATCAAGCAGGATGCCAAGCTGCGCGCGCTGCCGGTGATGATCGTCTCCTACAAGGACCGCGAGGAGGACCGGCGCCGCGGGCTCGAGGCGGGCGCCGACTATTATCTCACCAAGGGCAGCTTCCACGACGAGACGATGCTGCATGCCGTGGCCGACCTGATCGGCGCGGCGCAGGAGGCGCCCGCATGAGGCTCGCGCTCGTCAACGACCTCGGCCTGGCCGTGGAGGCGATGCGCCGCGCGCTGGCCGCCGCACCGCAGCACACCGTCGCGTGGACCGCGCGCGACGGCGCCGAGGCCGTGCAGAAATGCGCCGCCGACCGCCCCGACCTCATCCTGATGGACCTCATCATGCCGGTGATGGACGGCGTGGAGGCCACGCGCCGGATCATGCGCGACACGCCGTGCGCCATCCTGGTGGTGACCGCCACGGTGGACGGCAACACGAGCCGCGTGTTCGATGCGCTGGGTGCGGGGGCGCTCGACGCCGTCAACACGCCGACGCTCTCCGGTCCCGAAGCCGAGGCCAACGCCCGTGCGCTGCTCGCGAAAATCGAGGTGCTGGGCCGGCTGATCGATCACTCCGACACGGAAACGCGCCTGCCGTTTCCCGTGCCGCCGCCGGTCGGCGCCGCCGGCCGGCGCTGGCTGTTTGCGATCGGCTCCTCGGCGGGCGGGCCGTCCGCGCTGGCCGAGCTTTTCAGTCATTTTTCGCCCGCGCTGCCCGCGGCGGTGGTGGTCGTGCAGCACCTCGACGAGACCTTTGCGGCCGGGCTGGCCGACTGGCTCGGCCAACAGAGCTCGATCCCGGTGCGGCTCGCACGCGAGGGCGATGCGCCCGAGCCCGGCGTGGTGCTGCTGCCCGGCCGGGCCGACCACCTCGTGCTCACCGCGGCCGGCAGCCTCGCCTACACCCCGCACCCGGCGGACTACGCCTACCGGCCGTCGGTGGACGTGTTTTTCGAGAGCGTGGCCCGGCATTGGAAGGGCGGGGCCGCGGGCGTGATTCTCACCGGCATGGGCCGCGACGGCGCGCGCGGTCTCAAGAAAATGCGCGAGGCCCGCTTCTCCACCATCGCGCAGGATCGCGCCACCTCCGCGGTCTACGGCATGCCCAAGGCCGCGGCCGAACTCGGCGCCGCCGAACACATCCTGTCGCTCGCCCGGATCGGACCGGCATTGCGCCAGCTGCTCGAATCCCCCACGCTCCCTCCCGCCACCTTCCGCTCCCCATGAGCCTCCCGAATCCCTCGCACCGGCTCCCGATGCATTATTCCATGATGGTGCTGCTCGTCGACGATCAGGCGATCGTGGCCGAGGCCGTGCGGCGCGCCCTGGCGAACCTGGCCGACGTGGATTTCCACTACTGTCCGCACGGCACCGAGGCCGTGGGCGTGGCGACGCAGCTCAAACCCACCGTGATTCTCCAGGATCTCGTGATGCCGGGCATCGACGGGCTCGATCTGCTGAAACTCTACCGGGCCAACCCCGCCACGCGCGACGTGCCCGTGATCGTGCTCTCGACCAAGGAGGATCCGAAGGTGAAGGCGCAGGCGTTCGAACTCGGCGCCAACGACTACCTCGTCAAGCTCCCGGACCGGATGGAACTGACCGCGCGCATCCGGTTCCACTCGGAGTTCTACCTCAACCAGCTCCAGCGCGACGAGGCCTACCGCGCCCTGCGCGAGAGCCAGCAGCAGCTCGTCGACAACAACACCGCGCTGATTTCGCTCAACCAGAAGCTGGAGGAGGCCACGCGGGCGAAGTCGGAGTTCCTCGCCAACATGAGCCACGAAATCCGCACGCCGATGAACGGCGTGATCGGCATGACCACGCTGCTGCTCGACACGCCGCTGACCGCGGACCAGCGCGAGTTCGTGGAGATCATCCGCAGCTCCGGCGAGAGCCTGCTCACGATCATCAACGACATCCTCGACTTCTCGAAGATCGAGTCCGGCAAGATCGAGCTTGAGACGCACCCCTACAACCTGCGGCAGTGCGTGGAGGAAGCGGTCGAACTGCTCGCGCCGAAGGCCGCCGACAAGGGCCTCGATCTCGTCGTGCTGATCGATCCCGACGTGCCGGCGGTCGTGATCGGCGACGTCACGCGGCTGCGCCAGGTGCTGGTCAACCTGATCGGCAACGCGGTGAAGTTCACCGACCGCGGCGAAGTGGTGGTGTCGGCGGGCCCGGGCGCCGGCGCCGGGGCGGACGAACTCGGGCTGCATTTCACCGTGGCCGACACCGGCATCGGCATCCCGCCGGAGAAACAGGACCGGCTGTTCCAGTCGTTCACGCAGGTGGACAGCTCGACCACGCGGCATTTCGGCGGCACGGGGCTCGGGCTGGCGATCAGCAAGCGGCTCACGCAGTTGATGGGCGGCACGATGTGGGTGGAGAGCACGGCGGGGCAGGGCGCGAAGTTTCATTTCAGCATCACGGTGCGGCCCGGGGCGTCGGACACGCCGGGCTGGCGGCACGGGCCGCAGGTGCTGCGGGGCAAGCGCATCCTGCTGATCGAGGACAACGCGGCGCAGCGCCGGGCGCTGGCGCAGTTCGCCGAGTTGTGGGGCATGGAGCTGGTGGAGACCGAGAGCGTGGCGGCGGCCGAGCAGCGGCTCGGCACGCGTTTCGACGTCGTGCTGCTCGACGGCGAGCTGCTGGGCGCCGATGCGGCCCGCACGCTCGCCCGGCTGCGCGCGCTGCCGGGCGCCAGCGACGCGAGCACGTTGCTGCTCTCGGCCCGGCGCCTGCATGGCGGCGAAGCCACGGCGCTCGGCGCCGCCGCCGCGATCCTAAAACCGGTGCGGCCCGAGCCGCTGCTCGAGGCGATCGTGCGCGCGCTGACGGGCGCACGGCAGCAGGAGAAACGGGCGCCGGCGTCGTCACCATTCGACGGCACGCTCGCCGAGCGGCTGCCGCTGCGGCTGCTGCTCGCCGACGACAACAACGTGAACCAGAAGGTGGCGCTCATGTTGTTGAAACGGCTCGGCTACACGGCCGACGCCGTGGCCAACGGCCTCGAGGCGGTCCAGGCGCTCGAGGCCAAGCCCTACGATCTCATCCTGCTCGACGTGCAGATGCCGGAGATGGATGGCTACGAGGCGGCCCGACGCATCCGCGCCAAATGGGCGGACCGCGAGGCGGAGCGCCCGCGCATCGTGGCGATGACGGGCAACGCGATGCTCGGCGACCGCGAGAAATGCCTCGAAGCCGGCATGGACGACTACATCTCCAAGCCGGTGCGCGTGGAGGAACTCAAGGCGGCGCTGGAAAATTGGGGCGCCGCCCGCGCGGCGAGTTAGAGGCGGTCATGCACTTTTCTCCGGGAAGACGCACGGGTTCCGAGGTCGGGCAGGTCTGTGATCTGCCTTTTCCCGCGGTGAGTGTTCGCCGGGCAGGTCACAGGCCTGCCCGACTCCCAGCCGCCGCTCCGCGCCAAGTTCACGACCGCCTCTAGGCGCGGGCCATGTTGCCGCTCGCCGATACCGCGAAGCAGAAGCGCCCGCCGGTCGTCACGATCCTCCTGATCGCGGCGAACCTCGGGGTGTTTGCGTGGCAGGTGTGGATGATGTTCGATCGCGGAGAGAAAGTGCTCGCGGGCTTCGTGACCGAGCACGCGCTGGTGCCGGCGCGCATCGTGGCCCACTTCGCGGAGGGCGCGCAGTGGCAGACGGTGCTCACGCACATGTTCCTGCACGGCAGCGTGGGGCATGTGCTGTCGAACATGTGGTTTCTGTGGCTCTTCGGCGGCAATGTGGAGGACCGGCTGGGCGCGGTGAAATACCTGTTGTTCTATGTGGCGGCGGGCGTGGTCGCGGCGGCCGCCCAGTTCATCACCGAGCCGGGCGCGGCGGTGCCGATGGTCGGGGCGAGCGGGGCGATTTCCGGCGTGCTCGGAGCCTATTTGATTTTGTTTCCGACGGCGTGGGTGTGGACGCTGGTGCCGTGGTTCGTGCCGATCGTGCCGGTGCCGGCGGCGGTGTTTCTCGTGCTGTGGTTTGTGGTGCAGGCGTTCAACGGCGTGGGCGCGCTCGCCGCGGGCGTGGCCGGTGGCGTCGCGTGGTGGGCGCACGCGGGCGGGTTCGTGGCCGGCGTGGCGATGATCCTCTGGGCCAAGGGTGCGGGATGGGTGCGGAGGAAGTAGCGTGGACTGGGCGGGGGCGCATCTGAGTTTTCTGCAATGCGTCCGCACCGCAGGGGTGGGCCGGGCGCTCCGCGCACGGCCAGCGCGTGGCGATGGCCGCTCGTTCCTGGCCGCCCGCGGAGCGGCCGGCCCACCTTTCGGCTTGCTGCAAGAAAGTGAGATGCGCCCACCGGGCGGGATTAGCCCCCTGCCTCCTTGACGGGCACCGGTGCGGGCGCAGTGTCATGGCGATCGTTCTGTCGGCAGTTCGCAGCCAGCCTGCCGCGACCGAGGCCGGCACCCAGCCCCACCCACATGGCCCAAGATGTCTTCGTCAGTCACGCGAGTGACGACCACGCGGTCGCGATGCAAGTGTGCGATCTGCTGGAGCAACGCGGGGTGCGTTGCTGGATCGCGCCGCGGAATGTCAGCGCCGGAGCCGTGTGGGACGAGGCGATCCTCGACGCCATCGAGGGAGCCGGCGTCTTCCTGCTGATCCTGTCCGCGCGGGCCAACGAGTCGGCGTTCGTCAAGAACGAGGTCAACCGGGCGTTTGCCGACGGAAAGCCGATCATCACCTTCCGCGTCGAGGACGTGATGCCGGGGCGTTCGCTCCAGCTCTACCTGGCGCGACATCACTGGACCGACGCCTTTCCGCCGCCCGTCGAGCCGCACCTCGATCAACTCGCGGCGTCGATCGTCAAGCTCCTCAGCCCGGCCGCGGAGAACTCGCCGACCGTCAGCGTCCCCGACCGGAAGGAGGCCCCGCGGCCCCCGCCCGCTCCCCGGCCGGTGGCGCCGGGGATCGGTTTCCGGCGTTGGGGCATCCTCGGGGCAGTGCTGGGCGGTGTGATCATCGGTGGTGCGGCGATGTGGATGCTGAGACCGGCGCCCCCACAGCCGGCCGTCACGCGATCCACGTTTCTGCTCGCCGAGGGGCAAGTGCTCCCCACGGGCGTTTCCCATCACCTCGACATTTCACCGGACGGCACCGGGATGGTCTATGCGGCGGATAACCGGCTCTACCTGCGTTCGCTGTCGGAGTTCGAAGCCAAGCCAATGCCGGGATCCGAGGTGACGAATGCCGGAGATGCCGTCTTCTCGCCGGATGGCCGGTCGATTGCGTTTACGGGAGGCACGTCGACCGATTTTGCGCTCAGGCGGATCAGCGTCACCGGCGGTGCGACCGTGACTCTATGCCAAACGGGAGGACAAACCTCAGGAATGAACTGGGGTCCCGATGGCATCGTTTTTTCCATCGGCAGGCAGATCAGCCGGGTGTCGGCTGACGGCGGCACCCCGGAGAAGTTGGTCGATCTCACGAGCGGGGAACAAGCGGCCGGGCCGCAAATGCTGCCCGATGGCCAGACCGTGCTCTTTTCGGTCGCGACCCGGGTGGGTTCGGATCCGTATGATTGGGAGAAGGCGAAGATCGTGGCCCAGCGGGTGAAGTCCGGCGAGCGCAAGGTCATCATCGAAGGCGGAACTGATGCCCAGTATCTGCCGACCGGCCACCTCGCTTTTGCCCGCGACGGCGTGATCTTCGCCGTCGCGTTCGATGCGAAACGTTTGGCCGCGACCGGGAGCCCGGTGCCCGTCGCGGAAGGCGTCAAGCGGTCATCGTCCATGGTCCGTCGCCTCGCCCAATTCCGAGTCTCGGCCAACGGCACGGCGATCTACTTTCCCGGCCCGGCTTCTTCGACGGGCGGCGTCCTCGGCGTCGGGTTGTTCGATCGCAAGGGAGCCGCTGAGCTGCTCAAGGTGGCCCGGGGCTCGTATGAGCATCCCCGGCTGTCGCCGGATGGTCAGCGAATCGCGTTCGGCAGCGAGAGTGGCGCGATTTGGATCTACGATCTGGCGGGAAAGAGTGCGGTGCGGCGGTTGACGGTCGATGGGCAGGGCAACAATCGCTACCCGATCTGGTCGGCCGACAGCCAGCGGGTGACCTTCCAGTCGAACCGGGAGAAGGACCGAGGAATTTTTTGGCAGCGGGCGGATGGATCCGGGGCGGCGGAGCGGCTGGTAACCGCCGAGGAGGGGACGGAATTGGTGCCGGAGTCCTGGTCGCCGGATGGCGGTTGGTTGCTGTATTGCGTCTTTGGCAGGGACCAGACGTCGACGCTTTGGGTGTGGTCCAAGGAAGACCGCAAGGCCGAAACGTTTGGGACGGTGAAGTCAGCCGGACGCATCTTCACAGGCGCGGTGTTCTCACCGGACGGCAAGTGGGTGGCCTATACGGTGGGTGACGAAGCCGTGCAGCGAAGCCGCGCGGTCTACGTCCAGCCCTTTCCGGCCACGGGCGCCAAATACAAGATCTCAAAGGACGCGGATGATGGCCACCATCCGCTCTGGTCGCCGGACGGGAAGGAGTTGTTTTTCACTCCCGGGCCCGGCAGTCCGCTCGAGGCGGTGGCCGTCTCGACGCAGCCGGCCTTCTCCTTCGGCGAGTCCGGCAAGGTGGCCCGGCGGTTCCTTGCTCTCGGGCCATCTTATCCTCGCCCGTGGGACATCAGTCGCGATGGCCAGCGCTTTCTCGGTCTGAGCGAATCGCAGACCGACGGGTTGGTGGCACAGGACCAGCAAATTCGCGTCGTGGTCAACTGGTTTGAGGAGCTGAAGCGGAAGGTGCCGGTGAAGTAGCGCGGGTGAAGAGGCGCGCGTGGGTGCGAGGGAAACAGCCGGGAAGCCCGCCAGAATCTTTCTCTTTCCTCTTTCTCCACAGCGAATCAAAGCCGGACTCGGTCTGACGAAAGAGAAAGATAAAGAGGAAAGAGAAAGAGGCGCGGCGGCGAGGCCTCCCGCTCAATGCCCGCCGTCGAGGTCGCCGGGTTTCAGCATGGCGGCGAAGGGGGCTTTGTTGGAGGCCTTCATGTAGGCCTCCTTGGCCTCGATGGTGCCGTCGGTCACGCGGGCCATGAGGCTGTTGTCCATCGTGATCATGCCGTCGGCGCCGCTGCTCTCGATGATCGACTTGATGTTGGCGATCTGGCCCGAGCGGATCGTGTTCGGCAGCGCTTCGTGCGTGAGGAGGATTTCGTGCACGGCGCAGCGGCCCTTCGGGATTTTTTTGCAGAGGAGCTGGGCGACGACGCCGGCGAGGCAGCTCGAGAGCATCACGCGCGCCTGGTTCTGCTCGTCGGCGGGGAAGGTGTTGATGATGCGGTCGACGGTCTTCGGGGCGTTGTTGGTGTGGAGCGTGCCGAACACGAGCATGCCCATCGAGGCGCAGGAGAGGGCGAGGCGGATGGTCTCGAGTTCGCGCATTTCGCCGAGGAGCACGATGTCGGGGTCGTGGCGCATCGCGCCCTTGAGCGCGGCGGCGAACGACTGCGTGTGCTCGCCGACTTCGCGGTGCACGATCACGGACTTTTTGATCGGATGCACGAACTCGATCGGGTCCTCGATGGTGATGATGTGCTTGGCGAGGTTGTCGTTGATGTAGTCGATCATCGCGGCGAGCGTGGTCGACTTGCCGGAGCCGGTCGGGCCGGTGACGACGACGAGGCCTTGGTCGAGGTGGCAAAGTTTCTTGAGGGCCTCGGGGAGGTTGAGCTGGGAGAACGAAATGATCTTCGCGGGAATCTGCCGGAAGACCGCGGCCTGGCCCCAGTGGTTGTAGAGGTAGTTGCCGCGGAAGCGCGCCACGCCGGGAATCTCGTGGGCAAGGTCGAGGTCGCGGCGATCGAGAAAATCCTGCCAGCGTTTGGGCGGGCAGATTTCCTTGAGGAGTGATTCCATCGTGGCGGCGTCGAGCGGCGTGTCGCTCATGGCCTGAAGGGAGCCGGAGGCGCGCGTCTTCGGCGGCAGGCCGACGGTGAGGTGCAGGTCGGACCCGCCCTTATCGAGCATTTGTTTGAGGAGAGCGTCGATGGCGGCCATGGTTATTTCTAGCGATTTAGCTCGGTGAGATTTCCGTGGACGAATGAATCAGTGGTTGCCCGTGCTCGCCAACTTCCCGAGCAGCGTTCAAGGGCTACTGCGATACCAGTGAACTCAGTTTCAGAGTCTTCCATGAAGGCAAACAAGTGCAGGCCCTCCTCTGGGCTGAGTCTTTCGAGCCGCAAGACATAGTAACAATCATCATTCGGATCACCGCTCCAACCTTGTGCATTGAAGTCACACCAAACGGCGGGCAGCGACAATTGTGCTTCGCGAGACATGGATCTTGCGAGCACGCTCATCACGAAATTTTGCTCTTCAGCACGCGGTTCGCGATGTTGAGTTTGGCGACGTCGGCGGGGATTTTTTTCTCCTGCCAGAGGCCGTAGACGACGTTGTCCATGAGGCACATTCCTTCCTTGATGCCGGTCTCCATCGTGTTGCGCAGGCCGGCGGATTTGCCTTCGCGGATCAGGTTTTGAATCGCGGTGTTGCTGACGAGAATCTCGCACGCGAGCACGACGCCGCCGTCGGTCGAGGGGAGGAGGCGTTGGCAGACGACGCCGCGGAGGCTCTCGGCCACGCTCGCGCGGATCTGCGCCTGTTGCGCGGGCGAGAACACGTCGAGCAGACGGTTGAGGGTCGTCGAGGCGTCGGCAGTGTGCATCGTGCCGATGACAAGGTGGCCGGTCTCGGAGGCGCTGATGGCCATCTCGATGGTCTCGAGGTCGCGGAGTTCGCCGATGACGATGATGTCGGGGTCTTCACGGAGGGCGCCCTTGAGGGCGGTGAAGAATGACTTCGTGTGCGTGCCGGCTTCGCGTTGGGTGACGTTGCAGCCTTTGGCGGGTTGGACGACCTCGATGGGGTCTTCGACGGTGATGATATGGTCGGTGCGCGTCTCGTTAAGGTAGGCGACCATCGAGGCGAGCGTGGTGGTCTTGCCGGAGCCGACGGGACCGGTGACGAGAATGAGTCCGTTGTGATAGGACAGCATCTTCTTGATCGTCTCGAAGTGCTTGGTGAAACCGAGGTCGGCGAGCGGGCGGACTTCCTCGGGCACCATGCGATAGGCGCCGGCCGCGCCGTTCTTGTGGAACATCAGGTTGACGCGGTAGCGGTCGCTGCCGCTGAGGGCCAAGGCGTAGTCGAGGTCCTTTTTTTCGAGGTAGTTTTTTTTCTGCGCCTCGATGAGGAGAATGGTGTTGAGGCGGAGGGCGTCGTCGGCGGGAAGGATGTAGTCGGAGAGATAGGAGAGCGCGCGGTTTTTGCGGATGAAGGGGCGGGCGTTGGTGGAGAGGTGGAGGTCGGAGGCGCCGTAGCGGGCGGTGTCCTTGAGGAGCTGGCGGAGGCCGGCGGCGAGCGCGGCGTCGTCGAGGGCGGGGATGGTGTCGAAAGCGAATTTGGGGGCGCCACCGGGAGCGCGCGGCCCGGCGGGCGTGGATTTCGCGGCGGCGGTGGGCGCGGCGAAGGGAGCCTGCGTCTCGCTCTCGGCAAACGGATCACTGGCGGGCGGGCCTTTTTCGCCCTTGGCGAGGGCGAGTTCGGCGAGTTTTTCCAAGGTCTCGACGTCGGTGACGGAGCCGGCGTCGATGAGTTCCTGGGCCACGGACATCAGATCGGCATCGTCGCCGAGCGTGGCGCGGACGTTGACGATTTGCGGGCGGGTGAAGAGGCCTTGGTCGAGGCCGAGCCGGGCGAGCCAGAGGACGTCGTTGTTCATGCGCAGCGGGTGGGGAGCGCGCGGAGCTTGGCGGCGGGGGTGGGGCAAGCCAAGCGTGAAGGCGGCGGAGGTTCCGCGAAATCTTCGGTGGCGGGTTGGGAACCGATTGCGCGTGGTGCGAATCCAAGCCACCACTGCACCATGAACTCAAACTCCCTCCGCCGGTCCGCGGCTGCGTCGCTCGTGATTGTTTCGCTGCTTTGTTCCTCCGGCTGCGTGGCCGTGGTGGCTGGGGCCGGCGCCGGCGCGGCGGTCGCCTATGTGCGCGGCGATCTCGATGCGATGCTCGATGCGGGGCTGGACAAGTCGTTGCGCGCGGCGAATCGCGCGATCGAACAGCTCAAATTCGCCAAGATCAGCCAGAAGGAGGATGCGTTGATCGCGATTTTGGTCGCGCGCAACGCGGCGGACAAAAAGATCGAGATCCGGTTCGAGAAGCAGAGCGAGACGGTGACGAAGGTGAAGATTCGCGTCGGGACGTTTGGCGACGAGGTGCTGTCGGTGGCGATCCTCGACAAGGTGAAGGCGAACCTGTGAGGCGGCCGGGCTGTAGCGGCGGTCTATGACCGCCGAGCGAGCGACGTTGGTCTTCCGTCGGCGGTCATAGACCGCCGCTACAGCGGGGCGATGGTCAGCGGGATGCCGTCGGGATCGCGGAGCGATTGCGTGGCGGCCGGGCCGTGGCGCGCGAAGGTGGCTTCGGCGAGTCCGAGGGCGCCGGCGGGTTGCGGGGTGCGCGGGTGACCCCAGGTATTGAGGGCGACGTGATGGTGGTAGCCATCGGCGGCGAGGAAGCGGGCGCCGGGGTAGGTGCCCTGCATCAACGCCATCCCAAGCGTGTCGCGATAAAACGCGTCGCTGCGGGCGAGGTTCGTCACGCGCAGGTGCAGGTGACCCCAGCGGGCGCCGGCGAGCGGAGTCGCTGGAGCCGGAGTCGCGCTGGCGAGCAGCGAGTCGATGTCGAGGGCGGCGGTGACCATGGCGAGCTGGCCGGCGGTGTCGAAGGGCCACGCGTCGCGCGGTCGGTCGGCGTAGAATTCGAGGCCGTTGTTTTCCGGATCGCGCAGGTAGATGGCCTCGCTCACGCCGTGATCGGAGAAGCCGTCGAATTCGGTGCCGCGCTCCGCGGCGAAGCGCAGCCAGGCGCCGAGGGCGGCGCGCGAGGGCAGGAGGAGCGCGGCGTGGAAAAGGCCGGCGGCATCGCGGGGCGCGGGTGGTGCGGCGCGGTCTTCGGAGAGCGTGAGGATCGCGGGGGCATCCGCAGTGGCGGCCAGTTGCGCATCGGTGGCGGACTGGCGGGCGACGACGAAGCCGAGTTGCTCCGTGTAGAAGCGCACGCTGCGCGTGAGGCCGGCGACGCGCAGGTGGATGGAGCGAAGTTCGAGGGACGGGTTCATGCGGCGCGGGCGAGCTGGGTGACGGTGGTTTGCGCCTCGGCGAGGGCAGCGGGACCGGCGGGATTGCCGGCGTTGAGCGAATGGGCGTAGACGAATTGCACGTCGGTGATGCCGATGAAGCCGAGCACGGCGCGGAGGTAGGGTTCGAGGAAATTGTAAGCGCCGCCGGGGGTGCCGGGGCGGAAATCACTGCCACTGGAGACGATGATGAGCGCGCGTTTGCCTTTCGCGAGTCCGTCGAAACCGGCTGCACCCATGGCGAAGGTGCGGCCCACGCGCACGATCTGGTCGATCCAGGCTTTGAGCGCGGCGGGGAAGGAGAGGTTGTGGATCGGCGTGGTGATGACGAGCTGGTCGGCGGCGAGCAGTTCGTCGACGTAGCGGTTGGAGACAGCGATGGCGTCGCGGGCGGCGGGCGATTGTTCGGCGGCGGGGGCAAAGGCGCCTTCGACCCAGGCCTCGGTGAGGAAAGGCGGGGGTTCGCGGCCGATGTCGTGCGTGATCACGCGGCCGGCGGGATGGGCGGCGCGCCATTCGGCGAGGAATTGTTCGCCGAGGCGGCGGCTTTGGGAACGCGCGCCGCGGGGGCTGGCGTCGAGGTGGAGGAGGGTGGCGGTGGTGGTGACGGTGCTCATGACACGATTGGATATAATGGAACTACAATGGTTACAGTTTAGGCGAAAAAAACTCAGTGTTTCCCGGTGCAGACAGGACGGAGCTGCTGATGGATGTCGGCGAGGGTGACGCGGGCGAGTTCGGCCTCCATGCTGGCCTGGGCCTTGACGTAGATGCCGTGGAGGATCGTGCCGATCTTGGCGCCGACGGGGCATTTGTGGTTGGGCACGAAGTGGTCGAGGCCGCGGTGGGGCCGCTCCTCGACCGCACGGTAGATGTCGCGAAGCGAGATGTTCTCGGGAGTGCTGGCGAGCGAGAAGCCGCCCGTGACGCCCTTGGTGGCGGTGACGAGGTGGGCCTTGACGAGGGCGGAGAGGAGGCGGCGGATCACGACCGGGTTGGTGTCGACGCTCGACGCGATCTCCGCGGACGGCACCGCGGCGCCCTGGCGGTAGGCCAGATAGGCGAGCATGTGCACGCTGGCGGCGAAGCGGGTGTTTCCGGTCATGGCTTAATGTAACCACAAATGTTACTATTTGGCCGGAAGTCAAGCGGGAGTTTTTTTCGCCGTGGCGCCGGCCGGAGGTGTGACAGGAAGTGCGTCAGCCAGCTGTCGCGGCGGTCTGTGACCGCCGGCGAACCTCCAGCATCCCTCCGTCGGCGGTCACAGACCGCCGCTACAACCAAGGCCTCCATTTGCTGACCTCCCTTCCTGTTACACCCGCCAGCCGGGGGGCGGAAAACCTGTGGTTGCAATGCCCGGGGTTTCGTCGAGGCTGGCGCGCTTACATTACGTCATGCTGAAGAAAATATTTGCGAAGCTGCGCGCCACGCTCGCGCCTTCGCGCGAAAAGAAGGCCGCTCACGAAGAGAGCGGCAAAGGTGCTTCCCACTCGAAGTCTCACTCCGGCGGAGCGCATCCGCACCGCGGCGAGGGCCGTCGCGAACGCAGCCACGGGGGGCACGGCGAGCGCTCCCAGGGACACGGCAAAGCCCACGAACCCCGCGAGTCGCGCGACTCCCGCGGGCACGCGCACGGAACCGGCGGCGGGCATGATTCCCGCGGACGCCACGACGATCGCGGCGGACGCGGTGGTGGCGGCGGGCGCGGCCTGCACTCGCGTTCCGGCGGCGGGGGCCGCGGTGGTCCTCACGGCGAGAAGCGCGAGCGGCCGATGATCGACAAGACATTCGATCACCCGCGCACGACGGACGTGAAACCGGCGCAGCCGGTCGACGTGCCGAAGATGGACACGGAGTTTTCCAAGCTCGGGCTCAGCGACGCGCTCGCGTTTGCCGTGCAGGAGATGGGCTACGTGACGCCGACGCCGATCCAGGCGCAGGCGATCCCGGTGGTGTTGCGCGGCGGCGATGTGATCGGGTCGGCGCAGACGGGCACGGGCAAGACGGCGGCCTTCGCGCTGCCGATCATCCAGCGGCTCGGCGGGCACGGCGCGTTGCGGTGTCTGATTCTCGAGCCGACGCGCGAGCTGGCGTTGCAGGTCGAGGAGGCGTTTCAAAAATACGCCAAGTTCACCGATCTCCGGGTGACGATCGTTTACGGCGGCGTGGGCTACGGGAAGCAGGAAGACGATCTGCGCCGCGGCATGGACATCCTCGCGGCGACGCCGGGCCGTCTGCTCGACCACCTGGAGCGCGGCAACTGCGCGCTCGATCGGATCGACATCCTCGTGCTCGACGAGGTGGACCGCATGCTCGACATGGGCTTCCTGCCTGACGTGAAGCGCATCGTGCAAAAATGTCCGAAGAACCGGCAGACGCTGTTCTTCACCGCCACGCTGCCGCCGGAAATCGAACAGCTGGCGAGCTGGGCGCTGCACGATCCGGTGAAGGTCGAGATCGGCCGCGTGCGTTCGCCGGCGGAGACGGTTTCGCACGGCTTCTACCCGGTCGTGGCGTCGCAGAAATTCGAGCTGCTGCAACTGCTGCTCGAGCGCACCGAGTTCAAGAGCGTGATCATTTTCTGCCGCACGCGCATGGGCGCGGATCGCATCGCGCACCGGCTCAAGGCGACCGGCCACACCGTGGGTGTGATGCACTCCGATCGCAGCCAGCGCGAGCGCATCGAGGCGCTCGACGGCTTCAAGACCGGCAAATTCGAAGTGCTCGTCGCGACCGACATCGCGGCGCGCGGCCTCGATATCGCGGGCGTCTCGCACGTGGTGAACTACGACGTGCCGGAAAATCCCGAGGACTACGTGCACCGCATCGGCCGCACGGGCCGCGCGCAGAACACCGGTGACGCGTTCACGCTCGTGACCGAGGAGGACGTGCGCGACGCGCGCAGCATCGAGCGCTACATGGGCAAGAGCGTGGAGCGGAAAAAAGTCGAAGGATTCGAATACATTTACTCCGCGCTCTTCGACGAGAAGGCGCTGGCCGAGACCGCGGCCGCGGCCGTGAAGCCGGTGAGCCGGCTGCACCGCGGGATGCGGCGGTGAAGGTGGAACGCGTTGACCCCAACGCGCGGGTTTGAAGGTGGGAGCGGGTTTACCCCGCGACTCGTCGGGGCATAAAGCCCCTCCCACAAAAGCGCGTTGAGAGCGACGCGCGCCGCCTCACTCCGTCCCGTTCACGAATTTATAGGCCAGCGCCGCGACGAATGCGCCGGCGAGGTCGGACCCGACGTAGACCGCGAGCTGCTTGGCGGACTCGAGGCCCATCGTGAAGACGCCGAGGCCGACCGCGGGATTGAACGCCCCGCCGGACACGCCGCCGACGGCGAAGGCGCCCGTCATCACCGTCATGCCGATGGCGAGGCCGTAGAAGGAGTTGCCCGCGGTGCCCTTCGCGGTGGCGACGTTGAGCACGACCCAGGCGAGGGCGAACGTGAAGAGAAACTCGACGATGACCGACGGCACCGTGCCGTGCAGCGCGGGGGTGGCGGCGCGGGTGCCGAGGAGGAAATTCACGATGAGCGCGGCGACGACGCCAGCGGCGAGTTGCGCGGCCCAGTAAGGCACGACGTCGGCCTTGTCGCACTTGCCGCGGAGGAAGACGGCGAGCGTGACGGCGGGGTTGAAGTGTGCACCCGAGACGTGGCCGCCGGCGAAAATCATGACCATGAGCGCCGCGCCGATCGCGAGCGGGGCGGGCGCGGCGCCGGTGCGCACGGCCATGCCGACGGTGAAGACGAGGAAGAACGTGCCGATGAACTCGACGAGGTATTTTTTCATGGGAAGCGGAGGTTGGAGGACGGAGACGAACCGCGGCGAGCGCAACGCCGGCGCCCGCGAAAGACAACGCGAATTCGGTCCGGGCACCGATCCGGCGGAACGGCGTATCGCGGCGTCAGAAAACGGAGATGCGCGCCCGGCGGAGACGTGACGGAGCCGCGCCGGCGGCGGGCAAGATTCGCGTTGCGTTGCACGCCCGCTGCTGTGGCGTGGTCGATTTCGCATGAAACTCGACATCCCGCCGGGCGATTTCGCCGGCTACATTTTCGACCTCGATGGCACGCTCGTCGACACGATGCCGCTGCATTACCGGGCGTGGGACCAGGCGATGCAGGCGGCAGGGTTGCAGTGCCAGCTCGACGAGGAGTTGTTCTATTCGCTGGGCGGCGTGCCCACGCTGAAGGTCGCGGAACTCATCGGCCGGCACTACGGCCTGAAGGTCGATCCGCACGCGATTTTCGATCACAAGGAGACTCTGTTCAAAGCGCTGCAAAAGGACGCGAAGCTGATCGAGCCGGTGGTCGCGATCGCACGGCGCGTGGCGGCGACGCATCCGGTGAGCATCGCGTCGGGCGGGCCGCGGGAGATCGTGCGGCGGTCGCTCGAGTTGTCGGGGCTGGCGCCGTTGTTCAAGGTGGTGGTGAGTGCCGACGACGTGACCCACGGGAAACCGGCGCCGGACATGTTTCTGCTCGCGGCCAGGCAGATGGGCGTGGAGCCGACGCGATGCCTGGTGTTTGAGGACGCGGAGCCGGGCATGCGCGCGGCGGTCGCGGCGGGGATGCGCTATGTGAAGGTGCCGAGCCGGACGAAGAAGTAGTTCACTTCGGGTCGTCGTAGCGGCGGAGCGTGAGGGTGTCGCCGACGGAGAGCTTGGCGGTCGCGGCGGCGTCGCCGAAGTTGCGCGCGAGCCAGACGAAGCCGTCGGCGTTCGGGAAGACGACCCAGTCGCCGCGCTTCACGCTGTTGAAATCGATGCCGTAGCGCACGCGGTAGGTTTCCCCACCGACAATGAGTTGGAGGTAGTGCAGCGGTGCTACGGTGAGGGCGGCGAAGTCGGCGGGTTGGGCGTTGAGGGAAACGTTGCCGTAGACCGCGGAGATTTCGGTGACGCGCGCCTCGAAGCCGCGGCCGTCGGGATGCGCGGTGACCTGCGTGGGTAGCGGCGCCGGGGGAACGGTCGCGTCGAAGTAGGTGGTGCCGGTGGGGGGCTTCGGCACGGCGTCGTGGCCGCGGTCGAGCCAGGCGTTGAGGGCGCGGAGGGCGGCGAGGCGTTCGTGCTGGTTGACATTCACGTGGCCGTCGCGGGCCACGGTAAAGAGAACCGGACGGAGTTCAGGATCGTCGCGCGGGACTTGTTTCGCGGAAACGTAGGCGCGCGGGGCGGAGATTTCGCTCTGGTTGGCGAGGAACAGCAGGGGGATGCGGGGAAGGAGCGAAGTGCCGACGGCAGCGGAGTTTTCCTGCAGCGTAAGCGCAGGACCGAGGGCGATGGCTCCGGCGTAGAGCGCCCGGCCGAGGTCGTCGCGAACCGGGTCGCGCTCGGCGATGAGGGTGGCAATGAGGCCGCCCATCGACTCGCCTTCGACGAGCACACGGCCGGGCGCGCCGAATTTTTTCGCGATGTGGGCGCGAAGGGCGTCGAGATCGGCGATCGCGTCGGCGACGATGATGCCGTTGCGACGGTAACTCGTCTTCGCGACGATCCAGCCCTCGTCGAGGAGCGTGCGGTAGGCGAGGTGCCCGGGGTGGAGATCGGCGACCAGCGGGCGATCCTCGGCGCGATAGCCGTGGGCGAGGAGCAGCAGGCGCTGGTTCCATATCCGGGTGCGGGCGAGGGTGAACTTGGCACCGTCGATCTCGCCGGTCTCGATCAGGACGGCGGGTGCGGCGGCGACGGCGGCGGCACACGTGATGAGAAAAATGAGCAGGTGGCGAGGCACGGCAGTAGTTGAATCTGCTTTCGCGCAGGTGGCGAATCGTGTTCGAGTCATCGGATGAATTACGAGTCACTCGCCAAACCCTCCGTGCTCACACAGCCGGTCTACGAACCGGGCAAACCGATCGAATACGTGGCGCGCGAGCTAGGGCTCGACCCGGCGACGATCATCAAGCTGGCGTCGAACGAGAATCCGTGGGGACCGTCGCCGCGGGCGGTCGAGGCGGCGAAGCGCGCGATCGAGGCGGGGGAGCTTTACCCGGATGGCGGCTGCTTTGAACTGCGCGCGAAGCTGGCGGCAAAGTGGGGTCTGAAAGCGGAGCAGTTCGTGATCGGCAACGGCTCCAATGAAATCATCGAGCTGCTCGGGCACGTGTTTGTCGGGCCCGGCGACGAGGTTGTCATGGGGGCGCCGGCGTTCGTGGTCTACAAGCTCGTCACGCTGCTCTTCGGTGCGAAGGCGATCGAGGTGCCGTTGGTGAATTGGCGGCACGATTTGCACAAGATTGCGGCGGCGATCACCCCGCGCACGAAGCTGGTTTACGTGTGCACGCCGAACAATCCGACGGGCACGGCGAACACGGAAGCGGAGATTGTGGCGTTCGTGCGCGGGCTGCCGGACCATGTGGTCGCGGTGGTCGACGAGGCGTATGCGGAGTTTGTGCTGCGGGCGCCGGATCTGCGTCCGCTCATCGCGGAAGGGCGGAAGGTGGTGTGCCTGCGGACATTCTCGAAAATCTATGGACTCGCGTCGCTGCGCGTGGGCTACGGTTACGCGAGCACCGAAGTGTGCGCGTTGCTGAATCGCGTGCGGCAGCCGTTTAACGTGAACGCCATCGCGCAGGCGGCGGCGCTGGCAGCGCTCGACGACGCGGAGTTTGCGGAAAAAACGGCGCGCGAAAACCGCGCCGGGCTCGTGCAGCTCGAGCAAGGGTGTCGCGAGCTCGGGCTGGAATTCGTGCCGAGCGTGGCGAATTTCATGCTGGTGCGGGTGGGCGATGGGTTGAGCGTATTCGATGCGCTGCAGAGGCGCGGGTTGATTGTGCGGCCGGTGAAAAGCTACGGCCTGCCTGAATGGGTTCGAGTCACAGTCGGGACCCGCGTGCAAAACGAGCGCTTGCTCGCCGAGCTTGGGACGGTGTGTCCGTCGCGCAGTCGGCCCTGAAGCAAGGGACGCATCCGTTGGAGCCAATCAGTAGGGAGCAGTTGTCGGCGCCGGTCGAGCGACGCGAGCGGCATGGGTTGTGCAGGCCTTGTGGATTTGGACTTATTGGGTGACTTTCCTCGGGCTGGACTGCCTCATCGGGGGCGTGCAGCACGACCCTGCAAGGCAAAACAGCGGTCTAATCGTGGTCCGGTAGGTCGAAAAATTTTCCCGCAAAATTCGCTTGAAGCGGTAATTCGGTTGCGTTTTGCTCTGCTTGTCTCTCGTCTAATTTATCACCGTCGCCAATGATCTCACACTGTTTGGTCCTGCCTGCTGTGCGGTAATTATTGCGACATCCCAACCGTCTCTGCGGCACGAATTCTGCGATTCTTCCGTCGAGCGTCTCTATCAATCGATACCAACACTACTACGCAAATGAAGAATTACTCCCGACTCGTTATCGCGTTGGCGGCATTGACTGCCGCTACTCACGCGGCGCCGTTCTTGGCCATCGGTGATGGAGCCGAGCTGTTCGCTACAGGCACTTTGGGCGTGCGGGCGGACGACAACATCTTCTTGGATGCCAAGGCCACCAGCGACACCATATTTGACATCAACCCCGGGTTGACCCTTGAGTTCGGCAAGAACGCTGAGCTGAAGGGGTCGCTGGCGATCATTGATTCGTTTGCGAACTATTCTGATCACAGCTCGTTGAATACGAATCTGTTTTCAGCCGACTTCAACGCCAACTTTGACGATGGCAAGACGAAGCTCAGTTTCAATGCTGGCTACCATGAAATGAACCAGAACACGGTAGATACGGCTCTGGCTGCTGGTGGCAAATTGACTCGTCGCGATCAGTTCGTAGTTGGGACCAAGGGTGAAGTGGAGATCTCGCAGATCACGTCGGTGGCCGCTGGCGTCAATTTCGACCATATGAACTACAAGGTTTCGGGCTACGGTGATACCGACGAGCTGAAGGTGCCGGTCAATTTTTACTACAAGTGGACGCCTAAGACGGACATCAGCTTGGGCTACAGCTATAGCAACTACCAGACGACGATTGGTCAGGATTCGAACGATCACTTCTTCAGCGTCGGTCTCCGCGGTGAAGTCCTCCCCTTGCTCAAGGGTGAAATCGCGGTGGGTGTTGACCAACGCAACATTTCCGGTGGCAGTTCCAAGACCGATCCCGGCCTGACCGCCAACCTCACGTATGAGTATTCTCCGAAGACCACACTGACATTTACGGCGGGCAATAACCACGGCACCTCGCCGCAGGGTGCACAGCAGAAGAATTTTTCGTTGGGTGGCAAAGTTAATGTCGCGATTGATTCTGCGTGGTCCGTTGATGGTGGCTTGAATTGGCGCAACATTGCCTATTCCCGCTTTGGCGCCGCCGGACCCCACGAGGATGACTATGTGGAAGGCACTGTTGGCGCCGGCTATATCGTGAACTCGTGGGTCAAAATCAAGGCGGACTACACATATCGCAACAATAGTTCCAACACCGGTGCAGGAGAGTTCACCGGCAACGTGTTCACTCTTTCGGCTAGCCTCCGCTACTAAGCAAGGTTCTGATAGCTTGACCAATTTAAGACGGAAGAGGGCCTTTTGGTCTTCTTCCGTTTTTTGTCTCTGACACTTATTTGTATGCTTAGAGTGCCACTTGTTGCGATTGCAGCTCTCACTTTTGCCGGCACGTCCCTGATGGCGGCCCAAGCTGATGCTGCGCTCAAAGATCGTGCGCCGGTTGGGGCCAGGGAAAGGAAGCGCTCGGAGTTCTCAAAGGTCGATTACGTGTTACAGCCCCTCGATATTTTAAAGGTTCAGGTGTTGCAGGAGGAGGAAATCAATCGACTGGGCGAGGTTCGTATTTCTCAAGAATATACCATCAATCTCCCGCTCATTGGCGCGGTAGATCTGAAGGGCAAGACCGCTCAACAGGCCCGCGAGATCATTCGGGAGCGCTACGACCGCGACTACCTTGTCGATCCCCAAGTGCAGTTGCAGGTGATCGAATACGGCAAACGCTTCGTCAACGTCATCGGTCAGGTCAACAAGCCTGGCGAAGTGCAATTCCCACAGGAGGAGGGGCTGACATTGGTGGAGGCCATTTCCCGTGCGGGCGGCCAGACCCGATTGGCCAACCTGAAAAAGGTCGTATTAAAACGGACTAATTTCGATGGGACGGTCGACGTTTCGACGATTAATGTCGAGGATCTCATGAAAACCGAGAGCACGGATACCTATCCGTTGAGACCGGGTGATGTCATCACTGTCCCGGAACGTTCGATCTAACCGTCTCCCGCATCCAACCGATGGACTCATCAGAAAAACAAACCCAGCAGGGTGGCGGCAGCGGCTACGGCTACAACTACGGCGGTTATTCGGCGTCCGGCTATGGTTACGGCTACGGCGACGGCGGAAACAGCTCGGGCGTTCAACGCAGCTTTCAAGACTACCTGCTGATCCTGCGGGAACGCGTCTGGTATGTGGTTGTGGTGTTCCTCGTCGTTTTTTCGAGTTCGTTGGTTTACACGCTGAGCAGCCCGAAGATTTACCAGTCGGCGGCCACTGTGCAGATATTCCGGCGGGATCCGAATGTCGTTCAGGTCCAGCAGGTGATGGACAACGACATCCGGTCTGCGGAAGATCTGAACACGCAGATCAAAATTCTCGAGAGCGTCAGCATCGTGCAAAATGTGGCCCAGCGTCTGACCGGAGATGACCTGCGGGCCTTTCTTGCGCCCTATGAGCGCACTCCGGCCGACACCGCATTTGTCGCCGACCTCCTCTACAAAAACCGCAAGGTGGTTCCGCAACGGCTGACCTTGGTGGTCAATGTCACCTACCAGCATCCGGATCGGTTTGTCGCGGCCAAGGTCGCGAATTTTTTCGTCGATGAATACATCGACCACAACAAGAAGCTGCGCATGGACGACTCGGTGAAGGCCTACGAGAATCTCAAGCAGCCGGCCGAGGAACAGCGCCGCAAAGTCGACCAGATCCAGCAGCGGCTGCAGGAATATAAGGAAAAGAGCGGAGCCATTTCGCTGGATAGTCGCAAGGACATCGTCAACGAGACGCTCAAGGCCATCAACCTTGAGGCCACCAAGGTCGCGCAGCTTCTCAATGTCGCCGATAACCGTCTCAACCAGGTCAAGGAACGCCGCGAGAAGGGGCTCGATCTCACCGAGCTGCCGTTCATCGCCTCCCAGCCCATCATCGCGCAGTTGCTCACTCGCCGGGCGGAGCAGCAGATTGTCATCGCGTCCCTAGGCAAGCGCTACCGCAAGCTGCACCCCGAGATGATCAAGACCGCCTCGTCGCTGGATCAGACCGAGCGCGAGCTCAAAAAGGCCATCGACACCGCGTGCGCGCAGGTGGAGGCGGAGCATCAGGCGGCGGTCCGTCAGGACGAGCAGGTCAAGGCGGACCTCGCGAAGCAAAAGGAAGAGTCGATCAACCTCGAGCGGCTGGCCCTCGACTACACCAAGAACGAGCGGGAATTGAAGACGAACGAGGCGCTGCTCCAGAGCCTGTCGTCCCGCTCGCTCGAAACGATGCTCACTGGCGCGATCTCGACCCAAAACGCGCGCATCGTGGATCGCGCGGCGCCCGCACCCGAGAGCAAGCCCATCTCCCCGAATATCCCGCTCAACCTTGGCTTGGGCGTCGTCGGCGGTCTTGGCCTCGGTCTCGCCTTCGCCTTCTTCGTTGCGTTCATCGACGACCGGGTGAAGAGCTCCTACGACATTGAGGGGGTGGTCGGGCTGCCGCTGATCGGCATCATACCCCAGATCAAACGCATGGAGGCCACCGACAAGGCGCAGATCGTGTTGAACAACGCCGACCGCCAGGTGGCGGAGGCCTTTTTGACCTTGCACTCGAGTCTGCGACTGAAGGACGAGAGTAAGAACGCGAAGGCCATTCTCACCACGAGCACGATTCCCGGCGAGGGCAAATCGTTCACGACCACCAATCTCGCCCTTACCTTTGCCGCGCACGGAGAAAAGGTGATCGTGATTGATTGTGACTTGCGTAAGCCCAACGTCCACAAGTCCTTCAAGATCGAAAACCTCAGGGGATTGATCGACATCTGCGCGGGCAAGGCGAAGTTCGAGGACGTAGTCGTGCGCGGGCCGCACGCCAATCTTGACATCCTGCCCGCCGGCGGTCGTGCGAAGAATCCGACCCAGATCCTCAACAGCAAAGCGTTCGAGCTCCTCATCTCCGATCTCAAGAAGCGTTATGATCGCGTCTTCGTGGACACGCCGCCGCTGGCTGCGGTGAGCGATGCGCTCATCATCCTGCCCCTGATGGATGGTTCGATCTTCACGATCTTCTTCAACAAGGTGCGCCGCAAAGCCGCGCAGTTCGCCGCCAAGCGTCTGCTCGATGCCAACGTGCCGAACTTCGGTGCCGTGCTCAACGGCCTCAACCTTGCGGTCTCCGGCTACTACTACGCCCAATACTACGACAAATCCTACAAGGACTACTATGTCGTGATGGCGAAGCAGGAAGAAACGAGCCCGGAACGCGATTAGCGTTTTCCGTCCCTGATTACCGCGCGGCGGCGCGGCTCAGCCGGTCGTTGATTGCCGCTGCGAGCCCCTTCCCCCGGGCGCGCTCGACGTGAATCCGCCGGAAGCCGCTTTGATCGAGCCGGCGCAGCAGCGCAAATAAACGCCGGGCGGCGCCGCTTAGGTCACCGCGGATATCCAGCCAGAAGACGTTGCGGCCGTGTCCGGCCGCGGGGCGCGCAAGAAAAACCCAGGCGTCCGCGGTAGCCCGCCTCACCGGCAGGTGGTCGTGCAGCAGGACCGGCGTTCGCGGGCTGTAGTGCCGTTTCATCATTCCGGGTGCAAGTTGCGGCGCGCCGCGCCGCGACCGATTGGCTTGCGCCACGGCTCGGCCCAGTATCCGCTCCAGTTCCGCCACTGTGACGGCACCTGGCCGCAGGAGCCGCGGTCGATGCGGGTCGCGGAGGTCGATGATCGTGGACTCGAGGCCGATTGAGCAGGGGCCACCGTTGAGCACGTAGCCGATTTTCCGCCCGAGTCCTTGGACGACGTGGTCGGCCGTGGTCGGACTGATGTAACCAAAGGGGTTGGCACTGGGAGCCGCGAGCGGAAGTCGTGTCTTCCGTAGCAGCGCACGCAGCGCGGGGTGGGCGGGCACGCGCACGGCCACACTTGGGCGTCCGGCCGTCACGATAGCTGGAATCACATCGCGTTTGGGCAGAACCATCGTCAAAGGTCCTGGCCAGAATTTGGCGGCCAGACGCAACGCGTCCGGATTGGTGTGGGCGATCGTATCGAGCTCCGCGACTGAGTAAATGTGAACGATCAACGGATCCTCAGTGGGGCGGTCCTTCGCGCGGAAGATTCGCCGGCAGGCGGCTGGATCGAGGGCGTTGGCGGCCAAGCCGTAGACTGTTTCGGTCGGGACACCCACCAACTCGCCACGTTGCAGGGCGGCCGCCAGGCGCGACAGGCTGCGCGGCGTGGGGCGGAAGATGCGAGCAAGCGGGCTCCGTGGCATGGCACGAAAAAAGCCGGAGCGGTGACACTCCGGCCGAAATGCGGGGCAAGGCAGACGGCCCTACTGGGCAAGCAGCATGTTGCGCGCGTGTTTGAGCGTCTTGGTGACGGCGCGCTGGTGCTTGGCGGAGAGATGGGTGTATTTTCGCGGCAGAATCTTGCCGGTGTCGGTGACGTAGTGCCGCATGACCTCCGGCGTCGTGAAAGGAATTTCCGCGGGCGTGGGAGTCTGCTGCTTCTGCTCGGTGGTGCTCATGTCTTGAAAGGGAGGGGAGAAGGTGGGCCGCGGGAGTGCGGTGTCAACCCGCATTTTGGAGTGGAAAATGGCTTCGTTTGCCCGGACTTTCCGAGCCCTTGCACCATGCCGTCCCCGTAGCTCAACTGGATAGAGCAGCGGTTTCCTAAACCGCGCATCCCGGTTCAAGTCCGGGCGGGGATACCATGGGCGCTGGGCCGTCGTTGCGGCGACGTCATGGGTGCGAGGTGGTCAGGGTCTTTCGTCGACCGGTGCAATCTTGCCGTTAATTCGAACGGAGGCACCTGCGGGGGAAACGGACACCGGCACCGAGAATTCCCACGGGAAATCTCGATCAACGAACTCCGACCGGTCGGTCGGAGTGGATTCGAGGGTGAGCGTGGCCTGGTGCAGCTGGTCGGGCGCGGCTGCGACGTAGACATAGCGGACCGGTGGTGCTGCGGGTGCCGCCACTGTCGTCTCCAACGCTGCGAGGTTTGTGCCGCCGACGCGAATGTGTCGCCAAGCTGCGGCTGTCGGTCGGGTCAGCTTTTCCGGGGGTGGCATCCGATGAGTCGGGATGTCGATCCGGGTCTGGTCGATTGTGATTGTGGCGATGCCGAGTGGGCCGAGTTCCAGCCTCGTGGCCGCGGCAGCGGTCAGCGTTGTGGTTCGTGGGGCAAGCGCCGCCGGAACGGAGTGTCACTTCCGCGCCCGCCAGACTGCGGCCCAGCGCCTTGGCGTCGAAACCCACCCGCACGCGCTGGCTGCCGGTCGATTGATTGAGCAGGACGACGTGAAATTTCCCGGCGCCGTGCGCGAGCACCCGGTCGATGAGGACGTTATCCACGGTCGCGGCCGTGCGGTGGAGCCACGGCCAGGCCGGGTCCGAATAGACTCTTCCGGGCGCATGGCCGCGCAGCCGGTTGTCGAACCAGACATAACCGCACTGTCGCACCGACGGAAATGTGACGGCGCCATGGGAGCGCACCTCGACATCCGTAAACAAGTAGTCGAGCACGTAGGCCGCGAAGGGCGGGATGTGATGAACGTAAAGCCAGGTCACGTCCGGCCCCGTTTGCGGATAGTCGGTGCGCTGATGCCAGTCGGTGAACCCATCGAGGTAGTAACCCGGATAGTTGCCGAAACGACCGATCGTCGCGTTGCGCGCTGCGGTCCGGAAAGTCGCGTCGCCCGTCAGCGCCGCGAGGCGCAGGAGATTCGGCGCCCACGTGTTCATCGTGATGGGAGCGCAGTGGCCGACGCGCGAATAGGTGCTCGGTTGCTCCGCGCCCAGTCCCACCTGGCTGACTTGCCAGGCGGGCACGCGCTTCTCCGGCAGCCGCGCGGGTGGCAGATCGAATTTCGCCAGCTCGTCGGCGGGCTGTTGATCACCTTCGACGAAACCCATCCGGTAGCGCTTGTCGCCCTTCCACCAGACGCGTGCGGCGCTGACATATTGGTTGTGAGCGTGGATGGTTGTCCCGGCATCCGGGATGAGTGGCTGCGTCCAGAGTGTGGTGACGAGCCATCGGGCGCCCTCTGCGGCGGCGTCGAGAAACCGCCGCTCGGCGGTCGATTCATAGAGGTGAAGCAAGCCCTCCCAGTCTGGCAGGAAACTGACGTTGACGAAAGGGACGGGGCCGAGGTCCTTGCTCGGCAGGCGAGTCAGGTTGGCTGCGATGTAGCGGTCGGCACTTGCGATCGCTTCGTCGCGCCAGCGCGCCTCGCCGGTCAGGCGAAACAGGGCCAGGGCGTCTTCGAATGGTTGGATGTGACTGTTGCTCCGCGTGAGTCGGGCGCGGCCGCCTTCGTCGAAGCACGCCTCGCCGAAAGCCGGAGTGAGGCCGTGGGTCATCTCGTAGGCGCCGGCGAAGACCGCGGCACCGTAGGCGGGGATCGGACCGCGCATGGCTTGGTGGCGGTAGTAGTTCGAGCCGATCTCCCGTTCGGCGGCGAAGTGCGGGCTCGGCCGGGAGAGGAGGAATTCCAAGGCCGGCCGGGCGAAGCGCTCGTAAATCGCCGGGTCGCCGGTCAGGAGGTAGAAGCTGAGGTAGGTGAGGGGCGAGGCGTGCGTCACGACGTTGCGGCTCTCGATGTTCCACGGGCCTTTCGCCCGGACGTTCCAGCCCGCGGATTTTTCGTCGCGCAGCAGATCGAGCAGGTTGAGCGCAGCGTCGGACAACGACGCCGTCACGGGCTGCCGGTAATCGCGCAGGTTGAAATCCTCCTGTGCGACCGCCTGGTAGGCGCGATACCAGTCGCCGGACTCGATCCGCACGCGGAAACGAGCACGCACCACGTGGCGGCCGGCTGCTTCACTGCCCGGCTGACCGAGCACCGGCGAGTAGATCAGCGGTTGCGCGAGGCCTGACTCGTTGCGGAGGCCGAGCGCAAACCGGGAGTTGTCCGCCGCCGGCCACTCGAAGGGAATCTCCGCCGGCTCGGCCACGAGCGCGTAGGCGATGCCCGCTTTTTGCACCAGCGCGATGGGCGTGGGCGTCTGCGCATTCTGCAGCAGCACCGGCTGCGCCGGGAAGCGCTTTCCGTGATACATCAGGGGCAAAAGCAGGAAGTCCGCCTCGCCGGGCGGCAACGCCACGAGGCCATGATAACCCAGTGAGACCCAGCCCGGCGCACTCGGCGTGAACTCGAGCGATAGTTGCGCCTCCGATCGATCCCCGGGCAGGTGCCAGCGTGCGGTCAGCCGTCCGGCGGCGAGCGGCGGAAATTCCAATACGACCGTGCGCGCATCCACTTGGAGGGCGCGGATCGGACGTGACGCAAAGCACCGGGCCGATGCCCAGGGGGCGGTGGATGGCCCGAGGCGGCTTTGCACCGACGCGCCGCCCGCGCCATACACCACGGTCGGACTGAATCCGATGTCCCAGGACGGGAACACTTGTCCGGCCGGGAGGTGCGGCCGGGCGTCGATTGGTCGGACGAGCACCCGGTAGCCTTCGGCGCCGGGGTTGCCGGTCACCGGTTGCCAGCCGGTGCCGGTCCGGCAGGCCGCCTCCATGGTGATCGCCGGCCCGGCGGACGAGGTCGCCCCGCGGAACGCGATGCGGAGCCGATCGTTGGCGAGCGTCGCCGCCACCGGGCCGCCCACGCTGGACAAGGGAGGCGGCAGGATGGCGCCCGCCCCCTCGTCCAGCTTCGCCTCGAGCGGCGTGGTGGTTGCGGGCTGCGCCTTGATTTGGGCCGGCAGGCCCTTGGGTGCGAAGGCCGGATCATCGCTGAGGAGGAGGGCGTCGCATCGGGCCGAGCCCGTGTGGCTCTCGCCGATGACGACCAGCGCTGGACCGGCGGGAAGCTCAAACCAACCACCGTCCTCCCATTCCCAACCGCCGAGGCCGTCGCGACCGTGGCGACCAAAGACGACCGCTGAACGTTGCGTCCCGAGGCGAACCGTAAAATGGCGGATACCCGGGCGGTCGTGCGGGAAATCCTTGCTGCGCACCCACAGCCGCCAGCGGCCGGCGTGCGGAAGCACGATGGCTCCCGCCGCGGGCGCGATGCTCCCGCGCGGCGGCGCGACCAGGAAGCCCGGCGCGGCGTTGGGCTCCTGGGTGCTTTGCCAGCCGCCGGGGGCCTCGAGTTTTTCGGCTTCCAGCAACAAGGAGGCCGCGCGCCCTCCGCTCGCTCCCGCCAGCAGCCCGAACAGGGCTGCGACCCGGCGCGCGACGGACCACTTTGCGAGAGGCATACGAGCATTCTCCCGGCTGCGATCGCTGGCTGCAAGCCGAGGACCGCCGTTGGTCTTTGGGCGGGGTGCCGCGTCGGGCGGTCCGGCCCCGTGCAGCTTTTGTCCAATTCTCGTCATCCGCTGATGCGGGCTTGCCGCGAGGGCCGTTAGCTCGCTCTGTTGAGCCCGTCATGCGTCCGAAAAAAGTCGCCTTTCTCACCGCTGGCGGGCTCGCGCCCTGCCTCAACGCCGCGCTCGGCGGCCTCATCACCCGCTACACGGAAGTCGCGCCGGAGATCGAGCTGTTGTGCTATCGCGCGGGTTACAAGGGCCTGCTGCTCGGCGAGAGTATCGTGGTGACGGCCAAGGAGCGTGCCGCCGCCCAGATCCTCGTGCGTCATGGCGGCAGCGCCATCGGCAACAGCCGCGTCAAGCTCACCAACGTCAAGGACTGCCTGAAGCGCGGCCTGATCAAGGAGGGGCAGGATCCGCTGAAGGTCGCGGCGGACCAGTTGGTGCGCGACGGCGTCGATGTGCTGCACACGATCGGCGGCGACGACACCAATACGACGGCGGCCGATCTCGCGGCCTACCTGGCGAAGAACAATTACCAACTGACCGTCATCGGCCTGCCCAAGACCATCGATAACGACGTCGTGCCCATCCGCCAGAGCCTCGGCGCCTACACCGCGGCCGATCAGGGCGCGGTTTTCTTCGATCATGTCGTGGCGGAATACGGCGCCAACCCGCGGATGCTCATCATCCACGAAGTCATGGGCCGCAATTGCGGCTGGCTCACCGCGGCGACCGCGCGCGAGTATCTGCGCCGGCTGGATCGCGCCGAGTTCGTCCCCGGCCTCGGGCTTAGCCGCGAACACATCGCGATCCACGGTCTCTACATTCCGGAACTCGCGCTCGATGTCGCGGCCGAGGCGCAACGCCTTCGCGCGATCATGGACCGGCTCGGCAACATCAATCTCTTTATCAGCGAGGGCGCGGGCGTGGAGAGCATCGTCGCCGAGATGACGGCGCGTGGACAGGAAGTTCCGCGCGACGCCTTTGGTCACGTGAAACTCGACGCCATCAATCCCGGGAAGTGGTTCGGCGATCAGTTCGCCAAGATGATCGGCGCCGAAAAAGTGCTCGTGCAGAAGAGCGGCTATTTCTCGCGCGCCGCACCGGCCAACATCGCCGACGTCGCCTTGATCCGCGATTGCGTGCACCACGCGATCGAATGCGCCCTGCGCCGCGAGAGCGGTGTCGTGGGCCATGACGAGGAGCGGGGCGATGCGCTTCGGGCCATCGAGTTTGCGCGCATCAAGGGCGGAAAGCCCTTTGACGTGAGCGTCGGCTGGTTCCGGCAGATGCTCGCCGGCATCGGCCAGCCGGCGGGTGCCGCGGCCAGGCCGGCCGCGCACTGATCCGACGCGATTCCGCTCTCCTGGTAACGGCGTCCGCCCCGCGCCGTCTTGGGCTGCGTATTTACCCCCGATTCGCAAGCGCGCGCTGGACAAAGCCGGTGCGCGCTTGAGAATGCCCCGATCCCAAGTCATTGATCGCCCCGTTGCACCCGGACGCGGTCAGTTCTCCCCGTTGCCCCAACATGAAAAAGAATTTGCTGCTTCTCGCCGCGGCCGGCTTGGCCCTTGCCGGCTTTCGATCGCCCGCCGCCGAGTTCAACCAGCGTCTGGCCAACCTCTCGACCCGCACCCAGGTCGGCTCCGGGGCCAACATCGCCGTCGTCGGCTTCGTGGTCGGTCCCGGCTCCCCCAAGAATGTGCTCATTCGCGCGATCGGCCCGGGTCTCGCCTCGCTCGGTGTCGCCGGAGCCAACACCGATCCCCGCATCGATCTCTACGCCGCCCAAGCCGATGGTTCGAGCCGGCTGATCCTGGCCAACGACAACTGGAACACCACCGTCGCCCCGGCCGGGGCGGCCAATGCCGCCACGTTCTCCGCCGTCGGCGCGTTTGGCCTGACCAACAACAGCCGCGACGCCGCGCTCCTCGCGACGCTCGCGCCCGGTTCCTACACCGCTCAGGTCAGCGGTGTCGGCACCGCCAATGGCATCGCGCTCCTCGAAGTCTACGATGTGTCCGGCGCCGCCCGCCTGATGAACCTTTCCACCCGGGCCAACGTCGGCACCGGCGCCGGGATTTTGATCTCTGGTATTTCGATCGCCGCCGACAATGGCCGCCGGCAGATTCTCGTGCGCGCGGCCGGCCCGGCCTTGGCGGCGTTCGGCGTGCAGGGGGCGATTTCCGATCCGACCATCGCGATCATCGACGGCACCAACAACCAGATCGCATCGAATGACAATTGGGACGAAAACGCCGCGTCGCTTTCCGCGGCCTTCGCGAAATCCGGCGCTTTCGCCTTCGCCGCCGGCTCCAAGGATGCCGCGGTCATCACGGACCTCGCGCCCGGCAACTACACCATCCAGGTGAGCGGCGTCAATGGTGCGACCGGCGGTGCCCTGGTCGAAGTCTACGACATCACACCCGATCAGCTGCCCACCGTCACCGTCGCGGCGACGAACCCCACGACCGATACCCGGGGCGGGGCGCCCGGCGTTTACACCATCGCCCGCACCGGCACGACCACTTCGCCGTTGACGGTGTATCTTTCCGCCGGCGGCACCGCGCTCGCCGGCTTCGACTACACGGCGCTGCCCGGCAGCGTCACGATTCCCGCGGGAGCGAGCAGCGTCACCCTCAACCTCGCGCCCCGCACGGATGGCGCCACCGACGCCATCAGCCGCAGCGCCACCGTCGCGCTCGTGCCCGGCGCGGGTTATTCGATCGGCGCGGCTAGCGTGGCCTCGGTCACGATTTTCTACAACCCCGGCACCAACTACATCGCCTCGCTGCGGGCCCCCGCCAGCGCGACGGCGTCGACGGCGTTTGGCACGGCCACCATCCAGCTCAGCGGCGACGGCGCGTTTGCGATGGTGAACGTCAATTTCTCCAACCTCAGCTCGCCGCAGACGGTCGCCTACCTCCGCTACGGCAATCCCGGCGAAGTCGGCAGCGAAATTCTCCGCCTGCCCAACGGTCAGGTGACCGGCGTGCGCTGGGATTTTGGCGCGAGCGGTGCGCTCACCTCCGCCGATCTGGTCAACGCGCTGAAGGACGGCCGCATCTTCCTGAGCATCGAGTCCGCCACCTACCCCGCGGGCGAACTCCGCGGCGCCTTCATTCAAAACAGCGCCACGCTCCTCTTCGCCCCGCCGGTGGCGCCGCCCGCCCTTGCCGACGGCCCGCTCACCGCGACCGAGGTTTCACGTTTCCTGACCCAGACCACCTTCGGCCCCACCAGGGCGGAAATCGACGCGCTCACCGGCAAACGCCTCGCCGACCTCAACAACTGGATCACCACCCAACTCGCGGCCAGGCCTTCGCTGCACCTTGATGCCGTGGATGACGACTTCCGCACCTACACCGCGGTCGGCGAAAATCCCCAGTATTCCCAGCAGAACCGCCAGGCCGCGTGGTGGAAACTCTCACTGACCGCCCCCGACCAGCTCCGCCAGCGCGTCGCTTTCGCGCTCAGCCAGATTTTCGTCGTCTCCGACGTGAACGGCACGCTCTTCAACAACGCCCGCAGCCTCTCCAATTACTACGACATCCTCGTGCGCGGCGCGTCCGGTAATTTCCGCCAGATCCTCGAGGAGGTCACCCGCAGCCCGATCATGGGCGTCTACCTCAGCCACCTGCGCAACGGCAAGGCCACCTTCAATGCGCGGGGCGAACTCGTCACCTACCCCGACGAGAACTACGCGCGCGAGATCATGCAGCTTTTCACCATCGGGCTGAATCAACTCCAGCCCGACGGCACCCTGCGGCTCGATCCGACCGGACTCCCGATCCCGACCTACGACAACAAGACCATCACCGAGATGGCCAAGGTCTTCACCGGGTGGGCGTTTTCCTCCGACACGACCAACGCCAACAATTTCCGTGGCGCCGCCACCAACTATCTCGCGCCGATGGTCGTGTTCCCCACCTTCCACGAGACCGGTGCCAAGACCATTTTCAACGGCATCCAGCTCCCCGCCAACCAGCCGGGCGAAAAGGATCTCAAGGACACGCTCGACGCGCTCTTCAACCACGCCAACACCGCGCCCTTCATTTCGCGCCAGCTCATCCAGCGTCTTGTGACCAGCAATCCCAGTCCCGGCTACGTCCATCGCGTCGCCCAGGCCTTCGCTGACAACGGCAGCGGCGTCCGCGGCGACATGACCGCCGTGGTGCGTGCCGTGCTCATGGACTACGAGGCGCGCTCCGGGGCCGTCGCCGCCACCGCCAGTTTCGGCAAACTCCGCGAACCCCTGCTCCGCGTCACGGCGTTGTTGCGTGCGTTCGGGGCCACCGCCAACACCGGCCGCTACGCGATCTTCAACCCCGAGGGCAACCTCGCCCAGGCCGCCCTCCGCGCGCAGACCGTCTTCAACTTCTTCGAGCCCTATTTCGTGCAGCCCGGCGTGCTCGCCGCCGCGGGCCTCTACGCGCCCGAGTATCAGATCATGACGGACACGACGGCCATCTCCGTCCCGAACCAGCTCTGGACCTACGTCTACTCCAGCCGCTCCGGCGCGTTCGGCGGCGCCACCGCGGCCAACCTCGCCGAGACCACCGTCGGCTTCAGCTGGGACAACTCCATGCTCGCACTCGCCCGCACCCCGCAGGTGCTGGTCGATCAACTCAACCTCCTGCTCGCCGGCGGCGGTCTGCCGAAGGCGATCACCGACCGGATCGTCACCGCGATCAACGCGATGCCGGCCAATACCGCCACCACCTACAACACCAGCGACCTCGAACGCCTCCGCTCGGCGATCTACCTCACGGTCAGCATCCCGCAGGGTGCGATCCAGAAATGAACCGTCGTTCCCGCGCGCTGCAGCTCTCTCACTCCTTCCCGGCATGAACCCCAAGACCCACGCCCCCGATCTTTCCCGTCGCAAGTTTCTTGGCGCCTGCTGCGCCTCCGTCGGCGCCACCGGCCTGCTCTCCGCCCTCGCGCAACTCCGCCTCATCGGCGCCGTCGCGAGCCCGCAGAACGGCTCCGCCGCGACTCCGCCCGTCGCCGCCGCGCCGCAGCCCGACTTCAAGGCCCTCGTCTGCCTCTTCCTCGCCGGCGGCAACGATGCCAACAACCTCATCATCCCGACCGACCCCACCAACTACGCCGCCTACTCGGCCGGCCGCGGCGTGCTGTCGCTCCCGCAAAACGCGGTCCTGCCCATCACGCCCCGGACCAACGACGGTCGCACCTGGGGCCTGCACCCCGCGATGCCCGAACTCAAGGCCCTCTTCGATCAGGGAAAATTCGCGGTCCTCGCCAACGTCGGCACGCTCGCGTATCCGCTCACGCAGGCCCAATACAACAACGGCTCCGTCCCGCGTCCGCTCCAGCTCTTCTCCCACAACGACCAGCAGGTCGAGTGGATGAGCAGCATTCCGGACAAGGCGTTCACCACGGGCTGGGGCGGCCGGCTCGCGGATCTCACCAACGCGTTCAACACCAACCCGCGCGTGTCGATGTCGATCACGCTCAACGGCCAGAACTCGTTTCAAGTCGGCAAGAACGTCGCCCAATATGCGGTCAGCACGGCCGGTGCGATTTCGCTGCTCACCGGCGGCGCCAGCACGCAGGCCAACACCGCGCGCACCAGCGCGATGAACGACGCGCTCGCCGCCCAGAACGCCAACCTCTTCGAGACCGCGTTCGCCGGCCTCACCGGCGGGGCGGTCTCCAACAGCGCGCTGCTCGCCAGCGTGGTGAGCGGCAACAGCCCTTTCGCCACCCAGTTCAACGGCGTCAATTCCAGCCTCGGCCAGCAGCTCCACATGGTCGCCCGGCTCGTCAACGCCCAGCAGACCCTCAACCTCAAGCGCCAGGTCTTCTTCGTCCGCATCGGCGGCTTCGATCTGCACGACAACCAGGTTGTCATCGGCAACACGGTCTCCGGCGCGCACGCCAACCTCTTCCGCGACATCAGCCTTTCGCTCAACGCCTTTTACCGCGCCCTCAGTTCCGTCGGCGCCGAGAACAACGTCACCGTCTTCACCGCGTCCGATTTCGGCCGCACCTACAACACCAACGGCGATGGCTCCGACCACGGCTGGGGCTCCCACCACTTCATCCTCGGCGGCGCCGTGCAGGGCGGCGACATCTACGGCCGGATGCCCACCTTCGCGATCGGCGGCCCCGACGACACCGGCCGCGGTCGCTGGATTCCCACGACGAGCGTCGACGAATACGCCGCCACGCTCGCGCGCTGGTTCGGTGTGAGCGCGACCGATTTGCCGACCGTCCTCCCGAACCTCGGCCGCTTCGCCAAGCCTGACCTCGGCTTTCTGGGGTAGGGCCGGTCTCCGACCGGCCCCGACGTATGCGTTCACGCGTTGTCTTCGCCATCGCCGCCGCGATCCTCCTCGGACTCGCGGCGTGGTTTTTTCTGAAGGAGGGGCCGGCTGTCCCCGGCCGGCCTGGGTTGCCGCTCCCCTCCGCCGCCACGCCCACCACGTCCACCGCGCGTCCGATCGAAAATCAGAAATCGAAAACCGAAGATTCTCCATCGCTCTCCGGCTACAGCGACCTCGCCGCCGAACTCAACGCTCCCGCCGGCACCATCCGCCGCGATCTCGAAATCCTCCACGAGATTTTCGCCACGTTTCAGACCAACTTCCCGCGCACCGGCAATCCCGTCGGCGAAAACGCCGAGATCACCGCCGCGCTCCTCGGCGCCAACGCGCACCGCTTTGCCTTCATCCGACCCGGCCATCGCGCCCTCAACGCCCGCGGCGAACTCGTCGACCGGTGGGGCACGCCCTTCCGCTTTCACCAGCTCAGCGGCACGCAGATGGAGATTCGCTCGGCGGGACCCGATGGGAAGTTCGGCACATCCGACGATGCGGAGTTTTCTCCGGGCGGCTCCGCGCCGGCCCCGCGTTGAACACATCGCCCGCCCGTGCTCCGCAACTTTTCCGGGGCGCGCTCGTCTGGTCCGCTGCTCGCGCTCCCGCGAGTATCTCCCATGCGCCACGATTCGTCGTCGCGCCAGCCCCGAAGTCCACGCTGCGATCGTTGCCGGGTTTCCGCCCTCCGGGGAACATTCTCCGCGTATCCGCGTCCTCGACAACCGGGCGTCAGGCCTCATCCTTTCACCATGCGTCTCCGTTTTTCCCCCCGTCTGCCTCGCTACGCCTTGCGGGCCTTCACGCTACTCGAAATTCTCGTCGTCCTCGCGATCATCGGCCTGCTCGCCGGCCTCGCGATCACCAACATCGACAAGATCTTCGGCGGCGCGCAGATCACCACCGCCCAGCTCTTCGTGAAGGAGACCATGAAGACCGCGCTCACCACCTACCGCATCAGCCTCGGCGACTACCCGTCGACCGCCGACGGTCTGCAGGCCCTCATCACGCCGCCGTCCAGCAAGGCCGACCGCTGGCGTGGTCCCTACATCACCGACTCGAAGGTCCCGCTCGATCCGTGGGGTGAGCCCTACCAATACGCCTATCCTGGCAAGCGCAACAAGTCCGGCTACGACGTCTGGTCCAAGGGACCCGACAAGCAGGACGGCACCGAAGACGACATCGGCAATTGGGATGGCGGCTCCGCCGTGGCCGACGCGCCGAAATGACCGGTCGCGCCCGCCGCTTGATGCACTTGAGCAAACATCCCCGGAGCCAGCTCCGGGGCCTTGGAACCAGACCGCCATGGTCCGCACCCGACATCGCTCGTCTCGTGGCACGGGTCTCCTGACCCGTGATTCCCTTCGCCACGGGTTGGGAGACTCGTGGCACCCGGGCGGGCGGGTTCGCCAGTCACCTTTCCGGGCGTCGACCGGATTCACGCTCCTCGAAATCCTGCTCGCCATCGCGATCATCGCGCTGATCGGCACGGTCCTCATCGGCGGCGGCGCCAACCTGCTCGCGGAGAAACCGGCCACGGTTGACGAGGTGTTCGACAAAGCGGTGCAGGAAGCCCGCAAGCTCGCGCTCAAGTCCGGCCAGGATGTCCGTCTCGCCTTCAAGCGCGACCTCGACTCGCGCCGTTTTACCCTCATCGACAGCGCCGCGCCCTCCGTCGCGGTCGATGCCTTCGCCGCGGTGCCCGACCCCAACGCCGGCGTGCTGGCCGAATTTCCCGTGCCCAACGCCGGCGATCTCGAAGTCACGTTTCTCTCCACGCAGAAGGGCGGGAACATGATTCTGGTGGGCGGCGTCGCGGTCGAGACCACCACCGTGCCCTACGCGACGTTTTACCCCGACGGCACCTGCAGTCCGTTTCGCGCCCAGTTCATGCGAAACGGCGCCACCCACATCACCGCCATCGATCCGTGGACGTGCGCGCGCATGCTCAAACCGGTCGACCCCAACGCGCCCGCGCCGTGATGCCCGCCCGCCGCTCCACCTCCGCCTTCACGCTGCTCGAGGTGCTCATGGCCCTCGTGATCTTCGCGTTTGCCGCCACGATTCTCGCCGGCACCTACCTCAACGTGCTCAACAGTTACGAGATTGTCGCACGCGGCAACGTCGTCGATTCCGATCTCGCCTACGCGCGCTCGATCGTGCTCGCCGAACCCGACGTGACCAAGCTCGAGAAAGGCGGCGAGTTTGCCACCGCCGATGGCCGCAACGTCCGTTGGAGTGTCGAGATTTTGCCGACCACCGTGGCGGACCTGTTCACCGTCAACTTTACGTGTGACTTGGGGGACAGTGGCGGCGGGGAGGCGCGCAAAGCCACCGAGACCTTCACGGTCTTCCGTCCCACGTGGTCGGTCGATCCCGCCGCGCGCGGCCAGCTCAAGCAGGACTCGAAGAATCGCATCCTCGAGTTTCAGGCGAAGAAAACCTCATGAACCGGCGCCCGCGACCATCCGGCTTCACCATGCTCGAGATTCTCCTCGCGCTGGCGCTCGTGGGCATGCTGCTCGTCGCGCTCAACACCTTTGTCTTTTCGATGGGCGAGTTGTGGGGGCAGGGCACCGATGCGCGCTTGTTCCAACGCCATGTCGGGGCGGTCACCCGGTTCCTCGAGCACGAGTTTCGCGCGGCCGTGCTCCCGCCCGCCGTGGCGGCGAATGCGACGCCGATCGCGCTGCAGGAAATCCAGCCCCAGGGCGGCGCGACCGAAAAGCTGCTCACCTTCGATCTCCCGGCCGGCAGCCGGCTGATCGCGTGGCCCGAGCGGCCCCTGCCCGAGGTTGTGTGCTCGCTGCAAGCGCGCGAGAGCGAGGGCCTGGTCCTGTTGTGGCACTCCCGCCTCGAGAAGAACTTCGACACCGATCCGCCGCGCGAGACGCTCGTCACCCCGTGGGTCACGAAACTCGCCTACGATTACTACGATCCGGACTTCAACCGCTGGTCCACCGAGACCACGCTGAAGCAGGATAACACCGGCAATCCGCTCCCGCCGCAGCGCCTGCGCCTCAAGTTCACCTACGGCAAGCTGACGAGCGAGAGCGTCGTCACGCTGCCCGCGCCCACCCGCGCGCTGCCGCTGTTCTGAGCCATGCGCCTGATGAACCCAAGAGCTTCCGAGGTGGAGCGCGTTGACCCCAACGCGCTTTCAGGACGTGCGCCTACCCCGAGCGCGTTGGGGTCAACGCGTTCCCCCCGCCGCGCCTCCGTCCTCGTGATCGTGATGATCACCCTGCTCTTCGCGTCCTTCGCGCTCGTGGCCTTCATCGAACGCGCGACCAACGACCTCATCGTCGATCAACGCGAGGCTGAGACGCGCCGGCTCCGCCGCGAGGCCTACTCGGCCCTCGAGGTCACGCTCGCCGTCCTGGAGGATTTTCGCGAAGTCGGCGGCGGCCTCCACAGTCCCGCCGAGGGTTGGTCCGATCCGCTCACCTGGGCCGGCTACACGCCCACCGAAGAGCGCAAGGTCGAGATCGCGTTCGAGGACGAGAGCGGGAAGATTTCCCTGCCCCGCGCCGATGCCCAGGTGCTGTCACGCCTCTTCCAGTCGTGGGAGATTTCGCAGAACGATTCCGACTCGCTGGCCGACGCCCTCATGGGCTGGATGCAGCGCGACTACACATACCGCACGGCCGTCACACCCGACTACGACACCGGCGCCATTCCCTACGAGCCGCCCGGCCGCCCGCTGCGCTCGTTCCACGAACTCGCCGCCATTGCCGTCGTCCGCGAAAAATTCTACGACACGGAGGGCCGCCCGAACGACCTCTGGCGCCGTTTTGCCGGCGCGGTGTCATTGCTGAACTTTCCCAAGCCGAATCTCAACGGCGCCCGCGCCGATTCCCTCGTCGCGCTCGGCCAGTATGATCTCACCGCGCAGCAGAATCTCTCCGACTACCTCGCCGGCTCGGGCGCGTATCTGGCGCAGGGGCCGGGCTACTTCCGCAATGTGGGCGATGCCGCCCGCCTGACCGGCGTCGGGGGCAACGCCAATGCCTTCGGCACCACCATCAGCGCGCTTCGCATCACGGTCACGGTCATCGACGGCCAGTCCCGCTTCCGGCTTTCGGCGGTGGTGACCCCGCGGGGTGGGGGAGCGACGGCGGTCACCGCGACTGCAACTTCCACCCGCACCCGTGCGTCAGCCGCGTCGACGCGCAACACTTCCCAGCAGCAGACTCAACAATCCACGGCCCAGCAAACCGCCGCCCAAGCCGCCCAGCGGGCCGGCTCCGACACCAAGGCCTCCGCGACGATCCGCGATCTCAAATATCCATTTACGCTCTTGGAAATTCGGGAAAACGATGAGATTGCTTCCCTTCCACCGTCTCCGCCCGCCCAGATCTGAACATGGCCTCGTTCCTTAGCACGCTCCGCGCCGGTCCTCCGCCGCCCAAGGTCGCGCTCCTGCCCGACGGCCTGTTCTTCACGCGCCCGGTGGCCGTGACCGCCGGGGCCACGCCGGCCGAGGCGGTCTCGCAGATCGAACTCGCGCTCGAGGCGGTGTCGCCGTTTCCGCTCACGCAACTCTACTACGGCTACCACTGGCAACCCGGCTCCGCGCACGCCTTGGTCTACGCGGCCTATCGCCGTCGGTTTACGACTGATCAGACGGCCTCGTGGGCGGATACGGATCTCGTGCTGCCCGCCTTCGCCACCCTGCTCGGGGCCAGGATCGAGCCGGCGACCACCGTGGTGCTCGCCTCGGCCGAGGGCCTGACCGCAGTGCATTGGGGACCGGACGAAGTGCCGGGCGGAGTGTTGTTCCGCCCCTTTCCGTCCTCCGCGGCCGAGGAATCCGAGGCGTCGATGGCGCAGTCATCCGCCGATCGCGAACGGCTCCGCGACGAGCTGGTGCGCTCGTTCGAAGGCAGCCGCCGCGTGATCGAACTCGACGCTCCCCCGGCGGCCCAGCCCACCCATCGCGATCGCGATTACACTTTCCGCAGCGGCGAACTCACCTCCCGCCTGCCGGCGACCGTCACCACCGCGCTCGATGTGCGCGACAAGGGCGATCTCGCCGCGTTGCGCGGTGCCCGGCAGCGTGACGTTGTCCTCTGGCGCATCACGCTCGGCTGCGCGGCGGCTTTCCTGCTGCTCGCCGTCGGCGAACTCGCACTCCAGGGCGGCAGACAGTGGCAGAAAGTCCGCGGACTGAAGCAGCGCAGCCAGCAGCCCACCGTGGAGAAGATCATGGCGTCCCAGTCGCTCGCCTACCGGATCGACGAACTCGCCACCAAGCGCCTGCTGCCCTTCGAGATGATCGTGATCATCTCCGGCAAGAAGGGGGACATCCAGCTCACGCGCGCCTACACCAAGAAGGAAAAGGGCCTCTACACGATCTTCGTCGACGCCAAGACCAACAACGCCGCGCAGATTCCAGTCTTCAAGACGGCGCTGAAGCAGCTGCCTGAATGCGACAACGTGGAATCCATCGATGAACGCATTCGCAACGAGACCGCCACCTTCACGCTCATCGTCACGTTCAAGCCCGACGCCGTGAAGCCCAGCTCCCCGATATGATCCGCACGATCCGCGCCCTTTTCCTCGGCCGGCTGCTTCGCGAGAAGCTGCTGCTCGTCGCGTTCGCCGCCATCGGCGCGTTGTGGTGGCTGTCGGCCTTCAGCTCGCGGCTCGGCGCGTTCAACCTGCAGCAGCGCCGCACCACGCTCTCGCTCAAGGAACAGCAGCAGTGGCTCGACAACCGGAAGGCCATCGAAACTTCCGCCGAAAAGGCCGCCGCCAAACTCGAGGCCGCCAAGACGCTCGACGGCTCCCGGCTCCTCGCCACCGTCAACACCATCGCCCGCGAAGCGGGCCTCAAGAACACCTCGAGCGGCAGCCCGAATGCGCAAAGCAGCGGCCAGTTCTCGATCCACACCCTCGACTACACCGTCATCCGGGCGGATTGGGAATCGCTGACGAAGTTCTACGCCGCCCTCCAGCAGCGTTCGCCCTACATCGGGATCGAGCACGTCCAGATCACGGCCGATCCCACCGGCACGCAACTTACCCTCGCGTTGCGTGTCTCCTCGGTCGAAATCACCCGCTGACGCGGCGGTTTCGTCCGGATCGCGGCACCGGTGCCCGGTCCGGCGCATCGCCGCGGCTCGCCGGAGATTTTCCAAATGATCCGTTACCTTTGTCCCGTTGCCGTGCGTCCTCGGTGCCGCCACTCCACCGTGACCGCTCCAACTGTGCCTTCCGCGATGAAATCCGTTTCGTTTTCCGTCACGCGCCCCCTGCTGCTGGCCGGGTTGCTCGCCTGGCTCACGCCGCGCGCCACCCGCGCCGAAAATTCCCTCGCCTACAAATTCGAGGACTACCGCGAGGCCGACGGCCGCATCGCCGTGCGCACCCAGGGCGCCTTTCTCGAGCAGAGTCTCGGCACGGAGATGCACCTCAAGCTCTCCGGCCTGCTCGATACCATCACCGGCGCCACCCCCACCGGCGAACCCGCTCCCGCCGGCAGCGACCAGGTCGGCACGAGCCTTCTTCACCAGGAGCGCCGCAAAGCCTGGAGCGCCGATCTCTCCCGGCAGTTCGGCCGCTACAACCTCGCCCTCGGCGGCGCCAACAGCCGCGAAAGCGACTACGTCTCCAACGGCTGGTCGATGAACCTGCTCACCGACTTCAACCAGAAGAACACCACGCTGCTCCTCGGTTACGCCGGCACCGACGACAAAATCAAAATTTTCTACAACACCCGCCTCCCGCGCCATCACAAGCACACCAACGACGCCATCGTCGGCCTCACGCAGCTCCTCGACCCGCGCACCTCCGTCACGCTCAACCTCACGTGGGGCCGCGCCGCCGGTTTCCTCAGCGATCCCTACAAGCTCGTGCAGAAAAACACGCAGATTTTTCCCGGCGTGTTCCTCCCGCTCACCTTCGGCGAAAACCGCCCGCAATACCGCGAAAAGTGGGTCGCGTTCGCCGGCTACAACCGCACCTTCCCCGACCAGCGTGGCGCGTTGGAGGCGAGCTACCGTTTCTACACCGACACCTTCGATGTCGACGCGCACACGCTCGACCTCGCGTGGTTCCAGCGCGTCGGCGAGAAATTCATCCTGCGCCCCGGCGTGCGCATCTACGAGCAGCGCGCCGCCCGCTTCTACGTTTACAATCTCAACAACTCGCCGCTCACGCCCGTTTCCAGCACGCCGCGCCCGGACGGCCCGTTCTACTCGTCGGATTTCCGGCTCTCCGAGATGCGCACCTTCACCTACGGTCTGAAGGGCATCTGGAACGTGACCGACACGTTCGCGCTCGACCTCGCCCTCGAGCAATACGACATGCACGGCCTCGACGGCCTCACGCCCCGGAGCGCCTACGCCAACGCCCGCATCGTCACCGCCGGCGTGAAATACACGTGGTGAACCGGCGGCCAACAGTTCCGGGGGTGGAGCGCGTTGACCCCAACGCGCTTTCAGGATTTCCGCTCCCCGCCAAACCAGCGCGTTGAGGTCAACTCGCTCCACCTCATGCCCGTCGTCGCCCAATCGCACCGCCCGCCGCCCGCCGTCCCCACGGGCCCGGCGGTGCCGTTGCGCCAGCTCGCCTTCCGCGCGCTCGGGACGCAGTGCGAGGTGCAGTATGCCGCGGCGAACGATGTGCAGGCCGGCGGCTTCGAGCGCGCCGCCGTCGCGTGGGTGAACGCCTTCGAGGCGAAGTATTCGCGCTTCCGCGCCGACAGCCTGGTCAGCCGCATCAACGCCGCCGCCGGCCGCGAATGGGTCGCCATCGATGCGGAGATGGAGGGTCTGTTCCAACTCTGCGACACGCTCCACTTCATGACCCAGGGCGTGCTCGATCCCACCGCGCTGCCGTTGCTGCGGCTCTGGGACTACAAGGCCGCGACGCCGCGCCTCCCCACGGACACGGAGATTGCCGCCGCGCTCGCGCTCGTCGGCTGGAAAAAAGTCCAGCGTGCCCCCGGAAAAGTTTTTCTCCCGTCGCCCGGCATGGCGCTCGATTTCGGCGGCTTCGGCAAGGAATACGCCGTCGACGTCGTGGCGCAGATCGCGCTCGACCACGGCATCGCCAGCGCCCTGGTGGATTTCGGCCACGACATCCGTGCCCTCAGCGCACCTCCGGGCCGTCCCGCGTGGCACATCGGTCTCGAAGATCCGCAGCGCCCCGGCGCCGCGGCCGGCAGCATCGGCGTGGTGGGGAAGGGCGTCGCCTCGTCCGGCGATTACCTGCGCAGCTTCACGATCGGAGGCAAACGCTACGGCCACATCGTCGATCCGCGCACGGGCCGGCCGGTCGCCAACGGCTGCGTGCAGGCCACCGTGATCGCCGGCACCTGCCTGCAAGCCGGCGTGCTCTCGACCACGGCGTTCGTGCTCGGCGTGCCGCGTGGCATCGAGTTCATCCAGGCGGTGCCCGGCGCCGAGGGATTGATCCTGACAGATAAGGCGCGCGCGCAAACCCGCGGATTTTTCAACTATGTCGCTACGAACTGATCGATTTCCGAGGTGGAGCGCGTTGACCCCAACGCGCTTTCTCCGCTCGCGACTGCTCCAGCGCGTTGGGATCAACGCGCTCCACCTCGCCGGCGTGCTGGCGCTCGCTTGCGTCGCCATCGCCCGCGCCGACGTGAAAGTCGGCGACACCTTCCCCGCCTTCGCCGCCGCCGGCGTCGTCGATCTCGCCGGCGGCACGCTGCCCGCGACCGCGGGCCAGGTGGTGCTCGTCGATTTCTGGGCGTCGTGGTGCGCGCCGTGCAAGGCGTCGTTCCCCGCGATGGCGAAACTCCACACCGATTTCGCCTCGCGCGGACTCGTCATCGCCGCCGTGAGCATCGACGAGAAGCCCGCCGCCGCCGCGAGCTTCGCGAAGAAACTCGCCCCGCCGTTCGCCACGCTGCACGACCGCACGCAGGCGCTCGTGAAACAGGTCGTCGTTCCCACCATGCCCACCACCTACCTGCTCGACCGCACCGGCAAGGTGCGCTTTGTGCACGAAGGCTTCCACGGCGACGCCTCCGACAAGCTCCTCCGCAAAGAAATCGAGTCGCTCCTCGCCGAAAAGTAGCAGTAGGGCGGGGTCTTCGACCCGCCCTCTCTTCCGCTCTCGTTCAATTTTCTCCGCCATGAAAAAATTCTTCGCTCTCCTTCTCCTCCTCTCCACCGCCGCGCTCTTCACCGGCTGCACCGGCAGCGCCAGCCTCGTCCGCGTCAAACCCTGGGAACGTGCCGCGCTTGCCGACTACACGATGAACCCCGGCCGCGATCCACTCGCCACCGCGATGGCCGAGCATGTGTATTTCTCCCGCGAGACCGCCACCGGCGGACGCGGAGTCGGGGGCAGCGGGTGCGGGTGTAATTGAGCGGTCGGAATCCGACCGCTCATCCTGAGCGAGCAACGCGAGCGAAGGATCCATCACCCGCCGCGCCCCCCCACCGCTCTGTGGTAGGCCAGTCTCCGACTGGCCCCGTCCGGTCCGACGACCGGACCTGCTCCCGGGTGTGACTCAAACTGAGTTCAGTGATTTGTAGCGGCGGTCTATGACCGCCGGCGTGGCGCCAAGGGGATTCGTTCGGTGGTCCTAGACCGCCGCTACAACCGAGGCATTCGAGAACTGACATCAGTTTGAGTTACACTCCCTGCTCCTCCCCCGCCAAAAGTGCATTGTCTCGCCCGCCGTGTCGTCCATCGTCCGGTGCAGCGTCTCTCCCCCCGCCCCCGCAATGAAGTTTCCTGCTGCGCTTCGCCGCCGGCTCCACTGGCTTAATTTCCCCGGCGCGCTCCTCGTCGCGTTCCTGCAACGCGCCCCCGTGCTCCGCACCGCCGCCGGTGCCGCCGAAGGCGGACTGATCGCGCCGGCCGGCGCGATCCTGCGCGCTGCGTTTGCGACTACGGCCTCGCTCGGCGCGCTGCACACCCTCGCCGGCGCCACGCAGGTCGTCGTGACCGCGACCTCCGTCAACGTCCCCGTCGATACTCCGATCACGCCCGTGAGTTTCGTCACCACGGGCGCGCCCACCATCGCGTTGTCCTACCGCATCACCGGTTTGCCACCGGGCCTGACGGTGCCGGGCTTCAACACCGCCACCGGCATCCTCAACATCTCGAACCCGACCGGCTCCGGCCAGATCACCGGCACGCCCACCATCGCCGGCAGCTATCCCGTCACCCTGCAAGCCTGGGAATTTTCCAACGCCACCGGCAGCTTCAGCCAGACCATCACCGTTCTCTTCACCGTCTCCGCCGCTTCCGCGACCGGCCAGCCGCGCATCACCGCCCAACCCGCGAGCGTCGTCACCGTCGTCGGGCAGTCGGTGACCTTCAGCGTTGGCGTCACCGCCAACCCCGCGGCCACCTACCAGTGGTTCAAGGAAGGCATCCCGATCGCCGGCGCGAATGGCGCATCCTTCACGATCGCCGACGCCAAGCTCAGCGACGCCGCGAATTATCGCGTCAACGTCACCAACACCTTCGGCACCGTGCAGAGCGCCGCGGCGACGTTGACCGTCAATGCCGCGGCCACTCCGCCGGTGTTCACCGCCCATCCGCAGGCGGTCACCGTCGCGACCGGCGCGACCATCGTCCTGAGCGGGACGGCCGCGGCGGTCCCCACGCCGCTCTACCAGTGGTGGCTCGGCGCGAAACCCGTGGCCGGCGCGACGCAGCCGACCCTCGTGCTCACCGGCGCCGCCGCCGTCGCCGGCAGCTACACGCTCGTCGCCACCAACGACGTCAGCTTCACCACCAGCAACGCCGCCGTCGTCACGATCACGAACACCGCCAACCCCGGCCGCCTCATCAACCTCTCCATCCTCACGGCGCTCACCGCCGGCGAGACGATGACCATGGGCGCCGCGGTCGGCGGCGCCGGCACCGCGGGCACGCGCGCCGTGCTCGCGCGCGCCGCCGGCCCCTCGCTCGCGCAACTCGGCGTGGGCAACGTCCTACCCGATCCGCGTCTGACCGTCGTCGTGCAAGGCAGCGGCGCCGTCATCGCGCAGAACAACGACTGGGGCTCCGATGCCAGCCTGCTCGCCGCGACGTTCTCCCAGGTCGGCGCGTTCCCCTACACCTCCAGCCAGTCGCGCGACGCCGCCATCCTGTTGCAGGCGCTGTCCGCCGGCAATTACACGTTTCAAGTCAGCGACAACTCGCCCGCCGCCGCCGGCACCGCCATCGCCGAGCTCTATGATGCCGGCTCGCTCAGTGCCGGCCCCGCGCCCGCGCCCCGCCTGATCAATGTTTCGGTGTTGAAGCAAATCGCCCCCGCCGGCTCCCTCACCGCCGGATTTTATGTCGGCGGCGATACCGCCAAGACCGTGCTCATCCGCGCCATCGGCCCCGGCCTCACTCCCCTCGGCGTCGGCGGCACCATGCCCGACCCGCGCCTGGCGCTCAACCGCGGCTCCACCAAGATCGCCGAAAACGACGACTGGGGCGGCGGCGCCCAGCTCACCACGGTGGCGAAAAGCGTCGGCGCCTTCGCGATCGACGACACCGCAAGCCGCGACGCCATGCTGCTCGCCACGCTTGCGCCGGGTAGCTACAACGCCGTCGTCAGCCCGGCGAATACCGGCGGCATCGCGCTGGTGGAAATCTACGAGGTGCCCTGAGCCGGAACCTCGCCGCCGAGGTGGAGCGCGTTGACCTCAACGCGCTTTTTATGGGAGGCGCTTTACGCCCCGACGAGTCGCGAATCCGCCTGGGTTCGTGTCTGGCCGGGCGGGTTCCGTGGCATTTTTCCGCCGATTGATCCCAGAGGCGTCGCGGCAAATTGGAAATATTTTACGGTTCCGAGCGTCACAAACGCCGCGGGCGCCGGTCAACCAAGGCCGGCGCTCCTCGTGCGAGTCGCCATCGCAACGATTCTTTCCATGAAGCTGCTCTCCTCCCTCTGGCTGCGCTGCCACTGGCTCCACCTGCCCGGCGCGGTCCTGATCGCCCTGCTGCAACGCACTCCGGTGCTGCGCCTCGCCACGCTCGCCGAGGAGCGCCTTGCGAGTTCGCCGCTCGGCAGCGTGCTCCGCTCGGCGTTCGCCACGACCGCTTCGCTCGGCGTGCTGCACACCCTCGCGGGAGCCACGCAGCTCACCGCGTCCACCGCCAGCCCGCTCCGGGCGACGGTCGGCACGGCCATCCCGACCGTGGCCATGACGGTGACTGGTGCGCAGACTCCGCCCGGTTCGTTTCTCGTCACCGGGCCGATTCCCGCCGGTCTGGCCATTTCCGGACTCACCGGCAATGGCGGCACTTTCAACGGCGCGACCCTCACCATGACCGGCACGCCGACAGCGGCCGGCACCTATGCGATGACGATCCGGGCTTGGGAGAAAGCCAACCGCACCGGCGACGTGTCCAGCAACTTCACCTACACCGTCGTCGTGTCCGCGCCGGCTTCCGCCGCCCCCTCGATCTCCGCCCAACCGGCCAGTCGCACCGTCGATGCCGGTGCGAGCGTGACCTTCGCGGTCACCGCCAGCGGCTCGCCGGCGCCTGTCTATCAATGGCTCAAGGACGGTGCGACCCTCGCGGCCGCCACCAACGCCACGCTCACCATCGCGGGCGCGCAGCCCACCGATGCCGGCACCTACACCGTCGTCGTCTCCAATCCCAGCGGCTCGCTCACCAGCAGCGCCGCCGTGCTCACCGTCAACGTGCCCACCACGACGACCCCGGTGACGTTCGCCGCCCAGCCCGCGGCGCAGGTCGTCACCGCCGGCAGCACCGTCGTGTTCAACGCCCCCGCCACCGGCGCGACCAGCTATCAATGGAACCGCAACGGCACCGCCGTCGCCGGCGCCACCTCCCCCATGCTCGTCGTGAACGGCGCCACCGCGGCGCAGGCCGGCACCTACACGGTCGTCGCCAGCAACGGCGCCACGTCGGTCACCAGCAACGCCGCCGCCCTCACGCTCGCGACGGCCGCCCCCGTCGACATCGGCCACATCGTCAACCTCTCCATCCTCACGCCGCTCGCCCTGGGCGAGACGATGACGATGGGCACCGTGCTCGGCGGCGCCGGCACGGTCGGCAACAAGGCTCTGCTCGCCCGCGTCGCGGGCCCGTCACTCGCGCCCCTCGGCGTCGCCGGCGTGCTGCCCGATCCGCAGATGTCGCTCGTCGCCGCCGGCGCCAGCGCGCCCGTCGCCACCAACAACGACTGGCTCGGCGCCCCCTCGCTCAGCACCGCGTTCGCCCAGGTCGGCGCCTTCGCCTACATGTCGTCCTTCTCGAAGGACGCCGCCCTCTACCAACCCGCGCTCGCCCCCGGCGGCTACAGCGTGCTCGTGAGCGACGCCACCGGCGCCGCCGGCACCGTGATCGCCGAACTCTACGACGAGACGCCGAGCAGCGCCTTCACCGCCACCACGCCGCGCCTCATCAACGTCTCCGTCCTGAAAAACATCGCCACGGGGGCGACGCTCACCGCCGGCTTCGTGATCGGCGGCACTACGTCGCGCACCGTGCTGGTCCGGGCCATCGGCCCCGGACTCGCGCAATTCGGCCTCTCCGACTTCATGGCTGATCCCAAGCTCGTGCTCTCCGGCGTGACCGCGAGCAACGACAACTGGGGCGGCGATCCGCAGATCACCGCCGCGGGCAATGCCGTCGGCGCCTTCGCGATCGCCGCCGCGGCCAGCAAGGACGCCATGCTCCTCGTCACGCTCCCGCCCGGCGCCTACACCGCGCAGGTCAGCGGCACCGGCCCCGGCGGCACCGCGATCGTCGAAGTCTACGAAGTGCCCTGAACGAGTCGTGGACGAGGCGTCCCGCCTCGTTTGGCCGAACGTGCGGCGACCGAGGGGAAACGCGAGTGACTCCGCCTGGTAGCCGCGAGCGCCAGCGAGTGGACCGCTCGCGCCAACCACTCGCCGGCGCCCGCAGCTACCCGTCACGAGACCTCCGGGCCGTGCCACCCGAGCGGATGCCGCGGCCAGACCGCTCCGCGTTCGCCGGGCGCATCTCACTTTCGTGCATTGCGGAGGGGCGCTTTTCCAAGCGCCCAAGCTCGGCGGTTGAAAACCGCCGCTCCGTCGCTCTCGCCGGACTGCAAGCAACTGAGATGCGCCCCCTTCGCCGGGTGTAACTCAAACTGAGGTCAGTTCTCGAATGCCTTGGCTGTAGCGGCGGTCTATGACCGCCGTCGTTGCGCCAATGGGATTCGTTCGGCGGTCATAGACCGCCGCTACAAACTACTGACCTCAGTTTGAGTCACACCCCGTTCGCCGCCGTGGAACAATCAGGCTGGCCGCGCGTCAGTCGCTTGCCAACCTGTCGCCTCATGTTCTCCGTCCGCCGCCTCGTCCTCCTGCCGTTGCTCGCGCTCGCGCTGCACGCCCAGAGCACCACGCCCACGCTCACCCAAGCGCTGCCCGCGCAGACGTTCCTCCCCGGCGCCGCGGCCACCACCCTCGACTTGCGCAGTTATTTCGGACTCCCCGGCGTCAGCGGACAAGTCGCCCAAGTCGACACCGTGCTCGGCAAGTTCAACGTTGAACTGTTTGCGAGCGACGCACCGAAGACAGTCGAGAACTTCATGGCATACATCGCTGCCGGCCGATGGAGTAACAGCATCGTGCATCGGTCGATCCCTGGCTTTGTGATTCAGATGGGCGGCTATACCGCCGCCACGCCGCCCGTCGCGATCGCCAAGTTTGCTCCGGTTCAAAACGAATATAAACGCTCCAGCCTTCGTGGCACACTGGCCATGGCTAAGATCGGCCCCGCGCCGGGACAGGTTCCGACCGACGCCACCATCAACAGCGCGACGAGTGAATGGTTCGTCAATCTCGGCAACAATAGCGCCAACCTCGACAACCAGAATGGCGGTTTCACCGTTTTCGCTCGCGTCATCGGTTCTGGTATGACGGTCGTCGACGCAATCGCCGCCGTGCCGGTTTACAATGGCGGGACCGGAACGGCGTTTGAAAATGTTCCGCTGCGCGACATCCAGACAGGGCAGAGTAATATCGAGATTTCCAACCTCATCGTCGTGCGCAGTGTCGCCATCACGCCCATCTATCCCGCGTCCACCGGCAGCACCTCCGTGTTGAGCTTCTCCGTCACGAGTTCCAATCCCGCCGTCGCCACCGCCGCGCTCTCCGGCTCCTCGCTGACCCTCACCCCCGTCGCCAACGGCAGCGCCTCGATCACCGTCACCGCCACCGACACCAACGGCAACGCGATCACCGGCACCATCGCCGTCACCGTGGGCGGCCCCGTCGCCGCCGCCATCACGGCGCAGCCCACGCCGCAGATCCGCATGATCAGCGGCACGAGCAACACTGTCGTCTTCAACGTCACCGCCACCGGCACGCCCGCGCCCACCTATCAGTGGAAACGCAACGGCGTGAACGTCACCGGCAAGACGACCGCCACCTACGTCCTCACCAACGCCTCCGACGCGCAGGCCGGCACCTTCACCTGCGTCGTCACCAACGTCGTCGGTCCTGCGGAGGAAAGCCGGCCGTCCGTGCTCTCGTTTATCGTGGCGTCCGGCCCCAGCCGCCTCGCCAATCTCTCCATCCTCACCGATCTCGCGAGTGGCGAATCCATGACCATGGGCACGATTATTGGCGGCCCTGGCACCAGCTCCACCGCAACCAAACCGCTCCTCGCCCGCGCCGCCGGCCCCGCGCTCACGCAGTTTGGGTTGGGCGGTGTCCTCGCCGACCCGAAGATGACACTGAACTTCACCACCCCGACGCCCGCCGTCGTCATCGACAACAACAACGACTGGGGTGGGAGCGCCACACTCGCCAGCGCGTTCGGTGCCGTCGGCGCCTTCGCCTACGCGACCTCCGGTTCGAAAGACGCCGCCATCTTCCGTCCCGCGCTCGCGCCTGGAAAATACACCGTCGAGGTTGGCGACGTCGGCTCCGCCAGCGGCACGGTCATCGCCGAACTCTACGACTCGACTCCCGACGCAGCCTTCACGTCGTCGACTCCGCGCCTCATGAACGTCTCGGCGCTCAAGCAGATTGCTTTCGGCTCGTCGCTCACCGTCGGTTTCAATATCGGCGGCACCACGGCCAAGACCGTGCTCGTGCGCGCGATGGGGCCGACGTTGTCCGTCTTCGGCGTGGCCGGCACCATGGCTGACCCGCAACTCGCGCTCTACTCCGGCTCCGCCAAGATCGCCGAGAACGACAACTGGGGCGGCGACCTCCAGCTCTCCAGCGCCGGCGACAGCGTCGGCGCCTTTTCCCCGAGCAATGCGGGCAGCCGCGACGCGATCCTCCTCGTGACGCTCGCCCCCGGCAGCTACACCGCCCAAGTGAGCGGCGTCGGCAGCGGTGGCCTCGCCCTCGTCGAAGTCTACGAAGTGCCCTGATCGTCCGTCGTGGACGAGGCGTCTCGCCTCGTGCCCCCACCGGTCACGAATCGAAATCCTCCGGTCACATCCGCGGGTGACGCCCGGCCGAAGTGCGTCCATGGTGAGATGCGCTTCAACCTTCCCCGCATGACTCGCGCCGCCCTCCCGCTGTTCGTCGCTCTGCCCTTCGCCGCCGCGGCCGCGACCTACTACGTCGCCCCCACCGGCAGCGACACCGCTCCCGGCACGCTCGCCGCCCCGTGGCGCACCATCGCCAAGTCCGCCGCGACCGCCGTCGCGGGCGACACCGTTTTCCTCCGCGCCGGCTCCTACCACGAGGCGCTCGTGCCCGCCAACTCCGGCACCGCCTCCGCCCCGATCACGTTTTCCAGTTACAACAACGAACCGGTCATCCTCGTCGGCTTCGATGCGATCACACCGGGCAGCGGCGGCGCCGGCCAATGGACCCAGCACAGCGCCAATATCTGGAAAATCCAGCTCGCCGCCGCGCACGGCTTCGGCGCCGGCAGCACCGGCCGCAATCAGGTCGCGCTCGGCGGCACGCTCCTGCGCGAAGCGCGCTGGCCCAATTCGTCCGTCTACAACGACGTCGCGCGCATGACCATGACGTTGTCCGACGCCGGCTCGGTCGACACCACGAGCCGCGACGCGCAGGGCCTCTACGCGTGCACTTACACGGACGCCGCCCTGAACGGCTTCGCCGCCAACGCCTGGGTCGGCGCCACGATGCGCCTGGCCGTCGGCAAACAGTGGAATCCCGCCTCCGGCACCGTCACCGCCTCCACCTCGTCCACGATCACGTTTCGCTACAAGTTCCTCGGCGGCGGTAACGACAACCCGCAGCGTGACGATCCGTATTTTCTTTTCGGGCGGCTCGTCGCGCTCGACAGCGACGGCGAGTTCTTCCTCGACGACAGCGGACGCGACGGCCCGGCCTTCACGCTCTACGTTTACTCCTCCGCCGGATCGCCCGCGGGCCGCGGACTCGAGGTGCGCACGCGCGAGCTCGGCGTCGATCTCTCCGGCCGCAGCTACATCAACATCGTCGGCCTCGGCTTCGTCGCCGCGCGCATCACGATGAACGCCGCCACCGCCAACTGCGTGCTCGACCGCCTCTTCGTCGAACAGTGCGCGCAGAACCTCGGCCTGCTCGCCACCGGCAACGGCGACGGCGTCACGCTCGCCGGCACCAACAACACGCTGAAAAATTCCACCGTGAACTACGCCACGCAGCACGGCGTCGCGTTCGCCTCGTCCGCCAGCGGCTGCGTGGTCGACAACTGCGTGATCGATCACTGCGGGTTCACCGGCGTCACGACCGGCGATTCGCGCGCGCCGGTCGTGAAGAACAACACGATCCACGACACCGGTTCCTTTGGCATCGCGTTCAACGCGAAGGCGGGCCGCTTCCTCCGCAACCATGTCTACAACGCCGGCACCTACTGCGTGGACATCGGGCTGATCAACGCGTTCGCGATCGGCGACGCCGAGGGCACCGAGATCGCCTACAACTGGGCCCACGACAATCTCGCGCCCTACGATCTGAGCCCCGCGCACGGCTGGAATGGCGGTTGCGGCATCCGCGCCGACTGCGGCTTCGCGCCGTTCGCGAGCCTCAACCTCCTCGTCCACCACAACGTCGTGTGGAACACCACGCACCCCGGCTCGATCGTCTTCTGGGGCGTGACCGATGCGCAGTGGGCGGCGACGACCCGCACCTACGCGCAGGGTTCGTCGTCGATCGACACGCGCGAATTCGCCTACCACAACACGCTCCAGAAAAACCTCGAGTTCGGCGCCGGCCGCACCGGTGGCGTGCCGATCTCTGGCAGCGGCGGACGCATCAAAAACAACCTGCTCGCCGGCACCTTCGCGCCCAACGGCGTCAGCACCACCAACGTCGAGGCCGACACCAATCTCTTCGCCACCGCCGTGTCGGGCTTCGCCAGCAACACAATCAGCGCGTTGCCCTTCGTTTCGCCGTTGGAGAGCGGCTTCGCCATCCCGGCCGCCGCCATCGACGCCGGCCTCGTGCTCGCGCCCTACACCGACGGCTACGTTGGCGCCAGGCCCGACCTCGGCGCCTACGAAAGTGGCGGCGCCTTCTGGATTCCCGGTGCGACGCTGTTGTCGCAGGACATGGGTGCGCTCACCGCGGGCTACGACAGCGCCACAGGCAAAGTCACGCTCGCCGGTCTGCCCGAAGGGCGCACGATCCCCGACACCGCCCGGCTCCGGATCGGCACCGCGACCAGCACCGCCGTGCGCGCGACGCACGACCTGGCCACGCACACGTTCCGCGCCGTGTTCACGATCGACGTGAGCGGGCAGGGCGGCGCGCAGGCCGTGTCGCTCGCGCTCGACGGCACGACGTTCCTGCCGCTGGCTGCGACGATCACGCTCCCCGGCGCGCAGACCGGTGGTGGCACCGGGCCCGCGGCGGCGAGCGCGCGCACCTTCCGCGTCGAACCCGTCGCCGGCTTTGCGATCACCGGCAACGTGCCCAACGCCACCTACGTCGCCGCGGAAAACAAGGTCTACCTGATCTACAGCGTCGCCGGCGGCATCGTGCAGGCCACGTCCACGGATGGCGTGACGTTCTCCGATGTCGGTGTGCTGCACGCCGGGCTCACTACGCTGCTCGCTCCCGTCGGCAAGAACGGCGTCGACCTCCTGCTGCGGACGACGGTCGGCGGCGTGAAGCGCTACTTTGCCGGCGGGCTCGCGCGCAACGACCCCACGCGCCATCTCTACCGCGCCGACGCCGATGCCAGCGGCAAACTCACGCTCACCTCGACTCCGGTTTATATTCCAGCCGCCGACGAGGGCGCGCACGCCGGTGTGCCGGACATCATCGTGACGCGCGACGGGCGCTGGCGGATGTTCTATGTGCCGGTGCCCGCCGCACGGAACAACACGCGCACCGCCGTCTCGTCCGACGAGGGCGCGTCGTGGACTTACGAGAGCAACAACCCGTTCGGCGACTTCGCCGCCTCGCAGGGCGCCGCCACGACCAACGTCGACCCGTGCCCCTTCCGCCTCGCCGACGGCACTTACTTCGCGGTCACGATGCGCGCTGGAAAACTCTATTTCTGGAACAGCGACGACGGCCTCACCTTCACCGAGATCGCCGGCAGCGAGCTGACCGCGGCCGCGTTCTCCGCCACCGCACCCGGCGCCAGCGCGCTCTTCGATCCGACGATCGTGCAGTTGTTCGACGGCACGATCTACCTCTACGCGACCGCCGGTGTCGTGTCCGGCACCTACACGGAGCGGCTCGTGGCCGCGCGCCTCGTGCCGTCGTCCGGCGGCACGGCCACCGCCACGGCGCGCATCGGCAATCTCTCGATTCTCACCGCCCTCGGCGCCGCCGGTGAGAGCTTCACCGTCGGCACCGTGATCGGCGGCGCCGGCACGAGCGGCGTGAAGCCGCTGCTCATCCGCGCGGCCGGCCCGTCGCTCGCGGCGTTCGGTGTCGCTACCCCGCTGGCCGATCCGCGGCTCGACGTGCTCTCGGGTCAATCCGTCGTGGCGAACAACGACAACTGGGGTGGTGGCGGTTCGCTCGCCGCGCTTTTTGCGCAGGTCGGCGCGTTTGCCTACGCGAGCACCGGCTCGCGCGACGCCGCGGTGGCGTTTTCCCCGACGGTGGTCGCGCCGGCCAGCTACACCATCCAGATCACCGGCGTCGGCGGTGCGACCGGCGCCGTGCTTGCTGAACTCTACGACGCCACCCCCGCGGCCTCGTTCGCGGCCTCGACGCCGCGCCTCATCAACGTGTCCGTGCTCAAGCAGATCTCCGCGGGCGGTTCGCTCACCGCCGGTTTCGTGATCGCGGGCAGCGGCAGCCGGCAGGTGCTCGTGCGCGCCGTGGGGCCGGCCTTGAGCGCCGCGCCGTTCAGCGTTTCCGGCGCCATGGCCGATCCACAGATCGCGCTCTTCAACGGCCCCGCGCAAATCACGGCCAACGACAACTGGGGCGGCGGCGCGGGCCTCGCCTCGGCGTTTTCCGCGGTCGGTGCTTTTGCGCTTCCCGCCGGCTCGCGCGACGCCGCGCTGCTGTCGGGGCTCGGTCCCGGCAACTACACGGCGCAGGTCACCGGTGCCGCCGGCGCGGGCGGCTGGGTGCTCGTCGAGGTCTACGAAATCCCCTGAACGCGGGCGAGGCGCCTCTCAGTTTTCTGACTGAGGCGGGACGCCTCAGCCACGTGGACGAGGCGTCCCGCCTCGTCGATTGCAGGAAACTGAGCTGCGACCACGCGGGCGCTGCGGGCGGAATTCTCCTCGTCAGTGGCCGGTGCGCCTCTCACGTTGGCCGCGGATTCAACCCCGTTGCCGATGCAAAATCGTCCCTGCACCGCTCCGCGCCCGCGGCGTTTTTCGCGCCGCCTCTTCGTCTGGAATTTCGTGGTGGCCTGCACCGCGTTGCTCGCCGCCGACGCGCGCTTCCCGATCATGCCGTGGAATCACGTGCCCGACGATCCCGCGGTGTTCGCGCAGTTGCGCGACGCGGGCTTTTCCGTGGCGGGCTTCGTGCCACCCGCGGCGCTCGATCATGTGCAGGCGGCGGGTTTGCAGGCGATCGTCTCGGACCGCCGCGCTTCCGGCTACGACTGGACCAAGGTCAACGCCGAGAAGGCGCGCGCGGCCGTGGCGGAGCTCATCGAGGCGACCGCCCGACATCCAGCGGTGATCGGTTACTATCTCACGGATGAACCCGGCGCGGAGAAATTCGCCGGCCTCGCCATCGTCGCGGATGCGATTCGCAACGGCGCACCGGGCCGCTGGCCCTACATCAACCTGTTTCCCAATTACGCCAACGCGCGCCAGCTCGGCACCGCGGACTACGCCACGTATCTCGACACCTTCATCACGACCTGCCGGCCGACGATCCTCAGCTACGATAACTACGCGCCGGCCGAGGATGGGTCGTTTCGCACGACGTTCTGGTCGAATCTCGAGCACATGCGCGCGGCGGCCCGGCGTGCGGGGATCCCGTTTTGGAACATTATGCTGAGCGAAGGCTGCGTCGGCAACCGCGTGCCGACCGACGCCGACCTGCGCCTCCAGGCCTATGCCTCGCTCGCTTATGGCGCGCAGGGGCTCACGTGGTTCCAGTATTTCGCGGCGCCCGTCGGCAATTTCCGCGGCGCGCCCATCGACCAATTCGGCCAGCGCACGCCGATGTGGGATCTCCTCCGCAATGTGAATCAGCAGGTCCAGAAACTCGCGCCGACGCTGCTCAAACTGCGCCACGACGACACCTATCACTTCGAGCCTTTTTTCACGGGCACGCATCCGCCGACGGCGACGAGCTTGCTCCAAGACGCCGGCACGAACGACGTGCTCGCGGGCGACTTCACGCACGAGGACGGCAGCCGTTTTCTCCTCATCGTGAACCGCGACCTCGTGCGCTCAAAGATGCTGGGCAAGCTCCGCTTCCTCACTCCGAACGCCAAGGTCCGGCAGGTGTCGCCGTGGTCCGGCCAGCTGCACGACTTCTCCGGCGAACACCGCTGGCTCGCAACGGGCGCCGGCGTGTTGCTGCGAATCGATTGACCTCGGAGCGCGCCGGAAAACCCCGTTCGGAGGGCGCCGCTCCGTCGGCGCCGCGACCGAAACAAACGGCTGCGACGGAGCGCAGCCCTCCGACCGATGGGCTTCGTCGACACCCTCGACGGGAAATTCCTCGTCACATCGGATTGCGACCGTCAGCTTTCCGCGGTTCCCAGCCGTCACCGTGTCCGACGTTCCCGCTTCAACCTCCACTGGCGCCGTCTTCCTCAGCTATGCACGCGGGGATTCGGCGACCGTGCTCCGCATCGCGGAGGCGTTGCGCGCCAGCGGCGTCGAAGTGTGGTTCGATCAAAACGAACTTGTGGGCGGCGATGCCTGGGATGCGAAGATTCGCGGCCAGATCGCGACGTGCGCGCTGTTCGTGCCGGTGATCTCGGCAAACACGCAGGCGCGGCTGGAGGGATATTTCCGCCTCGAGTGGAAGCTCGCCGCCAACCGCTCGCATACGATGGCCGAGGAGAGGACGTTCCTGCTGCCGGTCGTGATCGACGCGACGCGCGATGCCGAAGCCAAGGTCCCGGCGGAGTTCAAGGCGGTGCAGTGGACGCGACTCGCCGGAGCGGAGCCGACGCCTCAGTTCGTCGAGCGAATCAAACGCCTGCTGGTGCCGGCCGGGGCAGTGGGACGGCTCTCCCCACCCGGGGCGGGAGAGCCCACGGGTCTGGAGCCCCGTGCCACGCCGACCAGCCGCAGGCCAACGTGGATCTACGCCGCTGCGGCCATCGTCGCGCTCGCGGCTGGCGCGTTCTTCGCCCTGCGCAAGCCAGCCGTCACCGACAAGTCGATCGCGGTGCTGCCGTTCACAAATCTCGGCGCGGACAAGGGAGACGAGTATATCGGCGACGGCATGTCGGAGGAGTTGTTGAACGTCTTCGCGAAGCTCCCGAAGCTGAAAGTGGCCGCGCGCACGTCGTCGTTTTTCTTCAAAGGCAAGAACCTCCCGATCGCGGAGGTGGGGAAGCAACTCAGCGTCGCCTTCGTGCTCGAAGGCAGCGTGCGAAGAACCGGCAACAAGCTCCGCATCACCGCGCAGCTCAATAGCGCGGCGGACGGCTACCACCTCTGGTCCGAAACTTACGATCGCGACATGACCGACCTGCTGGCGATTCAGACGGAAGTTTCGGAGCAGGTGGTGAAGGCTCTACTGGGCAAGTTGGGGATGGAGGAATCGCGCGCGCTTGAGAAGCGCGCGACGGGGAATCCCGAGGCGCACCGCCTCTACCTGCTGGGCAAGTTTCACTTTTCGAAGAGCACGCGGGCGGCGTGGGGCGCGGCGATCGAGAGTTTCGAGCAGTCGATCCGCATCGATCCGGCATTCGCGCTCGCCTACTGCGGACTGGCCGACACCTACGCGTGGGCTGGAGGCAACGTTCTTCCGGGCAGAGACGCTTGGGCGAAAGAGAAAGAGCTGGCCCAAAAGGCCATCGAATTGGAGCCGAATCTGGCAGACGCGCACCTTTCGCTGGGCATCGCCTTGGCCAATGCATTCGAATGGGACGATGGCGAACGGAGCATCAAGCGGGCTTTGGAATTGAACCCAAATCTCGCGTTGGCTCACGACCAGATGGCGTGGTTATGTGCGATGCTCGGGAGATTCGACGAATCGCTTAGGCACACGCGGAAGACGGTCGAACTCGAGCCGCTCTCACCCATGTTTAACTCGGGCTTGGGCTACTACCTCTACTTTGCGCGGAGGTTTGATGAGAGCCTCGTCCAGTTGCGCAAAGCCAGTGCACTCGATCCGAATTTCGCGTTCATGCGAGCTAACTTGGGGCTGACACTGCTCTATGGGAAACGCGACGCGGCGAGTGCCGCGGTGGAATTTCGACTGGCGTGCAAACTCGACGATGTGCCGTGGTATAGCACCTCCTTGGCGCAGGCGCTGGCCGTGCTGGGTGACCGGGCGGGAGCGGAAGAAATTTTGCGTCGGTTCGAGTCCGAATCGAAACAACGTTACATCGGCCCGGGCGCGTTCGCCGGCGTCTATCTTGCTTTGGGCAACAAGGAGAAATTTTTCGAGTGGTTGGACAAGGCGTTCGAAGATCAGGATGGCATCTGCTGGAACCTGAAAAACGATCCCATCTATGAGTCGTTGCAGGTTGATCCTCGCATGCGGGCGATGATCAAGAAAGTCGGCCTCGAGAAGTGAGGCCGAGTGCATTGCGAGGGTAGGGACGCCTCTCCGAGGCGTCCTGGGTTGCGGTGTGGGCAGGAGGTTGGCGTGCGAATGGACACTGGAACTCAGGACGGCTCGGAGAGCCGTCCCTACCACGGAAGTGTTGTTGGCCTACTTCAACGCCGCCGCGATCCGCGCGAGGGCGGTCTCGACGTTTTCGCGGGAGTTGAAGGCGCTGATGCGCACGTGGCCTTCGCCGCATTTGCCGAAGCCGGCGCCGGGCGTGCAGACGACCTGCGCCTTGTTGAGCAACAGATCGAAGAACTCCCACGAGTCGCGGCCCGTGTTGATCCAGAGGTAGGGGGCGTTGTCGCCGCCGGTGCACGTGAAGCCGAGCTTTGTCATCGCGTCGCGGATGAGCGCGGCGTTGCCGAGGTAGAAATCGATCAGGGCCTTGGTCTGCGCCTTGCCGGCGTCGGTGTAAATCGCGGCGGCGGCTTTCTGGATGGGGTAGGCGACGCCGTTGAATTTCGTCGAGTGACGGCGATTCCAGAGCGCGTGGATCGGGTGGGCGTTGCCGGCAGCGTCGTAGGCGACGACGGTTTTCGGGACGACGAGGTAGGCGCAGCGCGTGCCGGTGAAGCCGGCGGTCTTCGAGAAACTGCGGAACTCGAGCGCGACGTCGCGTGCGCCTTCGATTTCGTAGATGGAGTGGGGGATCTCGGGATTGCGGATGTAGGCCTCGTAGGCGGAGTCGAAGAGGATGATCGCCTTGTGCTGCTTGGCGTAGGCGACCCACGCGGCGAGCTGGGCCTTCGTCGCGACGGCGCCGGTGGGGTTGTTCGGGAAGCAGAGGTAGATGAGGTCGGTCGCGACGTTCGGGATCGCGGGCACGTAGCCGTTGGCGGGCGTGCTGTCGAGGTAGGTGACGCCGGAGTAGCGGCCGTCGACGTTGGCGCCGGTGCGGCCGGCCATGACATTGGTGTCGATGTAGACGGGGTAAACCGGATCGGGGATCGCGAGGCGGATGTCGGCGCCGAAGATTTCCTGGATGTTGCCGCAGTCGCACTTCGCGCCGTCGGAGACGAAGATCTCGTCGCTCTCGATCTTGCAGCCGCGCGCGGCGTAGTCGTGCTGCGCGATCACGTCGCGGAGGAACGCATAGCCCTGCTCGGGTCCGTAGCCCTTGAATGTGGCGCGCACGCCCATCTCGTTCGTCGCGGCGTGGAGCGCATCGAGACACACCGGCGGCAGCGGCTCGGTGACGTCGCCGATGCCGAGGCGGATGACGGGTTTCGACGGATTGGCGGCGACGTAGGCGCTGACGCGCTTGGCGATGTCGCTGAAAAGGTAGGAGGCCTTGAGCTTGGTGAAGTTCTCGTTGATGCGGATCATGGCGGGTGTGGGCGGCGAAAAACTTGAACAAACGGGGCGCGGCGGGTTTGTTCAAGCCCGACGTTGGCGGGAGGGCCGCCCGGCGTCACCCTACGCTATGAGGAAAATCACCACCGTTGCCGATATGCGAACCGCGGTCTCCGCGCTTCGCACGGAAGGTAAGTCCATCGCGCTTGTGCCGACCCAAGGCGCACTCCATGCCGGGCAGGAGGCCCTGATCAAGGCGGCGGTGCAGCGGGCCGACGTGGTGATCGTCTCGATTTTCGTCAATCCGCTGCAGTTCGGTCCGAACGAAGTGATCGCCAACTACCCGCGCAGCTTCGATGCGGATCTCGCGTTGTGCGAAAAGTGCGGGGCGCACCTCGTATTCGCGCCGGCCGCGGAGGAGATTTATCCGCGCGGTTTTTCAAGCTATGTGACGGAGGAGGGACCGGCCAGGACGCTGTGCGGCATCTCGCGGCCCACGCATTTCCGTGGCGTCACGACGGTGATGGCGAAGCTGCTCAATCTCGTGCAGCCGAACTGGGCGTATTTCGGGCAGAAGTCGGTGCAGCGCGCGGCGGTCGTGCGCAAGATGGCCGCCGATCTGCATTTCGCCGTGGAGATCGTCGTGGTGCCGACGGCGCGCGAAGCCGATGGGCTCGCGGCGGGCGTGCGCAATCGCGAGTTCACTCCGAGCCAGCGCAAGGACGCCGTGTCGCTCCACGCCGCGCTCGTGCGCGCCAAGGCGATGTCCGACCAGGGCGTGCGCAGCCCCGATCGCATCATCGCCGAGGCCACGCACGTCCTCAGCCAGAGCCGACGCGTGCGGGTCATCTACGTGGCGATCGTCGATCACGTGACGATGGAGCCGATGCGCGATGTCGTCCCCGGCCGCTCACTGCTGGCGATCGCCGTGTGGGTGGACGAGATCCGGTTGATCGACAACGTGGTGCTGTAGTTTTTTGCGCAGCAAAAACTAACTTAGCTTTCCGTCTTCGGCGGGAAGCTGGCCACGACGACTTCGATCTGTTTCGCGCGCAGCGCTGCGACCAGCTCCGCCGGCGCCTGCGCGTCGGTCACGACCACGTCGACGTGGGAAAAATCGGTGAGGAAAAACGTGGAGCGCCGGCCGAACTTCGCGTGGTCGAAGCAGAAGATCACCTTCGCCGCGCCGGCCATCATCGCCTTCTGGATGTCGACGATCAGCGCGTGGGAATTGTAGATGCCGTCCTCCGCGATGCCGCTGCCGCTGAGGATCGCGACATCGGCATGCATGCGGGAAAATGTGTCGGTCGCGTGCGGCCCGACGAGCGTGCCGAGCCGCGGATAGATCACGCCGCCGGAGAGGTGGACCTCGTGGCGGTTGGACGCGGAGAAGAGATTCGCGACCGGCAGCGAATTGGTGATTACTTGGGCGACTTTTTCGCCGAGGTGCTTGGCGACGTGGAAGCACGTCGTGCCGCTGTCGATGATCACGTTTTGTCCCGGTGAAATGAGCGCGGCGCAGGCCTGACCAATGGCTTCCTTTTCGGCTACCTGGTGCGTGTCGCGGACGTTGAAAACGAACTCGTCTGTCTTCGGCTGGAGCGTGCGGGCGCCGCCGTGGGTGCGGCGGAGAACCTTTTGCTCGGCCAGCGCATCGACGTCGCGACGAACCGTGGAGACGGAGACCCCGGCGTGCTGCGCAAGCTCTTCCAGCGAAGCGAATTCAGCCTGCTGGAGGTAGGCTTCGATCTTCGCTCGGCGCTCTTCGGGGTGCATCGTTCGTGGAAGAAGTTGGAATCTTTTGGAATATTATGCAAGACTTCACTTGACAGTTTGGAAGATTTTGGGCGATATCCGCGCTCTTCTCATCACGTTTCGCCATGTCCCTGCCCCCGCCTGCACCCCATCGAGTCGAGATTGAACACCTCGTGCGGCGCGCGATTTATCAGCGGCTCGGCCGGACACCGCCGCGCTCGGCGCAGGCGCCGAATCCGCTCCTCGTGAACATCAGCGCGCGGCATTGCCACCTTTCGCCGGCCGCGGTCGAGGCACTCTTCGGCAAAGGCGCGAAGCTCACGCCGATGAAGTGGCTTTACCAGAAGGACCAGTTTGCGGCGAAGGAGACGGTCACGCTCATCGGCCCGCGCAGCCGGGTGATCTCGAACCTCCGCATTCTCGGCCCGTGCCGCGATTTCAACCAGATCGAGCTCGCGCTCACCGACTCGATCGCGCTCGGGTTCGACGTGCCGATCCGCCAGTCGGGCGCGATCAAGGAGACGCCCGGCTGCATGCTGATGGGGCCCGCGGGATTTTTCGAGATGCCCGACGGCGTCATCCGCGCGGCGCCGCACGTGCACATGCACCCGGACGACGCGGCGTTTTACGGCGTGAAGCAAGGCGACTTCATGCGGCTGCGCGTCGGTGGCGATTGCGCGGTGACGTTCGAGCGGCTGCTGGTGCGCGTGCACAAGGATTTCAAGCTCGAGGTCCACATCGACACCGACGAGGGCAACGCCTGCGCGCTCCAGCCCGACACGCCCGTCGAACTCCTGAAGTAGTCTCCGTTCGTCGCGCGCCCTTTCTCTCAACCCTCAACTCTCAACTAATAACCAAACATGAATGATTCCATCGGCATGGTAGAAACCAAAGGCTATGTTGGCAGCGTCGAAGCCAGCGACGCCATGGTCAAAGCGGCGAACGTCTCCCTCGTTCGCCAGATTCAAATCGGCGGTGGCTTCGTCACCGTGATCGTCAAGGGCGACGTCGGCAGCGTGCGCGCGGCCGTCGACGCCGGTGGTGAGGCGGCCAAGCGCGTGGGCGAACTCGTCTGCTCGCACATCATCGCCCGCCCGCACGCCGAACTCGTCAAAGCCGTCGGCCTCTGAGCCGCCGCTCTCAACCCTCAACCAATCAACTCTCAACTTCTCCCAACCACCATGGCACAAGAAGCTGTTGGAATCATCGAAACGAAGGGCCTCTGCGCGATGCTCGAAGCCGCAGACTCCGCCCTCAAAGCCGCCAACGTCACCATGACTGGCTACGAAGCCGTCGGCAGTGGCTACGTGTGCGGATTCTTCCGCGGTGATGTCGCCGCCGTGAAGGCCGCCATCGACGCCGCCGCCGAAGCCGCCGCCAAGGTCGGCGAAGTCGTCGCCGTCCAGGTCATCCCGCGTCCGCACGAGGATCTTGCCGGCCTCGGCAAGTGGCTCGCGCAAGGCACCAGCGCATGAGGTGGAGCGCGTTGACCTCAACGCGCTTGAACCGGTTGGGGTCAACCGGTTCCACCCTCAGACCATGAACATCCTCGTCGCCAACCTCGGTTCGACTTCGTTCAAGTTCCGGCTCTTCCGTTTCGACCCCGCGACTTCGCTCGGGGCAGGCGGAGCCGGCGCGGCGACGATGCTCGCGAAGGGCGGCTACGAGCGCGTGACCGACTACGGTCAGGCGATCGACGATTGCCTCGGCGAACTGAAAACCGCCGGCCACGTCCGCACCGCCGCCGATCTCCACGGCGTCGGTTTCAAGACCGTGCTCGGCAAAAACCTCACCGGCTGCCTGCGCGCCGACACCGACAGCCGCGTGATCGACGCGCTCAACGGCTTCAAAGAAATCGCCCCCGCGCACAACCCGCCCTACGCGCTCGGCATCCAGCGCTTCCGCGAAAAGCTCCCCGGTGTGCCGCTCGTCGCGCTGTTCGAGACGGCGTTTTACCAGTGGGTGCCCGAGGCGGCGACGCGTTACGCGGTGCCGCAGGCGTGGCACGACGCCGGCGTGCGGCGCTACGGTTTCCACGGCGCGAGCCACAAATTCGTCGCCGAACGCAGTGCCGAGTTGCTCGGCCGCGCCGACATCGCCGACCGCGTGCGCGCCCTCTACCAAGCCGGCCCGACGCCGACCGAGGGCGCCCCGTTGCGCGTGGTCTCCTGCCACCTCGGCGGCAGCAGCTCCGTGACTGGTATTCGAGACGGCGTCGCGATCGGCACGAGCATGGGTCTCAGCCCGCAATCCGGCCTCCCGCAGAACAATCGCGTCGGCGACCTCGATTCCGCCGCGGTGCCGTTCGTGATGAAGACGCTCGGCCTCCCGCTTGCCGAAGTGGAGCGCCAGATGACGAAGGAGTCCGGCCTGCTCGGCCTCTCCGGCGTCGGCAACGACCTCCGCGACGTGAAGGCCGCCGCAGCGCAGGGCAACGCCCGCGCGCGCGTCGCGCTCGACGTCTTCATCCACTCCACGCGCCACTGGATCGGCGCGTTTCTCGCCGAGCTCAACGGCGCCGACGCCCTCGTGTTCACCGCCGGCATCGGTGAGAACAATCCCGATATTCGCGCCGCGATCTGCGCCCAGCTCGACGGCGTCGGCCTTGCGATCGACGAAGCGAAGAACAACGCCCTGCGCGGCGCCGAGGGCGAAATCTCCGCCGCCGGCTCGCGCACGAAGATTTTCGTCATCCCCGCCAACGAAGAACTCGTGGTCGCGCGCGAAACGCTCCGCTGCATCTCCGCGAAAAACTGACCGTCCTTCCGTTCTCTCAACCCTCAACTCTCAACCATAAACTAATATGTCCAAAGCCATCGGCCTCCTCGAAACCCGCGGTCTCACCGCGCTCGTCACCGGCACCGACGCGATGCTCAAGTCCGCCAACGTCACGCTCGCCGGCCCCATGAAACAGGTCGGCAACGCGCTCGTCAGCGCGGTCGTCATCGGCGACGTCGCCGCCGTCAAAGCCGCGACCGACGCCGGCGCCCAAGCCGCCCGCACCGTCGGCGAAGTCGTGAGCGTGCAGGTCATCCCGCGCCCCCACGACGACGTCGTCCTCGTGCTCCCGAAAGCCGCCGCCGCGAAGAAATAACCTCTGGCGTCTGTGTCGTGTAGGTCGGGGTTTACCCCCGACACGTCGGGCGTAAAGCCCGACCTACGTGACGGACGCTTTTTCCCTCCATGTTCATCGCGCGCGTCATCGGCTCCGTCGTCTCGACCAAAAAGGACGAGGCGATGAAAGGCCGCAAACTCGTCCTGCTCCGTCCGCTCCTCGTGGATGAAAGCAATCCCGCGCAGTTCCGCCCCGGCGCCAACACCGTCGTCGCGGTCGACACGCTCGGTGCCGGCCAGGACGAGGTGGTGCTGTTCTGTCAGGGCAGCTCCGCGCGCCAGGCCGCCGGCATGAAGACCCTCCCGGTCGACGCCGTCGTCGTGGGCATCGTCGATACGGTCGACGTGCTGAACCACAAAATCTATCCCGCGAAGAAATGACTGAGCAAGTAGCAGCCGAGGTGACGAGGCTGGCCCGCACCGTCCGCCTCTTCATGTCGGCGGCTACCAAATCGCAACCATGAGCTCCACTCTCCAACTCGACGAGCAGGCGATCCGCTCGATTGTCGAAGGCGTCATGCGCGGCCTGGGCCGCGCTCCCGGCGGTCCCGCGCCCGTAGCGGCGAGCGCCAGCGAGCCGAAAGGCGCAGCCCCGGCCGTCCGCCGTGGCGGTCCGCGTTTCGGCGTTTTCGACGACATGAAGGATGCGTGCGCCGCCGCGCAGCAGGCCTTCGAGCAGCTCCGCACCAAGGGCGTCGCCGGCCGCGCGAAGGTCGTCGAAATCGTCAAGGAACTGGCGACCAAGAACGCCAAGCCGTGGGGCAAGTTTGAGTTCGAGGAGACCAAGATCGGCCGGCTCGAGCACAAGGTGGCGAAGCTCGAGATCGTGAAGCTCGTCCCCGGTGTCGAGTGGCTCCAGCCGCGCGGTTTGAGCGGTGACCACGGCATCACGATGGAGGAGCACACGCCGTTCGGTGTCGTCGGCGCGGTGCTGCCGGTCACGCATTCCATCCCGACGCTCAGCGGCAACGTCATCAACATCGTCGCTGCGGGCAACGCCGTCGTCTTCAACCCGCACCCCGGTGGCGCCCGCTCCGCCGCGCTCGCCGTCCGCGCCTACAACGAGGCGATCCACGCCGCCCTCGGCATCGAGAATCTCGTCTGCACCGTCGAGAGACCGACGCTCGAGACGTTCGATGCGCTCACCAAGAACGAATTCATCAAGCTGCTCTGCGTCACCGGCGGTCCCGCTGTCGTTGGCGCCGCGATGAAGTCCGGCAAACGCGCGATCTGCGCCGGCCCCGGCAACCCGCCCGTCATCGTCGATGGCACCGGCAGCCTTGCGAAGGCCGCCGCGGATGTGCTCTCCGGCGCATCGTTCGACAACAATCTCCTTTGCATCGGCGAGAAACAGGTGTTCGTGCTCGAGCACGTGGCCGAGCGCTTCATGACCGAGCTCGCCGCCGCGGGCGCCGCCAAGCTCACCTCCGGTCAGCTGGCGAAACTCTCGGCCGCCGCGTTTACCAATTCCAAGGATGCCGGTGGCTGCTCCCATCCGGTGCTCAACCGCAAGCTCGTCGGCGCCGATGCGGCCGTGCTCGCGCAGCATGCCGGCGCGCAGGTGTCGGCCGATTGCCCGTTGCTCTTCGCCGAGACGGATGCCGACCACGTGTTCGTGTTCGAGGAGCAGATGATGCCGATGCTGCCTATCGTGCGCGTAAAGTCCTTCGACGACGCCGTCGCCGCCGCCGCCAAGAGCGAGCATGGCTACAAACACTCCTGCGTCATCCACTCGCTGAATGTCGAGCGCATGACCCAGATGGCTCGCGCCCTCGACACCACGCTCTTCGTGAAGAACGGCCCCAGCACCGCCGGCCTGGGCTTGGGTGGTGAAGGCTATCTCAGCTACTCGATCGCGACCACGACCGGCGAAGGCATCACCACGCCGGAGACGTTCACGCGCACCCGCCGCTGCGTAATGGTCGACAACCTGCGGATCTACTGATGCGCACTGGATCAACCATCGGTAGGGACGCCGCTCCGAGGCGTCCGCGGACCGCTCGGAGAGCGGTCCCTACCGCCGCGCTTCGCCCGTTCTCCTCGCCATGATCCTCGCGCGCGTTGACGGAGTGGTCGTCTCGACGGTCTGCCATCCCAGCCTGGCGGGCTTTCGCTCGATCATCTGCCAGCCGCTCGACGAACACGGCCGCGACGAGGGGTTGCCCTTCCTCGCCATCGACCCCGAGGGCGCCGGTCAACACGAGCGCGTGCTCATCTCGACCGACGGCTCGCGCACGCGCGACATCGTCAAGGATCCAAAATCGCCGCTGCGCAACTACGTCGTCGCGATCGTCGACGAGCCGGAAAAGGAGAAGTCGAAATGAAGCGGGAGGAAACGCTGCGCGCCCATGCCACTTCCGTAGTGCGGTGCTTCAGCCCGCACTTC
>JACRKC010000088.1 GCA_016235555.1 Verrucomicrobiota bacterium
CGAAAGTCTTGAACCGGCGGGCAGGGACGCCCGCCGCTACGCCGAGCCGGCGCGGAGAACTGACTTCAGTTTGAGTCGCACCGTATGCGGCAAAGCAATCCGGTCGGTGGCTTCCCGGTTGGGGCCGGGGGCGCGTGGGTCAGGCGGCGGGTGCTACTTTCGCGGCGGCAAAGTCGCGCCGTCGCGCCACTCGCCGGTGAGCAGCACCTCGTGCTGGTTGGTATCGGGCACGCCCTTCTCGTTGCGGTGCATGAGGCCGATGAGCATTTCAACCGCGAGGGCCCCGATCGTCGCGGGATCGTAGCGCATGCCGGCGCAGTCGAGCGCGGGATGATCCTCGAGATCGATGAGTCCGACATCGCGCGGCACGGCGACGCCCAGCTTCTTCAGCCAGCCGAGCACGGGGCGGGCGTGGGTGGCGATGAGCGCGTCGGGTTGGCTGCGTTCGAACCAGCGGGCAAACTCCGCTTCGCCGGCCGGCACGGCCGGACACGGCGCGAGGCGATGTTTGGCGAGGAAGTTGAGTTGCTGGCGAAGAAAGGCGCCGAGCCAGCGATCGCCGACGCGCGGACTGTCGTTGGCCTCGGAGAACACAAAGCCGACCCGCCGGTAGCCGCGATCGAGGCAGCGCTGCATGCCCTGCCACACAGTGTCGAAATGGTTTTCCGTGACGTGGTGCAGCACGGGCGAGCGGAGGGTCATGCCGAGCGAGACGCACGAGAAGCGGCTCCAGTCGAGAGCGAGGGAGCTCTGCCCGGGAGGCAGGCGCCCGATGATCAGGCCGTGGATGCCGCGGGCGGCGAGGATGTCGCAAAAGCGCTCGGAGGTCATGCCGGGCTCGGCGAGCCAGAAGTCTTCCACGTGGTAGCCGAGTTCGCGGGCGCGGCTGACGGCGCCGGGGAAAAAATCAGGGCGGTCGTGGTGAATCGGCTTCCACCCGTAGCGGGTGGGGTAGTTGGTCACGTAGGCGAGCGTGACGTCCTTGACCGCCCGACCGAGGCGGCGGGTCTGCATGAGCGCCGCGACGAGCGGGTTGGTTTTGTAGCCGAGACGCTCGGCGATCGCCTTCACCCGCGCCCGCGTCTCCGCGGGGATGCGGGGATGATCGCGCAGCGCGAGCGACACGGTGGTGCGATGCACACCGGCGCGGGCGGCGACGTCTTGCAGAGTAGCGGTGGCCGGCACGCGCCGAGTCACCGGCGAAAGCGGAGGGCAGTCGAGAGATTTTGTGGGCGGAGCGGCGAGGGACCGGGGTGGCACGGGTCTCCTGACCCGGGGCGGAGAACACGGGTCGGGAGACCCGTGCCACGTTCAAATCGCGCGAGCGCTCATGGGATGCGCGTCGCATCAAGCGGTTTGCCGTCGACGAGCACGCCGTCCGCGTTGGTCAACTCGAAGACTTTGCCGGTCTTGGGCGTGACGGTGACGTTTTTGAAGGTCACGTTTTTCACGTGGCTCAACTTCACGCCCTGCGTCGAGGCGATGGTCATGTTTTCGAAGGAGATGTTTTGAATCGGTGAATCGTCGAGGCCGGTGAGACGGATCGCGACCGGGGCGCCGTCGGCGGTGACGTCCTTGATGCGGATGTTGCGGAAGAGCGGCGGCTTCTTGGCGATGGGGGCGTTGCGGTCGGCGGTGTAGTCCATGTTCATGATGACCACGTCCTGCTGCATGTTGCGCACCTTGAGGCGTTCGGCGGTGACGTTTTCGACGACGCCGCCGCGGTCGCGGCGCGACTTGATGCGCACGGCGCGGTCGGTGCCGTCGAACTCGCAGTCGTGCATGTAGACGTTGCGCACGTCGCCGGACATCTCGCTGCCGATCACGAGGCCGCCGTGGCCGCGCTTGCTGGAACACCAGCGCATGACCACGTTTTCGGTCGGGCGGGCGACGCGCCAGCCGTCCTCGTTGTAGCCGGACTTGAGGACGAGGCAGTCGTCGCCGGTGTCGAACACGCAGTGCTCGACGAGGAGGTTGCGGGAGGAGTCGGGGTCGATGCCGTCGTTGTTCGGGCCGTCGGTGAGGACGTGCACGCGGCGGATGATGATGTTTTCGCAGTAGACGGGATGGAGGGTCCAATTGGGGCCACCGCCGATGGTGAAACCCTCCATGAGGACGTTGCGGCAGTTGTAGAACACGACGAAGTTCGGGCGGATGGCGGCTTCGACGGTGCCGAAGACGCGCTGCTCGACGGGCACGCCGCGGGCGGCCATCGCGAAGAATTCCTTCGTCTCTTTCGTCTTCCAGCTCCACCAAGCCTTCGAGTTGCCATTGAGTTTGCCGGGTCCGGTGAGGCCGACGTCGGTGCAATCGCGGGCGTAGATGAAAGGGGAGTAGTTGTAGAGTTCGACGCCGCCCACGCGCACGAGCACGACCGGAAGGTAGTCCTCGAACTTGTCGCTGAAGATGAGTTCGGCGCCGTCCGCGAGGTGCAGCTCGATCTTGCTGCGGAGATGGATGGGGCCGGTGAGCCATTTGCCGGCGGGCACGAGCACGCGGCCGCCACCGGCGTCGGCGCAGGCCTTGATCGCCGCGGCGATGGCGGCGGTGTTTTTCGTTTCGCCGCCTGCGACGGCGCCGTGAGTGCGGATATCAACCACGCGCTTGGGAAACTCGGGTCGCGTCAGTTGCGGCATGGGAAACGGTGCGACGATGGGCGCGATCGGATCGCCGCCCCAAGCGGGCGAGGCGGCGCTGGCCGCGGCGAGCGGTGCGGCCGCGAGGGCGGAGAGGAAGAACGCGAGGAGGTTTCGAGCGAGGGGCGCGCGACGCATGATGGGGATCGATGATGGGCGGGAGGCGGGCGACGACAACGATGGGATTGCGCGCATCGTAGACTGAGAGGGCGTAGAAAAAGGCTGGCGATCGCGCGAGCCCTGTAGCGGAACGCATGAGCGTTTCGCTCGAAGCGGCGAAAGCCTCACGGCTTCCGCTCCCTTGCTGGGCGATCTTTTTCGGCGCGTTCTGAGCCGGAAGTGTGCTGTCGGCCGTAGCGGCCGACGTCAGGAGGCCGGCGCGCGGTGATGCGTGTCCGCCAGCCTCGTTACCTCGGCTGCTACCGCGTTTCGCGAACTTCAACCGCAATGTTGGCTGAGAGGTCCCGCTTCCACGAAGCCGGCGACGATCAGGAAACAAAATCCCCGCGCACCGCAGGGCGGTGGCGCGGGGGGTGAAGCGAGGGAATGCGGGCGCGGGGACGCGCCCGCCCACCTTGGTCAGAAGGTGCCCTTGATGCCGACCGTGTATTGGACGCCGAATTCTTCGCGGCGGTAGGTGCGGCTCCAACTCGGCGTGATCACCGGCGCGTAACGCTGGATGTCCTGCGCGACGTTGGTGAGGTTGCGGGCGTTCAGGAAGACGCCGAGCTTCGGGCTGTAGCGATACTCGAAGTTGGCGTCGATGTAGACGCGGGGCTTGAAGTAGTCGTAGTAGCCGAGGTCGTTGCGCGCGACACCGTTGATCGTCACGGTTTGGGCGCCGAGGCGCTGGCGGCCGCGGTAGTTGAAGTTCACCTGGGCGTTGAACTTCGGCACGCCGTATTTGACGCCCCAGCTGCCGCTCTCGCGGATGAAGTTGCTGAAGTCGGCGAGCGTGGAGCCGTCGAGGTGCATCTTCTGGCCGTTGGCGTAGACGGTGAATTTGTTGTTGGCCCAGTCGGGCAGCCAGCGGCCGCTCAGCACCTGCGAGTAGTTGAACTCGACGCCGGTGACCTGGGCGTCGCCGACGTTGAAGCGGCTGGAGACGTTGAACAGGCCGTTGGCGTAGAGTTGCGGCTCGGGCACGTCGAGCGAGGCGAGCAGGGCGGCGGTCGCGGGTTGGGTGAGCGTGCCGGTGAAGTTGGAGAAATCCTTCCGGAACGCGCCGACCGAGAAGACGCCGGTCTTCGAGAAGTAGTATTCGAGGGCGAGGTCGTAGGCCTTGGTCTGGGTGGGCTCGAGGCCGGCGTTGTTGACGCTGATCGTGCCGGAGGTGGCGGTCGTATCCGGCACGCTGAGCGACGGAATGATGAGATTCATGTCGGGACGGCCGATCGAGCGGGTGACGGCGGCGCGGGCGACGAGCTCGGGCGTGACGTTGAAGGAGAGATCGAGGCTGGGGTAGAAGCCGTCGTAGTTGCGGTTCGTGACGAGCTTGCGGATGCCGTAGCGGGCGGCGGCGGCGGCGACGGGATCGGTGATGCCCTTGGCGGCGTTGAGGTTGTTCGTCGGGCCCTGCGCCTCGTCCTCGGTCTTTTCGTAGCGCACGCCGGTGACGGCGCGGAGGCGGTTGTTCACGAAGCGGGCGTCGGCCATCAGGTAGGCGGCGGAGATGCGCTCCTTGAACCAGAGATTGTTGGTCGACATGTTCTGGATGAGCGTGGCGCCGGAGGGCTCGGCGAAATACTCGGGGTGTTCGCGATAGAGTTTCCAGTAGCGGTAGGGATCGGGGCTGGGCACGCGCGGCGTCCCGAAGAGGTAGGGGCCGCTGGAATACTGCGGATCGATCAGATCGTAGAGGGACAGGCGATCGTCGGCGGTGTTGGCCGTGCGATCGGGGCCGACAAAGGTGCGGGCGCCGGGGTTGTCCTTGCGGATATCGCGAACCTGCTCGGTGATTTGGAGGCCGGTCTTGAACGCGACCGGGACGCTGAAATTCAGCTCGCGGCGCGCGTTGAAGCGAAGGGTCTTGAACGTATCGACCGAGTCGGCGGGGTTGGTGCCGGCGGTGCCGACGTTGTAGTTGACGGGATCGGCGAGGTTGATGGCCGTGGTGCCGGTGTTGTTGTAAACGGAGATGCGCGGCACGAGGTAACTGCCCTTGTCGAGATCGTCGAACCAGACGGTGGCGGCGTTGATCGCGTTGCCGGCGGGATTGCCGCGGAGGTTGATCTGAACGTTTTCGAAGTGGGAATCCTGGTAGTCGTGATAGTGGTTGGTGGCGTGCGAGAACGAAAGGCCGCCGTCGAGACGCCAGATGGGACCGGTGTGGCGCCATGAAACCTGCGGTTGATAGGTGTAGCCGTATTTGCGACGGAACGAGGTATTGAGGTTGAGGGTGCCCGCACCGTTGGCGCCGTGGACGAAGGTGCCGTTGACCAAATCGGCCGAGGCGGGCTGCACGTTGCCGATGGTGTAAGTGACGGGGCGGTTGCTGAACGAGGCGTCGTAGTAGCTCCACTGGAAGTCGGCGGAGAGCACGTCCTGCGGGGTGAAGCGCCAGTCGAGCGTGGTGCCGACGGAGTCGCGGCGGTTGTTCTTCGGGCCATCCTGCACCTGGTATTGGCGGAGGAAGGGGTGGTCGCCGGTCGCGCCAGCCTGCGCGCCGGTGGTCGGGCCCCAGTTGGGCTGCGAGCGGTGCTGCGGATAGTAGATGTTGGATTCGAGGAGGCTGAGGGTGAAGCCGAAGTTCTTCGTGACGGGACGCGTGTAGACGAGATCGAAGCCGGGCTTCACTTTGCGCGAGGCCTCGTTGGTGGGGCCGCGGGTCTTGCCGAGTTCCTTCTCGTCGCCGTTGGCGCTGAGGAACACACGGTAATTGAGCGACGGGCGGGAGCGTTCGAACGCACTGCGGGGCACGAGATTCACGGAGCCGCCGAGGGCGTTGGCGGCGACGTCAGGCGTGCGGGACTTGAACACCTCGATGCGCGACGCGTTGTTGAGCGAGACCTGTTCGAGTTCCTGCGTGCGGCCGGCGTTGGAGGAATTCGCGCTGGCCATCGGATTGCCGTTGATGGTGATCGGCGTGTAGTTGGCGGCGACACCGCGGACGGAGATTGTGCGGGCGTCGGGCGAGACGTAGTCGATCGTCACCCCGGGGAGAAACTTCACGAAGTCGCCGATGTTGCCCTCGGCGATGTCGCCGAAGGCGTCGGTGTTGACGACGTTCTTGATGTTGGCGGCGAAGCGCTGCTCGTTGATGGCGATGGCGGCGGCGTCCATCTCGCGCTGGGCGGCGACGGTGAAGGCGTCGAGTTTCAGGACTTCGCCGCCGGTGGCGGCGTCGCTGGCGGCGCCGAGGTTGACATCCCGGGTGGTCGACTGGCCGGCGGTCACCGCGACCGTGAGCGTCTGCTCGGGCAGGCCGGTGTAGAACACGCGCACACGCGCGGTGCCGGAGGGCACGCCGTCGAGCCGGTAAGAGCCGGCGGCGTCGGTGAGCGTCTGGAGCGCGGTGCCTTCGACAACGACGCGGGCGTTGAAGAGGTAGGAGCCGTTGGTGGCGTTGAGCACGCGGCCCTCGATGGTGCCGGTGGAGCCTTGGGCGAGGGCGACGCTCGTCAGGAGAAACAAGCCCGCGAGTGCGCTGCACACGCGTCTGAGGAGGTTGGTGGTGGTGTCAGGGTGCATGGAGAAAATGGAAGACGTGAAAAGTCGTCGCGGGGCCGCGAATCGGTTCGGGCATGGGGCACGGAAATGCGAAAGGGGAATCGGGTAACGTCACCACTTGGGACAGGTGTCCGCGGGCTGGCAACGACCCCGCCCGCCTGACGGTCTGGCGGGCGGGAGTGGACTACGGGGTCACGGTCGCCGCCGTGGGGCCGGCGCGGTGGCGCACGCCCGACGTGGCTTTGAAGGTGCCGAGTTTGGCGAGGTCGGCGGAGCCGTTGCCGGTGACGTCGTCGAGCACGAGGTCCCGCGAGGCGTCGAACTTGAACGCGGGACCGTTGGTCGCGGCCATGCGCACGCTGTGCAGTTCGAGATCGGCCGCGCATTCCACGAGGAAGCCGGTTTTGCCGGTCGCGTTGATATCGGTGAAGCGGAGCTGCTCGATCGCTTTTTCGGGGAGGCCGACGATTTTCGCGACCTGCGCAGCGTCGATGACGGCGATGTTGCTGTAGGAGAAATTGCGGAAGATCGGGGTCTTTTCGTTGAGCGGGGCATCGGGGGTGGCCGAGTAGCGGGTGTTGATCTCGAACGCATACTTGGTGGCCTTTTCGATCACCCAGTTGTCGAAGCGGAAATTCTGGAGCACGCCGCCGCGGCCGCGCTGGCTTTTGATGCGGATGCCGCACTCGGTGCCGACCGAGACGCAGTTGCTGGCGGTGATGTTGCGGATGCCGCCGGAGGTCTCGCTGCCGATGACGACGGCGCCGTGACCCTGATACATCACGCAGTTGGTGATCGTGATGAATTCGGTGGGGACGTTGGTGCGGAGGCCGTCGTTGTCGCGGCCGGATTTGATCACGATGCAGTCGTCGCTGGTGTTGAAGAAGCAGTCGGAGATGCGGACGTTGCGGGTGGAGTCGATGTCGATGCCGTCGCCGTTCGGGCCTTCGCCCTCGGCCGAGTGCTGGCCTTCGGGATCGGCGGAGACGAAGCGCACACCGCGCACGACCATGTCGTCGCAATAAACCGGATGCAGCAGCCACATCGGGGATTTGAAGAGGGTGACGCCTTCGACGAGGATGTTCTTGCAGTGGTAGAGGCCCACGAGGGAGGGGCGGAGGAATTTGGCGGCCTGGGTGAAGTCGGCGGCGGTGAGTTTCTCGCCGGACTCGATCCGCTGATAAATGGCGCGCCAGGCGGCCTGGTTGGCCGCGGCGTCCTCGCCGGGGGGGGATTTGCGGCCGCGGCTGTTGGAGCGCCACCACCAGTTCCAGCCCTGGCCGTTGAGCGTGCCGCGGCCGGTGATGGCGATGTTGTGCTTGCCGTTGGCGTAGATGAGCGGGGCGTGCGTGTGGACGTTGGTGCATTCCCAACGCGACGGCACGATCGGGGAGTCGGCGGGATCGCCGCTGTAGAGCAACTCGGCGCCGGCATCGAGGTGCAGCGTGAGGTTGCTCTCCAAGGCGATGGACCCGGTGAGGTATTTCCCCGCGGGCACCCAGACGGTGCCGCCGCCGGCCACAGCGGCGGTGGCGACGGCCTTGGCGAAGGCCGCGGTGTTTTTCGTTTTGCCGTCGGCCACCGCGCCGTAATCCAGGACATTGTAGACGCTGGCGCGCGGGGCGGCCGGCTGGGCGAAGAGGCTGGCGCTGCACAGCGCGAGCAAGGCGGACAGGGTGAGGAGGCGCATCGGGGCGAAGGGATTTTCGGGAGGGTCAGCGTTTAAGGGACACGTGTCCGCGTCAAGAGCCGAGTGCCCGCGGCGGGGGGTGTGACTCAAACTGAGGCCAGCGATTTGTAGCGGCGGTCTATGACCGCCGTCGAGGCACGGCTGGCGGTTCGTCGGCGGTCATAGACCGCCGCTACAGCCAAGGCCTCCGGAACTGACCTCAGTTTGAGTTACACCCCGCGGCGGGGCCGTTGACAGCGGGACGCGCGCGGGGCCATGCTCGCCGCTCCGTCCCTCCGCCGTGTCGAAAAAAAATCCGTCTGGCTCCGCCCCGATCCTCCGCTCGACCGCCGAGTTTGCCCGGCACGTGGGCCTCGCCCGCACGACCGTGTCGCGCGTGCTCAACGGCCAGCCCGGCCTCAAACAGAAAACGATCGAGCGCGTGCAGCGCGCGCTGGCGGAGACCGGCTTCACGCCCAATGCGCACGCGCTGCACCTCAAAGGCAAGCGCACGCAGATGGTGGGCATCTGCATGGAGGATCTGTTGACGCCGCCGGCGGTGAAAAAACTGGCCGCGCTCCAGCAGGCGTTGCGCAAGCGGGGCTTCTCGTCGCTGATCGAGGTGTTCACGCCGGGCATGGGGCGCGAAGTGGTGCGGCATTTCCTCTCGATGCGCGTGGAGGCGGTGGTGTTCATCGGGCACTTCCATCAGGAGGAGATCGAGGCGCGCATCCTGGAGTTGATGGCGCACGGCACGCCGCATCTCGTGATCGACCAGTTCGGCCTGAAGAACGCCAACACGATTTCGCTCGATCGCGCCGTGGCGATGGAAGCGGTGATGAACCATCTGCTCGATCTCGGGCACCGGTCCTTCGGCCTGCTCGGCATCACGCGGGCGCCGACGAGCCGCCACGACCGGCTGACGGGCATTCACGCGACGCTCAAGGCGCGCGGGCTCGATTTCGATGCGTGCACGCTGACGCTGGATCACCTGCACGAGCGGAACAACGACTTCGACTATGGCCGCAAACTCGCGGCGAGTTTCCTCGCGCAATCGCGCCGGCCGACCGCGTTGCTCGCGCTCAACGATGCGATCGCGATCGGCGCGCTGCGGGGACTGCACGAGGCCGACCTGAAGCTGCCCCGCGACCTGTCGGTGGTCGGCTTCAACAACCAGGAGGTCGCCGCGATGACGACGCCGACGCTGACGACGGTGGACCAGAACATCGCCGGCACGATCGAGACGGCGGCGGAGGTGCTGCTCTCACAGCTCGGTGCTCCGCCGCGCGCGAAGCCGATCATCCGGCTGATCGAGCCGGCGCTGGTGGTGCGGGAGTCGACGGGACCGGCGCGCGCTTAGCCGGAAACATTCAGTCGGCCGTAGCAGCCGACGTGAGGAGGCTGGAGCAAGGTGAGTCGCGTCAACCCGCCTCGTTACCTCGGCGGCTACCACGTTTCGCGAACTTCAACTGCAACCTTTACGGCTTAGAAGCGCGAGTTCGCCGCGAGCTCTTTGAAGCGGGCGTCGACCGAGCGGCGGCCGCCGGCGCTGAGGCGGTTCACCGAGAAGCTCTCGACGGTGAGACTCGAGACGGCGGTGGCGTAGGCGACCGCTTTTTTCATGGCGGCGAAGTCGGTGCGGTTGACCGAAGCGAGGTAGCCGATCATCGCGCCGGCGTAGCTGTCGCCCGCACCGGTCGGATCGATGAACTTGGTCACCGGATAGGCCGGGATCGCGAAAAAGCCGTCGGGGTGGAAGAGGAGCGAGCCGTGCGCGCCTTTTTTGATGACCACGATGCGCGGTCCCATCCTCCGGAGCTGACGGCCGGCGAGCACGAGGTTGCGCTGGCCGGTGAAGAGCAGCGACTCGTCCTCGTTGATCACGAAGAGATCGATGCGCTGCATCATGCGCTCGAGTTCGGGACGCGTGGAGTTGATCCAGTGGTCGAAGGTGTCGGCGAGGACGAAGGGCTTTTTCTTCGCCGCGGCGAACTGGTCGAGCACCTGGTTCTGCAGCGCCGGCATGATCGCCCCGAGCATCACGAAGGGCGTGCCGAGCCAGGCGGGGGAGATTTGCGGCGAGAAGGTCTGGAAGACATTGAGGCCGAGTTCGAGGGTGTCGCGGCCGGCGAAGTTCTCGTGGTATTTGCCGGACCAGAAAAACGTCTTCCCCTCGGGCTCGACCTTGAGGCCGGAGAGATCGATGCCGTGTTTTTGGAGCCGCCGCCAGAACGGCTTTGGGAAATCGCCGCCCACGACGCCGAGCAGGCGCGTCGGCGCGAAGTAACTCGCGGCGATCGAGGCGTAGGACGCGGCGCCGCCGAGGAGATTGTCGCTCTGGGCGAGGGGCGTGGCGACGCGATCGATGGCGACGGAGCCGATGATGAGGGCGGGCTGGGCGGAGCGCGGGTAGGCGGACATGAGGCTGGAGGTTATCCGGTGACGGTGATGCTGGTCGCGAGGATGGGCTCCTCGTCGATCTCGATCACGATGCCGTATTCGCCGGCGGCGGGGAAGGAGAGGTTGCGGATTTCGTTGATGAGATTGATGCGGTGCAGCGGGCTCGCCGATTCGAACGGACGGTCGAGCAGCGGCTGCGGATCGGCCGGCTCGCGGCCCATCGAAATGCGCAGCGTGTGCTGCCCCGGCTGGCAGTCAGTGATGGTGAGAAACCACACCATGAAGGGATGCGTGACCGGAAACTGCCGCGCCTGGATGTTGGAGAAGATGCCGAGGATCGTGTGCTTGCCGGAGCCGGGGTCGATGTGGACGCCGTCGCAGGTGAGCCAGGCGAGAAGCTGTGGTTTGGAATGCACGGCGCGAGCAGGGCGCGCGGCGCGGCGTGGGGCAAATCATTTTGCAAGGACTTGCCGGCTGGCGGCGCATCTCAGTTTCCTACCGTCCGGTGAGCGCGACGGGAGCGGCGGTTTTCAACCGCCGGGCTGGGGCGCTTGGAAAAGCGCCCCTCCGCCTGGCAAGCGTCGAATCGCCTGCAAGCAGGCTCCTACCTGTCGTTGGTGCACGCGCAGTCGCGCGGACCGGCCGGCGGAATCGATTGCGAACCTCGATTCAGGCCGACGGCGCCTTGGTTTTTGCTTGGAGTCGACGCGCGCTCGCGGCTTGGTAGCGGCGTGTTTTTCGCGGAGGCGGTTGCCAAATCCTACTTCATCGACCTGAGCGGCTGGCCGCAGTGGGTGGTCGTGCTCGTCGGCACGCTCGCCGCGGTGTTTTTGATCTGGCTGCTGATGAAGCTGCTCAAACTGGCGCTGTGGCTCTTCTTTTTCCTCGTGCTGATCGGCGGGCTCGCCTGGGCGGCGTGGCTGCTGGTGAATGAAGTGTCCGGCGACGCGAAGCCGAAGCCGGCCGCGGTGAAAAAAGTTAACTGAACTTTTTCTTGCGCGGGTTGCAGGCGGGTCGTCAGCGTTTCATCCCGTGAAATACATTTTCGTCACGGGTGGCGTGGTTTCCTCTTTGGGCAAGGGCCTCACGGCGGCATCGCTGGGGGCGTTGCTCGAGGCCCGTGGGCTCACGGTGCGCATCCAGAAATTCGACCCCTACCTCAACGTCGATCCGGGCACGATGAGCCCGTTTCAGCACGGCGAGGTCTACGTGCTTGAGGACGGCGCCGAGACCGATCTCGATCTCGGGCACTACGAGCGGTTCACGAGTGGAAAGCTGTCGCGGCTCAACAGCCTGTCGTCGGGCCAGATTTACGAGGCGGTGATCCAGAAGGAGCGGCGCGGCGACTACCTCGGCAAGACCGTGCAGGTGATCCCGCACGTCACCAACGAAATCAAGGAGCGCATCTACGCCGGTGGAAAAGGCGTCGACGTGCTCATCACCGAGATCGGCGGCACGACGGGCGACATCGAGGGGCTGCCGTTTCTGGAGGCGATGCGGCAATTCGCGCTCGAAGTCGGGCCGATGGACGCGATTTTCATCCACGTCACGCTCGTGCCGTATGTCGCCGCGGCGGGCGAGCTGAAGACGAAGCCCACGCAGCAATCCGTCGCGAAGCTCCGTGAGATCGGCATCCAGCCCGACGTGCTCGTGTGCCGCACCGAGCGCCCGCTCGATCCGGACATGCGCGACAAGCTCTCGATGTTCTGCAACGTGCCCGCGCGGGCCGTGATCGAGGCGCGAGATGTGGCCCACTCCATCTACGAACTGCCGCTCGCGTTGCAGAAGCAGGGCATGGATCAGATCGTGATCGACCTCTTCGGGCTGAAGAACCGCGCGCCGAAACGAAACATCTGGGAGGAAATCGTGCAGCGGTTGCTGACGCCGAAGCATGAGGTGACGATCGGTGTGGTCGGCAAATACATCGAACTCCAGGACGCCTACAAATCCGTCTACGAATCGATCGCGCACGCGGGCATCGCGAACCATTGCCGCGTGAACGTGCGCCGCATCGACGCCGAGGAGCTGGAGAAAAAGGGCGGCACCGCGCAGCTCAAGGACCTCGATGGCATCCTCGTGCCCGGCGGCTTCGGCGATCGCGGCACCGAGGGCAAGATCGCCGCGGCGCGCTACGCGCGCGAAAACAAGATTCCGTATTACGGCCTCTGTCTCGGCCTGCAGATCGCGGTGATCGAGTTTGCGCGGAACGTGCTGAAACTGAAAGGCGCCAACTCGATGGAGTTCGAGGCCGCGCCGGCGCACCCGGTGATCAACATGATGGAGGAGCAGAAGAAGATCACCGACAAGGGCGCGACGATGCGGCTCGGCAGTTACGAGTGCGCGCTCAAGTCCGGGACGATCGCGGCCCGTGCCTACGGCACCGCCAACGTGCGCGAGCGCCATCGCCACCGCTACGAAGTCAACAACACCTACGTCCGGCAACTCGAGCGCGCCGGCCTGATCGTGAGCGGGCGCAACCCGCGGCGCGACCTCGTCGAGATCATGGAGCTCAAGGGCCACCCGTGGTATCTCGGCACACAGGCGCACCCGGAGTTCCAGTCGAAGCCGAACCGGGCGCACCCGCTGTTCGCGGCGTTCATCGCGGCGGCGATCAAGCGGAGCGGGAAATGATTGTAGGTCGGGCTTTACGCCCGACACTCTGAACGTCGGGGATCAACCCCGACCTACGTCCCGATGATCTTCGATCCGAAAAAACTTCTCCTCATCGCCGGGCCGTGCTCGCTCGAAAACGAGCGCGTGTGCCGCGCGGTCGCCGAGGCACTCGTGTTTCTGCGGCGGACGCGCCCGGAGCTGAACATCGTGTTCAAGGGCTCGTTCGACAAAGCGAACCGCACCTCCGCGGCCGGCGCGCGCGGCACGGGGCTAGAAGCCGGGTTGGAACTGCTCGCGATGGTCGGGCGGGACTACGGTTTTCCGGTGCTGACCGACGTGCACGATGTGTCGCAGATCGGCCCGGTCGCGGAGGTGTGCAACGTGATCCAGATCCCCGCGTTTCTCTGCCGGCAGACGGATTTGCTCCTCGCGGCGGCGAAGACGGGCCGCGTGGTCAACGTGAAGAAGGGGCAGTTTCTCTCGCCGCAGGAGATGGTCTATGTGACCGGCAAGCTGCGTGAAGGAAAGGCGAAGGAGATCTGGCAGACGGAGCGGGGCACGACGTTCGGTTACCAGAACCTCGTGGTCGACATGCGTGCTTTTGCGATCATGCGGCAGAACGGATTTCCGACCGTGTTCGATGCGACGCACGCGGTGCAACTCCCCGGCGCCGGTGGCGGCAAGAGCAGCGGCCAGCGCGAATTCGTCCCGCCGCTCGCCCGCGCGGCGCTCGCAGCGGGCGCGGATGGGCTGTTCGTCGAGACGCACCCGGATCCGGCGCAGGCGATCAGCGACGGACCGAACATGATTCCGCTCGCGGAGCTGCCGGCGCTCATCGCGTCGTGTCTCGCGGTGTGGAAGAGTGTGCGCGGGTAGCGTAACGGTGGTGGAGCGCGTTGCCCTCAACGCGCTTTCGCGACGCACGCCGTAATCCAAGCGCGTTAGGGGCGCTCGCATTTTTTTGCACTGCGGAGGGGCGCTTTTCCAAGCGCCCAAGCTCGGCGGTTGAAAACCGCCGCTCCTTCGCTCTGTCCGGACTGCAAGAAACTGAGATACACCCAGCGCGTTGGGGTGTGACTCAAACTGATGTCAGTGATTTGTAGCGGCGGTCTATGACCGCCGTCGTTGCGCCAAGGGTATTCGTTCGGCGGTCATAGACCGCCGCTACAGCCGAGGCATTCGATAACTGACCTCAGTTTGAGTTACACCCAGCGCGTTGAGGGCAACGCGCTCCACCTTGACCGGCGCGCCGGGCGCACCACACTTCGCGGCAATCAAATCCCGCATGGAAACCTTCCACATCGATGTGCCGATGCCCTCCATGGGCGCCACCGTGAACGAGCTGACCGTCATCGCGTTGAAGACCCAGCCGGGCGACCGCGTGACCAAGGGCCAGCGCCTGGCCGACCTCGAGAGCGACAAGTCGGTGTTCGAGTTCGAGTCGCCCTGCGATGGCACCGTCCAGGCCGTGCTGGTCAAGGCCGGCGATGTGGTGGCGGTGGGGACCGCGTTCCTGCGCGTCGAGACGAGCGATGCTTCGCTGCGTCACCTCGAATCGAAGGGCGGCCCGGCGGCCGCACCGGTGCCGGCGGCGCCGAAACCGGCGGCGGCACTCGTGTGGACGCCCCGGGCCACGAAGATGGTGCAGGAAGCCGGCCTCGATCCGGCGGCGATCACGGATATCGCCGCGACAGGTCCCGGCGGACGAGTGTCCGGGGACGACGTGGCGGCCTACCTGGCAAAGATCGGGAAGGCGTAGCGGGTGGGCGGGCACGTCCCGGTGCCCGCATGAGCGGAGCGGCTGTGCCAGTCGAAATGCGGGCACAGGGACGTGCCCGCCCACCTCGCTTGTCCTCGGTCTTGTTACGCCCTGAAAGCCCGGGCCACAAAAATAAACGCTGGCGGCGGCGCGCGGTGGCCATTTGAGTGCTGCCCTCCGTTTGAAAACCTCGACCGACACCGTTTGCATCGCAGGCGTGGGCCACGCCGCGCCGTCCACCATCCGCGCCAATAGCGAGATCCTGAAGGCATTTCCGCATCGCACCGAGGATGAGATGGTGCGGCTGACCGGAATCAAAGAACGGCGCCATGCCGCCGAGCATGAAAGCGCGACCGACCTGGCGGTCATCGCCGTGCAGCATGCGCTCGGTCAGGCGAAGATGAGCGTCGAACAGATCGATGGTGTCATCATGGCCACGATTCTGCCTGATCAGCCCGTGCCGGCGGCGGCGAGCGCGCTCGCGCAGCGCCTGGGCATTCCGCGCGCGCTGGCCTTCGACTTGAATGCAGCCTGCTCGGGCTGGCTCTACGCGCTTGAGGTCGGCCGGGCGCTGATCAAGGCCGGAACGGCGAAGAACCTGATCGTGGTCACGGCCGAGTTGCTGTCGCGCATCACCAATCCGCAGGATCACGAAACTGCCTTTCTGTTCGGTGACGGGGCCGGCGCCGCGATTCTGACGACCGGGGAGGGCGGTCATCGCCTTCATCCGATGGGGTTGTCCGGTGACGCCGATCAGTTCTGTGCCATCCAGCGGCCGGGCGGCGGCGCGCGCATGCCGTGGCCCGAGGGGGAGGCCGGCGACATCGAGCCGTTTTATCTCCAGATGAATGGCACCTCCGTGTTCAAGCACGCGGTCGTCGGCTTCGCGGAGCAGATCGAACAAACGCTGGCGCGGGAGAACCTGAAACCCGAGGACATCGCGTGGGTGGTGCCGCACCAGGCGAATGCCCGCATCCTCACCGCGGTGAGCAAGCGCGTGGGGATTCCCTACGACAAATTCGTCGTGACGATTTCGAAATACGGCAACACGAGCGCGGCGAGCGTCTCCATGGCGCTGGGCTGGGCCGCCGAAGAAGGCATCTTCAACGACGGCGACAAGATCATCTTCTGCTCGGTCGGCGCCGGACTGACGTTTGCGGGTGGCCTACTCGTCTGGTAAGCGCGGTCAACGCGGGCCGGGTTTGGCAGCCGCGGGCGTGGGTTCGCGCAGCCATGCCACGAGCGGGAGATTGAGACGGCGGATCTCCTGCACGGCGACCTCGGCCACGCGCGTGGCGCCGTGTTCGTTGTAGTGGGTGTCGTCCTTCGCTCCGTTGGGGTAACTGTCGTATTTCCCCGCGGGGAGATATAGATGCAACGCGATCGAACCTTCGACTCCGAGGCTCTGCTCCAGCGCGGTCGTGCGGTCGAACATCTCCATGAGCGGCACGTGCTCGCTGACGGCGAGTTCGCGATTCACGAGCACATAGTCCGAGGCGGATTCAGTCCATTGTCCCTTGGGGTCCCAGCGCCGATGGGCGACCTGTGTGGCGAGGATCGGGGTGGCGCCCTTGGCGCGGATCTCCGCGATGAAACGGAGCAGGTTCCCGCGAAACGTAGTGCGCGGGTCGGTCTTGCGCGCCGGATCGCTGGAACTGTCGTTGGTGCCCCAGCACATGATCAGGAAATCGCCGGCGCGGATATCGGCGATGACTTTGGCCCAGTGGCCCTGGTCGATGAAACTTTTGCTGCTGCGCCCGCTGAGGGCGCGGTTGTCGATTTGCGCCGGGTCCTTGAAAAACTTCGGCAACGTCTGGCCCCAGCCCACCACCGGGCGCGTCGGCGGGAAACTGGCCATCGTCGAGCCGCCGATGAGATAGAGCTTGGGTCGCGGGGGCTCCGCGGCGCGGCTCCAGCCCACCGTAAACGTGAGACACAATAGCAGGGCCGGGAGGAGACGGGTTTTCATGGTGAACGGGGAGAAACGAGTGTCAGGTAGGTCTGCTGCGAGAGCACGGCCTCGGTGGCGTCGAGCAGCACGAAGTCCACTCCGGCAGACAGCAAGCCTTGGCCAGGGCGAGGTTGGCTTCACCATGGGGGTCGGGGCGCACGGCTATGTGCGGGGCCGGCAGTGAGTTTTCCGGATGGATTGCGCCGCCGCCCCGGTGGGTGCAGATGCCGCGCGGCGGCATCGTGATCGGCCCGGCGTGGCAGGTCTTCGCGAAAGGCCAACACCGGGCGAAGGGGAGGAGTCGCATTGGCAACGAAGGGATGGGCGGAGCGCCCGGTTAGGATGAATGCGGGTCAGTAGTCACCGCCGACCCCAAGATTCTTCTGTGAAAGAAAAATGAGAGTTAGCCCCCATGAAATGATCAAAATTTTTCTCTATATTAGTCTTAATATCCCAGCCAGCTGTTTATTCTTTTGTATCCATCGTGAACGCTCCTGCCACCAAAGTAGTCATCATCGACGACCACCCCTTGTTTACGAATGTGCTGAAGGACGTCTTGGCGGAGGATTCGGAGTATGCCGTCGTCGGTGTCGCCCAGAGAGCCGACGACGCTTTGGAGGTTTGTGCAAAAACCGAGCCGAACTTGGTGCTGGTTGATATCATGATGCCCGGCGTAAGCGGTTTGGAGCTGCTTGTGCGACTGCGGGAGGTTCATCGCGACACCCTGCTCGTCGCGGTCAGCGGGCTCACGACCAAGGAAGCGATCCACATGGCGTTGTCGATGGGCGCCAATGCCTTTATTCCGAAAACCACCTCGATCGAGGAGTTGTTACGGGCATTGAAATCGCTGCGCGCCGGAAAGGCGGAACTTACGCCGGAGGAGGCGGCGGCGCTGCGATGGGCGGTGCGCGAACAGCGCGCGTGGAAAACAGTCCAGTCCGCGGATGTGGAAGTGTTGCGGTTGTTTTCACAAGGCAAGCCGGTCAAAGAGATCGCCGATCAAACCGGGCGAACTCCCTCCGCCATCTACAAGACGCTGCACAAGAACAAGCGGCGCTTCGAGGTCCGGACCGACTGGGAGTTGCGCCTCGCTGCGATGCGGCTGGGGTTGACGGAATGCCGGGAGTGAACCAACCGGCGCACCGATGCTCGATGTTTTCGCTCCGCAATCACGCGCGATGCACCTGCCCCCAACCCCGAACCAATAAACCCCCTCACCGCATGTATGGCATGGTAAACAAAACCGTTCAGAAACTAATCGTCAGCCGCCACGGTGAAGCCGCCTGGTGCGAGATCAAACGCAGAGCCGGCGTCACGGTGGATATCTTCATCAGCTCCGAAAGCTATCCGGACGAAATCACCTACAAGTTGGTGGGCGCTGCGAGTGAATTTCTCCAACTCCCGGCGGAGCAGGTTCTGCGGGAATTCGGTGAGTATTGGGTCATAGAGACCGCGCAAAAAGATTACGGTTATCTGATGACCGCCGGCGGTCGCAGCCTGCCAGAATTCCTGATCAACCTACCGAGGTTCCATGATCGCGTGGCGCTCATCTATCCGAATCTCGCCCCGCCGGAGTTCGAGGTGACGGATCGCACCGAGCGCTCGCTCCGGCTGCACTACATCTCGCACCGGCCGGGGCTGACGCCGTTTGTCGAGGGGCTGCTGATCGGGCTCGGCAAGATGTTCAACACGGCGGCGCGAGTGACCTTGGAGCGCTCGCGGGCTGATGGCGGCAAGGCGGATGTGTTCCTCGTCGAATGGTGAGCACCGCCGCAGACACCGGCCTCCGGCTCACGCCGGACACATTCGACCGGCTGTTCCCCTTCCACCTGGGGTTCAACCGCGCCGGCGTGCTCACGCACGCCGGGCCATCCTTTCGCCGGCTCTCATCCACGACGCTGCTGGGGCGTCCGTTGGCTGAAATCCTCTGTCCGCACCGGCCAGACGTTGCTTTCGATTTTGTCCGGATCGCAGAATCAGGCGCCCAACTCTACACGGTGCGCGCCGTGGAGTCGGATGTCCTCTTGCGGGGCGAGATGTGCCTGATCGAAGAGACGATGTTCTTTCTGGGCACGCCGTGGTTTCACGACACAGCGGAACTCGCGCGGCTGGGGCTTTCGCTCAGCGATTTCGCCTTGTCCGACCCGACCCTCGATTTGCTGCAGGTTCTACAGATGCAGAAAATCTCCACGGGCGATCTGAAGCAGTTCGCCCAGACCCTGACTGCCAGCACGACACTCCTCAAGTCCGTGGTCGACGCCATGCCGTTGGGTGTCGTGATCCGCGACGACCAGGGTCGAATTCTGCTGACGAATAATTTCGCGTTGCCAGGCGGAGAATCCGCGGCGGAGGCTGATTGTGGCAGGAGTGGAAACCAGGAAGCGAACCTCACTTTGATCCCGCACCACCCTGAGGGCGGATGCGAGTCGGTGGCCGCGGACCGAGCGTCCGCATTCGAGATCGAACGGGAGATATCCGGTCGGAAATGTTGGTTGCGGTGCATCAAATTCCGCGTGCCTGGCCCCGACCACGGCGCTGCCAGAACCGGCACGCTCATTCTGGACATGACGGGGCGCAAGCAACTGGAAGAGGAATTGCGAGCGGCATCGGAGCGCCAGTGCGAATATCTGGAGATGCAGCGCGAGTTCATCTCGCTGGTGTCGCACGAGTTTCGCACGCCGCTGACGGCAATCGAAGGCAGTCATTACCTGATGCGGAAACTGCTGAGTCCGCCAGAAGTGCTGTCCGGGACGATCGCGGAGAAAGCGGGGAAATGGTTCGATTTGCAGGCTGCCGCCCTCACCACGCTCAAGGAACTCGTCAATCAAGTGCTTTTGCTCAATCGCATCGAGCACAGGGCGCAGAAGGAGGCGCTGGCTTTGAGTTCGCCCGGCACACTGGTGGAGGGATTGGTCGAGCACTTCAATCACACTGTCGACCCGCCCCGTGTAACGCTGCAAAACGACCTGCCCGGCGGCTTTGAGGCTTCGATGGATCGCGAACTGATCAAAACGGCCGTGGAAAATTTGATCTCAAATGCGCTGAAATACTCCTGGACGGACCGCCTCGTGCGCGTGCGAGCGTGGAGGGAGCCGGACGCCTGGTCAGTGGAAGTTGTGGATCAAGGCCGAGGGATTCCGGACGCCGACCAGCAGCGCATATTTCAAACCTTTTTCCGGGCGAGCAATGTGGACAAAGTATCCGGCTCGGGGCTGGGGCTCGTCATCGTCAAACGGGCGGTCGATTATCACGGTGGGCGCATCGACTTCTCTAGCAAACACAACATCGGTTCCCGTTTCGCCCTGCATATTCCGATGGCTCCGCCCCCTCCGGCTCCCGCCGTGGAGAGCCGCGGGCCGTTCCCGACGAAAAACCCTACCCCATGAATAACAATCCCCCTGCCCATATTCTCCTCGTGGAAGACGAACCGGCTGTGCGCGAAGTGGCCGAAGGCCTGCTGACGTCGTTCGGCTACACGACGACCGCAGTCAGCGATGGCGCCAAGGCGCTCGGCGCGCTGGAAATCAAGCAACCTGATCTCATTCTAAGTGACGTGCGTATGCCAGTGGTGGATGGGTTTGAGTTGCTACAGGATGTCCGGGCGAATCCAGCGTGGGCGCAGATTCCATTCGTCATCGTTTCCGCCAAGGCCGAAAGCGCGGACGTGCGCATGGGCATGTCGCTGGGCGCGGACGATTATGTGACCAAGCCGTATCAACCGGATGACCTGGCGAAGGCCATCGCCGTGCGGCTGCTGCGCTCGAAGCGACTCAATCAGGCGGTCGAGCATCAACAACGCTTCCTCACACACACGCTGCCGCACGAGTTGCGCACCCCGTTGACAGGCGTGATCGGTTACGCGGATTTGATGGCCGAAACCGCGGCCGAGGGGCAGACGCTTTCGGTGGAGGAACTGGCCGACTACAGCCGCGCGCTGCAACACTCAGGGCTTCGCCTGTTCAGCATTGTGGAGAATTTTTTGTTCTGGGCGCGTTTGGAATCCAAGCGCGAAACACGGCGAAACACCAACGGAGCGCTATCCATTGAAGAAACGATCACGGCGGCCGGATTGAGTGACGTCGTGAAAGCGGTGGCCAAACAGTTTCATCGTCCAACCGATCTGGCGCTGGCATGCCCGGCGGAGGTCAGAGTCAGGGTGGCCACGCTCGGCTTCGAGTTTGTCGCGCGACACTTGGTGGAAAATGCCTTCAAATACTCGGTCCCGGGCACCGCCGTGGGTGTCGCGGTGTGGGCGGACGGCGACAGGGTGCGGCTCCGCGTGACCGATGGCGGACGGGGCATGACTCCCGAGCAAATCGCCCGCATCGGTCTGTTCCGGCAGTTCGAGCGTGAACAGTTCGAGCAACAGGGCATGGGCATGGGCCTCGTGCTGGCGGCGGGTTTTGCGCGCTGGTCGGGTGGCACCTTGGAGCTACGGCCCGGAACAGAGCACCAAGGACTCACCGCAACCTTAAGCCTGCCGGGCCGGGCCATCGGCTAGCCCCGAGCGACGTTGGCTCGCTACCCGCCGGCGCCTCTTTCCGGTTAAAAAAAGGGTGCCGGCTTTCGCCGGCACCCAACGTTCCCACTATCCCAAATTAGTGCGTCGTGAATGTGAAGTTGATCGGAAGTTACCACCGCCGCGCGTGGCGGTAGAGGTGATCATCGTGCAGCCCAAAGGTCGTTCCAAACGCCGGATTCGTTCAGCCCGGTAACTATCATCACAACGGCAGTTGCGAGCACGAGCGCCATAATCACGGTGATAGAGTAGGGTTGAATTTTCCCGAACCATTGCTTCAAACGCCCGCGCGTTTCTCCAGTCTGCCGCCGCAGGTGACGGAGGTGAGGTAACTTGTCGAAATCCGGAGCGCTCATTTATTGCAGGAAGTTGTGATCGACCGCCAGTTGACGACTGAGCTTGCCGTCCGGCAGCACCGCCTGGCGCGCACTTCGATCACTCCCGTCCTGGCGCGCCACGCGTGACGCGACATCTACGCGGACGGCGGCATCAGCCGGGGAAAAAGCCGCGGTGATCACGCCGACAAAATTGGCCGGGGTCACGAGATCGTCATCGGGTTCGCGACTGTTGAGCCCGATCACCAACCAGCCGCCGCGAATATTCTCAAGGAGCACGTGCGCGACGTAGAACCCGCGACTGTTGCGGTAAACCACGGGCATCCCCGCCTTCAGCGTCTGGAAATGCCGTTCATGCACGACGATGGCGGTGCCGCGCGCATACATCGGTTCCATCGAGGCGCCCGAGCCGACGAGTGCGAACGAGCCGGCCTCGCGGGCGGCCAGGGCTTCGGCGGAGGCGAACTGTTTACCACTGGGCACCAATTGGGGCACCGGCGCATGACGGGCGAACAACGCCATGTTTTTCTCCGGCGAATACGTCATGCACCCCGTGGTCAACATGACCGTCGCGCTCAGAAAAAGCACCGCGAGGCTGCCACCAAAAAATCGACACCGGGCATCCTTCGCGGCGGAACAGCGCGGCGCGATGTGCGTTAGAGAAAGCGAGCTGGCCATGGGACAGCCGCGAGGAACGCCGGCTGCCGCCCGAGGTGCAATTTCGCCACCCTACATTTAGTGCACCGCGCTCTAGGGGATTATGCCGGTTCGGTGATGGATCGCAATTGCCCGACCATGCAGGCCCCGACGCCATTGATTCGCGGGAGCCCGTCCGCGAAACCCACCGGAGAAATTGTTGGCGCGTCTCCAAGTGCGGGAACGACGTGCCCGCACGATGCTTTATCTCTGGCGCGCACAATGCCGGCCCGGGGGTGTCGGTGTAGAAAGTCCCTTTCTTGCGCGCGGGCTGCGATTCCTCGCCAGCGGTCATCCCCGGCATTGGCCGAGCGCCTTGAAACCCGCAGGCCACCGTGGCCCGGGCGCGCAAGGAGAAAACCGACGCGACCAAGCACCTCCAACCAAGAATCATGGTCAATCATGGCCGGATATTTCGCGGCCGGCCGAGAGGCTGAAAAGGCACGCGTCGGTCAGTGCGATACGGAGCCGCACCGCGCGATCGGTCGGCACGGCGGCGCCGTCGCGCCAGCGCACGGTCCAGTGGGTGGCGTCGGCGCGCAGCGGCGTGCAGTCGGCGAGCGCGCGGCCCGCGATGGCCCGGCCGTCGGCTTCGAGGAGCGCCACGCGCGCTTCGCCGCCGGTCGCGTCGGCGTTCAACACGAGTTGCGGCGCCGTGAAGCGCAGCGGCACGGTGTCGAGTTGTCCGCCGGCGGCAGCGGCGTCGAGCGACGCGAAGCCGTGTCGCCGCCACGCCGCGCGACCGAGGGTGATGCGTTTCGGTGGCATCGGGGCGCCGTGGCCGGTGTTGATGGCGGTGTAGTAAAGCCAGGTCTCATCGCCCACCTCGATGGCGTTGCTCGATAGCCCGAGGATCGTGCCGCCGTCGAAAGTGCCGGGCGCGCCGCGCGGAATCATGTTCACGCGGGTGGTGGGTCGCTGCCATCGCTCGCCGTCGGTGCTCGTGGCCAGCTGGATGTCGATCGGTCCGTCGTGGCCGCTCTGCCCGGCAGGGAGCTTCACGCTTTTGTCGGTGCGGGAGACGACGCGAAACATCGCGGGCAGCCCGACAAAACCCCCGGCGTGCGGCAGCACCGTCATGTCGTAGACCTCGGTGCGCTGGTCGGGGTTGGTCGCCCAGCGGTTGTCCTCGGCGTCGGCGTGGAAGACGAGCTTGGGCGCGCTCCACGTCCGAAAATCGCGGCTGCGCGTGAGCCAGACGAGGCGGCCGGGCACGCGAGTGTCGGGTTTCTTGAAGTAGGCGAGAAACTCGCCGGAGCGCGGGTCCTGCGTCATCGACATCGTGTCGCCGCCCTCGAACACCGGGTTCTTGGGAAATTCGGTCCAGCGCCGACCGTCGGCGGAAAACGCCGCCAGATACCCGCCGTGGAAGTAGGTGAGCAGCTTGAATCGCCGCGCCGGATCGCGCTCGAAGCGATCGACGACGACCGCCGGCGACTGGGCGTCGAAGACGATGTTGTTCGCGGTGGAGCCGGCGTATTCGTGCAGGCCGAGCGCCGGCTTTTCCCACGTCAGGCCGTCCTTCGACGTCGCGAACAGCACGAGATTCTGGCCGCCGCGGCGCAGTTTGGGCGCGGCCGGCGCACCGGCGGTCTGCGGCGAGTTGCCCATATACCAGAGCCAGAACTGGCCGCTCGCTTCGTCGCGGTGGACCGAGCCGTAGACGTAAACGCGATTCCCCTCCCACGGGCGGTCCGGCTGCAACACGGGCGCGGCCCGGGTGCGCGCCGGATGAAAGCTCCGGGTCAGGCCGCGTTGAGCGGCGATTGGCGTGTCGTCGACGAACAGTAAGGGTTGGCTGTCGAGCGCCAACGGTCCGGCCGCGCGGGTGCCAAGCGCCAGCAACGCGAAGACCACGGAGAGGCCGGCGCCCTTCACGGCTCAGAACCGCGCCTGCACGCCGGCCGAGATCGAGCGGGGGAACAGATTGGTCTGGGCGCGGCGATCCTCGCGATAGAGGCCGCTGTAGCGGCCGCGGTTTTCCTCGAAGAGGTTGATCACATCGAGGAACACATTGAGGTTCTTGTTGATCTTCAGCCGGGCGAAGAAGTCGTATTGCTCGCGGCGACCGATGAACTCGGAACTCGAGGGATCGCCGGTGTTGAGCGAGGAGAGATAGGTGCCGGCGAAGTTCCACATGAGGCGCAGATCCCAACGGCCGTAGTTGTAGGTGAGGCCGGCGTTGCCGGAACGGGGCCTCATGCCGGTGAGATTATTCGGGAAGGGCAGCGGGGTGGTGATCACGCCGTTGTAGTCGCCCTCGCTGGTCAGCACGGTCCAGTTGGCCATGACGCCGAACCCGCGGAACTTGCCGGGCAGGAAGCTCAGCTGCTGGGAGTAATTCATTTCCATGCCCTGCACCGTGGCGTCGCCGGCGTTGATGCGGCTGTTTCCCTGCCAGCCCACGTAGTCGTTGAGGTTGAGACCGAATTCGTTCCCGGTGATGCGGAACGAGGTCGCGGTGACGAAATTCTTGATCTCCTTGCGGAAGGCGCCGATCGAGGCGACGCCCACGGGCTTGAAATAATATTCGAGGCTGACGTCGTAGTTGCTCGAGATCTGCGGCTTCAGCGAGGGATTGGAGAAGCTCACGGTCTGCCCGAGATCGTTGATCGAGAAGCGACCGGTCAGGTCGGAGAGGCGCGGCCGGCCGATCGTGGTGGAGAAGTTGGCGCGGGCCGTGAGATGCCGGATCGGCTCGTAGCGGAATTGGAGGTTGGGGAACCAGTCGACGTAGTCCGACTTCACCGTCCGGTAGGTGGCGAAGCGGTTCTCGGGGTTGGTGACGCGGGTGTTCTCAAAGCGCGAAACGATTTCCGCCCGGGTCTGTTCGACGCGCATGCCGGCGGTCATCTGAAGATTCTTCGCCAGCTTCACCTCGCCTTGCAGATACCCCGCGGGGATGGTCTCGCGGGTCTGGTAGTCGTTCTGCAGCGAGTTGGTGACCGAGGTGTCGAGGTTCGCGGTCGTCAGCGGCAGAGCGGCTGCGTTGTAGGTGAACTGGACGGACGACCGCGCAGGCAGGCCGGAGGGCAGGTAGCTGAAGCCGATGTCCTTGAAGACCGCCTTGGTGTTGATGATGGGCGTCGCCGGATAACGGCCGTCGACCCAGCCGTGCGTGAAATTGAACAACCGGTAACGGCTGTAGTCGCCCGCGCCGAGCGTGCCGGTGATCGAGTCGGCATCGCGGTCGCGGTCCTCCTGACGCACGCGGAAGCCGGTCTTGAGCTTGGTCTGAAAGCGCCACTGTAGAAAATCGCTCGAAGCGTCGAGCTTGAGGCTGGCGATCTTGTCGGAGGCGTCCTCGTGGGTGCCGGTGACGGCGATCGAGAGCATGTTGGTGAAGGGATCGTTCGGCGGTGCGAGGGGGCCGGTGAACGTCAGGGTCGGAAACTCTTTGCTCGTGCGGCGATCGTAGGTGAAGCCGTAGGTGTTGTTGCTGCGGGCCGTGGCCGACATGCGGTCGAGCGGGCGGAACGAGTCGGAGTAGGTCACGTTCCATGTGAGCTTGATGGCCCCGACGGCCTGTTTGCCGGAGAGCTGGAAGTTCCACATCTCGCTGGGCGTGTGGCGAAAATCGCGCTGCGTCCGGTAGCTCGACCGCGTGAAGGTCCAGAAATCCGTGGTGGAGTTGGCCGCGTCGAACGTGAGGTTGTCGGTGTATTGCGGGCGATTCTGGTCCATGATGTTCACAAACCGGGTCCAGCCCGCGGCGAAGGTGACGGAAGAGTCCTGGGACAGCTTGTAGTCGAACTTCGTCTGGAAATTCACGCGCTTGTTGAGGTGATACTCCTGGTCGGCGTAGAGCACCTGGCGGCCGACGGTCGGATTCGAGTAGTTCCAATTCTGGGCAAAGGTGGTGCGGATGGTCTGCAGGCCGTCGCCGACTTCCTGGTAGGCACCGGTGATCGACACGCCGAGTTTGCGGCCGAACAGCACGAAAACGTCCGAGTAATCCAGCGAGTAGTGCGGGAAGAAACGGCGGCCACTGCCGGACACGTCGAGGTATTTGCCCATGGTCTCGTTGTAGGCGCCGGCGGCATTGACGATGACGGTGCGGCTGCTGCGGTCGAAACCGCTGCGGGTGCGGAGATTCACGACGCCGCCGAGCGACTCGGCGTCCATGTCGGCGGTGGGGGTCTTGATGACCTCCACGCTTTCGATCGAGCCGGAGGGCAGGCCGCTGACAACCTGAATGCGGGAATCGGGATTGGCCGCGGCAAAACGGGTGCCGTCCATCGTGACGGTGGTGAACTCGGCGGACAGGCCGCGCACGGAAATCGCATCGACGGCGGAGCCGCCGTAATCGCCCACGACGCCGGGCATGCGCTGGAGGAACGAGCCCATGTCGCCCTTGGCGATGTTGCCGTAGGCGTCGGTGGCGATGCTGGTGCCGACCGTGAGGGCGTTTTCCTGCCGCGCGATCGCGGCGGCGTTGCCCTCGCGCACGGCGGTGACGGACACCGCTTCGAGCAGGTAGATGCCCGAGTTCAGCTTGAAGTCGTGCGTGGCGGTGCCGCCGGCGGAGACGCTTACGGTGGCGCTGGCGTCGTCGAGCCCGGGGTAGGTGACCGCCAGACTCGCGGCGCCCGCGGGCACGCGGGGCAGGACGAACGTCCCGTCGCGTTCCGTCGTGGCGGACAGGCTGGTGCCGGCCACGGTGACGACGGCGTTCTCCAGGTTTTCGCGGGTCGCGCCGTTGTAGACGCGACCGCGGATTTCGCCGGTGGCGGCGGATTGGGCGAGCAGCGGCAGGGCGCCGAGCAAGCCGAGGAGGGCGACGACTGCACGAGAGCGGCAGACGCGGGTGAAATTCCGAAGGGAGAAGGTGGACGATTTCATGGTGAGCAACTGAGGCACGACGGACGAGGTCAGCGGTAGGTTTCGCCATCAACCACACGACAGCAATAGCACACTGGGTGATTTTGCGGCACGGCTTTCCGGTGTGACGGCACAACTTGTTCCCGCGTCGGCCAGCGCGCTGGCGCGCATCAAACCGCGCTCGCAAGCGAGCTGACCTCCAGGTGCGAAACCAAACGGGAAAACCGTGGATTTTTCGGCAGCGCGGAATTGCGCGCGCCTGCCGCGGTGTGCTCAATGGCGCGCATGTCGTTTCTGGCGTGCCCCGTTTTTCGATTTGTCCGCGGCGCCGGCGGCATCGCGTGGCGGCGGGTTTGGCGGTGGTTGCCGCTCGCAGGTGCGGTCGCCTCACTCGCGCGGGCGGATGCCGACCCGGCGGGGGCCGCGGCACTGGCGGCTGCGACCGCGGAGTCGTTTGCGACCGTCGCAGCGCCCGTCGCGTCAGGGCCGCGCGGTCCCATCATGCGCGAATTGGAGCCGATCATGGTGCAGCAGGCGCGCTACCTGGTGGCGTTGTTGCAGCCGTGGGCAAAAGACCCGCGCGCCGCCGCGCTGCCGCCCACGCCCAACCGGCCGGCTTCCGGCGAGCATGGCATCCGGCCGAGCGCGCACACGGCGAAGGGGCTGGCGCTGCTCGCGCGACTCGCGCCCGATGCGGCGTTTTCGGGAGCGCTGACGCGGGCGACGGCGCGCGAGCGGGCGCTGGCCATCGTGCGGTTTCTCGTCCGCACGCACGGCGCCGGCGGCGAGGTGTGCGCCGACGGCAAGCCCTGGCGCAACCAGTGGCAGTCCGCCTATTGGGCGTCGCTCGCGGGCGAGGCGTGCTGGTTGCTATGGGACGATCTGACCCCGGCCGAGCGCGGTCTCGCGGCCCGCATGATTGGCGACGAGGCCGACCGGTTCGTGGGGGTGACTCCGCCGGCAAATCTGCGCGACGACTCAAAGGCGGAGGAGAACGCCTGGAACTCCGCCGTGGTGTCGCTGGCGTTCAACATGTTTCCCCGCCACCCGCGGCACGCGGCGTGGCGCGAGACGGCGGTGCGCTGGATCGCATCGTCGTTCGCCACCACGAGCGATCTGACGCGCACCGACCTGGTGGACGGCCGGCCGAGGCGCGACTGGTTGAGTGGCGCGAATCTGCTGGAGGATTTCACGCTCGAAAACCATCGCCGCGTGCACCCCGACTACATGGCGTGCACCTACCTGCTCACGTCGCAGGCGCCGATGTATGCGTGGGGCGGCCATCGTGTGCCCGAGGCGACGCACCTCAACGTCGAGGCGATCAATCGCGTCGTGCAACGCCTCGCCACGCCCGACGGCAGCGTGATCTATCCCAACGGGCAGGATTGGGGACTGCACCGCAATATCGATTGGTTCGAATATCACGCGACCGCCGCCGTGCTCTATCAGGATCGCGCGTCGGCCGCCCTGATGCGGCACTCACTCGCGGCCGTGAAGCGGATGGCCGCGCGCGATCCGGCGGGCGCGGTGTATCTGCCGACGGAAACGAAGCTCTCCTCCGATCAGGCGATGGTGCTCGAATATCTGGCGCACATTTACGCGTTGATGGCGCAACTCGGCGAAGGTCCCGCGCCGCAGCCGGACGCGGAGCTGTGGGCGGCGCTCGCGGGGCGGCAGGTTTTTGCCGAGGGGAAATTCGGCGTGATGCGCTCGAGCGAAAGCATCGCGACCTTCTCCTGGGGCGCGCAGGTGATGGGACTGGTGGTGCCGTTGCGCGAGGACTTGTTGCTCGCCCCCGAAGCGCGCGGGCTCGTGGGCTATGTCGCGATCGATCGCGTGAAGACCGAGACGCCGGTGATGAAGCGGGTCGATGTGACGGCTCCCGCCGGCGGTCTCGGCGTGGCGGGGCTGTTGGAGCGCGGTGGCGGCGCGGTGGAGCAACGCTTCGCGTTTCTCGCGTTGCCCGATGGCCGCACGGTCTACGCCGACACCGTGCGCCTGACCGGCGAGCGCCGCCCCGCGCTGCTCGACCTCGGCACGCTCGGCGTGCTCAACGACCGCGCATGGGTGTTTCACGACGGACGGCGGACGGTGACGCATGAAGGCGGGCGGGTGGAGTTTGCGGCCGCCCGCGCAGAAACCGACGCGTCCGCGGCGTGGCGGTCGCGGTGGTTCAATCTCGACGGGCTCGGCATTGTGCGGCTCGCGGCGTCGGGGGAGGCGCGCTATGTGCCGCGGCCGACTGGTGCGGCGGGGCGGCTGGAGCAGCGTTTTCATCTCAACGCGCACGCGCCAGAAGCGCTGGCCGACCTGGCGCCGGGTGCCGCGGCGGCGCACAGCGTGCTCGTGTTTCGTCCGGGCGACTCGGCCGGGCGCACGCGGGCCGCGGCGGAGCGGACGAAATTGCGGAGCCGGCCCGGCGCCGCGCTGGTGCAACTGACACTCGACGATGGAACGGAGATCGAACTCGACCTCGACGCGCTGACAATCCGGGTGCGCGTGGCGCCGTAGCGGTGGCCGCGTGATCGAGGGTAGCGGCCGACCCTGCGGCAGGCCCAGGGCAGGGCAGGCCGTGAGGCAACCGGTCCCAGGTTTTTCATCTATCGAGTCTCGCGAAATAGGGTGGCAGAGAGTCCGGCGGTTTGGGGAGCGCGCCCGTCTCGGGTGCCCGTGTCGGCGTCTCACCGACACTTTCGAAGTCCTCGGCGGGACGCCGAGGACAGCCCGCGGGACGCGGGCGCTCCCCGAACCACCGCTGCCACTCGATGAGGCGAAGCTCGATAATGGATGACAAACCCGCAGGGGCTCATCGCGCGCCCGCCTCGTCACTTCGGCGGCGACGGGCGATGGACTCTTGGTTCTCGGCGCCGCCGCCCGTGGGCAGCACAAGAGTTCTTCGCCGATTTGTCGGTCGGGCTTCATGTCCGACGTCCGCCGCAGGCGGACAAGTGTCGGGGATAAACCCCGACCTACGTCGCGATTGTGGCTGCGCGCCGAGTCAGCGGAGCTGTTTCCAGAGAAACGTGTAGGCCATCGCGTTCATGAAGGCCGACTGCTTGTTGTCGGCGGCACCGGCGTGGCCGCCCTCGATGTTTTCGTAGAAGAGCACGTCGTGTTTCTGCTCGAGCATGAGCGCGGCCATCTTGCGTGCGTGGCCGGGATGCACCCGATCGTCGCGCGTCGAGGTGGTGAAGAGGATGCGCGGATATTTCACGCCGGGCTTCACGTTTTGGTAGGGCGAGTAGCGGCTGATGTAGGCCCACTCCTCGGGGAGGTCGGGGTTGCCGTATTCGCCCATCCAACTCGCGCCGGCGAGCAGGTGGTTGTAGCGCTTCATGTCGAGCAGCGGCTGCTGGCACACGACGGCGCCGAACAGATCGGGGCGCTGCGTGAGCATCACGCCCATGAGCAGGCCGCCGTTGCTGCCGCCGAGGATGCCGAGGTGCTGCGGCGAGGTCACCTTTCGTTTGATGAGGTCCTCGGCGATCGCGATGAAGTCGTCGTAGACGCGCTGGCGGTTGGCCTTGAGGCCGGCCTGGTGCCAGGCGGGGCCGAACTCGCCGCCGCCCCGCATGTTGGCGAGGATGAATACGCCGCCGCGCTCGAACCACGCCGCGCCACGGCCGGCGTTGTAGACGGGGGTCTGGGAGAGTTGGAAGCCGCCGTAGCCGTAGAGCAAGGTGGGGGCCGTGCCGTCGAGCGCGAGACCGCGGCGTGCGACTTGGAAATACGGCACGCGCGTGCCGTCCTTGGAAACGACTTCGTGCTGCGAGACCACGAGGCCCTCGGCGTTGAAGAACGCGGGCAACTGCTTGAGCTGCTCGCGTCCCTCCCGGCCGAGCGTGCCGTAATAGAGGCTCGTGGGCGTGACGAAATCGGTGACGGTCAGGAAATAATTATCCGACTCCGCGTCGACCGGGCCGATTCCGAGCTGGCCGAATTCCGGCGCGGGTAGCGCCGTGCGCTTCCACGTGGTGCCGTCGCGGGTGACGAGGTAGAGGCGGCTGCGGACGTTATCGAGCTCGTTGACCACGAGGTAGTGGGCGAAGGTCGAGACGCCGGCGAGCGACTTGCGCGGGCCGGGCGTGTAGAGCTGGTCGAAGTCCCGGCCGCCCGCGAGGAACTTGTCCCACGGCAGGATGAGGAACGAACCGGCGGCGTAGGTCTTGCCGCCGACCGTCCAATCTTTGCGGAGCGTAACGGTGATGAACTCGCGCCACGTGCCGACGTTGGCGTGGTCCGGGACGTCGAGTTTGCGAAACGTGTCGCCTTCGCGCAGGTGGGTTTCGCTCGTGTAGAACGTGATCCCGCGGCGGATGAACTCGCGCTTGAAGCCGAAACGATTCGAAACGTTGGCGGACGCGCTCACGTCGCCCTTTTCGCCTTCGAACACGACGCGTGCGGCGCTCAGGGGCGTGCCGCGCGTCCATTCCTTGACGATGCGGGCGTAGCCGGAGGTGGTCATCGAACCGGGGCCGAAGTCCGTGGCGACGTAGACGTGGTCGCGGTCGCGCCAGTCGAGCCCGCCCTTGGCCTCGGGCAGATAAAAGCCGTCCTTCACGAAGGACTTCGTCGTCACATCGAACTCGCGCACCACCACGGCGTCGCCGCCGCCGCGCGACAAATCGACCAGCACGCGGTCGTTGGCGGGCCGGAGCCAGTTCACGCCTTTCCAGACCCAGCTCTCTTTTTCGGCGGCGCCGAGCGCGTCGAGATCGAGCACGGTTTCCCACTTGGGCTCGGCCTTGCGATATTCCGCGAGGGTCGTGCGGCGCCAGATGCCGCGCACGTGGTCGGCGTCGCGCCAGAAGTTGTAGAAGAACTCGCCGTGCTTTGACACGTCGGGGATGCGGGCCTTGGAGTCGTAGATCGCGAGCAGGCGTTCGTAGGTGCCCTTGAAATCCGGCGACGTTTCGAGGGCCCGCCGGCTGATGGTGTTTTGGTCGCGGGCCCAGGCGAGGGCGCGATCACCCGTGACCTCTTCCAGCCAGAGGAACGGATCGGCGGCAGGTTGGGCGATGGCGGGGAGAAGTGAAGTGGCCAAGAGAGCGGTAAGGGTGGGGATTTTCATGCGGCGAGGCTCGCCAACGCGGCGCGACGGCCAAGCGCAAAGTGAGCCTGCGGTGCACTTTTGGGGTGACTCAAACTGAGGTCAGCGATTTGCAGCGGCGGTCTATGACCGCCGACCGAATGCCCTTGGCGCAACGCCGGCGGTCATAGACCGCCGCTACAGCCGAGGCATTCGAAAACTGACCTCAGTTTGAGTTGCCCCCATGCACTTTACCCGGAGTTTTGCAACTCGTAGCTCAGGACGCTCAAGGCGTAGACGGCCGCCGTTTCACAACGCAGCACCAACGGCCCGAGGGTGATCGGTTCGAAGCCGCACGTTTGCGACTGGCTCATCTCGGCGGGCGTGAAATCGCCTTCGGGTCCGATCAGCCACAGCACTTTTTTTGGCGCGCGACCATGGGTGGAGCGGAAGGCGGCGAGGACGCCCTTGAGCGACCTGGCGCCGGGCTGGAGGCTGGCGATCAACTTCAGATCGTAGCCACGCGCACCTTCCATGAACGGGCCGGCCTTTTGCACGGGCAGGATTTCCGGCAGGAAGGGATTGCCGCACTGCTTCGCGGCCTCGAGCGCGGCGACCTGCCATTTCTCGTTTTTCCGGTCCGAGCGATCGGCATCAAGGTGGACTTGGGTGCGCTCACTCTCGAGCGGCACGATGCGCGCCGCGCCGATCTCGGTGGCTTTGCGCACGATGGCATCCATGCCCGGACCCTTGGGCAGCGCCTGACCGAGCGTGATCTCGAAGGGGAGGGGACGCGCCTTCTGTTTGAAGCGCACCTTCAGCACGGCCGCGTTTTTCCGGTCGACGGCGAGCTCGCAAATCCACTCGGCCCCGCGCCCATCGAACGCCACGACCGTGTCGCCGGCGCGGGCGCGGTTGACGGCCACGAGGTGGTGGGACTCGTCGGCCGAAAGCGTGATCTCGGAGGGCTCGGCGGTGGCCGGCGTGCAGTGGGCGCGGAAATCGGGCATGGCGGCGAGTGTCGGGTGGCGGGGACGAGTGGCAAGTGGGGAGTGCGCCATCGCACCGCGCGAAAACAGGAAGGGCGCCGGATTTTCGCCCGGCGCCCTTGCCGACTTTAAACTGCAAACTATGAACTGACCGAAAAGAACGGGTAACTGACGCGGGGAAAGACGCGCGCGGTGCGGTGGCGTTCAATCTTCCGCTGTCGGAGTTTTTCGTGGACACCGGTGGGAGCGAAACTAGCGTCCGCACTCTCCGTTGCCCGGGTGGCGGAATTGGCAGACGCAGTGGACTCAAAATCCACCGCCCTCTAAAGGCTTGTGGGTTCGACCCCCACCCCGGGCACCAAATCAGGCGCGGCAGAAAGTGCGGTCAGCGAACCGATGGCTTGGTTGTAGCGGCGGTCTGTGATCGCCGTCGAAGCACGACTGGCGGTTCGTCGGCGGTCATAGACCGCCGCTACAGCCAGGGCCTTCGGAAACCGACCTCAGTTCGAGTTGCACCCCGCCAAGCCGGCGGCACTGAAATTGGATTGTGCCGGGGACCTCGGGCGGTAGCGTGCGCTAATTTTTATGCGCAACAGCCGCAACCCAGTCGATGCCGAGGTGGAGCGATCCCGCCTCGCGGTCTTGCGTGCTTACGGCGTCCTTGCGACCGGGCGGGAACCGGAGTTCGACGAATTGGTTCAGCACGCGGTGCGCGAGTGCGGCTATGAGACGGCCCTGCTGGCCTTCATGGATGCCGACCGTTGCTGGCTCAAGGCGGCGGCCGGCCCGGTGAGCGGCGACCCGGCGGTCACCGAGATGCCGCGCCACGAGACCTTCTGCGCCTATGCGCAGGCCAGCAGCGAACTGTTGGTTGTGCCGGATGCGACGGCGGACGCCCGGTTTCGTGATCTCCCGATCGTGCGCCGGCCGGATGGTTACCGCGCCTACGCTGGGGCCCAGTTGATCACCCCCGAGGGTTATTCGATCGGTTCACTCTGTGTGCTGGACCGGCATCCGCGGCAACCGACGGCGGAACAACTCGCCGCGCTGCGGCGCCATGCGATCGATGCCATGGCCCTGCTCGAGTTGCGCCGCCTCCGCGACAATGCCCCCGCGCCCTCGGTGATCGTGCCGGTTGCGGCGCAAGCGGCCCGCCGTGGTGTGCTCGTGGCGGATGACGAGATCGTGGTGCGGCAGTTTTTGGAATACGTGCTCCGCGAGAGCCTCGTCCCGGCTTTTTCGGCCGAGGATGGCGCCGCGGCACTCAAACTTTTTCGCCGTCATTCGGCCGACATCGGCCTGGTGCTCACGGATCTGAACATGCCCGTCATGGATGGCTTCCGGCTGATCGCCGAGTTGAAGGGCGAGACCAATCCGCCGACCGTCGCCGTGATGAGCGGGCGTCTCGATCCGCTGATGCGGGCCCAGCTGACCGGGATGGGCGTTTCGCGGATTCTCGCCAAGCCGTTTGCGCTCGACGACGTCAAGAAGGTGATCGCGCTGGTGTCGGCCTGAGCCGGGCCCCGCCGGTCCTCGCGGCGTGCCGGCCGCCGGAGCGGGCTTGGAAACCGGCCGGGATTGCATTCGCTGGAGTCATGTCCACCCCGGAGCCGTTGACGCGTGCGCAGCTGCGGTCGGTGTTCGTCCTGCTCGCAGCGCCTTACCTCCTCAATGATCTGGCGAACATCTTCGTGTCCGCGCCGATCCCCTGGCTCGTCTGCGACCACGGCACGCGCCTGCTGTCGCTGGCGAGCGTGGCGTGGGCGGTGCGTCGCGGCGCTTTCGCCGCGAACGAACTCGCCCTGGGGCGTGTGCCGTGGCGGAGGGCGCTGATCGCCGGCCTGATTGCGACCGCGGGTGGACTGCTGTTGAATTCGGCGGTGATGCGGGAGGTGGGTTGGAGTCTTGCCCCCTGGCAATTGGGCCGCATCCCGCCCATCGAGCCGCCGGGGCTGCGGTGGCTCGACTGTTTCGGCGGCGTCATGCTCGTGGCGGTGAGCGAGGAACTCGTCTTTCGCGGCGCGCTGCCGGCGCTGCTCGCCCGCCTTGGCGCGTCCCCGACCGCCGGCTGGCTCGTCGCGACGGTGTGGTTCGGCCTCGCGCACTGGTCGCTCGGGCCGGGGCACGTGGTGCAGACGGCGCTGATCGGCGGGGTGTTCGGCCTCATGGCGCAGTATGGCCGCAGCCTGTGGCCGGTGATCGTGGCCCACTACGTGGTCGACGTCGTCGCGTTCGGCGCCACCCTGTGATTTTAATAATTATGAACTTTGGCTTGCATCGCCTCCGGGCCGGGCAACTGTGAATCCGTTCCCCGCGCCCCGGCTCGCCCCGCCGCGTCCGATCTCCCAAACCCTCGCATGAAAACCGTGACCAAACTCCCGCTCCGTCTCGCGTTCGCGCCGCTGGCCGGCGCTGTGCTCGCCCTGACCTGGCCGGCCGCTGCGCCGGCGCAAACCGCCCCGCGCACCCCCACGCCCGCCCAGGTCGCCGCCGCGGCCGACGCGCGCCGCTCCGACGAAGTCGTCGAGCTGACCGCGTTCGAGGTGCGCGCCGATTCCGACCGGAGCTACGGCGCCCTGAATTCCAATTCGATCACGCGCTTCAGCACCGAACTCGACCGCATGCCCGTCTCGGCCGATGTGTTCAACGAAGCCTTCATGAAGGACGTGGCCGCCGTGTCGGTCGAGGACATGGTCATCTCCTTCTCCGCCGGCGCCGGCTCCGCCATCGCCTCGCCCGGCCCGTCCGCGGCCAACAACCAGCCCGGCGATCGCAATGCCAACTCCTTCGTCGCCCTCCGCGGCCTCACCGCGCCCACCATGCAGCGCGACGGCTTCATGCCGGTGAACACCTACATCCAGTCCGGCTCCACCGGCACCGGCTACTCGAGCAACTACAACATCGAGCGCGTCGAGGTCATCAACGGCCCGCAATCGCTCCTCTACGGCGTCGGCGGCGCGGGTGGCGTCATGAACATCATCTCCAAGCAGGCGCGGTTCGGCAAAAAACCCTTCGGCTCCTTCCAGTTCCAGGTCGACCAATACGGCCACAAGCTCGGCCTGCTCGATCTCGGCATGGGCCACGACAAGATCGCGATTCGCGTCGTCGCCACCGACCAATACGCGCAGGGCAGCCGGCGCCTCTTCATCGGCGGCCCGATGAACGGCCTCTACGTGCAGCTCGCCGCGAAGCTCGGCCGCACCGTCGTGCGTGTGAACGCCGAGCGCTCCGAATACGACCGCATGGTGGGCACCAGCAACCAGGCCTTCACCGCCGTCAGCGCCGCCAACGATGCGCGCAACGGCCAGCGCCTCCGTTTCCTGCTCGCGACCGGCCAGATCAACGCCGCCGCCACCGGTGCGAGCGGCGCCGGCGTGATCGCCAACGGCAAGCTCACCTGGGACAACATCGATTCGTTCGCCTCGTGGTGGAACACCAGCGAATACACCAAGACCGGCATCGTCTCCGGCACCGCCGACACCAAGTGGAACCGCTGGCTCACCACGCAGGTCGCGCTCGGCTACCGTAGCACCTTCGACTCCCGCGTCGGCAACACGATCACGTTTGCCGCACCCAACCTCGCCACCAACCCCACCGGCACCTGGGCCGTCGGCATGACCGGCGGCATCCCGGCCAACGACCTCGTGCAGCCCGCCCGCCAGAAGGCCATCCGCGCCTCCGCGCTCATCACGAACGAATTGTTCGGCGGACGCGTCCACAGCCAGAGCATCATCGGCGCCGACTTCGTCCGCACCGATGGCGCGGTCATCACCTATGCTTACGTGAAGGCGGACGCGAATTGGAACCCCATCATCGGCACCAAGGGCACCACGGCCGCCGCTCCGCCGACCGGCCACCAATACGCCCCGCAACTTTGGTGGCCGATCTCCGACGGCCCGGTCCGCCGCCCGCTCTGGCAACCGCGCCGCGCCACGCGCGTGACCTACGCCGGCCAGAACTACGTGCGCATCATGACCAACCCGCCCTATCGCGATCTCATCACGCCGCAGAACCCCGAGGGCCTCCTCCCCGGCGGTATCAACGTGCTCGGCGATTACCGCGTGGGTCAGACCCAGACCAAGGGCGTCTACGCCGCCAACTACACCAACTGGCTCGACGGCAAACTCGACCTCCTCCTCGGCGCGCGCGTGGGCAATTCCTACTCGATGCAGATGACCGAGTCGGCGCCGCCCTCGCCGCCGAGCACCTTGTCGCGACTCGATTCCGACGCCGTCAGTTTCAACGTCGGCGCCAATTACGCCGTCACCAACTCCATCCGCACCTACGTCTCCGCCTCCGACGCCTACAACCCGCCGCCGATCTACGTCGCCGGCCCGATGGGCGATTACCCCGTTTCCTCGCACGGCGTCGGCGTCGAGGCCGGCGTGAAAGTTTCCAACGCCGCCAAGACCGTGTCCGGCTCGCTCGCGATCTACCACGCCAACTCGAAGAACGAGGAATCGTCGCTCACCAGCACGCTCCTCTTCAGCATCAATCCGAGCGGCCTCAACGGCCTCTACAACGCGCCCAGCGTCTGGATCAACGTCGACCGCAAGACGCAGGGCCTCCAGGCCACCGTCACTGCCACGCCCACCAGCAACTGGCGTATGCGCTTCTCCGGTGCGCTCACCGACGGCCAGATCGGCTCCGACCGGAGCTTCCCGGCACTCTACAACGACCAGTTCTACGCCAACGCCTCCGGCCAGGTCACCTATCGCGACGGCTCGCCCGTTTACGTCGCCAACACCACCGCCGGCAGCGCCACCCCCGTCGCCTCCACCACGGCGAACGCGATTCCGCTCACGATCACGATGATGAACACGCCCGGCAACGCCTACTACGCCAACCCGCTGGCGGTGACCGGTGCGATCAACCGCAGCTCTGTCGTCGGGCGCGTGTTGCAGGTGACCGATGCCGTGCGCGGCCCGATCCTCACCAGCGCCACCGGCCTGCCGATCTCCGCGATCCAGATCAACCCCGGCTTCAAACCCGCCGGCACGATCGTCACCAACGTCGCCGGCGAGAAATCCACCGGCTACGCGAAATACAGCATGGTGTTCACCAACCACTACACCTTCAGCGAAGGCTGGCTGAAGAACGTGAGCATCGGCGGCACCGTCTCCCTCGGCTGGCAATACCGGCACTACTATTTCTATCCGAACGGACTCGCCGACCCGAACAACTCGCCGCGCGAACTCTTCATGTGGCCCACGCAGGCGCGCTTCGACGGCCTGCTCGGCTACCGCCGGAAAATCGGCAAGCGCTACGAATTCGCGACGCAGCTCAACGTCGCGAACATGTTCAACCGTTACCACGTCCTGCTCCTGCCGAACTTCACCACCGGCTGGACGGGCGTGCGCGACGCGACGTTCGACCAGCAGCCCCGCACGTGGGTGTGGAGCAGCACGGTGTCGTTCTGAGCGTATGATTGTAGGGCGGGGTCGCCTGACCCCGCCGTTGGGAAAGTCCCGCTTCTCACGAAGCGGGCTACGAGCGACAGGTAGCCCGGCTCGTGAGAGCCGGGACCGCCCCGCCTTTGCCTGTTCGCCGTCGCGCGATTGTTTTCGAAACCTCGTTCTGTCTATCTGGGCCGATGACCGATCCTGCGGACCGTGCAAAGATCTGGCTCGCGCTGGCCGCGATCGCGGTCGCCGTGCTCGCGGCCTACGCCAACAGCCTCCGCGGTCCCTTCGTCTTCGACGACGCCTCGTCGATCATCGCCAACCCCACGATCCGCCGCCTCGACTTCGGCGCTCTCGCACCGCCCGACGCCGCCGTCACCGTCCAAGGTCGTCCGATCCTCAACTTCTCACTCGCCGTCAACTACGCGATCAGTGGCACGCAGGTCTGGAGCTACCACGCCCTCAACCTCGCGATCCACCTCTGCGCCGCCCTCACGCTCTTCGGCCTCGTGCGGCGGACCGCCGTCAGGTGGAGCGCGTTGCCCCCAACGCGCTTTCCGGATCCTCGCACGCCGTCGAACCAGCGCGTTGAGGTCAACGCGCACCACCTCGCCTTGGCCGCCACCCTCCTCTGGGCGCTGCATCCGCTCCAGACCGAGTCCGTCACCTACGTCATCCAGCGCGCCGAGTCGCTGTTGGGCCTGTTCTTCCTGCTCACGCTCTACTGCTTCGCCCGCGCGACCGATTGTCATCCATTAGATGACAATCGGTCGACTCCCGCCCAGAGTGAAAATACCGAGATTTGTCATCTAATGGATGACAATCAGTCTGCGTGGGTTCGGTGGCTTTGGTTGGGGGCGGCGGGCCTCGCCTGCGCGCTCGGCACCGCGACCAAGGAAGTCACGGCCGTCGCGCCGCTCGTCGTGCTCCTCTACGATCGCACGTTTGTCAGCGGCACGTGGCGCGATGCGCTTCGCCGCCACCGCTGGTTCTACGCCGGGCTCGCGAGCACCTGGCTGCTCGCCGCGTGGCTCGTGTTCGGCGGGGGCGGGAACCGCGGCGGTTCGTTCGGTGGCGACGTCACGCCGTGGGCCTACTGGCTTACGCAATTCCCCGCGATCGTGCGCTATCTGGCGCTCACGTTCTGGCCGAGCCCGCTGGTGTTCGAATACGGCACGTTCTGGATCGCGCACGTGACCGACATCGCGCTCGAGGCGCTGCTCGTGCTGGCCCTCCTCGCTGTCACGTTCGCCTCGCTCATTGTAGGGCGCGGTCGCCCGACCCCGCCGTCCGGGATGATCACTCCTTCGTGGCGGGGTCAGGCGACCCCGCCCTACATTCGACTCGCCGGCTTCCTCGGGGCGTCGTTCTTCCTGATTCTCGCGCCCACCAGCCTGATGCCCGGCACCACGCAGATGATCGTCGAGCACCGGATGTATCTTCCGCTGGCCGCGCTCGTGGTCGGCGTGGTTTGCGCCGTGCAGCAGTGGCTCGGCGCACGCGCGCTGTTCGCCTGGCTGCCGGTCGCGCTCGGACTCGGCGTCGCGACCGCGATGCGCAACGAAGACTACCGCAGCGAAATCACTCTCTGGCGTGACACGGTCGGGAAACGACCGGACAACCCGCTCGCCCGCCAACTCCTCGCCGCCGCGCTCGAGCAGGCCGGCGACACCACCGGTGCGCTTACGCACTACGAAGCCGCGCTCCGCCTCAAGCCCAACTTCGCACTCACCCACGACACGCTCGGGCAGTTGCTTTTCCGCCTCGGCCGCCGCGACGAGGCCGCGGCGCACTTCGAGACGGCGCTCAGACTCCAGCCCGCCTTCGCCGACGCCCACGATCACCTCGGCGCCGTGTTCGCGAACCAGCGCCGCTGGCCCGAAGCCATCGCGCACCACGAGGCCGCGCTGAGGGCGAAGCCGGATTTCCCCGACGCGCATTTCAATCTTGCCAACGCGCTCACCGCCGCCGGCCGCGCCGCCGACGCCGCACGCCACTACGAGGTCGCGCTTCGCCTGCGCGCCGACTTCCCCGCCGCCCACTACAACTACGCCAATCTCCTCGCCGAAACCGGCCGCCCGGCCGACGCGGTGCCGCACTACCAGGCGGCCGTCCGCCTGAAGCCCGACCACGCCGACGCCTACAACAATCTGGGCGGCGCTTTCATCGATCTCGGCCGGCTGCCCGAGGCCGCCGCGGCCTACGAGGCCGCGTTGCGCATCAATCCCGGCCTCGCCCACACCCGCGAAAACCTCGCCCGCCTGCGCGCGGCGATAAAGTAGTGCGGCGACACAGAAGAAACGCGAGGCGACGAGGCTTGGTGGCTGCGAGCGCCAGCGGGTGGTTGGTGCGAGCGGTCCACTCGCTGGCGCTCGCGGCTGCCGGTCACGAAACCTCCGGGTTGTGACAGTAGTGCGGTGCGTCAGCTTGGGTTTGAGGCGATCGAGTGCCGGTCTGAAGCACGCGTTGCTCCCGGGCGAGGCAGTTGGCTGGCAGGGCGCGGCCCGACGGCCAGCGGCGACGCTGCGAAAACCCGACGCGAGGGGACTCCTACCAACGTCCCGCAGCTACCCCAGACTTTCCGTGGCAGGCCCGCCCGCTGGGCGGGCAGCCCGGCCACCGGCCGGGCCTACAGTGGGTGCAACTCAAACTGAGGTCAGTTCTCGAATGCCTCGGCTGTAGCGGCGGTCTATGACCGCCGGCGTTGCGCCAAGGGAATTCGTTCGGCCGCCGCTACAAATCGCTGACCTCAGTTTGAGTCACACCCGCCTACAGTTCGAAAGCAAGGTGAGGCTGGTATTACTGAGTCTCGCGAAATAGGGTGACCAAGAGTTCGGCGGTTCGGGGAGCGCACCCGTCTCGGGTGCTGGTGTCGGCGTCTCGCCGACACCTCCGAAATCCTCGGCGAGACGCCGAGGACAGCCCGCGGGACGCGGGCGCTCCCCGAACCGCCGGGTGTCACTCAATTATGCGAGCCTCAATAGGAAAGAACTGCTCCCGTGAGACCGGGGCGTCCGGCGCGAGACGCGGGCCGGCGCCGATCGGCCGGACACTCGGAGCAGCGCCGGAGCGAGGTCCGGGCGTAAGTTTTCGCAAGAAATGGGTAGAAGCATCGCTAGGCGCGCGCTAAGGTGAAATTGCCGCCCCACTCAACCCCGATCCACTTCAATGAGCAGTTCGCGACCTTCGCCCCAAGGCTCGACGTCGTTGTCCACCGGTGAGCGTTGGACCGTCGTGGGGTTGGCGGGACTGGCGTGCATGGTTCCGTTGGGCGCCTGGCTTGGGCCATCGTTTTTCCCCAGTCTGGCGAGCCCGACATTCCTGTCGTCGGAATTCATCGCCGGCAGCCTGGTGCTCAGTGTGGCGCTTGCCGTGTTCCCGTGGCGGACGGAGATGCCGGCCGTGCATTGGCTGATCGTGGGAGCGTCGAGTCTGACCACGCTCGCCGGCGCGGTCGTTGCGATGCGGGCGCCGACCTATGCGGCTTCGCTGGCGTTGCTGGCGGGCGTGCTGGCGGCGCTCACCCTGCCGGGGGAGCGCAATCTCAGATGGCGGGACCCGGCTCTGATGGTCGCGCTGGGGGGCTTGTTGGTGCAGGGCATCGGCGTGATGGGCCACCAGATCGGCGTGCCCCTGTTGGTGGATGACGAGCAGTCCTCGCCCGGTGCCGGCGTCATGCTGGTGCTGCTGAGCGCCGGCCTGCTTTTCGCGGGCGGCGCGCGCCGTCGATTGGTTGACCTGTTGCTGGGAGCGGCGAAGGACGCCGGTGAAGGGGTGCCGGTCCTGGAACGGCGGCGGCGGCGGGTGGCGGAGCTGACTATGGCCGGCTTGTGCGTGGCGCTGACGGGCGCGTCCTACGCCTATCTCCGGCTGCACCTCGGCGAAATGCAGGGGACGGTGGCGACGGAACTCACCAACCTGGCCGAACTCAAGGTTGCGCAGATCGAAGACTGGCGGCGGGAACGGCTGGGGGATCTGCGGACGCTCGCCCGGGCGCCGTTCCTCGCGGAGAGCCTGGCCGCGCTGCGGGGGCGGCGGGGTGACGCCACCGTGCGGGAGTCGCTGCAGACCTACCTCGAGGAATTCCGACGCAACTACGACTACCATTCGGCCGTGCTGACCGACGCGAACGGCGCCGTGCTGTTCGCGGCGGGCAACCGGCGGCGACGGACCGAGGCGCTCTCGCCCGCGATGCTGAACGCGGCGGCGCAGACGAACGACGCGGTCATCGACGATTTGCACACGGCCGCCGACGGCACCCCGAGCATGGAGTTCATCGCACCGGTGCGATCCGCGGAGGGGGCGTTGACGGGCCTGGTGCGGCTGCAGGTGGCGGCGCGCGCGCATTTGTTTCCGATCATCGAGCGCTGGCCGGCGGAGAGCCGGTCGGGCGAGATGCTGCTCCTGCGGCGCGAGGGCGGGTCGGCCGTGTTTCTCAACCACCTGCGGTTTCGCGCCGATTCCGCGCTGAAACTGACCGTGCCGCTGGGCCAGCCCGGGCAGATGGCCGCGATGGCGGTCATCCAGCGTCGCGTCGATTTGCGCGACGGGCTGGACTACCGCGGTGCGCGGGTGTTGTGGGTCGCGCGCGCCGTGGCCGACAGCCCGTGGGTGGTGGTGGCGAAGATTGACCGCCGCGAGGCCTATGGACCGATCCGCGCCGCGGCGTGGAGGAGCGCCGGACTTTTTGCCGCCAGCCTCCTCGCCGTCGGGCTGATGGTCGGCAACCACTGGCGCCGGCGGCAGCGCGAATCCGAGCAGCGGCACCACGAGGCCGAGCGCGAGCGCCGCTCCGCGGTCGAACGGCTCACGGTGGTGCTGCGGCACGCCAACGACGTGATTCTGCTGTTCGACGAGAAGATGGGCATCGTGGAGGCCAACGAGCGGGCGCTGGAGGTTTACGGCCGCACGATGGCCGAGATGCGGCAGCTGACGGCGCCCGACCTGCGCGCGCCGGCGACGCAGGCGGCGACCGAACGGGATTTTGCGCAGGCGCTCACGCCGCAAGGGCTGGTGTTCGAGACCACGCACCAACGCAAGGATGGCTCGACCTTCGAGGTCGAGGTGAGTGCGCAGCGGGTGGAAATCGATGGCCGCCCCCATGTGCTCTCGATCATCCGCGACATCACCGAGCGCAAGCGCCTGGCCGCCGAGACCGCGCGCCAGGAGGCCCGGTTTCGCCTGATCTTCGATCTCGCGCCGGTGGGGCTCCTGCTGACGAGCCCGGACGGCGGCGAGGAACTGGTGAACGCCGAGCACGAGCGGATCACCGGCGCGGCGGCGGCCGGGTCGCCGGTGCCCGGCGCGTTGGCCTGCGTCCCGCCTCCCGCGGACTCCGCCGGGCCGGAGGCCGGCGAGGCCGGGTTTCTCCGCGGCGAGACGGATCATTTCACGGTGGAGAAACGCTACCTGCGTGCGGACGGCTCCGTCGCCTGGGCGCAGCTGACCAAGCGGCTGTTCCGGGATCCTGCCACCGGCGCGCCGAAAGCGTTGACGACGCTGGTCGATCTCACGCAGCGCAAGCTGCACGAGGCGGAAATCGAGCGGCTGAACCGCGTCTATCTGGTCATCAGCCGGGTCAACCAGGTGCTCGTGCGGGTGAAAAACCGGGCGGAATTGTTTGCAGGCGTGTGCCACGTGCTGGTCGAAGTCGGCGGGTTCCGCCTCGCCTGGGTCGGCCGGCTGAACACCGCGACCGATGCCATCGAACCGGTCGCGGCGGCGGGCGATGAGGGCGGCTATCTGCCCGGTCTCCGCATTGCGACCGACGCGATGGTGCCCGAGGGGCGGGGCCCGACGGGCACCGCGGTGCGCGAAGCCCGGACGTGCGTGTGCAATGATTTCTTTGCCGACCCGGCGACCGTGCCGTGGCGCGAACGCGCGGCGCGCGCCGGCTTCCAGTCGGTGATCGCGCTGCCCCTGCGGTGCGAGGGGCGCGTGCTCGGGGTTCTCACGGTCCATGCGGCGGAGAAGGATTTCTTCGCGCCGCGCGAGGTCGGATTGCTGGAGGAAACCGCCGCGAACGCTTCGTTCGCCCTCGAGGTGTTTCTGGGCGAAGAGCGGCGGCGCGAGGCCGAGGCCGCCGTCCGCGCGAGCGAGCGCCGGCTGCAGTTCCTGATCACCTCGACGCCGGCCATCATCTATTCGCTGGGGGTCGGCGGCGATTACCGCACCACCTATCTCAGCCCCAACCTCACCGAAGTGCTGGGCTACGACCCGGAGCAGGCGAGGGCGGATCCGGATTTCTGGGCGGCCCATCTGCACCCCGACGATGCGGCCACCGCCTCCGCCGCGATCGCCCATCTGGGCGGCGAGGACGTCGTGTCGCGCGAATACCGCTTCCGCCATGCCGACGGATCGTGGCGCTGGATGCGCGATGAGACGCGCCTGGTGCGCGACGCTCAGGGCCGGCCGCAGGAGTATGTCGGCTCCTGGCTCGACATCACCTCCCGCAAGGAGGCCGAGGAGGCGCTCGGTGCGCGCGAAAGGATTTTCTCCACCATCGTCGAGCAGGCGGCCGACGGCATCGTGCTGGTGGACCCCGGCACGACCCGGTTCGTCGAGTTCAACACCGCGGCGCACGAGAGCCTCGGCTACAGCCGCGCGGAGTTCGCGGCCCTGGTCATGGCGGACGTCGTGGTGGCGCCGGTGCCGGAGCAGATCCAGCGGGATTTGCGCGGCCTCTCCCACGTTCGCGGCGTCACTTCCGAAGCCCGGCACCGGCATCGGAACGGAGACCTGCGGGACGTGCGGGTGAGCGCCCGCAGCGTCCGGGTGCGCGGTCACGACTATGTCGCGGCCGTCTGGAGTGACATCACCGAGGCAAAACGGGCGGAAGCCGAGATGCGGAAGCTCTCCCTCGTGGTGGAACAGAGCCCGATCTCCGTCGTCATCACCGACCTCACGGGCACAATCGAGTATGTCAACCCACGCTTCGCCCAGCTGACCGGTTACACACTCGACGAGTTGCGCGGCACCAATCCCCGCGTGCTCAAATCCGGCCTCACCGCGCCCGCGGTCTATAAGGATCTGTGGCGCACGATCACGCAGGGCCGGGTCTGGCGCGGGGAAATCATCAACCGGAAAAAGACCGGCGAGTGTTTCACGGAGCTGGCGGTCATCACGCCCGTCACCGACGCCGCGGGCCGCCCCACGCATTATCTCGCGGTGAAGGAGGATATCAGCGAGCGGCGCCAGGCGGAACTGGCGCTCGCGGCGAGCGAGACGATGTTTCGCCGGCTCCTGGCCCATGTGCCCCTGCCGCTGGTCCACTGCGATGGGGCGGGGCGCATCACTTTCATCAACGAGCGGTTCCAGCGGCTCTTCGGCTACACCCTGGATGCGGTGCCCACCGTGCAGGCGTGGTGGGCGCGCGCGTGTCCCGATGCCGGCTACCGGTCGGGCCTCCTGAAGAAATGGGAGCAGGCGGTCGCGGATGCCGCCGGCGGCAGCGGGGAATTCGCCGGCTTCGAGACGAACGTCACCTGCCGGGACGGTCAGATCCGCAACGTCGAACTCTCCGCCATCACCCTAGGCAACGAGATCCTGGTGGCGTTCGTTGACATGACGGACCGGGTGCGGGCCGAGAAAAGACTGCGCCAGCTGTCCCGCACCATCGAGCAGGCCCCGCTCTCCGTGGCCATCACGGATCTCAACGGCGCGATCGAATACGTGAATCCGCGCTTCTGCGAGGTCACGGGCTACACCGTGGCCGAGGTGCTCGGCCAGAATCCGCGCGTGCTCAAGTCCGGCGAAACCCCGGCCGCGGTTTATACCGAGATGTGGGAGACGCTCACCCGGGGACAGGTCTGGCGCGGTGAACTCCACAATAAAAAGAAAAGCGGCGAGGGCTACGTCGAGCGCGCGGTGATCGCTCCGGTCGCCGACGACAGCGGCCGCGTGACCCACTACGTCGCGCTCAAGGAGGACATCACCGCCCACCGGCGGACCGAGGCGGCCTTGCGCGAGACCCAGGAACGCTACCGGCTGATCGCGGAGAACAGCGACGACGTCATCTGGCTTTACGACCTCGCGAGCCGGGTCTTCACCTACATGAGTCCGTCGTCCGAGCGGCTGCTTGGCTTCAAACCCGCCGAGCTGATCGGGCAGCCCATCACCCGCGCGCTGACCCCGGATGCGGCCACGGAGGCGGAGGCCGATGTCGCCCGGCAGCTGGCCGCGTATCGTGGCGGCGACCACGGGGCGATCTACCGCGTGGCGCTGTTCGATTATCAGCATCGCCACGGCCGCGTGCTGCGCGGCGAAGTGGTCTCCACGCTGCTCCTGGATGCCGGCGGCGAGCCGCGCCAGCTCCTGGGCATCACCCGCGACGTCACCGAGCGGGAGCGCACCGCCGAGCAACTGCGGCAGAATCGCGACCGGCTCGCGAAGGCCGAGCAGATGGCGCACCTCGGCCACTGGGAATTCGATCTGCGAACCAAGCAGATTTTCTGGTCGGACGAGCTGTTCCGCCTCTTTGAAATCGAACAGGGCAGCCACCGGCACCTGCTGAAGCGGTTCCTGGCGCGGGTGCATCCCGAGGACCTTCGCCGGGGGAAACTCGCGTTTGGCCGGGCGGCGGCCCGGCAGACGCGCTTCGATCTCAACCTGCGGCTGCGGTTCGCGGCCGGCCGGACCAAGCACGTCGAGGCCAGCGGCGCCTTCACCTACAGCCGGGACGGCCAGCCATTGGTCGCGGTGGGCACCGTGCTCGACATCACCGCGCGCCGTCAGGTGGAAATCGCCATGCACGAGCTCGTGAAGCAGTTGCGGGCGATGCACGGCGTGGCCGTGGCCCTCGAACAGACCGGCGTCACCCGCGAAACCCTGCTGACCGACATCGTGCGGCACCTGCCGGGCCTTATGAGCGAGCCGGCCGCCGCGCGCGCCTGCATCGAAGTGGAGGGGTGCGCGCGGGAGGCGGGGGCGGCGGGCGAATGGCGCGAGAATATCTCGGCTCCGATCCTGATCAACGGTCAGCCGGCCGGCACGATGCGGGTGGGCTATGTGCGCCCGGCCGCGATGGCCGGGGACGAGCGGTTCACGGCGCAGGAGCGCGAAACCATCGGGAGCATCGCGCGGACCGTGGGCCTCAGTCTTGGTGCCCGCGAGGCGTTCACCGCGATCCAGCGGTTCAACGCCGAGCTGGAGGAGCGGATCCAGCAGCGCACGGCGGAACTCGCCGAGCGCAACCACCAGGTGCAGGCGTTGCTGGAGGCGATCCCGGACATGGTGCTGCGCATGCGGCGCGACGGCACGCTGCTGCACAGCCAGTCGGCGAAGGGGGCGACGCCGCTGGCGAACCTGTCCCTGCAACCGGCCGGCGGCCGGCTGGCCGCCGGGGCGGCGGAATTGCACTCGGCCGTCCGCGAGGTGGGCACCCGCGCGTGTGCGGAGGGCGCCACGATCGGCACCGAGGTCCGGCTGGCGCTCGAGGCGCACGCCACCACGCTTGAGTTGCGCGCGGCCCCGAACGGGCCGGAGGAGTTCATCGTGTTCGTGCGGGACATCACCGCCCGCCGGCGGCTGGAGGATGCGCTGAAGGAGTCCAAGGACCGGCTGGCGCTCGCGACCCGTGCGGGCGGCGTGGGCATCTGGGATTGGAGCGTGAACACCGGGACACTGGTGTGGGACGAGCAGATGTTCCGCCTCTACGGCCTCACGCCGGACCGGTTCAGCGGCACCTACGATGCGTGGCGCCACGCGATCCACCCCGGGGATCTGGCCGGCGTCGAGACGGAGATTCAGCGTGCGCTGCGCGGCGAACAGGATTTCCACACGGAGTTCCGGGTCGTCTGGCCTGACACCAGCACGCACTACATCCGCGCCCTCGGACTCGTGCAGCGCGATGCCGCCGGGCGTCCGATCCAGATGGTGGGCACGAATTGGGAAATCACGGCTCAGAAGAACCTCGAGCGCGAGATCGCGGCCAACCTGGAGAAGGAGCGGCAGATTTCCGAGATGAAGACCCGTTTCATCTCCGTCACGTCGCACGAATTCCGCACCCCGATGGCCGCGGCAATGGGCTCGGCGGAACTGCTCCGCAACCACTTCGACCGACTGCCGGCCGCCAAACGGGAGGAGCTGCTGGCCCGCATCACGGGCTCGATGCACCGGATGACCGACATGCTCGACGAGGTTTTGACGCTCAACCGCATCGACGCCGGCCGCATGCAGAAGCAGCTCACCCGGGTCAACCTCGAGGAACTCGTGCATAATGTCGTCGGGGAGGTCCGGATGGGTGATCGCGACGCGCACCACTTCGTGCTCAAAACCGACGGCGATGCCAGCGGCTTCACCACCGACACCAATCTGCTGCACCACATCCTCTCGAACCTGCTCAGCAACGCGGCGCGCTACTCGGCGGCCGGCACGACCATCACGACCGGTCTGCAGGTGGAAGCCCGCCGCGCGTGGCTGTCGATCGAGGATGAGGGCATCGGCATCCCCGAGGCGGATTTGAAGCGCATCTTCGATCCCTTCGAGCGCGGTTCCAACGTCGGCACGATCAAGGGCACCGGCCTCGGTCTCAACATCGTGAAGCGCATGGTCGAGATGCTCGGCGGCCGGGTCGCCGTCGAGACCGTCGTGGATCGGGGCAGTCGCTTCACCGTCGAACTGCCCCAGCCTGATCCACCGGCAGCCGCCTGATGCCAGTTCTCCTGAACTGGTGGACTTTGGGTTTTGTCGGCCCGCCCGGTGGGCGGGCTGTCCGGCCACCGGCCGGGCCTGCAATCCCCAAGCTCTCGGTAGTTGGTCTGAACTCCCGAGCCCCACCCGCCATGCTGGTCATCGACCATGATGACGACAATTTGACCGACGGTGATCCGATGCATCCCAACCGGCGGCGTCAGCCCTTGGCGAGCGCGGCGGCGTTGCGCTGCACTTTGCGGATCGCTTCGGCGATGCGGTCCATCTCGCTGCGCGGGTTCAGCAACACCGTCTGCGTGAACCACACGGCTTCCTTGCAGAGCGTGTCGTTGACCGGGCAACGGTTGCGCTCGGCCCAGTCGGCCATGGCGCGTTCGCCGTAGATTTTTTTGTAGTGACGGCTCTGGGCGAGCGAGAGGACGTGGGGCGTGGTGTTGAGCGGCGTGTAGCCGGTGCTGCCGGAAACCTTTTCCTTGGCGAGGGCGGCGAGGAATTTCTCACGCGGAAGGCCGGCGAATTTCTCGGCGCGGTAGCGGAACATGTAGAGGTGCCACGCGCTGCGCGTGCAGCCGTCGTGCAACCGCGCGGGCTCGATGCCGTCGATTTCGCGCAGGAGTTTCGAGAGGTAGAGGGCGTTGTCGTTGCGGTGGTTTTGCTGCGCGGTGAAGCGTTTCAGCTGCGCGAGCAGCAGGCCGCCTTGGAACTCGGTGAGGCGGTAGTTCGAGCCGCGGCCGGTGAGCGGCGCCCTGGCGCTGCGGGCCTGGTCCTGGAAGCTGAGGCAACGCGCCGCGAGATCGGAGTCGTTGGTGAGGATGGCGCCGCCTTCGCCAGCGGTGAGGTTTTTGCTGGCCTGGAAACTGAAGCAGCCGGCGACGCCGTGCAGGCCGACGGACTTGCCGCGCCACTGGGCCATCCACGACTGGCAGGCGTCTTCGACGACGGGGAGCTTCTTCGCGCTCGCGGCGGCGTTGATCGTGTCCATGTCGGCAACCGAACCGCCGAGGTGCACGGGGAGGATCACGCGCGTGCGGTCGGTGATGGCGGCGGCGACCTTCCTGGCATCGATCTGGAAGCTCGCGGCATCGGTGTCGACGAACACGGGCAGCGCGTAACTGGCGGTGACGGCGTGAAATGTGGCGACGAACGTGTAGGGCGGCAGAATGACCTCGTCGCCCGGCCCGAGGTCGAGCGAGCCGAGCGTGGTGAGCAGCGCCGTGGTGCCGGACGCGGTGGCGATGCAGTGTTTTGCGCCGGCGAGTTCGGCGTAGGCTTTTTCGAACGCAGCGACCTTGGTGCCGGAGCCGCGGCCCCACTTGCCGGAGCGCAACACGTCGCGAAGGGCGGCTTCGTCGGTGTCGTCGAAGACGGGCCAGGCGGTGGGGTTGGCGGGGGCGGCGGGTTTCGCGGTTGAGGCGGCGCTGCTGCTGTCAGCGGCGCTGGCGAGTGAGCTGCCGAGGCCGGCAGCGAGGCCGGTGGCGGCGGCGCGGCGGAGGAATTTGCGGCGGGTGAGGGAGGAACTCATGTTTTTTGGGGGGTTATTCGTCTGCGGCGAGCAGCTTTGCGAGGTCGGCACTCAACAAGTCGTAGACCACCGCCCGTCGCTCGACGAAAAAGCACGAGATCGATCCATCGGTTGTGTAACGGAAAATCACGCGATGCACGCCGACCCGCAGCCGATGCAGGCCATCAAGCTCAGCTTCGAGTGACTTGATGTCGCCGCGGCCATGTGCGAGTCCCAAGATACCAGCTTTCAGCGCCCGCCGCGGATCCGGCGCCAGTGCGCGCTGGAATGCCAGCACGCGTTCATTCACTCGGACCTTAGTCGGCAAGGGCGGACGCGGGATGGTATTTGCCTTTGCCGGCCTTTTCTTCCGTCCATGCCTGCACAAACGCGGGATTGGCCAACAACTCCTTGGTTTCGATCAATGCTTCCAGCCGTTCACGCGAGATCAGGAAGGCAACCGTCTCGTTGTTCTTCGTCACGCCGACGAGCCGGCCTGCTTGTGCCGAACGCACCATCGCCGGAAACTTAGCGCGAGCAGCGCTGACCGAATAGGTGGAGTTCATGGTGAAACAAATCAGTCGGCGACGACAGGAGGTCAAGCGGAGGGATTCGGTGACGGGGATTCTGGGGCGGGGGTGACGGCAGTGCTTTCGGCGGACGTTGCGAGCGAGTAGGTGAGGCTGGCAGACAGGTTGGAAGCGGCTGCTAGGCGGAGGAATTTTCGGTCGGTAAGTGGGTGTTCACGAGGATGGTCTCTCACTCGGTCGGTAGGAGCCGGCACCCTGCATCATGAACGGTAACCTCATTCCCGGACTTGTAGATAACTTTATGCTCCCACACCTCGGGCCAATTCACGTAAATCGTGTAAGGACCGTTCTTAAACTCTTTTCGGCCGAGCGGAGAGGTTCTTGGCCTACCGTGCTTCCCAATCAACTCTAGCATTTCTGACTCATAGAGTGGGGCGGAGAAACCAAGAAATAGATATTCAACCTTGGTAGGTTCATGGCGATAAATGTAGGAGGTCATGTATTTTACTTCAGATTGGCAGCGCAGTTGCTGAGATACAGACAAAGGATGAATATCATCAAACCATACATTAGCCCCTTTATTTTCTCGCACTGTTGACGCACCCGTTTGGTTTCCTTTTCGAGCGAGCGAATCGCGTCGATGATTTGCTGCTCTTCAGATTTTTGAAGTTGAGGAAGCAGAGGCGGAGCATTCCCACTGACGATCTTTCTCTCGGGTTGTTCTTTGGTGGTCGACTTGTTGCCGGAACGGAAAACAAGCAAGAGCACCAAAGCCACAACCAATAGCATTAACCAAGCGAGTGGATTGTTGATGGCATCATCATACATTGGTTTCTACTTTCTCGGCTTCAGAACGCATTTTCTGCCATTTGCTATCTCCCATACTCGGCGCGGAATATTTGTTGATAGGCAATTCGAATTACTCGCGCACAAGTGAATTCTGTTCAGATCGTTGCTCACACCCCAAAACCCTTCCGATACTCCTTCTTCAAAAACTGATTTGCGGGGGCGTGGTTCGTGAACTGCATCTTGGCCGCGTCGTAGTCGAGGCGGCGGCCGGCGCGGATGGCGATGCAGCCGAGCAGCGCGGTTTCGGTGAGGGCGGCGGAGTGGTTGAAGTTTGAGCCGGCGGCGGGGCCGCCTTTGCAGGCGCGCACCCATTCGGCGAAGTGGTTGCCCTCGATGCGCGGGATGGTCTTGGGCGGGAGCGTAGGCGCGAGGTCGCGCATCTTGGCTTCGTTGACGATGCGGATGCTGAAGTTGTTCGCGTCAGCGATGACGGTGGCCTTCGTGCCGACGATGAGCGTGTTATTTTCTCCTAGCTTGCGCTCGGGTTCGAGCTCGGGCGGGCGGGGCGGCTGCAGGTTGCCGTCATACCATTTCACGGTGACAGGGGGCTGCGCGCCGCGGGCGGCGAATTGAAACGTGATGATCGAGGCGGTGGGCCAGCTGATGGCGCTGGCTTTGGCGGAGGTGGCTTCGATGCTCACGGGCTGCGTGAGGCCGAGCGCCCAGTAGGCGGCGTCGAGTTGGTGGCACGCCATGTCGCCGACGGCGCCGGTGCCGAAATCGTAGAAGCCGCGCCAGTTGAACGGCACGTAGGCGGGGTCGAACTCGCGCTTGGGGGCGACGCCGAGCCAGAGGTCCCAGTCGAGGCCCTTGGGGACGACGGGCATGAGCTTGCTGTGATCGGGTGCGCTCACGCCCTGCGGCCAGATCGGGCGGTCGGTCCAGCTGTGGACTTCGCGCACCTCGCCGAGGATGCCGGCGTCGAGCCATTCCTTGAGCAGGCGCGTGCCTTCGCCGGCGTGGCCCTGGTTGCCCATTTGGGTGGCGAGTTTTTTCTCGCGGGCGACGCGGGCCATCTCGCGGGCTTCCCACACGGCGTGGGCAATGGGTTTTTCGACGAACACGTGTTTGCCGAGCGCCATCGCGGCCATCGCGATCGGATAGTGCATGTGATCGGGCGTCGCGATCGAGACGGCGTCGATCTTGTTGCCGACCTGGTCGAGCATCTTGCGATAGTCCTGGAAGCGCGTGACGTTGGGGTGCGCCTTGAAGGCGGCGGCGCCGCGGGACTCGTCGACATCGCAGAACGCGACGAGGTTTTCGTCCTTGTAGGCGGTGACGTGGGCTGAGCCGCGACCGCCGCAGCCGACGACGGCGAGGTTGAGTCTGTTGTTCGGCGAGCCGCCGGCTTGGGCCCGCAGGATGGCGGGAAAGGCGAGAGCGGAGGCCGAGGCGACCGAGGCGCGTTGGAGGAAACTGCGACGGGTGAGGGCAGACTTGGACATGGTCGAAAAAAAGGGGGTGAAGTCCGGAGAATTAGGGACCGACGACCGGCAGTAATCAACGCTGATGACGAATGCGGCGTGAGCGGGGCGCTGCTCGCTTTCGTGCAATGGGGAGGGGCGCTTTTCAGGCGCCCAAGCCCGGCGGTTGAAAACCGCCGCTCCATCGCACCCGTCAGGCAGCGATAAACCGGGGTGCTCCGCGTGCACATCGTGCGTTGAACGTGGGCCGCCTTTCGGAGACAAACGGGCATGGCGAACCTGAAATGGTGGTGCGTGGCAGTAGCGAGTGTCGCGGCGAGTGCCGCGGTTTTTGCGCAGGACGAAGCGGCACTGGCGCGCGCGCGGGCGGCGCAATACGCGGGCGGATTCGGCACCTACGCGGGCGCGCCGCGGCGGGTGGATGGGCGGATCGATTGCGACCGGCTGGTCAGCGAACTCGTGGATCTCCGCGTGACGGCCTACAGTTTTCTCATCTGGACGGGCGAAAAGGATTGGGACGATCTGCAACTTTTCCTGCCAAAAGCGGCGAAGCAGGGCATCAAGGTCTGGGTGACGCTCGTGCCGCCGTCGGAGTCGCCGCCGAAGGCGAAGAATTACTCCGAACCGCATCGGCTCGATTTCCAGAAGTGGGCCGAGGAGATCGCGCGGCTGAGCGTGCGCGAAAAGAATCTCGTGGGCTGGTCGATCGACGATTTCGCGACGAACACGAAGGCGATCGGGATCGACAAACTGGGTGCGGCGCTGACGGCGGCTCGGGCGATCAATCCGCGGCTGGCGTTTTTTCCCTGCGTCTATTTCCGCTATGTCACGCCAGCCTTCGTGCGCGATGTCGGCCCGCTGATTGACGGCATCTTTTTCCCGTATCGGGCGGAATCAACGAAGGCGAACCTGGTCGAACTGGCCCCGCTGGAGGACGAGGTGCGCTTGCTGCGCGAGCGACTCGGGGCGGACAAGGCGGTCGTGTTCATGTTGTATGCGTCGCGACACAGCACGCTGGGTGCGACGAGTGCGGCGTATTGCGATGCGGCGCTCCAGTCAGCGCGCAAGGTGGCCGATGGCGTGATTGTTTACGTGCACCAGGATCCGGAAAGATCAGCGGAAAAATATCAGATCATGCGGCGGCTGTTCCGCGAGTGGGCGGCGGCGAAGCGGTAGCAGGGTGGGCGGGCGCGTCCCGGCGCCCGCATGAGACGGATGAGAGTGACGGGACGAATGCGGGCGCAGGGACGCGCCCGCCCACCGGGGTGACGGCTTGGGTTACTTGCCTTTCTTCGTGCCGGCGGCGCGAAGCGGCCAGTGGGGCGAGTCGGTGCGGGCGGTGGCGAAGTATTTTTCGAATTCGGCCACGATGTCGGCGTGTTGGGCGGCGACGTTGGTTTGCTCACCGAGATCGGCGGCGAGCTGGTAGAGTTCGAGCGGAGCGCCGAGGCGCACGCGGACGGCCTTCCAGTCGCCGCGGCGGGCGGCTTGCTTGAAGCCGCCTTCGTGAAATTCCCAATAGAGGTAACGAGTGGCGAGTTCCGGCTGCGGGCGGCCGAGGAGCGCGGGCAGGATGCTCACGCCGTCGCGGCCGGCCGGGGCCTTGGCGCCGGCGACTTCGGCGAACGTCGGCAACAGGTCGCCGAAATACCAGGTGGCCGCGCTCGTCGCGCCGGCGGGAATGCGGCCGGGCCAGCGGGCGATGGTGGGCACGCGGATGCCGCCTTCGTAGAGATCGCGTTTCGTGCCGCGGAGCGGGCCCCACGATTTGAAGAACGCGGGATCCTGGCCGCCTTCCTTGTGCGGGCCGTTGTCGGAGGAGAAGATGACGAGCGTGTTTTGTTCGAGGCCGAGTTCTTTCAAAAGGTCGAGCAACTGGCCCACGTCGCGGTCGAGACGCGTGACCATCGCGGCGAACCATTTGGCGAATTCGGGCCAGTCGCGCTTCGCGTATTCACCCTGATCGGGGACTTCGAGACCGAGGGGCTTCGATTCGTTGTTGGCGTGCGGCAGTGTAGGCGAGAAGTAGAGGAAGAACGGCTTCGCGCGGTTCGTGCGCACGAAATCGAGCGCCTCCTTCAGCATCAGATCGCCGGAGAAGACGGCCTTGTTGCTGGAGATGCCGGCGCCGACGGGCGTCTCGTTCGGGACGAGGTTGGGGAGCGGGACTTTGGTTTCGTTGCGCACGAGAAAAGTCGGGAACGAGTTGTGCGCGTGCGTCTGGTTGAGGTAGCCGAAGAACAGATCGAAGCCGTGACGCGTGGGGAGCCCGGCTTCCGCCGCGCCGAAATCGCCGAGGCCCCATTTGCCGCAGAGCGCGGTGGTGTAGCCCGCGTCCTTGAGCACGGAGGCGATCGTGATGTCGCCGGGGTCGAGCGACTGGGCGTTGCCCCCGGCGGCGTTGCCGCGCACGCGGGCGTGGCCGTTATGGTTGCCGGTCATGAGCGTGCAACGCGACGGGGCGCAAACCGTGGCGCCGGCGTGAGCGTCGGTGAAGCGCGTGCCCTGGGCGGCGAGCCGGTCGAGGTTGGGCGTGCGAATCTCCTTCTGGCCGAAGCAGCCGACGTCGCCGTAGCCGAGATCGTCGGCCATGATGAAGATGATGTTGGGCCTGGTGTCGGCGGCGGGGGCGGCGAGCGGGGCCAGGAGCAGGAGCGAGAGGGCGGCGAACGTGCGGGGTTTCATGGAGGAAAGGCAAATGGCGGAATTGGCCACAAAAAGCGCAGAAAGCTCAAAAATCAGAGTGGTTCTTTTTGTGCCTTATGTGCTTTTTGTGGCCAATGAAGAAAATCACCAGCGTGATTCTGGTTTGTTCGTTCGCCGTTGCGGCGATGGGCGCGGAAGGGTTGGACCGGGAGAAGGCGGCGGCCTTTGTGCAGCTCGCGTTGAAGGGCATCGACCGCGAGTATCCGAACAAGCCGGGTGAAGTGCTGCGCGGGCCCGAGGACATCATGAGCCCGCGTGCGATGCACCCGGCGTTCTACGGCAACTTCGACTGGCACTCGTGCGTGCACGGCCACTGGCTGGTGGTGCGGCTGCTGCGGCTGTATCCCGACCTCGCCGGGGCGGCCGAGGCCCGCGCGCGGCTCGGCGCGCATCTGGCCGCGGCGAACCTGGCCAAGGAGGCCGCCTACTTTGAGCCGAAGGACAACCGGAGCTTCGAGCGCATGTATGGATGGGCGTGGACGCTGCGGCTGACAGCGGAGTTGAAGGCGTGGGACGATCCCGAGGCGCGCCAGTGGGCGAAGAACATGGCGCCGCTCGAGCAGAAGATCGTCGAGCTCACGAAGAACTTTCTGCCCCGGCTCACCTATCCGGTGCGCACGGGCGTGCATCCGGACACGGCTTTCGCGCTGGGACAAATCATCGATTACGCGCGAGCGGTCGGCGATGAGGCGTTGGAGAAACTGGCGGCTGTGCGCGCCCGGGAGTATTACCTCGGCGATCGAAACTACCCGACCAACTACGAACCGTCGGGGGAGGATTTCTTTTCGCCGGGGCTGAACGAGGCGGATCTGTTGCGCCGCGTGCTGTCCCGGGAGGAGTTTTCGCGCTGGCTCGATGGCTTCCTGCCCGGGCTGCGCAAGGGCGACCTCGGTAACTGGTCGCGGGCCGCCGAGGTGAGCGATCTCACGGATGGACGCATCGTGCATCTCGTGGGCCTCAACCTCAGCCGGGCCTGGACGATGAGCGGCGTGCTATCGGCGCTCGCGACGGGCGATCCGCGCCGGGCGCCGCTGGAGACGGCCGTGAAGCTGCACGAGGCGGCGGGGCTAAGGCACGTTTTCAGTGGCCACTACGAAGGCGAACACTGGCTGGCGACGTTTGCGGTGTATCACGTCTCGGGCGCGGGAAGGTAGGGGTGTGCTTGCAGGCGATGACTTGGCCGTGGCACGGGTCTCCCGACCGGTGGTCGTGGGTGACACGGCCCTCACGGGTCAGGAGACCCGTGCCACGGAATCGCCTGCAAGCAGGCTCCTACCGCCCGGCGCTCGAAAGCAGGTGACTAGGCCCCCACGATGCGGTCGATCGCGGCGAGTTCGTCGGTGCTGAGCAGCGGGTTTTTCAGGGCGGCGAGGTTTTCCTCGATCTGGCTGGTCTTGCTCGCGCCGATGAGGGCGCTGGTGATCGTGGGCTGACGCAACACCCATACGAGTGCGAGCTGCGCGAGGGATTGCCCACGGGACCGGGCGAGGGCGTCGAGCTGGCGGATTTGCTGGAGTTTCTCCGCGGTGATGTGCTCGGGCTTGAGGAAACGCGGATCGTGTGCGGCGCGGGAATCGGCCGGGATGCCGGCGAGGTAACGATTGGTGAGCAGGCCTTGCGCGAGCGGGCAGAACGCGATGCCGCCGATGCCTTCGTCGGCGAGCACGCGCGTGAGACCGCGCTCGATCCAGCGTTCGAAGAGGTGATATTTGGGCTGATGGATGAGGCAGGGCGTGCCGAGCTCGCGGAGGAGTTTTGCGGCGCGGGCGGTTTGTTCGGCGTTGTAGTTGGAGAGGCCGACGTAGAGGGCCTTGCCGGAGCGCACTGCGTGAGCGAGGGCGCCCATCGTCTCGTCGAGCGGGGTGTTGGGATCGGGGCGGTGCGAGTAGAAGATGTCGACGTAGTCGAGTTTCATGCGGCGGAGCGACTGGTCGAGCGAGGCGAGCAGATATTTGCGCGAGCCCCAGTCGCCGTAGGGGCCGTCCCACATCGTGTAGCCGGCCTTCGTCGAGACGATCAGCTCGTCGCGGTGGCCGGCGAGGTCGGCGTGCAGCACGCGGCCGAAGGTCTCCTCGGCCGAGCCGGGCGGCGGACCGTAGTTGTTGGCGAGATCGAAGTGGGTGATGCCGAGGTCGAAGGCGCGGAGGATGAGCGCGCGGGCGTTGGCTTGGTCGTGATCGGCGCCGAAGTTATGCCACAGGCCGAGCGAAATGGCGGGGAGTTTGAGGCCGCTGCGACCGCAGTGGCGGTAGAGGACGGGGAGATCGTAACGGGTGGAGGCGGGCTGGTGCGGCATGGCGGTGACGGAATCAGATGGATTGCTTCGCGCCGGAGGTGCTCGCAATGACAAACAAAAACCCCGCCGGCGAACCGGCGGGGCATTTCCGAACTCTTGATCGGGTGGGAAACGCGGCCGTGGCTACACGGCTTTCGGCAGCGCGTCGGTGAGTTCGACGGCGTGCGGATGGTTGCGTTTGACGCGGTGCAACTGGTGCCGGCGGGCGAGCATGCGGTCGAGCTTGTCGACGAGCATGGAGATCGCCTTGTGGCATTCGTCGGCCTCGACGATGGCGTTCATCTCGGGGCCTTGGACTACGACATGGCCTTTGGCCTTGAACCGGGCTGCGACATCTTCCTTGCGGTCGCATTCCAGCTCCACGCGGAGGCGCACGATGCGCTCCTCGTGTCGAAACAATCGCTCGGCTTTCTCGCGAACGAACGTCTTCAGAGAGGGCGTCAGTTCGAGGTGAATGCCAGAGACGATTACTTCGTGTTGGTTTTGGCTGTTCATGTTTCTGCTGTTGGTTTGGGTTGAATCGGGTGCGCGCAATACGCCCGCCCCGGGGAAAACTGCCATCAATGCCGTCGTGCCTTCGCTAAGCGAATATTTGAGAACCTTCTCGACCGTGGTGGTCACGGGCGGATCTTCCGGCATTGGAAAATCGTTCATTGAGCTGTGCGGCAAACTGCACGCGGGACTCACCGTTTGCAACCTCTCTCGGCGCGATCCCGGCAAAATTTTTTCGGGGAAAAGATTGAACCATTTCCCGTGCGATCTGTCGCGCAGCGCCGAGGTGGAGCGCGTGGCGGGCGCGCTGGGGGAATTCCTCCAGCGGGAAGTGCCGGCCGGTCGCGTGTTGCTCATCAACAACAGTGGTTTCGGCGCATACGGTGCATTTCCTGAGCCAAATCTCGCGCACCAGCTCGAAATGATCGACGTGAATGTGCGGGCGGTCGTGGACCTGACCGGCCGGCTGCTGCCGCTGCTGCGGGAGCGCGGTGGCGCGATCGTGAACGTGGCGTCGACGGCGGCGTTTCAACCCACGGCGTGGATGGCCACGTATGGGGCGACCAAGGCGTTCCTGCTGCACTGGAGTCTCGCGCTCAACGAGGAACTGCGGGGCCGCGGGGTGCGCACGCTGGCGGTTTGCCCTGGGCCGACCACGACGGAGTTTGGCCGCCGGGCGGGGCTCAAGCCAGGCAGCGCGCCACCGATGCTGAGCATGACGAGCGAAGAGGTCGTCGGGATTTCGTTGCGGGCGCTCGCCGCCGGGCGGTCGCAGGTGGTGACCGGTTGGAAAAACAAGTCCTACGTGGCGGTGTCGTCGCGGTTGCCGAAGCCAGTGGCCGCGCGCGTCGGCGCGAAAGTGCTGGCCCAGCTCCGGCTGAAAAAGGTCGGACGATGAACGACGGAGGTGAGGTGCCGGCCGAGGATTTCATGGCGAACGGGCCGCGGGCGTGCGCGTGGCCGCGACGCCTGAAACAGGGTCCCGTGCGCATGATCGCGCCGGAGGAACTCGCGGCGTGGATCGTGCACGAAGACGAGCGGCTGCTGGTGATCGACAAGCCGGGTGACGTGGTCTGCCACCCTTCGAAGGACGGGCCGTGGTCGAGTTTGGTGGGAGCGGTGCGGGAATTTGGCAAACTCGCGGCGGCGCATCTCGTGTTCCGGCTGGACCGCGAGACGAGCGGGCTCGTGGTCTTCGCGAAGGACGCGAAAATGGCGAGCCGCCTGCAAAAAGCCGTGCAGGAGCGACGGGTGGCGAAGGCGTATCTGGCGGTGATGACGGGAGAGTTGAAGGAACCGGTCACGGTCGACCAACCGTTGGGCGACGACACCGGCAGCCCGGTGTTTGTGAAATCGAAGGTCGTGGCGGCGGGAGAGGGGCAGCGAGCGGTGACGCATTTTACGCCGGTGGCGGCGAGCGGAGGCTTTACGCTGGCCCGCGTCGTGACCGAGACGGGGCGCAAGCACCAGATCCGTGCGCACGCGCAGTGGCTGGGGCACTGGCTGGTGGGCGACAAAATCTACGGCCCCGATGCACGGCTGTTTCTGGAGTTCATCGATCACGGCTGGAGCGAAGCGATGGCGGCGCGGCTGTGGCTGCCGCGGCAGGCGTTGCACTGCGCGGAGATCGATTTATCGCGGGCGGGGATCGAAACAACGTTTCGCGCGGCGCTGCCGATGGATTTGCGGGAGTTCTGTGTCGCTCGCGGGTTGGCGGTTTGAAGGCGGTTCGATGAAGTTGAGGTGGAGAGCGTTGACCGCAACGCGCTCGGGCTACGGCGTGACTCCCGAAAGCGCGTTGGGGTCAACGCGCTCCACCTCGATCCGATTGTTTCGCAAGCGAGAGCACAGTTCGACTGCACAACTCAGGCTGTAGGCGATTTCGGCGACGACAAACGAGGCGCCCGCCGGCTGTCCGCGGGTGGGTCGGGCGCTCCGCGCACGGCCAAATTGCTTCGATTGCCGCTCGTCTTTGGTCGTCCGCGGAGCGGCCGGCCCACCATCTGGTTCTCTGCACGAGAGTGAGATGTGCCCTCGGGGTGAGGCCGCTGGAAAAATCTTTCGTGTGTTTCGTGTGTTTCGTGGTTTCTTCGCCGAATGTCCTCAGTCCGCGTTCGTTTCGCCCCGAGTCCGACGGGGTTCTTCCATATCGGCAGCGCCCGCACGGCGCTGTTCAACTGGCTGTATGCGCGCCACACCGGCGGCACGTTCATTCTGCGCATCGAGGACACGGACAAGGAGCGGAACAGCGAGGCGTTCCTCAACTTGATCTACGATTCATTGGCCTGGCTCGGTCTCAACTGGGACGAAGGCCCGAAGATCGGGAAGAACGGCGGCGGTGATTTCGGTCCCTATCGCCAGAGCGAGCGGAGCGACATCTACAGGGATTACGTCGCCAAGCTCATGAACGCCGGGCGCGCCTACGAGAAGGACGGCGCGATCTGGTTCAAGCTGCTCGGCGAGCGCTACGAGGTATTCGACGAGCACCGCAAGAAGACCGTCACCAAGGTGAAAGTGCCGCCCGTCGTGATCGAGGATCGCATCCGCGGGCGGGTCGAGCGCCTGGAGGACGAGGACTTCGTGATCGTGCGCTCGGACGGCAATCCGGTGTTCCACCTCGTCAACGTGGTCGATGACATCGCGATGCAGGTGACGCACATCATCCGCGGCGAGGATCACCTGTCCAATACGAGCAAGCACGTGGCGCTCTACGAGGGCTTCGGCGTGAAGCCGCCGGAGTTCGCGCACATTCCGCTGATCCTGAAACAAAACGGCCCCGGCAAGATGTCGAAGCGCGACCAGGGCGCACTCATCGAGGAATACCAGCGCCGCGGCTACCTGCCGGAGGCGCTCGTGAATTTCCTCTGCCTGCTCGGCTGGAATCCGGGCGACGACCGGGAGAAGATGCCGATCGACGAGATCGTGCGGCTGTTCGATCTGCCGGGCGTGAACCAGAGCAACGCGCGCTTCGACGACAAGAAGCTCGCGCATATGAACATGGCCTACCTGCTGGCGCAGCCGGCGGAGCAGTTCGTGGCGCAGGCGCGGGAGTATTTCACGCGATGCGAAAAACTGATTCCAGTGGCGCCGGAGTATTTTCGCGCGGTGATGCTGTTGTGCCAGCCCAAGGTCAAGGGCCTGGAGGAGCTGCCGGCCTACACGGCGTATTTCTTCACCGACGATTTCGTCATCGATCAAAAGGTGCGCGACAAGGTCATGGCCAAGGGCGAGCCGAAAGCGCGGCTGGCGGAGCTCGTCGAGTTGGCGAAAAGCGCCGACTTCACGAGTGAGGCCACCATGACCGAGGCGCTGAAGAAACTCGCCGAGAGCAAAGGTCTCGGTTTCGGCGACTATCAGGCGGTCGCGCGCCTCGCGGTCACGGGCACCAACGTCGGCCCGAGCATCACGGGTATCTTCCATGTGCTCGGCCGCGAACGCACGGTGCGGCGGCTGGAGACGTGTCTCACCGGCTTCTGATTCCAGCTTGCGATCAAGTTGAGACTGATCCCGGCGGACATGGGGCTTGACAGTGCCGGTGCGAGCCGGTCTTTTTCTCAGCTTTTCCAAAGAAAGAATCGTTCCGAAAACTTCCGACATGGCTCTCAAAATCCGTCTTACCAAGGTTGGTTCCGTGCATCAGCCGCTCTATCGTGTGGTTGTCGCCGAAGCGCGCTCGCGCCGCGACGGCGCCCCGGTCGAGCAACTCGGCACCTATACGCCCAAGACCAAGGGCAGCCCGATCAACCTGAAGCTCGACCGCGTCGACTACTGGCTGAGCAAGGGTGCCCTGCCTACCGACACGATGAACGCCATGATCAAGAAGGCGCGCCGTTCGGCTGCCGCTGCGGCCTCTGCTTAAGCGTCCGACTGCGAGAAACTTTTCCAGCAATCGCCCCGCCGTTTCCGGTCGGGCGATTTTTTTGTCCGCAAACCGCGCGCCATGCCGCTCAAAATCGATGTCCTGACGCTGTTTCCCCGGATGTTGGACGGATTTCTGGCGGAGAGCATTCTCGGCAAAGGTATCGCGGCCGGGCATCTCGCGGTCAGTGTTCACGATCTGCGCCAATGGACGACCGACAAGCATCGCACCGCCGATGACCGGCCTTTCGGGGGAGGGGCGGGCATGGTGATGAAACCCGAACCGGTCTTCGCGGCGGTCGAGCAACTGCAAACGCCCGGTTGCCGGCGCATTTACCTCACGCCGGACGGCGTGCCGCTCTCGCCGGCGCTCGCCCACGGGCTCTCACAGCAGTCGCACCTTGTCCTGTTGAGCGGACACTACGAAGGCATCGACCAGCGCATCCGCGATCGCGTCATCGACCAGGAGGTTTCGATTGGTGATTACGTGCTGACCAACGGCACGCTGGCCGCGGCGGTTTTGATCGATGCGCTGGCTCGTTTCATCCCCGGTGTGCTCGGGGAGGAAAAGTCATTGACGCACGAATCTTTCACCAACAAGTTGCTCGACTTTCCTCAATACACGCGTCCCGCCGAATTCCGGGGCATGTCCGTTCCGGAGGTTCTCCTCTCGGGAAATCATGCCGAAATCGAGAAATGGCGGCGCGCGCGACAGGAGGAAAAAACCCGTCAGGTCCGACCCGATTTACTCAAATAACTCATCGCCATGAACCCGATCATCAAAGAAATCACCGCCGTCCAGGTGAAGAAAGACGTCACGCCCTTCAAAGTCGGCGATGGCGTGAAAGTGCACACCAAGGTGCGTGAAGGCGACAAGGAGCGCGTGCAGATCTACTCCGGCATCGTGATTTCCCGCAAAGGTTCCGGCATCCACGAGATGTTCACGGTCCGCCGCATCAGCTACGGCGAGGGTGTCGAGCGCGTGTTCCCGGTCAATTCACCGAACATCGAAAAGATCGAGGTCGAGCGCGTGTCGGAGCCGATGAAGGCCCGCCTCTTTTACCTCCGCCGCCGCCTCGGCAAAGCCGCCGTCGCCATCAAGGAAAAGGATCGCGCGGCCGAGATTCATGCGGAAAAGGTCGCCGCTGCGGCCACCGCGGCCACCGCGGCCGCCCCCGCCGCTGCGCCGGCCGCGAGCTGAACCACGCTTCGCGGATTTCTTTGCCAAAGCGAGCCTTGCACGGGCTCGCTTTTTTGTTGGACGTTCTGCGACGGGCCCCGCCCATGACTCGCAATGACACTTTGGGCGGACGCACCGGCTGAAAATCTGCTTCCCGTTACGATACCGTTCGCTACTGCTAAACGGTTTTTCGCCATGACGCTGCAAACCATCCTTCTCGCCAAAGCTGCCAACCAAGCCCGCGGGCTTGCCATCGATGCCGTCCACGCCTGCTCCTCGGGCCACCTCGGCCTCCCGCTCGGTTGCGCGGAAATCGGCGCCGTCCTCTACGGTCACGCCCTTTCGCACAATCCCGAACGCCCGCGGTGGCTGAATCGCGACCGCTTCGTGCTCTCCGGCGGCCACGGCTCGATGTTCCTCTACGGCTGGCTCCACCTGAGCGGCTACGACCTGCCGATCGAGGAGGTCAAAAAATTCCGCGTCCTCCACAGCAAGACGCCCGGGCACCCCGAGTTTCACGAGACGCCCGGCGTCGAGGCCACCACCGGCCCGCTCGGTCAGGGCATCGGCAACGCCGTCGGCTACGCCCTCGCCGGTAAGATGGCGGCGGCCCGTTTCAACACCGCCGAGCACGAAATCTTCAACTACCATGTCATCGCCCTCGCGGGCGACGGTTGCATGCAGGAAGGCGTCGCGATGGAGGCCGCCGCCTTCGCCGGCCACCAGCAGCTCGACAACCTGATCCTCATCTACGACGCCAACGACGTCACCCTCGACGCGATGGCGAACAAGACGCAGAGCGAAAACGCCTCCGCGCGCTTCAAATCCATCGGCTGGGACGTGCAAACGATCGACGGCCACGACATGGCCGCCTTCCTGAAGGCCTTCAACAAGGCGAAGAAAACCAAGAGCGGCAAACCGCAACTCATCATCGCCAGGACGATCATCGGCAAGGGCATCGCCGAAGTGCAAGGCACCGCGAAAGGCCACGGCGAGGGTGGGGCGAAATTCTCCGAGACCGCTCGCGCTTCGCTCGGTCTCCCCGCCGACCAGCACTTCTTCGTGAGCGACGACGTGCGCGCCTATTTTGCCGGCCACAAGCAGCGGCTCATCCGCGCTTGCAACAAGTGGCACAAGACTTTCAAGGCTTGGGCGGCGGCGAATCCCGAGAAGGCCGCGCTCCTCGAGTCGCGCGACACCGCGCCGAGCGCCGCCGCGCTCCTGGAGAAAATCCCGAGCTTCCCGACCGACGCCAAGCTCGCGACGCGCGCATCCGGCCGCGACGTGCTCCAGCCGATCGCCGCCGCGCTCCCACTTGTGTTCGGCGGCAGCGCCGACCTCTACGGCTCCACGCTCAACTACATCGCCGCGGACAAGGACTTCGAGCCCGCCCACCGCGCCGGCCGCAACATCCGCTTCGGCATCCGTGAACACGGCATGGCCGCGATCGCCAACGGCGTCGCTTACGACGGCCTCTTCCGTCCGAGCATCGCGACGTTCCTCGTGTTCGCCGACTACTCGCGCCCGTCGATGCGCCTCGCCGCGCTCGCGAAGCTCCCCGTCGTTTACATCTACACGCACGATTCCGTCGGCGTCGGCGAAGACGGCCCCACGCACCAGCCGGTGGAAACCGTTTCCGGCCTCCGCGTGATCCCCGGCCTCGACGTCATCCGCCCCGCCGATCCGGAGGAGACCGCGGGTGCGTTTGCCGCCGCCTTCGCGCGCGTCGATGGCCCCACGCTCCTCGCGCTCACGCGCCAGGCGCTCCCGAATCTCAACGACATCCCCGTGCAACTCCGCCGTGAAGGCGTGCTCAAGGGCGCTTACATCGCGGTAAAGGAAACCGCCGCGCTTGAGCGCATCCTGATCGCGACGGGCAGCGAGGTCCAATACGCCGTCGCCGCCGCGAAGCAGCTCGGCGCCGGCACGCGCGTCGTCTCGATGCCCTGCACCTCGCGCTTCGATCGCCAGAGCGCCGAGTATCGCGAGAGCGTCCTCCCGGCGTCATGCCGCAAGCGCGTCGCGATCGAGGCCGGCGTGACGATCCTCTGGCACAAATATGTCGGCCTCGACGGCAAGGTGGTCGGCATCGATCGCTTCGGCCTGAGCGCCCCCGCCCCCATCGCGTTCAAGGAACTCGGCCTCACCACCGAGGCCCTCGTCGCCGCCGCGCAGGCGCTCTGAACGGGTCCGCGCCGGCGGAGTTGATTCAGTGTGATGGACGTCGGCGTGAGCGCCGCGTCGCGGGAGGTCGCTGCGTTGACTGCGGCGCACCGGCGCCGCCCGGTCCCGGCGTGCAGGCCGCCGCGCGTGAGCATCGCTGGCTGCGCCCCATTAGGCGCAGGCGTGATCCGATTAGCGGAAAGACTGCATCGCTAATAGGTGGTCTGGCCGCTTGCTATTCTGGTTAGCCTCCTAACTATCCGCCGCCTTACTTTTTTCGACCATGCCGCTGTTGATGATCAAAGACCTCCCTCGCTACGAGTGCCTGCTCGAGGCGGCGAAGGAATTTCCCGACCTCGATCCTTCGGCGACGGAGGTTTTTCTCCACCTGCTGCGCACCGGGGACGAAGCGTTTCGGGTCGTCGAGGCGCATCTCGCGTCGCACGACATCACGCAGGGTGGCTTCGGCGTTCTCATGGCGTTGTGGGGCAATTGCCGGCGCGGTGGCGGTGCGGCGCTCAGCCCGGCCGAGCTGGCCGGCCGCACGGGCGTGACCCGGGCGACGATGACGGGGCTGGTTGACACCCTGGAGCGGGCCGGGCTGGTCCTGCGAGCGCCCGATCCGCACGACCGGCGGATGATGACGGTCAGCATCACACCGCGGGGCGAAAAACGCCTCCGGAACATCCTCCCCGATCATTTCCGCCAGATGGCCTGGCTGATGGCGCCACTCTCGGAGAACGAGCGCCGGACGCTCGTGCGCCTCTTCAGCAAACTGCTCCGCCGCACCGCGGAGGACGGCGGCCGGTCCGCGTCAGAAGCGGTGGCCGCCGCCCGTTGACCGGTCGTCTTCCATTTTCCGCCGCTTCAACCGTCGTTCCCATCCACCCTCCATCCACTGCCGTTATGCTCCGAAAAATTGCCCTCTTTGTGGCCGGTATCGCCGGCTGCGCGCTGCTCATCGTGGGACCGCTCTATTTGGCGAAGACCTCCCAGTTCAAGGCCATGGGTGCCGCCGGTGCCGCCATGGTGATGCCGCCGACCACGGTCACCGCCGCCGGGGCGGTGAAGCAGACCTGGCCCAACACGCTTTCGGCCACCGGGTCGATCGCGCCCGTGCAAGGTGTGACCGTCGCGGCCGAGCTCCCGGGCAAGGTCGCGAAGATCGCGTTCGAACCCGGCGCCACCGTCGCCGCGGGCGACCTCCTCGTGCAACTCGACACTTCCACCGAGGAGGCGCAGCTCCGCGCCGCCGAGGCCGCGGCCGTGCTCGCGAACCTCAACCTCAACCGGGCCCGCGAACTCCGCCAGAACGGCACCAACTCTCCCGCCGATCTCGACGCCGCCGATGCCCAGGCCAAGGCCGCGGTCGCGCAGGCCGACAACATCCGCGCGGTCATCGCCAAGAAAACCATCCGCGCGCCCTTCGCCGGCCGGCTCGGCCTGCGGCTCGTCAACCTCGGCCAGATCCTCCGCGACGGCGAGGCCATCGCGACACTCCAGACCCTCGATCCCGTGTTCGTGAATTTCTCCCTCCCGCAGCAGCGGCTCGCGCAGCTCGCCCGCGGCACCAGAGTGCGCGTCACCACCGACGCCGCACCGGGCGAGACGTTCGACGGCGAGATCAACGCCATCAATCCCGAGGTGGACATGGCCACGCGCAACCTGCGCGTGCAGGCCACCGCGCCCAACAAGGGGGAGAAGCTCCGCGCCGGCATGTTCGCCAACGTCGAGGTGGTCCTCCCGACCGAGACCCCCGTGCTCGCGATCCCGGTCACGGCCGTGCTCTACGCGCCGTATGGCGATTCCGTTTTCATCATCGACGAGAAGAAGGACGAAAAGAGCGGCAAGACCCAGCAGGTGCTCCGCCAGCAGTTCGTGCGCCTTGGCGGCGCCCGCGGCGACTTCGTCAATGTGCTCGAGGGTCTCCAGCCCGGCGAGCAAGTGGTGACCGCCGGCGTCTTCAAGCTCCGTCCCGGCATGTCCGTGACGATCGACAACAAACTCGCGCTGCCCGCGCAGCTCGCACCCAAGCCGAAGAACGCCTGAGCGCCCCGGCTGGAGATGCGGCGCCCTCGCCGCGACTCGACGCGGGCGAGGGCGCCCGCGCTCCGGCAGACCACCGGCCATGAAAAACTCTTCCTTCACCGACCTCTTCATCCGCAAGCCCGTCGTCGCGATCGTGATCAACTTCCTGATCATCATCGCGGGCGTGCAGGCCTGGCGTTCGCTCTCGGTCCGGCAGTATCCCCGCAGCGAAAACTCCTCGATCACGATCGCCACCGTGTATGTCGGCGCGAGCGCCGAACTCGTGCGCGGCTTTGTCACCACGCCGGTCGAGCGGGCCGTCGCCGCCGCCGATGGCATCGATTACATCCAGTCGAAAAGCCTCCAGGGCTATTCGAGCGTCACGGTGCGGTTGAAACTGAACTACGACACGACCAAGGCGCTGACCGACATCCAGACGCGGGTGAACCAGATCCGCAACGAGCTGCCGCCGGAGGCGGAGATCCCGGCGATCAGCCTCCAGTCGGCCGACTCGATGATGCCGGCGGCCTGGCTCAGCTTCACCGCCCCGATGCTCTCGCAGAGTGAGATCACCGATTACCTGGTCCGCGTCATCCAGCCGCGGCTCGCGGCGGTGCAGGGCATGCAACGCGCGGAGATCTTCGGCGCGCGCACGTTCGCCATGCGCGTCTGGCTCAAGCCGGACAAGATGGCCGCGCTCAACATCAGCCCGGCGCAGGTGCGCCAGGCACTCGCGGCCAACAACTACCTCGCCGCCGTCGGCACGACCAAGGGCGCGCTTGTGCAGGTCAATCTCACGGCCAACACCGACCTGCATTCCGCCGAGGAATTCAAGCGGCTCGTCATCCGCCAGCAGAACGACGCGATCGTGCGGCTCGAGGACATCGCCGACGTCGTGCTCGGGGCCGAGGATTACGACACCGAGGTGCGCCAGAGCGGGCAGACCGCCGTGTTCATGGGCCTGTTTCCGCTGCCCAACGCGAACACCATCGACGTGGTCACGCGCGCCCGGACGGAACTCGATCTCATCAAGAAGGATTTGCCGGCGGGGTTCGTCGCGAACATCGGCTACGACGCCTCCGAATACATCGGCAACGCGATCCGCGAGGTCACGCACACGCTGATCGACACGTTGCTCATCGTCGTCGTCGTGATCTTTCTTTTCCTCGGCTCGTTCCGCTCCGTGCTCGTGCCGGTCATGGCCATCCCGGTGTCGCTCATCGGCGGCATCTTTCTGATGCAGATTTTCGGCTTCACGCTGAACCTGCTCACGCTGCTGGCGATCGTGCTCTCGGTGGGCCTCGTGGTGGACGACGCCATCGTGATGGTGGAAAACGTCGAGCGCCACCTGCGCGAGGGCCGCACGCCGCGCGAGGCCGCGCTGCTCGGCGCCCGCGAACTCGCCGGCCCCGTCATCGCGATGACGATCACGCTCGCCGCCGTCTACACGCCGATCGGTCTGCAGGGCGGTCTCACCGGCGCGTTGTTCCGTGAGTTCGCGCTCACGCTGGCGGGTGCGGTGACGATTTCCGGCATCGTGGCGCTCACCCTTTCGCCGATGATGGCGTCGCGGTTGCTGCGCAGCGCCGATGAGGAGGAGCGGGGCTTCACCGGCTGGGTGAACCACCGTTTCGACCGGCTGCGCGTCGCCTACGGCCGCATGCTGGACAGGACGCTGAAGGTGCGCCCGGTGGTCTACGCAGTGTGGATCATCGTGAGCCTGTGCACGATTCCGATGTATATGTTTTCGCCGCCGGACCTGGCGCCGCCGGAGGACCAGAGCGTCATTTTCTCGGCGATTTTTGCGCCAGCCAACGCCACCGCCGATCAAAAAAGCCACTACGGCAAGGCCGTGGACGACGCGTTCCTCAGCACCGCGGAACGCGAGGCCACGTTTCAGATCCTGTTTGCGCCGGCCTTCAGCGCGATGTTCGGCACCGACGGCTTCGGCGGCATGGTCGTGAAACCGTGGGACAAGCGGAAGCGCAGCGTCTTCGAGATGGTGCCGGAGGTGCAGGGCAAGCTGTCGCGGATCACCGGCGTCGAGACCTACGCCGCGACCCCGCCCGCCCTGCCGGGCGGCAACACGTTCCCGGTTGAGTTCATCATCGCCTCGACGGCGGAGGCGCCGCAGTTGCTCGAATTTGCAAAGCAGATCATCGCCAAGACGATGACGCCCGAGGCGCAGGGGCTGTTCTATTTCCCGCCCTTCGTGGATGTGAAGATCGACCAGCCGCAGGCCGAGGTCGTCATCGACCGCGAGAAGGTGGCCGCGCTCGGCCTCAATCTCGCGCAGGTCGGCGCGGACCTCGCGTCGGCGCTCGGCGGCAATTACGTCAACCGCTTCAACATCGCCGGGCGCAGCTACAAGGTCATCCCGCAGATCGAACGCGGCGACCGGCTGAACCCGGAGCAGTTGCGCGACATCTACATCACCGGCCCCAACGGCGCGCTCATCCCCGTGAGCTCGATCGCGCACCTCGAGCACAAGACGGTGCCGCGTTCGCTCAATCGTTTCCAGCAGCTCAACGCCGTCACCATCACCGGCAACACCGGCCAGCTGGACGCCGCGCTGAAGTTCCTCGAGAAATCCGCCCGCGAAATCCTGCCCGCCGGCTACACTATCGACTACACGGGCGAGTCGCGGCAGTTCAAACACGAGGGCAACAAGTTCCTGCCCGCCTTCCTGCTCGCGATCGTGCTGATCTTCCTCGCGCTCGCGGTGCAGTTCAATTCGTTCCGCGACCCCGTGGTCATCCTGCTCGGCTCGGTGCCGCTCGCGATGTTCGGCGCGCTGCTGTTCACCTTCCTCCGCATCCCCGATCCGAACACCCCGTTCTGGACCACCGGCTGGACCACGACGATGAACATCTACGCGCAGGTCGGGCTCGTGACCCTCGTCGGCCTGATCGCGAAAAACGGCATCCTCGTGGTCGAGTTCGCCAACAAACTCCAGGAGGAGGGCCGCTCGAAAATCGAAGCCGTGCATGAGGCCGCGCTCACGCGCCTGCGCCCCGTGCTCATGACCAGCGTGGCGACGATCGCGGGCCACTTTCCGCTGACGCTCGTCGACGGTCCCGGCGCGGCGGCCCGCAACGCCATCGGCCTGGTGCTCGTCGGCGGCATGGCGATCGGTTCGGTCTTCACGCTGTTCGTGCTGCCGGCCGTTTACGTGCTGCTGGCCAAGGATCACTCCAAGGACCGCGTGCGCGCCGCCGCGCTCGAACCGGCGGTCGCCGCTGAAGCCATCCCCGCCAAATAATTTCGCCATGAAATTCGCCCGCCCCGTCCCCGTCCTCGCGGTCCTCGGCCTGCAGCTGGTCGCGTTCACCTGGGTGCTGCCAGCCCAGCCACCCTCCGAGCCATTCCGGCCCGACGGCCAGCCCGATCCGCAGTATGCCGTGCCGGATGCGCTCACGCTCGATTACGCGCTGGCCTTCGCCCTCGACAATAATTTCGCGATCCGCCAGGCGCGCGAGCGCATCAAGCAGCAGGACGGCGTCGTCGTCGAAGTGTCGTCCCGCACCGTGCCCAACGTCGCCGCGACCGGCAGCTACCAGCTCAACGATCGGGACATCTCCGGCGCGTTCCCCGCGAGCGATCGCTCGTGGGCGATCGGGCTCACGGCGTCGCAGTTGCTCTACGCGGGCGGCGGCGTGCGCGCCGGCGTCAGGGGCGCGACGCTCGCCCGGGAGGCCGCGTTGTTCGAGCTCGAGGCGGTGATCAACGAGGCGCTGCTCGGGGTGCGCATCGCCTTCTACCATGTGCTCCTCACGCGCGAGAAAATCACGGTGCAGGAAAAGAACCTGAAGTTGCTGCAGGAACAGTTGAAGACCGTGACCGACCGCTTCCAGGCCGGCACGCTGTCGAGTTTCGAGAAACTTCGCGCCGAGGTCGCGGTGGCCAATGCCAAGGTGCCGCTCATCGGCGCCCAGAACGACCACCGCCTCGCCATCGAGACGCTGCGACAGATGCTCGGATTCGCCACCAACAAGCCCGACTCGTTGCGGAAGATCCCCGAGTTCGTCGGCACGCTCGACTACTCGCCGGCGCGATTCGAATTGCAGGCGGCGTTCGAGGCCGCGCACGCCCACCGCCCCGACCTCCGTCGCCTCGCCAAACTGGCGAATGCGGGCGAACAGAATGTCGTGGCCGCGCGTTCGGGCAACCGGCCCACCGTGTCGGCGGTCGGCGGCTGGCAACTTTACAAGGGACCGGGCAACGCGTTCCGGGATTCACGCGAAGGCTGGCTCGTCGGGGTGCAGTCGCAGTGGCCGATTTTCGATGGCCGCGCGACCGCCGGCCGCGTTTCACAGGCCCGGTCGGTGCTCGAGCAGACCAAGCTTGCGCTCACCGAGGCGCAGCTTGCGGCCGAGGTCGAGGTGCGCCGGGCCTTCCTGCAGTGGCAGCAGGCGGCCGAACTCGCCGACGCGACGAAGAAAGTCACCGAGCAGGCCGACGAGGCCGTGCGTCTCGCCCATGCGCGCTACAACGCCGGCACCGCCACGCAGCTCGATGTGCTCCAGGCCCAGACCGACCTCACCACCGCGCGCACCAACGAACTGCAAGCCTACTACACGCACAACGTCGCCGTCGCCAGTCTCCGCAAGGCGATGGGTCAGGCGGACGATTTTGTGCGGAAGTAGGAGGCGGCAACCGCGCGTGGCAGCCGGGGTGACGAGGCGGCGACTGGGGCGGTGCGGTCGCTCTGTGCCTCCTCACGTCGGCCGCTGCGATGCGGCGCGCTCTTCGCGTTCGCGTTCAAAAATATTCCTCCTAACATTTCGTAACCCAGCGCGTTCCACCGTGTCATCCCCGTAGATTCAATGAAGAAACCGGTCCGGCTTCTCCTCGTCACCGCCACGGCGTTGCTCGTGGTGCTGGCGATCGCCGGCGGTCTGGTGCTGAACACGGGAGTGCAGACGTGGGCCGCACGGCGCGTGCTTGCGGCGCAGCCCGGTCTTGGCGCAAACCTCGACCAGCTGTCGGCCGGCTTTCAAACGGTCCGGCTCAAGGGCCTGCGCCTGGAGCGCGACGGCGCGATCCTGCTGCTGCCGTCGCTCGAGGCGGAGCTTTCCGTGATCGAGGCGGGGCTGAACCGGAAGGTCGCGATCCGGCGGCTGGTCGCCAAAGGGTGGACGTTGGATTTGCGCGGCTTCCGCTTCCCCGCCAACCCGAAGCGGACCGTCCTTCAGCCGGCCGGCGGCGCGCGCTCGTTGTCGCTCCTCACCTCGGCCTACGCCGCCGACCCGGCGGTGGGTTTGCCGGCGGTTGGACCACTCTTCGAAGGCGTGTTCGGACCATCGGCCCTCCCGTTCGATCTGGCGCTCGATGGGATCGAACTCGCCGGCGACCTGCTCCTGCCGCCGGCGCCGGGGGTCGAGGCGGGGCGCGCCCAAGTGGTGCTCGCTGGCGGCGGTTTCGGCGGCGGGCGGGAAGGGGCGCTGTCGTTCAAAGTGACGGTGACGGTGGCGGGTGGCAACGCGCCGGTCAGTTCGCTCGACATTGCGGGGCGGCTGGCGGCGACGATGGATACGCCGCGGACGTTTGTGCGGCTTGGCACCAAGGCGGACGCCGCGGCTACGGGACCACAGTTTCCCACGGGGGTGAAGCTTGCGGCCGACATCTCCGCGGTCCGCGACCCGGCGGGTGAAAACTATGCGTTGGTCCTGACGGGCGATAGCCGCCAGCTGGCCTCGTTCCACGCGACCTTTCCCAAGGCCACGCGGAAATTGGCCGGCACCTGGCGGCTCGACATGCGCGATGCCGACCTTTCGCCGTTCACGCTGGGACGACCGTTGCCCAGTTTCGCGGCCACCGGTGAGGGGCGTTTCGACACGGACCCGGCGTTTGGTGAAGTCCGCGCGACGGGAAAAATCGACGCGGCGGCCGATCGCCTCAACGTGGTTCAGGCCGAGCTGGCGGCACTGGGCGCGGTGCAATTGCGGGCGGAATTCGATCTCGCGCAACGCGGCGATGCCCTGCGGGTGGAACGCCTTTCCGCCGGATTGGCGGCGCCGCAGCCGGTGGCGCGCGTGCAGGCGTTGCAGACGTTTGAGTTCAATCTGAAGACGCGCCAGCTGAAGGTGGCCGACCCCACCAAGGAGTTGCTCGGGTTGGTGCTCGACGGGCTGCCACTCGCGTGGATCAAGCCGTGGGCGAAGGACATGACGGTCTCGGGGGGGGACTTGCGGGGTGAGTTTGCGGCCACGGCGCGCAATGACGGACTGACGCTGCGAGCCAAGGCGCCGCTGCGGGCCACGGGCGTGTCCTTCGCCCGGGCCGGCCAGCCCGTGCTCAGTGGCGTGGATGTGTCGGTGCTCGCGACAGCCGACTATGCACCGCAAGGCTGGCAGGCGGAAGTGTCGCCGCTGGTGCTGAGGATCGGGGACGCGGGCCTGCTGACTGTCGATGCGCGCGTGGGGCAGCTGGCCGGCGGGGACCAGCCGCTCAAAGCGGCGGGCCGGTTCACGGCCGCGTTGCCGGCGCTGTGTGCCCAGCCGCTGGCGCAAGGCGCCGTGACGCTTTCGGGCGGTGAGGTGTCGGGGACCTTTGCCACGGAGACGCTCGGCCAACGTCACGCGGTGCATGCCACTGTGGCGGTGACGGCGTTGGCGGCGCCGCCGACGCTGACGACTGAAAAACTCCCCAGCCTGAGTGCCGAGATCCGCGCCGATGTGGCGGCCGGCGGTCTGACCACGATCAACCTGCCTCTGGTGATCGAGCGAGAAGGGCGAAAGTCCGACCTGACGCTCGCCGGCACGCTCACGCCGCGAAAGGACGGACTGGCGCTCAACGCGCAGGTGTCGAGTGCGTCGCTCGTCGTCGATGACGCCAGGATCCTTGCGGCCCCATTTGCGTCTCCGGGCCAACCGAAAACTCCCGGTCCGCCGGCGGGCCCGACGGCAGCGTCGGCCACGCCGCCTTGGGTCGGTCTCAGTGGTCAGCTGACGCTGGTCCTGAAGAAAGTCGTCTACGCCGGCACGATGCAGGCCACCGACGTCGCCGGCACGATCCGGATCGATGCCGGCACGTTCAAAGTGGTCAATGGCCGGGCCGGACTGGGTGGCGGGAGCGATGCGAAAATTTCCGGCGGGGTCTCGTTCGATGCCAGGTCGTCCACACCGTTCTCGCTCGAAGCCGAGGTGGCGGTGAGCGAGTTCGATCCGACGCCGCTCTTCCTGACCCTTAATCCGACGCAGCCGGCGACCGTGGAGGGACGGTTCAATGTCGCGAGCAAGATTGCCGGCCGCGCGGCGTCGATCGGCGAGCTCGCGGAACAGTCGCATGGCGACTTTCAGCTGACGAGCAAAGGCGGCATGTTCCGCGGTCTCCCGGTGAGCTACGCGGCCAAGGCTGAGTCGACGGGCAAGATCGCGGCCGGCGTGGCGTTGCTGGGCAGCGCCCTCGGGGCCGTCACCGGCAAGAAGGACTACACCGAAATCGCGAGCCGGGCCCAGGCCGTGTCGGAGATCACCAAACTCCTGGCGTCGATTCATTACGATCAGTTGAGTGTGGTGCTGGCGCGCGATGCATCGCTCAACACGGTCGTGAAAGATTTCACGCTGATCTCCCCGGAGCTGCGCCTGATCGGTGCCGGGCAGGCCACGCATCGCGCGGGTGGCAGTCTGTTGGATGACGCCATCGCGCTGGAGTTCAAGTTGCGCGCCCGCGGCCACGCGGCGGAGCTGTTGAAGTATCTGGGCAAGCTCGATCCACAGACCGATGAACTCGGCTACGCCGCCTGCACGTTGCCGCTGAAGGTGGGTGGCACGCTGGCGAAGGTCGACCCGTCCGAACTCAACAGCGCGCTGGCCACACTCGCCGTGGAGAAATCCGGCGCGCGGGATCTGTTCAACAAATTGATTCCGGGCAGCGGCAAGTGAACGAGCGCGAGTCTTCGACTGGCGCCCGCCGGTCAGAGACCGGCGTTACTCCGCTGCGGCCTTGCACAACCTGCGCGGCTCGCACAAATCGTGCTTACCCCTCGCCATGCCGTCCACTGCCGCCCCGCGTCTTCGTCCGCCCTCCGGCCTGCGGTTGTTGCAATTCGGCCTCGGCGGTTGGACCGCGCTCGTGCTGCTGTTCTTCTACCTGCCGATCGTCGTGCTGGTGGCCTATTCGTTCAATGCCTCGCGGCTCAACGTCGTGTGGGAGGGATTCACATTCGAGTGGTATCGGAGCGTCTGGGCGAATGGGCCGTTGCTGCAGGCGGCCCGCAACAGCCTCGTGATCGCGTGCGCGACGACCGTGCTGGCGGTGGTGCTCGGCACCTTGGGCGCGTGGCTGCTGCATCGCTACCGGTTCCGGGCGGGGCGCAGCATCGAGACCCTCGCGGCCATCCCGATGGTCATGCCGGAAATTCTCATGGGCATCAGTCTGCTCGTGTTTTTCGCCACGATCAGCCTGCCGCTCGGCTTCGGCACCGTGATCATCGGGCACGTGACGTTCAGTTTTCCCTTCGTGCTGATCGCCGTGCAGGCGCGCCTGCGCGGCCTCGATCCGGCGCTCGAGGAAGCGGCGCTCGACCTCGGCGCGACGCCGGCGCAGGCGTTCTGGCTCGTGACCATCCCATGCCTGCGTCCGGCGATTGTGGCGGGCGCGCTGATGGCGTTCACCCTGTCGTGGGACGAGTTGATCGTGACATTTTTCACGGCCGATGCCGCTTCGGCCACGCTGCCGTTGCGCGTCTTCGGCATGGCCAAGGTCGGTCTCAATCCCACGCTGAACGCCCTGTCGGCCATCTTCGTCGTCGCGACGGCCGCGCTGGTCGCGTTCGCGGCCTACGTGCGCCGGCTCAACCGCTGATCGATTCTTCCCATGAGCTACTCCACCCAACTCCGCTTCGTTGCCGGCGCGTTGCTCGCGCTGGCCGCCCCGGTCGCCGCGCGCGCGGCCGGCGACCTCAACCTGTTTGGCTGGTCGGAATACGTCCCGCAGACGGTCATCGACGGCTTCACCAAGGCGACCGGCATCAAGGTCAACTTCGAGACCTATTCCTCGAACGAGGAACTCATCTCCAAACTCGTCGCCGGTGGCGGTCGCTACGACCTCGTGCAGCCCTCCGATTATGCCGCCGAGGTGATGATCCGCCAGAAGTTGCTCGCGCCACTCGACAAGACGAAGCTCGCGAATCTCAAGAATCTCAGCGCCGATTTCACCGGCCGGCCGCATGACCCCGCGGGGGCATTCACCGTGCCTTACATGGCCGGCTCCGTCGGCATCGTGGTGAACACCGAGAAGGTCAAGGTGCCGGTCACCAGCTACCGGGAGGTGTTTCAGGCGCAGTTCCAAAACCGCATCGTCGTCCTGAACGACAATCGCGAGATCGTGTCGTGGGCGCTCAAGTCGCTCGGCCTTCCGATCAACACCATCACCGCCGACAGTCTGGCGAAGGCGCGTCCCGTGGTCGCGAACTGGGTGAAGCTCGTGAAAGTCTTCGACTCCGACAGCCCCAAGACCGCACTGCTCAACGGCGACGTCGACCTCGGCATCGTGTGGAGCGGTGAGGCCGCGATTCTCTGGAATCAGCACAAGAAGTTCAGATATGTGATCCCCGCCGAAGGCGCGCACCAGTTCATCGACGTGCTCGCGATCCCGGCCAATGCGAAGAACAAGGCCGCGGCGCACCAGTTCATCAACTACATCCTCCGTCCCGAGGTCTCGAAGCTGATCTCGGCGGCGTTTCCCTACACGAATCCCAACGCGGAGGCGCGCAAACTCCTGCGCGCCGACGAACTCGCCAACCCCGCGAGCTATCCCAAAGAGGGCAAACTCGAGACGTTCCGCGACATCGGCCGGATGGCGTCCGACATCGACCGGCTCGTGACCGATCTCAAAAGCGCGAAGTGAAAGCCGTGACTGTAGCGGCGGTCTATGACCGCCGAACGAACGCGGTGAGTTTTCCCCGGCGGTCATAGACCGCCGCTACAGCGATGCCGCATTCACTTCCGATCGACCGCCAGCGTCCGGGTTGGCGTGCCTGGCTCCTGCTTGCGCCGATGCTGCTGTGGCTGCTGGCGTTCGTCGTGGTGCCGTCGGCGATCCTGTTCGTCTACAGTTTCTGCGAGCGCGACGAGCTGGGGCGGGTGGTGTTCAGCTTCACGTGGGAAAACTACCAGCGGGTTTTCGATCCGATCTACCTGCGGATCTTCGTTCGCTCGATCGGTTACGCGGCACTGACGACGGCCATCTGCATCGTGGCGGGATTTCCGGTGGCGTATTTCATCGGGCGGGCGGGGGAGGCATGGCGCAACCGGCTGCTGCTGCTCGTGATGGTGCCGTTCTGGACGAGTTTCCTCATCCGCACCTATGCATGGATCACAATCTTGAAACAGGAGGGACTGCTCAACGCGGTGCTCCAGTCGCTGCCGTTCGGGCTCGGGCCGTGGGATTTGCTCTACACGCCGACCGCCGTCGTGATCGGCCTCGTCTACGCCTATCTGCCGTTCATGATTCTGCCGATCTACGGCAGCGTGGAAAAACTCGATGGCGCGCTGATCGAGGCGGCGCACGACTTGGGCGCGGGGCCGCTCCGGGTGTTCCCCGCGGTGATCCTGCCGCTGACGTTGCCGGGCATCGCGGCGGGCACGCTGCTCGTGTTCGTGCCGGCGATCGCGATGTTTGCGATTACAGACTTGATGGGCGGCGCACGCGTGCCGCTCATTGGCAACGTGATTCAAAATCAGTTCCTGCAGGCCCGCGACTGGCCGTTCGGCGCGGCGCTCGGCGTGGTATTCATGGCGCTGTTTGCGGCGACGTATTGGGCGCTGCTCCGGTTTCGAGCCCGCGAGGATTCGATCGGATGAGCGCGCGGGTGGAGTTGCGCAACGTCACCAAGACGTTCGGAACCGTCGACGCCGTGCGCGATGTGTCGCTGGAGATCGCGGCGGGCGAGTTTCTCACGCTGCTCGGGCCGTCGGGCTGCGGGAAGACGACGCTGTTGCGCATCATCGCCGGTTTCGAGCAGCCCTCGTCGGGCTCGGTGTGGCTGGGCGGCGTGGAGGTCACACACCTGCCCCCGTATCGCCGGCCGGTGAACCAGGTTTTCCAGAGCTACGCGCTCTTCCCGCACCTGACGGTGGCGGAGAATGTCGGCTTCGGTCTGCGGATGCAGCGGGTGCCAGCCGCCGAGGCCGCCGAGCGCGTGCGCGAAGCGCTGGAGCTGGTGTCGCTCACCGGACTCGACGCGCGGAGTCCCGATCAGCTCTCCGGCGGGCAGAAGCAACGCGTGGCGCTGGCGCGGGCGATTGTGTGCCGGCCGCAGGTGCTGTTGCTCGACGAGCCGTTGTCCGCGCTCGACGCGAAGCTGCGCCACGCGATGCAACTGGAGTTGAAGCGCCTCCAGCGCCAGCTCGGACTCACCTTCGTCTTTGTCACGCACGACCAGGAGGAGGCGCTCACGATGAGCGACCGGATCGCGATCGTGAATCGCGGGCGCATCGAACAGCTCGGGACGGCGCACGAAATCTACCACCAGCCGGCGACGCCGTTTGCGGCGGCGTTTGTGGGCGAGGCAAACCTGTTGGAGGCGGAGCTGCTGGAGTTGGACGCACTCAACGCGCAGGTGTGCGTGAAGGGCGGTTTGCGTCTGGTGCTGCCGGCGACCGCCTGGCCCGAGGGGGCGAAGACGGCGCTGGTCAGCATCCGGCCCGAAAAAATCCACGTGGCGCGGCAGCCGGTGGTTGCCGCCAACACCTTCGAGGCGCGGGTCGAAGATGAGGTGTTCAAGGGCGCCACCGATCACCTGCTGCTGGCGACGGCGGCGGGCACGCGGCTGAGCGCCGTCGTCGCCAACGAAAGCGCGCTGGGCGAGATCTTCCACGCCGGCGACCGGGTGTTCTGCGGGCTGCACGCGGACGACCTTGTGGTTTTGCGCGCGGAGTGACAGGTTGCGCGCGTGATCGCCTCCATCGCATTCCGGAACTTCAAGGCGCTCCGCAACACCAGCCTGCGGCTCGCGCCGTTCAACCTGCTGATCGGGCCCAACGGCAGCGGAAAAACGAGTCTCATCCAGTCGCTGCTGCATCTGCGCGGGTTGGCGAAACTACCGGTCGACGAGACGGCGCGCAGCGGCAAGAGCGGCCACCCGGAGATCGTGTTCAAATTCGCGGCACCGCACGACAAGGTCGCGGCGCGGATGGGCTGCGTCTCGGATTTCGTCTGCGACCTCCTGCAGGTGACTCCAGCCGGCACGGCGCAGTGGAAATCGTTGCGGGACGACTTGGTGCGCACCCGCAGCTACCTCTTCGACCACTATGCGATGGCGATGCCGGCGGCGCGCGACAGCGGGGCGGTGCTCGCCGGAAACGGCGGGAATCTCGCCGCGGTGCTGGCGCACATGGAGGCCCGGCACCCGGGCGCGTTTGCGGCGCTCGTGGGCGAGTGCGTGCGCATCCTGCCGGAGTTTGCCGGCATCGAGCTGACGGGCGGACCGCAAGTGAGCCTCGTGATGCAATTGACCGATGGCGGGCGGGTGCCCGCGGAAAATCTGTCGCAAGGCACCCTCTATGCGCTCGGCGTGCTGGGGCTGGCGTTTGATCCGATGCCGCCCGGAATCTTGTGCATCGAAGAGATTGATCGGGGAATTCACCCGCGATTGCTGCGCGAAGTGCGCGACGCGCTCTACCGCCTGAGCTACCCGCAGTCGTTCGGCCTGGCGCAGCGGCCGGTGCAGATCATCGCGACGACGCACTCGCCCTACCTGCTGGACCTGTTCCGCGACCATCCGGAGGAGATCGTTCTCGCCAACAAGCGCGGCACGGAGGCGCAATTCGAGCGGCTCGCCGACCGGCCGGATATCGCGGAGCTGCTGCGCGAAGGATCGCTCGGCGACATGTGGTTCAGCGGCATTCTCGGCGGCGTGCCCGAAGAGCGATGAAGGTCGCGTTGCTCAGCGAGTCGCCGGCGGACGAGGCGGCGTTGCGGGTGCTCGTCGAGTCGGCGCTCGGCGAACGGCCGCAGTTTGTCGCCGCCGGACTGCGCGCGCGGGGCTGGCCGAACGTGGCGCAGTTGCTGCCCGCCGTGATCCGCCATCTGCATTTCCAGACCGATGCGGATGCGCTCGCCGTGGTGGTCGATTCCGACGACTCGGTGGTGCATACCGAGGAGCACGAGCGGCCCGACTATTTTCACCCGCAGTGCCGGATGTGCGGGTTGCGCGCGGTGTTCCGGCGGACCGTGAAAAAGCTGCCACCGGCCCACGGCCGACAGCGGGTGCTGCGCGGGGTCGGGGTGGCGGTGCCGGCGGTGGAGGCGTGGTATCTCTGCGGCCGGGATGACGGGGTCACCGAGGGCGCGTGGGTGGAAGGGCAGCGGCGCGGGCGCCTACCCTATACGCGGGCCGAGCTGAAGTGGCGCGTCTACGGGACGGACCGGCCGAGCCTGCCGCACGAGATCCGGTGCGCCCTGCAGGAGGTGGAACGGCATCGCCGCGACGCGCGGCGGCTGGAGGCAGACTTTCCCGGTTTCGGGGCCCTCGCGCGCGAGGTGCGGGGATGGCGGCAAGACAATAGTTGACATATAAACAATAGAGAACACAACGGTCGCCCATGCCCGTGGCCGACGCCTACGAATTCGTCAACGCCCTGCTTTCCGCCGCCGACGCGTTGCTGCGTGAAAGCCAGCGGCTCTTTCGCCCGCACGGGCTGACCGCCGCGCAGTTCAACGTCCTGAACATCCTCGCCGAGAGCCCCGACGGCCTGAGCCAGCGCGAGCTGAGCGAGCATCTCGTGGTGGATCGCTCGAATGTCACGGGGCTGCTCGACCGGATGGAGCGGGCCGGCTGGGTGAAGCGCACCGACCATCCGACGGATCGACGCATCTACCAGGTCGTGCTGACGGCGGACGGACGCCGGCTGTGGTCGGTGGTGGCGCCGCTCTACCTCGAGGCGCTGCGCGATGTCACCCGCGGGCTCAATCCGAAGCGCATGCGGGAAAGCACGCAGCTCCTGCAATCGCTTGAAGCCGGTGCCGGCCGCTGGTCGGACGCTGCGAGGTAACCCGAGGAGACCCTCATCCCCATTCCCCAATGAAATCGTTTGAAGAGCGACTGAGAACTGAGAGCGAGGCGTGGGTGGCCGACGGCCTGCTGGTCGAGGAACAGCGCAGCCGGTTGTTGGCGCGCCACCCGGTGCGAAGCGGCGGGGCGCAGCGATTCATGAGCATCCTGCTGACGATCGGCGCCGCTTTGTTTGCGATCGGAATCAGCCTGGTGATCAAGTCGAACTGGGAGTCGATCGGCGACTGGGTGAAACTGGGTGGGCTCGTGGTGCTGCTCGGTGGAGCCTACACCCTGGGCTGGCGGCTCAAGCTGACTCCGGGAAATTTTCCGAAAATGGGTGATGCCTGTCTCATGGCCGGCGCGGTGTTCTTCCTGCTGGGCATCGCGCTCGTCAGCCAGATTTTCCATCTGAACAGCCGGCCGGCGAACGGCGTGCTTCTCTGGTGGGCCGGCGTCGCGGGGCTGCCCTGGCTGACGCGGGCAAAGGGGATGCAATTCGTGAGCCTCGTGGCAGGGCTGACCTGGCTGACGATGGAGTTGCACGCAAGTGACTCGTGGCTGCGGCTCGTGGGGGACCGGCCGGGTTGGTGGAATGCGGAGCTCATGCTCTTTGCGGCCACGGGTTTTCTGGTGGGGTTGACGTTGCTGAACGCCGGGCTCGGCCTGCGGGTGGGAACGCACGCGTATTTCGCCGGCCTGCACGAGAAGGTCGGGCTGTTGCTGGCGAACTGGGCGCTCTATGTGCTCGGGTTTACGTGGTCGGTGCACCACTGGTCGACGCACGCGATGGCGCCGGCCCGCGTCGAGCCAGGTCTGGCGTTGAGCCTGTTGGCCGTGGGTGCCGCGGCGTGGGCGGCGAAGAGAAACCGGCCGGATTTGCGGGCGATCGGACTGTATGCGTTGCCGGGCCTCGTGCCGGTGCTGGCATTTTTGTCCGGCTGGGAATTGCGCGATTCCGGCTGGCTGTGGGGCGGACTCGCGTGTCTGGCGATGTTTGTGCTGAACCTCGGTATGATCCGGGTCGGCCTCGCGACGGGGCGCGAGAGTTGGATCAACTTCGGCATGGCGGGCATCGCGTTGAACGTGATCACGCGGTATTTCCTGCTCTTCGGCACCATGCTGGAGGGCGGACTCTTCTTCATTGTCACGGGGCTGCTGGTGCTCGGGCTCGGCTACTATCTGGAACGCAAGCGCCGTTCGCTCGTGGCGTCGGTGCGGAAGGAGGTGGCGCCATGAATCGCCGGGAGAAATGGTTCTGGGGGCTCGTGGCGGCGCAGGTGGTCTTCCTGCTCGGCTGGGCGGGGTATCACGAGTGGGTGCGTCAACGCGCCCCGGTGATCGTGTTGAAGTGCCGGCCGGTCGATCCGCAGGACTTGCTGCGGGGCGACTACATGACGCTGCGCTACGAGATCAGCGATGCAATCGTCACCGGTTTGGCGGCCAAACAGAAGGAGGGCGCCGGCGTGGGGACCGATGTCTGGGTGCTGCTCGAAAAGCATGAGCGCCACCATGTGGTGGTGCGGGCGAGCCTGGAGCGGCTCACCCCGACGACCGGACAGATACTCGTGCGCGCCGAAACGGGTCGCGACTGGAGCGGCGCCACGGGCGCCAGCCGGCTCGACTACGGCATCGAGCGCTATTTCGTGCCGGAGGGGAAGGGCACGCCGCGTTTCAAGCTCATGGAAGTCGAGGCATCAGTCAGTGCGGCCCACCGCCTCCAGATCAAACGCGTCCTGCTGGATGGGCGGGTCTACCCGTGAGGTGGTCGCTGCAAAAAATGCTTTGAATTCATCCCGCGATGGCCGGCATAACATTCCCGCGCTCATGCCCCTCCCTGCTTTTCGCCGGCGCTCCCATCTCCCTTTTTTCTTAGAGTTGATTGCCAGCCTCGTCGCCCGGGCGCTTTACCGCGTGCGCACGAGCGGCGCTGAAAATCTGCCGGCGAGCGGCGGTGTCCTGCTGATTGCGAACCATATCTCGTATGTCGATGTGGTGGTGCTCCAACTCGCCTGTCCGCGACCGATTCGCTATGTGGGACATTGGGGGCTCCGGCGCACGCCCTTCTTTGCGTGGTGCTTCAAGGTCAGCGGGGCCATCCCGATTTCCTCCCAACATCCGCTCGACGGGATGCGGGCCGCGGTGCGTGCGCTCAAAGCGGGTGAAGTGGTGTGTGTCTGCCCTGAAGGGCACATCTCGCGCACGGGCCAGCTGATGGAAATCATGCCCGGGTTCGAGGCCATGGCGAGGCAGGCCAACGTGCCGGTCATCGCGGCGGCGATCGACGGACTATGGGGCTCGGTGTTTTCGTTTGCGGGCAACAAATACATCTGGAAGTCGCCGCGATTGATGCCGACGGAGGTGTTCATCGCGTTTGGCCGGCTCACGCCGCCGTCGGAGGTCAGCCCGGTCTGGGCACGCCGGGAGTTGCTGGACCTCGGGCGGCTGGCCTTCGATGAGCGACCGGTGCTCCGCCGTCACCTCGGGCGCGAGTGCGTGCGCACGCTCACCAAGCACCCGTGGCGCCTGCTGGTGGTCGATCGCACGATCGGCCGGCGCGAGCTTCGCTGCGGCCAGCTTTACGCGGCGGTCGCGGTGCTCGCCCGGCGCATCCGGGAGACGGTGCCGCAGGATCGCGTCGGAGTCGTGTTGCCTCCGGGCATCGGGACCTTCGTCGCCAATCTCGCCATCCTGGCGGCCGGCAAGGTGCCCGTGAACCTCAACTTCACGGCCGGCCGGGCCGCGCTGGAACTCAGCCTCAAGATCGGCGGAATCGAAACCGTGATCACGGCCGATGCCGTGCGGGCCAAGGTCGCGAATTTTCCCTGGCCCGAGCACACCGTGGACTTGAAATCCGAACTCGAGGCCTGCGGCGGCAAACGCGCGCTCGTGCCGTGGCTGCTCGCGGCGTGGTTGTTGCCCAACCAGCTTTGCGCGAGCCTGCTGCGGTTGCCGCAGATCGGCGACCGGGCGGAGGCGAGCGTGCTTTTTACCAGCGGAAGTTCCGGCGAACCGAAGGGCGTCGTGCTCACCCACCGCAACATCTTCGCCAATTGCGCGCAGATTTCGTCGCTCTCGATCCTGCCCGAATCCTGCATCCTGCTGGCGAGCCTGCCGGTGTTTCACAGTTTCGGCTGCACGGTGACGTTGTGGTATCCGATGTTGCGGGGCTGCCGCGTGGTCACGGTGCCGAGCCCGCTCGACACCCGGAAGATCGTCGAGGCGATCCGGGATGAGCAGGCCACGGTCATGCTGGGGGCGCCCACGTTCATCCGGCCCATGCTCAAGAAGGCGACGCCGCCCGAGATCAAGTCGCTCGATCTGGTGGTCACCGGAGCCGAGAAGCTGCCGGACGACCTGCACCGGTCGTTCCTTGCGGCGTTTCACATCGAGATTCTACAGGGCTACGGGCTGACGGAAACTTCGCCCGCCACGAACATCAACCAGCCCGATCCGCCGATCGTGACCTCCACCGGCGAGCCGCAGGCGGGCAAGCGGCTGGGCTCCGTGGGCCGCATGATGCCGGGCATGACCGCGCGCATCGTCGATCCGGAGTCCGGCCGCGATCTGCCGTTCCATGAGACCGGCATCGTGCTGTTTCGCGGCGCAAACGTGTTTGAAGGTTATCTGAACGATCCGAAAAAAACCGCGGCGGCGTTTCGGGATGGCTGGTTTGTGACGGGCGATCTCGGCCGGTTCGATGCCGACGGCTTTTTGTTTATCGAGGGGCGGCTCTCCCGTTTTTCCAAGATCGGGGGCGAAATGGTGCCCCACGGCACGATCGAGCAGAAGGTCGCCGAACTTTTCGACATCGACCAAAACACCGGTTACGCCGTCGTGGTCACCGGTGTGCCCGACCCGAGCAAAGGCGAGGCGTTGGTGCTGCTGACCACGCGCGAACTTACGGCCGACCAGGTGCGCGAGAGATTGCTCGCTGCCGGGATGCCGGGTCTGTGGGTGCCGAAGATCATCCGCCGCGTGGAAAAAATTCCGGTGCTCGGATCCGGCAAACTCGACCTGAAGGGGTGCCGGGATCTGGCGCTCGAGGCGGCGCAATAGGCGAACGACGAGCCGGGCCGGATGAAGATCGACTGCCATGTTCACGTTGTCGGAAATGGCACGGGCGGCACCGGGTGCTGGTATCGGCCGCGGGGGGTGACGAAATACGGCGCGCCGTTCATGCTGCGGTGCGTGGGGCTGCCGGCGTCGGCGCTGGCGGGCGACCTGGATGCGATTTACGCGGCGCAGATCCTGCGGTTCGTGCAGGAATCGTCGCTCGATGCGGCGGTGATCCTGGCGCAGGACGAACCCTATCGCGAGGACGGCACGAGGATCGAGGGCGCGGGCTCGTTTTATGTGCCGAACGATTTTGTGTTCCGCCTCGCGCGCGAGCATCGCGAGTTCCTGCCGGCGGTGTCGATCCACCCGGCGCGGCCCGACGCGCTCGACGAACTTGAGCGGTGCCTCGTGGCGGGCGCGGTGATGCTGAAATGCCTGCCGAACTGCCAGAACATCGATTGGAATCTGCCGCGCTACACCCGCTTCCTCGAACGCATGGCGGAGAGCGGCCTCATCCTGCTGGCGCACACCGGCAGCGAGCGCACGCTGCCCGTGCTCGATCCGCGGCTCGCCGATCCGCGCGTGCTCACGCGGGCGCTCGAAATCGGCGTGACGTGCATCGCCGCGCACAGCGGCACGGGCACGGTGCTGGTCGATCCGGATTATTTCGAAGTGTTCGTGGAGCTGACGCGGCGCTTCCCGCGGCTCTACGGCGACAACAGCGCGCTGGCGGCGCCGAACTTCCGGTTTCGCCCGTCCGCGTTGCGCCGGATGCTCGAACCCGACCTGGCCGCACGCATCCTGCACGGCAGCGATGTGCCGGTGCTGGTGACCGGCGCGCTGGCGTGGGGCGCGGGAATGCTGGCGTGGCGCGACTGGCGGGAGACGGCGCGCATCGAAAATCCCATCGAGCGCGATGCCCGGCTCAAGCGCGCACTCGGTTTCGGCGAGGAGACGTTCACGCGGCTGGCCACGTTGTTGCGGCGCCGGCCGGAGCCGCCGGCCTCGCGCGGCGTGGAACCGCGCGGCCAGCCCGGCTTACGTTGAAATGGAGCCGCGAGCGGGGTGTAGGTCGGGCTTTACGCCCGACGTGTCGGGGAAAAAGCCCGACCTGTGCAAACGGCTCCGGAAGATTGAAACCGCGCTAGTCGCCGGGTGCGACGCGGTGGCGCCGGCCGGAGTGCGCGCCGGGGCCTTCGTTGGCGGCGAGCGCCTTGATCTCGTCGAACTGCTTCTGGGAGATGAGGCGGCGGGGGACGCGTTTTTCCGCCTCGTAGATCAGACGCTCGCGATCGTCGTCGGTGGGGGTGTGCGGTTTCCACGGGGTGTGGTGGCCCTGCTTGCGCGTCCACGCGATGTTGCCGCCGTGCACCGACACGTTGACCTGATATTTGCCCTGCTCAGGGTCTTTGTTCCACCAGCCGAAATCGATCGCCATGTTTTTTGGAGTGGTGGATTGCGGCGCCGCTGCGCCGCGCGCAATGCCAAACTATACGAGAGAAAATTCGGCGACGATGCCGCCCGGGTGAAACGCCCCGGCGCGTTCCGCCACCCGGCGGACGGTGATGCGCCCCGGAGCCAGGTCGACGGCGAACGCGCCGAAGGGCGGGCAGAAGGTGCCGGTGTTGATGACGGTGACGCCGCCGGCCCGGCGGATGGCGGGGCGGTGGGTGTGGCCGAGCAGGACGAATTTCGCGGCGGGGCGGTGCCGCCGCACCCAGGCGGCGGCACGGTGCGGCTCGACGCGCCAGGACTGGAGCACGCGAAAGATGCGCAGGGGCGGCCAGACGGTGTCGGCGATGAAGCCGGCGGCGTATCTGGGGCCGCGGGGCTCGGCCTGGTGGCGCTGGGGAATCTGCGCGGCGACGCGGCGCCAGATCGCGAAGCGGGACTCGAAGCCCTGCCGCTCGTGGGCGGCGAGCGCGCCAAGCTCGGCGGCGATGAGGCGGGCGATGAGCGGGGCGTCGCGACCCCACGGCACGATGTTGTCGAAGAGAACGTCGCCGTGCGTCGCGAAGATCTGCCCGTCGGCGAGATCGCGCGAGTGGCACGACGAGAGGTCGGGATCGTGGTTGCCGGTGAGAAGCGTGACGGCTGCGCGTTGCGAGCCGGCAAACGCGCGGAGTTGCGCCTGGCAGGCGGCGGTGTGTTCGGGGCGGCGGCCCGGCCGGGTGTCGAGCGTGTCGCCGTTGAGCACGACTTCGTCGGCGCCGTCGAAGAGCGGCTGCAACTGGTCCAGGTGGCGGACCTTGGTCGCCGGATCGCCGAAATGGATGTCTGAGAAAACGCGCGTCAGCACGCGGGAGAATGAAGATTGCCGCGCGGCGAATGTCGATTGACGATCGGCGGACGATGATGCGCGTTTCCGTTGTGAGAGGGCTGCTGATGGGGGTCGCGATGTGCGCGACGGCGATGGTCCGGGCCGACCAGGCGGCGGACATTGCGCGAATTCATCTCGAGGCGATCGGCGGAGCGGAGCGCATCGCGGCGTTGAAGGCGCTGCGCATGACCGGCCTCGTCGCGGTGGCGGACAAGCGCATGCGCTTCACAATGGTGGCGGCGCGTCCGGACCGGGTCCGGCTCGAAACCGAATCGGGCGGGCGCACACTGGTGCATGCCAGCGATGGGGTGGAGCCACCGTGGGAATTCGACACCGGGACGTGGCCGCCGCAGTTCAAGACCATGGGCGAGAGCGCGGCCAAGGCCTTCGTGGCCGATGCGGAGTTCGACGATCCGCTGGTCGCGGGGCCGGCGCGCGGGTTCACCCTCGACTATGCGGGCGAAGTGCCGGTGGGGGAGCGCAAACTCCTGCGCGTGCTGGTGACGAAGGCGCTGAAGGAGCAGTTCTCGCTGCTGATCGACCCGGAGACCTACTTCATCGTGATGCGCGTGGACGAACGACTGGGCGCGGGCGGGCGCAAGCGGCAGGTGGTGACGCGCTACGACGATTTCCGGCCGGTCGACGGCGTGTTGCTGCCGCACCGGGTGACGCTGCTGACCGACAATCGCATCGAGCAGCAGATGCTCATGGAGCGGATCGAAACGAATCCGGCGTTGAAGCCGGAATTGTTCACGCGGCCGAAGGCGGCCACGGGCGAGAAGAAGTAAGGGCGGACGGTTTCACGGCTTGCCAGTGCGGGCCGGCTCGGGTGTTCTCCCGCGCATGGCACTCTACGGTTCGATCGAAACGGTGCGGGAGCAGGCACCCAAGCAGGGCGGGATCGCGACGGCGTTTGCGTATCTCGACGAACTCATGCAACCGGGCTCCGCCGCGCACGCGCGGGTGCGGGCGATCGCACCGGGAGACACGGTGAAGACGGAGCTGGCCGGCGGCGTGTTTGTGATCGAGCAGACTTACGAAACGAGGCTGCGGGCGGACGGATTTTTCGAGTCACACCGGAAGTTCATCGATGTGCAGGTGGTCGTGGAGGGCGAGGAGGCGATGGAGATCGCCGATGTCTCGCGGATGACGGTGAAGCAGCCCTACAACGAAAAGCGCGACCTCATCATCTACGAAGACAACACCGAGGCGTCGCTGCTGCGGGTGCATGCGGGACAAGTGGCGGTGTTTTTCCCGAACGACGTCCATATGCCGACGCTGCGCGTGCGGGCGGCGGCGGTGAATGTGCGCAAGTGCGTGGTGAAGGTGCCGGTCGGGCAGTGACGGACCCCGGCGGTCATGGACCGCCGCCACAGCAACGGCGGAGCGGATGAACTACCGGCATCAATTTCATGCGGCGAATTTTGCCGACGTGATGAAACACGTCCTGCTGCTGCGACTGCTGCGGGCGATGCAGAAAAAGGAGAAAGGGTTCCTGTTCCTCGACACCCACGCGGGGCGCGGGGTCTACGATCTGGCGGCGGCCGCGCAGGGGGACTCGCTGGCGCGCAAACCCGAGTGGCCGGATGGCATCGGGCGGCTGGCCGGAGACGCGGAGTGGCCGGCGCCCGTGGCGGAGTATCTGGAATTGGTGCGGGAGTTTCAGGAGCAGCAGGCCGGGGCGGGCGAGGGGAGCAGGTTTTATCCGGGGTCGCCGTGGTTCGCGGCGCGGATGGCGCGCGCGCAGGACCGGCTGGCGGTGTGCGAGCGGCAGCCGGAGGAATTTCTCGCGCTGGCCGCGGAGTTACGGCGCGTGCCGCGCGCGGCGGTGCATGAGATGGATGGTTACACGGCGGTGCGGGCGATGCTGCCGCCGCCGGAACGCCGGGCGCTGGTGCTGATCGATCCGCCCTACGAGGCGCAGAACGAATTTGCGCGGATCGTGCGGGCGCTGGCCGACGGGCTGCGCCGGCTGCCGGCGGGAGTGTTTGCCGTGTGGTATCCGCTCACGCAGCGCGCGCGCCTCGCTGAATTTTTCGGCGAACTGCGGGCGATGAACCTGCCGCCGACGGTGGCGCTGGAGCTGATGATCGCGGGCGACGAGTCGCCGATCAAATTGCGCGGTTGCGGCCTGCTGGTGGTGAATCCGCCGTGGCAGTTTGAGGTCGAGGTGCGGCCGGCGCTGGAATTACTCGCGAAGGTGCTCGCGCAGGGGCCGGGCGACGGGGCGCGGGTGGAGTGGATTGTGGCCGAACGCTGAGGCGGGCGGACGAAGCGCGTTGAGGCAACGCGCTGCACCTCACGCGGGGGGCAGGTGGCGGGAGAGGACGCCGGCGAGCAGTTCGAAGCGGACGGGTTTGCTGAGGAAATCGTTCATGCCCGCGGCGAGGCAGGATTCGCGCACCGTGGTGCTCGCATTGGCGGTGAGCGCCACGATGGTGAGCGGGCGGCCGGCCAGTTTCTGGCGGATCTGGCGCGTGGCCTCCATGCCGTCGATGCCGGGGAGCTGGCAATCCATCAGCACGATGTCGAAATCGTCCGGGCTGGCCTTCTCGATCGCGACTTCGCCGTCCGGCGCGAACGAGGGCGTGAGGTTCATCTTTTTCAGGAAGAGATCGATGACCTGCTGGTTGACGGAGTCGTCTTCGACCACGAGCACGCGGCCCTTGAGCGTGGGCGTGACAAATTTCGGGGCCTCGGCGGGCGCTGCGACGACGGTGATGTCGGGCAGCTGGCACGGCACGATCACGCGGAAGGTGGAGCCCTTGTTGAGCACGCTCGAAACCTGGAGCGCTCCACCCATGGCCTGGGAGATGCGCTGCGAGATCGCGAGGCCGAGACCGGTGCCGCCGTATTTGCGGCTCATCGAGCTGTCGGCCTGGGTGAACGGTTTGAACAGCCGCTCCTGTGCGGCGGAGTCGATGCCGATGCCGGTGTCTTTCACCGTGAAGTGCATCATGGCCTTCGTCGGGGTGCGTTCGACGCAGTCGACGAACAGCTCCACCTTGCCCTTGTCGGTGAACTTGATCGCGTTGCCGATGAGGTTGACGAGCACCTGGCGGAGACGGGCGGAGTCGCCGATGATGACGCCGGGCAGGCTGTCGCCGAGGATGAGATCGAGGGCGAGGCCCTTGTCGCGCGCGCGGGCGTGGAGGAGATCGATGACGCTGCGGGCCATGGTGGCCGGCGGGAAAGGCGCGGCCTCGAGCTCGAGGCGGCCGGCTTCGATCTTGGAGAAGTCGAGCACGTCGTTGAGCAGGAGCAGGAGAGCCTCGGCGGAATCGGAGGCGGTCTTGAGGTAGCCGCGCTGCTCGGAGGTGAGGTCGGTGTCGCGCACGACGCGCAACATGCCGAGCACGCCGTTCATCGGCGTGCGGATTTCGTGCGAGATGACGGCGAGGAAGTCGCTCTTGGACTTGCTGGCGAGTTCGGCCTTTTCGGTGGCTTCGCGCAGTTCGACCTCGCGGGCTTCGCGGCGCGCCACCTCGGCGGTCAGTTGCTCGGCCATCGATTCGCGTTCGAAGCTGTGCACCAGGGCATCGGACAGTGTCTGGTGATTGCGCTGCGTCGAGTGACCGATGAACAGCCCGAACATCACGACGCACACGCCGGAAATCGCTCCCGTCAGATCGCCGCGGGCGAAACAGTAGAGCGCGACCGGAGCGAGGATGGCGGTCAGGTAGATGATGCTGCCCTTGCGCATGGGCAGCAGCAGCCGGGCGGCGCCGGCGGTGATGCCGGCGAGCATCAGCATGTGCATCGCACCGAGCAGGCTGCCATCGTGGAGCACGGAAAACAGCCACGGGGTCACGCCCCAGAGCAGGCCGCTGATCGAAGTGGCGACGACATACGCGAGCGCCCAGCGGCGGGTTTCCTCGGGCGAGGGAGTGCGCTGCATGAACGCCCAGGCCAGCCAGAATCGCGCGCCCGCGGCCGCGATCACGAAGCAGAGCCACGCCCAGACGACCGGCGTGCTGGCTTGGGAGGAAACGATGCCGGCGAAGGCGACCGCAGTCAGGGTGGACGCGACGGTGCCGAAGCGCAGTTCGCGGAAAGCCATGCGCACCAGTTCGACCCGCGCCTTGATCTGGTTCGGATCGGTGGGCGAGGGCGGCACGGGCGAGGCGGCTGGCGAGGGCGGGAGGCTGGCGGAACTGGCGACTTCAACGGGCATGGAGCGCGAGAGAGAAACGACGGTTGCACTACGTTGCAACCCGCGGATGAGCTTGGCGAGGCGGGAGATTGGGGACGTTCATGGCGGGGTGTGACTCAAACTGATGTCAGTGATTTGTAGCGCGGTCTATGACCGCCGTCGTTGCGCCAAGGGTATTCGTTCGGCGGTCATAGACCGCCGCTACAACCGAGGCATTCGAGAACTGACATCAGTTTGAGTTACACCCTTCACGGTGAGGGAACGGCCGCCGGTGTGCGCGGGGCCCGGCCGGCGGGTTCCGACGACCGGCAGTCCTTCGGCGGCGGTCCTCCGTCCGCGGAACCGTCGGGCTGCGCCGCGACGCAGTGAGTTCCGTCAGATTTGCGCGGCTTGGTGCTGTGCGGGATATGGCCTGCGAGGCGGAGCACACAGCGCGCAGACTCGCCCGGAGAGACCTCACGGGAGTGCCGTAATTGCGGCGCGGCCGCCGAACCGATCAGCGCCCTGGATGGAACGAGGGGATCGCCTCGTAGTAGAAAGCGGTGCCTTCAACCGCCGGAGGATGCACCTCCAGCGGGGGCGCGCGGAACACCGGCCGGTTCCACAGCACATCCGCGCGGGTGACGACGCGCACCAGAGCCGGAGGCTCGGTGGCGGCGGACGGACGAACTGTGGGCGGTGGCAGATGCATGGGATCGGAGAAGACCGTGATGGCACGCAAAGGTGCCCGAGAATTTCAGCGAGGCAACGGCTCAGGCGGATCGGGTGCGTTTGGACGAAAAATTCACCATGAAGGGGAGATCGTAATGGATTTGCCGGGGCGTCGGAAGTGTCGGCGGGCGAAACTGCGGCCGGCCCCAAGCGACGTCCGTGCGCAAGGGATGCCCGCTGAATCCCTCGTCCCGCGGGGCGGCGGCGGGGACGGCGGAGGCGAAGGGCAGGGGCGGCGCGTTCATCGGGTGGCGGTTTCCAAGGGATGGCATCGGCACGTGCGCGGCGGGCTTGAGCGGATTCGTCGACGGCACGGCTGGCGTGCGCAAGGCGGAAGGCGGCGGCAGGAGGGTGGCCGATCCGGCGCTCCAAGGCAAAAATCCGGCGGTTGGAAACCGCCGCTCCGACGGCGCGGTGGCGGCGGGAGGGACAGACGGAGGCGTGCGGGTTCAACACGTTTGCAAACTGCGCCCTTGCCGAGCACGGATGCGCCGCTCAACTTCGGGGCCGCTTGCCCCCATCCCCTGCATCTTCCCGGCGTCGTGCCGTGCGCCGGTCCGTCACTTTTGCTCAGCGATAACCCCCTCCATCCACATTCATATCTATGAGTAACGAACAAGTCAGCAACGAGGCGGCAGCCTCCAACGCCCAGCGCCTGCTCTGGGCCGGATTCATGGCCATTCTGGCCGCGGGCATGGGCTTCGCCATCCGTGGCGGAATCTTCGACAACTGGCAGCACGACTTCGGTTTCACGGCCACCCAGCTCGGCGCCATTGGCGGGTGGGGGTTCACCGGGTTCTGCTTCGGCATCATCATCGGCGGCGTGGTCGCGGACAAAATCGGCTACGGTTGGCTGGTGATCGTGGCGTTCGTCTGCCACTTGGTGTCGGCGTTCATCACCTTTGGCGCGACCAATCCGCAGAACGCCTACTTCATGCTGTCGCTGGGCATGTTCATCTTCGCCTACGCCAACGGCACGCTCGAAGCGGTCGCCAATCCGCTCGTCGCGACGCTCTTCCCGCATAACCGCACGCACTTCCTGAACATCCTCCATGCGAGCTGGCCCGCCGGCCTCGTGCTCGGCTCGGTGTGCGGCTGGATTCTCGACGACAAGCTCCAGCTCAACTGGAAGCTCCAACTCGCGATCTACCTCGTGCCGACAGTGATCTACGGCCTGATGTTCATGGGGCAGGCGATGCCGAAATCGGAAGCCTCCCAGAAGGGCGCCAAGTTGAGCGAGATGTTCCACGATGTCGGCCTGCTCGGTGCCGCGGTCGTGTGCTACCTGCTCGCGCAGTTCTTCACCAACAGCCTCGGTTTGGATCCGATGGTGGGCTACGTGATCGGCGGCGCGCTCTGGATCGTGGTCGGGGTGATCACCAAGTTCTCGATCGGCTCGGTGCTGCTCTTCGTGCTCTTCATCACGCACGTCCTGCTCGGCGCCGTCGAACTCGGCACGGACGGCTGGATCCAGAACATCACGGGCAACCTCTTCACGTCGGAGCAGGGCAAGTGGCTCTTCATCTGGACCTCCGCGATCATGTTCAGCCTGCGGTTCTGCGCACACTGGATTGAGAAGAACCTCAAGCTCTCGCCGATCGGCCTCCTGCTGGTGTGCGCCGTCCTCGCCGTCGTGGGCCTGCGCCTCGCGAGCGGGATGCAGACCTTCGCGATGGCGCTGATCGCGCTCGGCATCTACGCGGTCGGCAAGACCTTCTTCTGGCCCACCATGCTCGCCGTCGCCTCGGATCGGTTCCCGCGCACCGGGGCGGTGGCCATCTCCATCATGGGCGGCCTTGGCATGCTCTCCGCCGGCATGATCGGCGGCCCGGGTCTCGGCTACGCCAAGGATCGCTTCGCCGCGGAAGAGTTGAAGGCGAAGAACCAGGCCGTCTACAACGACGTGAAGGCCAAGGATCCGTCGAAATTCTTCTTCCTGGATCCGATCAACGCCATCGATGGCAAGAAGCTCTCGGAGGCGAAGGAAGCGAAGCAGAAGACACCGGCCCAGACGGCGATGGTGACCGCGGACCAACAGGGCGATCGCGCGACGCTCAAGGCGGACTCGTTCATCCCGCTCACCATGGCGGTGATCTACCTCGGCCTGCTCCTCTATTTCAAGACGATCGGCGGCTACAAGGTGCTGAATATCGACGAAGAGATTGCGGCGGAGAAAGCCCGCAACTCATAGGCGCCGGGCGCAGACTCTGTCCCGGACCGCAGCGGTGGCCTTGAGCCCCCGCTGCGTTTTTTTTGGAAAACGCAGCGATGCTCACGCGAGCCGCTGACGGCCGGGACGGAAAAAATTCCCAATCAGGAGAAGCGTTTGGCTTGGCAGGACCGCCGTCTGTCGGCGGGCCGCGGCCCGGCCACGAGGGCCGGCCCGCCGATCCAAGGTCTGTCGTGATCGGTATTACGCGACGCGCCTGATCCGCGCGGCGGCGGCGGCCCGCTTCGGCAACGCGACGGTGAGCACGCCGTGACGAATCTCGGCTTGCATCGCCTCGTAAGCGAAGTGGTGGCCCAGCCGCAACCGGAGCTGGTAGTCGCGCTGCGCGGTTTCGAGGTGCAGCGCCTGCCAGTTGACGCGGACAAAATGGGATTTGCGGGCCGTGATGGTCAGGTCAGCGCCGCGCGCCTCAATCTCCACACCCGCGGCTTCGACGCCGGGGACGTAGACAGTGAGCTTCATCGCATCGCGCTGATCTTTGCAGTCGTAGTTCGGCTGGCGGAAGGTCTCCGGGGAAACCGTGGCCGGGCTCGCGGTGCGACTCGTCGGGATCAGGGTGTGGATGTTTGATTTCATGGGAGGAAAAACGAACGAAAGCGTTTCCTCGGTGGTTTGGTGAACCGCCGGGCTTTTCAGAGGCTAAACGCTTCCTTGGTCAGGAGGTTTAGTGCTGGGTGCCCGGGCCGGTTTTTTTATTCCAAACGGAGACGACAACCGGTCGCACCATGGCACAGCGCTGCTGGCCCGGCGTAAAGCGGGCGCCAGAGCGGCGGGCGATATGGTGGACGGAGGCGGTCATCGAATCAGGTGCGTCACGCTGCATATTGCAGCCGGCGTGCCAAGCACCGATTTTTTGTGACGCGGAAGATTGCAGGCCGCTGTGCCGTCCGGCAGCGTGGGCGCATGGCCGCACTTTCCGACTCCACCACCACCCTGGCCGATTTGAAGGCCCGCATCCTCGCCTTCGTGCGCGAGCGGGATTGGGAACAATTTCACTCGCCGAAAAACCTCAGCATGGCGCTCGCGGCGGAGAGCGGCGAACTCATGGAGCACTTCCTCTGGGCGACGCCGGAGCAGTCGGCGGCGATCGCGCGCGATCCGGCGAAGCGCCAGAAAATTGCCGACGAGCTCGCCGATGTGGTGATCTACGCGATGGAATTCGCCAATATCACGGACCTCGACCTCGCCGCTGCGATCGAGACGAAGATGGCGGCGAACGCAAAAAAGTATCCCGTCGAAAAAGCGAAGGGGCGCTCGGAGAAGTATACCGAGCTCTGAACTCAGAACCGGCAATGGAACCACTGATGGTCACTGATGAACACTGATTCGACGGTGGTTCGCCGGCCGCAACCGCTCACCGAAAACGTGAATTACGAATCCCGGACGATTGGTCCGCTTTCTCTGTATCAGTGCCCATTAGTGTTCATCAGTGGTTGGTGCTGCTGCCGAATTTTTACTGAAAGAAAAAGGCCCGGCATTTGGCCGGGCCCGAAGGGCTGAAGAGGAAGTCCGAAGGATCCGGTCGGTGACCGGCCCTGCGTCACGCCTTGCCGCCGAAGGTCAGGTAGTCGTCGAAGTCGAGGATGTCGGCGAACGAGCGGATGTCGTCGCGCGCGGAGTTGTGGCCCTTGATGACGCTGGCGACCCATTCGTGGCCCGGGGCGCCGCCGGGGCCGAGTTGCTCCAGCCAGGCGGACCACGCGATCACCTCGTGGACGAGCCGCCGGGCCTTGGCGTTGACCCACTCGAGCATCTGGACGTCGGTCTGGCCGGTTTTGACCTCGGCGAGAAACGCGTCGGCCTCGATGCCGGTGAAGGCAAAGAAGCGCTGGTCGAGGGGGCAGTTGTATTTGTAGTCGCCGTTTTTGCCGGCGGCGACCGCGCGCGACTTGTCGAGCAGCCGCGCGAGGTGGGCGTAGCCGCCGAGACGCACGCGCACGCTGCGCGGCGGATGTTGGGTGAGGTCGGGAGTGCTGTAGTTGATCATCGAAGAAATCGGTTCAGGGGCCGGCTCAATTCCGGCCGTGGCAGGCGCAATTGCCGCCGCACGGCTGCGGGGGCGGGGCGGCCTTTTGCGCGACGAAACCGTAGCCGCCGGCGATCACGCGGCGGACCGGTTTGCCGGTTTCGGGATGGCGGGTGAGGGCCGTGTCCTTCATCGACTGCCGCACCTCGAAGCGCTGCGGCTGCTCGCCGGTCTTTTGTGGAATGGTTTCGTAAACGTAGGTGGTCATCGGAAGTAGTTGTGCGGCCTCGTTTGAGTGTGGAGAGTGCGGCCGAAGTCAAATCACGCCGTGAAAAACGCCAACGTTGTCCGCAATTTCTACGTTTTGCCGTGCTGCCTGCTGTTGCTGAACCTCTGCATCGAACTCGTCAGCTACAAGGCCAAGGTCATCGACGACGTGCTGCTGCGCACGGCCGCGATCATCGGGATGGTGCTCTTCGGCGGCTCGGTGGTCGCCTGGATCGCGGCCCCGGCGATCGAGGCTGGCGTAAACTGGATGCACCGCGGGAGCCGGCGGAGTTGGGGCGCGGTGGGGGAAATCCTGTTTCTTCTCGCGCTCGGGGTCGTGATTTTCTGGCTCTACTATCGCGTCTACATCGCCGGCCCGGAGTCGGTGCTGCCGGCGGAATGGCACAATCCGCCGCACCGAAAGTAAACATCCCCGGAGCAAGCTCCGGGGCATTTCACCAAGCCCCCCACCATGTCCGCATCACGTTCTCCGAACCTGGTCGCTGCGAGCGTGAGCGAGTGGTTCCGCGTCCACTCGCTCACGTTCGCGGCGACACCGACCAAGCCGAAGCAAGCTTCGGGGGATCGGACCCAAAGAAAATGAACCCGGAGCGCGGCGCCGCGAACGCTATCCGCCGGACCCCGAGCCGCTGCCGCCGCCGCGGGCGGGTTTGTCGATTTTGGCGATGACGGTCGCTTCCTTCAGATAGTCGGGATCGATCTCGAGGCCCATGCCGGGGGCGGTGGGGACGCGGATCTTGCCGTCGACGACCTTGAAGTCGGGTTTATACCAACTCGGCGTCTGCTGCGGCGCGCGCCAGGGATATTCCATGAAAGGCGCGGCGTTTTTCGTGCACGACGCAAACTGCAGGATATTCACGGAGGTCGCGCCGGTCTGGGTGTTGTGCGGCACGATGGTTCGGCCGAGTTTCCCGGCCATACGCGCGACGCGCTTTGCGCGGATGAGGCCGCCGTTGTAGTTGATGTCGGGCTGCGCGATTTGCATCACGCCGTTGCGCAGCGCCCAGTCGAACTGCCAGAGACTCGAGTTCTGCTCGCCGTAGGCGATGGGGATGCGGAGCGCCTGGGCGACGGCCTGCGTCTCGGAGAGTTCTTCCCATGGACAGGGCTCCTCGAAGAAATCGTAGTTCAGCTCTTCGAGCAGCCGGCCGATGCGGATGGCGTTGGGCACGTCGTAGGAACCGTTGGCGTCGGCGCGGAGGACGATTTGGTCGCCAAGTTTTTCGCGGGCGCGTTTGAGCAGCGTCTCCGTGCGACCGGGGTAGGCATCGAGGTTGCGGCTCATGCGGCCGCCGATCTTGAACTTCACCGACTTCGCACCCGTGGCGGGCACCCCGCGTTCGTAAACCGCCACTTCTTCCTCGGCGGAGAGGATGCGGTCGGAACCGGAGAGGTAGACGGGGACTTCGGTGCGGATGACACCGCCGAGGAGGGCGCCGACGGATTTGCCGGAGATTTTTCCAAGGAGGTCGAGGAGGCTTTGCTCGCAGTAGGCGACAGGACACCAGAAGGGAATGCCGGCGAGCTTGTAGTTGGCGCGGTAAACGGCGTCGACGAGCGATTCGAGCTGGCGCGCGTCCTTGCCGATGAATTGCGGGGCGACGAGGCGCTCGAAGATGGAGAGAAAGTCCTCGACCTGTTTGGTGCCGGTGATGCCGATGGCGCCGTTTTTCGCGCGGGTGCGGACGAAGAAGTTGTTGCCGCGTTTCAGCATCTCAATCGATTCCACGATCACCGGATCCTTGATCTGGCCCGGCAGATCAAACATGGGCTGCTCGGCTTCGCGGATGAGCGGGCGCAGGGCCGGATCGGCGGCGGCGAGTGGGTCGGGCAGGGAAGCGGCGAGTGTCGCGCCGCCAGTGAGTTTCAGCCAGTCGCGTCGGGAGAGGTGCATGGTTTGGGGTAGGGAGATTGACGGCCAGTCGCCTCCGGGGATACCCCCCGTCAAGGCACTTCGTAGACTTCGACGATCGCGTAGCCGCCGGCGCCGACGGGGGTGATTTGCGCGGTGTAGGGGCCGGGCGGGAGCGTGATGAGGAGGATTGCGTCCTTGCTGGCGAGGTTGGCCACGGCGAAGGCGCCGACGCTGGCGCCGATGGAGCTGAGTTGCGTGTCGCCGCCCCAGTCGTTGTTGGCGGCGATGGTCTGCTGGGTCCCGTTCAAGAGCGCCAACTGCGGGTCCGCCATGGCGGTCGCGATGTTGAAGGGAGCGTTCGCGAGGGTGGGGCCGATGGCGCGGAGGAGGACGGTGCGCGCGGTGGTGCCGCCGACGTAGAAGCCGACGGTGAGCGAGCCGCCGGTCGCAATCTGCTTCAAGACGGAGACGTTGATGAGGCGGGGCGTCGTGGCGGTGACGCTTGCGGCGGAAGTGGCGTCGTAGAGTTCGGCGATGACCGTGCCGGCGGTCGGGCCGACACCGGAGACCTGGACGGTGTAGTTGCCGGACGCGAGCGCGGGCTGGAGGATGGCGGCGTCGAGCGACGCGGCGGACGAGTAGGCAAAGGCTCCGACCTGCGCGAAGGCCGTGCCGAGGGCGGTGGTGCCACCCCAGTTGTCATTGGTGGCAACGGTGACGTTGGGCGAGGCGGTGGTGTTGATGAGCGTCATCGTGGGGTCGGCGAGAAACCCGGTGACGCCGAGTTGGACGAGTGACGGGCCGGCGGCGCGCGCGAGCAACGCCTTGGTCCCGGAGGTGCCGGTGCCGCCGACGACCGTGCCCATGGTCATCGTTTCGCCGGCGACGAGCGGCGTGAGAATCGAGAGGTTGATCAGGCGGCCGAGGTCGGCGGCGGAGACGGCGACGACATTGAGCGCAGCGGTGCTGGTGGCGGTGCCGGAAGTGTTGGAGGCGATGACGGTGTAGTTGCCAGAGTCGGCGATCTGCGGGCTGGTCAGGACGAGCAGGCGGCTGGTGGCGCCGGCGATCTCGGTGCCGTCGCGTTGCCAGCGGTAGGTGGTGGCGTTGGTGGCGGTGGCACTGAAGACGACCGTGCTGCCGACGGCGACCGTCTGCGAGGCGGGCGGTGCGGTGAACGCGGGGGCGTTGGTGCCGTTGACGAAAAGAGTGGCGGTCGTGCTGGTGACCGAGCCGTTGGCGTTGGTCACGACGACGGCGTAAGGGCCGGCGTCGGACGGTTGGGCACTGGAGATCGTGAGCGTGGCGCTGGTCGCGCCGCCGATCGCGAGGCCGCCTTTGGTCCATTGGTAGCCCGGGGTCGGAAAGCCGACGGCGGTGACCGACAGGTTTGCCGGTTGGTTGATCTGGGCGGTGGTGCTGGCGGGAGCAGTGACGATGGCGGGAATCGACTGCGTGCCCGGGAGGGTCAGCCGGTAGACGAGCACCATCGTGTCGATGTTGGGTGACGCGCTGTAGGACTTGCCGTCCTGGGTGCCGTTGCCGGTGGAGAAGTCGTTGTCGTTGCCGACGAGGAGAAAGTAGTCGTCGGGAGCAGCGGGATCGAGGGCGGACACGAGGGCGAGACTTTCCCAGCCGGCGGCGAGATTGTCGGAGCTGTCGTTGCTGCTGTTCTTGAGGCCGAATTTGTCGAGCTGCTGCTCGTCGTTGAGGTTGACGAGCACGGTCGCGGTGGCGGGCGTGATGTCGTTGGCGAGCACGCCGTTTTGTGCGAGCGGGAATGATGGGCTGTCGTAGCTGCGGCCCGCGATGTTGGTCGCCGTGCCGGTGTCGTAGAGAAGCACGGCGCGGTAGCCCGACTTGGTGGTGGTGGCGCCGCGGCCATTGCCATCGTGCGCGAGGACGAGAAACCGGCGGGAATCCAGCGTGACGAGTTCGTGGGCCTCGGCGACGTCCCGCGCGGCCGAGGTGAAGAGCGGCAGCGTCAGCACCCATTCGCCGGTCAGCACGGGCGCGGATGGCGTGGAGATGTCGTAGGCGAGGAGGCGGGTGTAGCGGTTCTGGCCGGAGCTGGTGTCCTGCCGCGTCGCGGCCTGCATGAGGGCGTAGAGCGTGCGGCTGTCGGCGGAGAGGGTGAGGCCTTCGAGGCCCTTGTTGTTGGCGCGTCCGGCGACCGGGTCGCTGGGCGAAACAGCGGGCTGACCGGCAGCGGGATTGTCGGAGGAGAAGGAGTCGGCGCCGTTGCGTTTCGGGATCAAGGCCTCGGGGGGACGGACGACGCCCGTGAGGATCCCGGTGGCGCTGAAGCGGTGGATATAGGGACCGTATTCATCGCCGACGAAGAAGGTGCCATCGGGCATCACGGCCAGGCTCTCGGCATCGAGGGACAGGCTGCCGTTGAACGCCTGGGGCAGGCGCGGCGTGATGCCCGCGCGCAGGCCCGCGGTGGTGGCGCTGGGGTCCAGGCCGGTAAGCGAGCGACCATCGGCTTCCACGAGCAGGGTGGTTTCAGCGATCGATAGCGAAAGCTGATCCTGTTTCGAGGAGCCGTTGGCGTCCGGTTTGAAACTGAGGGCGAGCCGCTGGCGGCGGGCGCGGTAGTTCGTCGTCACGCCGGACTTGGTGTAGCCGCGGTCCGGCTGGGCATAGAGGGTGGCCGTGTAGGTGCCGCTGGAATTTTTCCGCCATGTGCCGGGCGCGACGGCGAGTCCCGACATCGAGCCGAATGTCTCGCCCAGCCGGTCCTTCTGATCGTGGTCGATGCGACCGACGCCGACGAGGCCCTGGTTCGTGGCCGATTGGGCCGGGCCGGAGGTGGCGCCCACCACGGCGGCGACGACGAACGCGAATCCGAGCGAGGTGACGCGAGACATCGGTGTCAGCTTTCGGGCAGGCCGGCCGGGGAGTCGAACGCAAAGCGTGCCGGGCGGTTTTTTCGGTTGCCTGCGTGGGAGGGCTTCGCGATGCATAGGGCGCAGGATGCCCCTTGACTCCGCCCAACGCGATCGCCGCGAGATAAAGTATGTCATCAGCGAGCACACGGCCCTCGCGGTGCGGTCGTTCGTGAATTGCTACATCGAACCGGATGAGTGCGCCTTGGGGAAACTGGACAACTCCTACCCGGTGCACTCGCTCTATCTCGATTCGGACCGCCTGCACACGTTCTGGGCGGTGGAACTGGGCGAGCGGAACCGATTCAAGCTGCGCATCCGCTACTACGACGACGCGCCGGAGTCCCCGGTGTTTTGTGAGATCAAACGCCGGATCAACGACGGCATCGTCAAACAGCGGGCCCGGCTGCGCCGCGACGCGATCGGTCCGCTGCTCGACGGCACGGCGCCCCGGCGCGAACACCTCCACAAGTGGAAGCCGCAGGACTGGTCCGACCTGCTCGACTTCTGGGAGTTGGTGGAGCGCTTTCAGGCGGCGCCGCGGCTGCACAATTACTATATGCGCGAGGCCTATGTGAGCCGCGGCAAGTCCGACGTGCGGGTGACCATCGACCGCAATGTGCAGGTCGAACCGGAATTCGGCTCGGACCTGCTGGCCTCGATGAAAAGCCCGCGCCTGATCTTCAACGGTGTCGTGATTCTGGAACTCAAGTATGTCGACCGCATGCCGGCTTGGATGATCGAGATGGTGCGCGGATTTGATTTGAAACGTTCAAGCGCCGCCAAATATGTCACGGGCGTGGAAGCCCTGGGACAGAACCAAGTCGCCCGTCGACGCACCGGATTCGAGTGGGGACATGCCGTCACCAACGCAGCAACGAGCGCGCCGTGGCTCGATGCCTCGATCGATGTCCGCGGCTCGCTTGGTCCCAGCCACCGATGAATGCCCTGCTAACCGGAGATATTGGCGCCGCCCCCACCAGCTTCCCGCTCGTCGGGTTGTCGCTGTTGCTCGCGTTCCTGTGCGGCCAGCTGTCGGCGTGGATCTACATCTGGACGCACACGGGAATCTCCTACTCGCGTTCGTTCGTGGTGTCGCTGGTGGTGCTGCCGGTGCTGGTGGCGCTGGTGTTGTGCGTGATGTCGAACAACATCTTCACGGCCTTCGGCCTGATCGCCATCTTCGCGGTCGTGCGGTTCCGCAACGTGCTCCGCGACACGCTCGATACCTGCTACATCCTTTCGACGATCATCCTCGGCGCGGCGTGCGGCACGCAGAAATTCTCGTCGGCGGTGATCGGGCTGCTCGCGCTGTCGGCGTTGTTCCTGTTTTTGTGGATCACGGCCTCGGGCTCGCGGCATCGCTTCGACCTGATCCTCAATCTCAAATGGGCGCGGCCGGCGTCGGAACTCGGCGTGGTGGATCACGCGCTGGAACGACATTGCCTGCGCGTGCATATCGCGAACCAGCATTTTGCGCAGGGCGTCGAGGGCGGTGACCTGTCCTACCGGCTCCTGCTGCGCGATCCGAGGCGCGCGAGCGAACTGCTGAACGAACTGGCTTCGGTGCCCGGGGTGGAACGGGTGTCGAGCGTGCAGGCGGCTGACGAATCGGAGATCTAGCCCATGAACGACCCGCGCATTCTCGGCCCCATCCCGACACCGCCCGCGCAACGCTGGCGCGAAATCCGGCTGCTGTATGTCCCGCGCGTGGTGTTCGCGGTCGGGGTGATCGTCGCCGCCTGGATGTGGAATCGCTGGGTGACGCCGGCGACGTTGATCGCCGAGGCCGAGGCGCCCCACGCCGAGGTGCGCACCTCGGCGGCCGGCACATTGACGGCGCTGAAAGTTGCGATCCTGCAGCCGGTGAAGGCGGGCGAGGTCGTGGCGCTGGTGGCACATGTGAGCCCGCAGGTGGCCGAGGCCACCCTCGCGGTCGTGCGCGCCGAGTTGCAGGAGATGGCGGCAACGATGGCGGGGGCGACGGACCGCCAGCGGGTGGCGCTGGAATTTGAGCGGCTGCAGATCGATTGGATGATGCGGCGCGTGGAACTGGCGGACTTGAACGGCAAGCTTCAGCAGACCGAGGCGGATCTGGCCCGCGCGGAGGCGTTGTTCAAACAAGGCCTGGTGACCGAGCAGTCGATCGCGCAATTGCGCGTGGCGAGGGATTCACTGGTCGCCCAACTGACGGAACAGACCCGGTTGGTGAATCACCTCGAACCGATTGTGCGCAGCCACGCGCCGAAGGATGAAAAGGACAGCAGCCTTGCGCCTCAAAGCGCGCTGTCGGCGGCCATCGGCGTGGCGGAAGCAAAGCTGAAGCTGGCGGAAGCGCAGTCGTTGCCGCAACCGCTGATCGCGCCGATCGATGGCGTGGTTTCGGTGGTGAGTCGTCGTCCGGGTGAAAATCTCGCCACGGGCGACAGCATCGTGCGGATCGCGTCGACCAAGCCTGAGCGGCTCGTCGGTTTCCTGCGCCAGCCGATCGCGATGGACATCAAGCCGGGCATGCCGGCGCAAATCCGGTCGCGCGGGCAAGGCCGTCAGCTCGCCCAGACCACGGTTGCGGGTGTGGGCCCCGCGATGGAACCGATTTCGCTGTCGATGCAGGCGGCGCTGCGACTGCCGACCAACGTCGCCCCGGAATCGGGGTTGCGGGTGCACGTGGTGTTGCCGGCGGGCTTTCAGGTGAAGCCAGGCGAGATTGTCGACGTGGTTCTCCAGTGACGCCGGAGTGCGGCGGGTGACTGGGCAAGGAAATGGGTGAGGGCGGCGGGAGTGCGTCTCGCTCTCCTCATGTCGACCGCAGAGCTGTAGGAATGGTGGTTTTCAGTCGCCGGGTTCGGGCGGCGGCGCTTGAAAAGCGCCACTCCTGCCGCGGCGGCGCAAAGACGGAGATGCACGTGGGCGTGCGGAGATCACCCCCTCCCAGGCGCTGACTGCGGGCGGCGAATGCGCTTACGGAACTTCGTAAACCTCGACTAAGGCCACGCCGGAACTGCCGCCGACTCCGCCGACTTGCGCGGTGTAGTTTCCCGGTTGGAGCGTGACGAGCAGCGCCGCGTCGCGGCTGTTGGCCGGCAGCGCAAATGCCCCGACCGCCGCGAATGCGGCGGACAAGGTGGCGCCGCCACCCCAGTCGTCGTTCGAGGCGGTGACACTGGAGCCGGAAAACAGATCGATGCGGGGATTGGGCATCGCGCCCGCGACGTTGAATGGCGCGTCGGCCAGGGTGGGGCCGACCGCGCGCACCAGCACTTGCTTGGCGGCCGTGCCACCGATCACGAATCCCGCGGTGAGCGTCTCATCCGCGTCGATTTGCTTGAGCACCGAGACGTTGATGAGTCGCGGTGTCGTGGAGTCGAACTCGACGTTGGGGGTGGCATCGTAGAGTTCCGCGATGACCGTGCCGGTGCCGGTGCTGCCGCCCGTGACTTGCACGGTGTAGTTGCCGGCGGGCGTCCCGGTGCTGAAAATCGCGGCGTCCTTGGAAGAGTTGGCGGCGTAGGCGAACGCGCCGACCTTGGCGAAAGCCGCGGCGAGCGTGGCATCGCCATCCCAGTCGTTGTTGGAATCGATCGAGGTCTGGCCGCGGAAAAGTTCGAGCCGGGGGTCGGGGAGCGCTCCGGTCACGCCGAGCGCCGCGAGCGACGGCCCGCCGGCGCGGACGAGCAGGGGTTTCGGTCCGCCGGTGCCCTGGCCGCCGATGACGGTGCCGACGGTGAAGTTGCGCGTCGAACTCGTGATCGAGGTCAGGATGGAAAGGTTCGCGAGCCGGGCGATGGGGGAGTCGCCGGCGCGGGGGCCGGCCACGCGACCGCTCCAGCGACTGCTGGGCACCACGGTCGGATCGACGCCGGCGGCATAGCTGCGCGCCTGAAGATTGGTCGTATCGGCGAGGGTGACGCGCGTCGTCGACGTGCGGGCCTTGGGGGAAATCCCGCCGCCGATGAGCCGCGGGTCGGAGCCGTCGGTGGTGTAAATGAGCTGGGTGCCCGCCGCCGGAGTCAGGCTGAGGGATCCGCCGGCCGAAGTGAGGGTGGGTGGCGCGGTGAACTGCGCGTCGATCCACGCGGCGCGGGCGGTGAGCCAGGTTTTCATGTTGTTGATTTCGCCCTGCCAGTCGGCGCCGAAGCGGCTCGTGTTGTCCGGCCACCGCACCGCGTCCCGCGTGGCGGCGGCGACCCCGATGCGGGAGGCGATGCTGTCAACCAGGGTCGTGAGGCTGGTGGTGGAGAATTCCGTGCTCCGCAGGCTGTGCCACCGGTCAATCCAAGCCTGCATGAACTCGGGATCGCGCGCCAGCACGGCGAACCAGCCGTCGGCCCAGAAATTCGTCGCGCCATCCGGACCGCTCCACACGTCGGTTCGTTTGGTGCGATAGTCGCCCCCGTCCATCGAGCGATCGTTGTCCCACATCGGGCCGGCGGAGAGGCGGCCCTCGCGTTCCTTGACCATGTAGGCGCTGCGGAAGAACGCGTCGACGTTGGACGTGAAAGTATTGAGCAGGTGGTGATCGACCCAGCTGCCGCGGTCGATGTAATCGAGGTAGGTGCGCTGGCTGAACCCGACGTTGTAATCCGCGTAGAGGGCGTTCTCGAAGCCTTGGAAATAGCCCTGGATGTAATCGCGCTGGGCTTTCGGCATCGCGGGGAGTTTGGGATGGGAGACCGTGATCGCGAACGGCAGGCCGGGCCAGGCGCGGGGCGATTGGAAGCTGAATTCGTCGGAGTCCGGCAAATCGCATTTGACCAGATAGCCGCCGGTGACGGTGCGCGCGCCCGTGTCACCCGAGCCGATCGCGGTGATGGCGACGCGTTTCGGGTCGACCCGGATCGGGTCCGTGAGGACGTAGATTCCGGCGTAGTCGGTGTTATCGAGATCGTCGCCGTAGCCGTTGATGAACAGCTCGACGAGCTGGGTGCGAGGAGCCCAGCGGCCGAGGCGGTTGCTCAACTCGTAGGTGAAGACGTTGTGGATCAGGGTGCGGTCGTAATTCCAGGGGCCGATCAGCGTCCAGTTGTCGAAGGCCGGCAGTCCGTAGAGGGGCTGGGGAATGGGGGTGCCGGCGGCGTCGGTGAGTTTGATCGAGTAGCTGCGCTTCGGAAAATCCGAGGACGAGGCGCCGCGGACGTTGACCGTGCCGAAGCTGAAAACGGACGGGGCGGCCGTCACCGCCGTGCCGCCGGTCGAGGGACGTTCCCAGCAGTAAAACAGGGCGCTCTTTTCGCCGGTTTCCTTGGAGAGGGAGCCGACGCCGGCGAGGTCGATCATCAGCAACGGCATCTGGCTCGAAAACGTGTCGAGCCGGTCGGCGCCGGTATTGCCGATCCGGAGGTAGGGCACCGTGGTGGGGAAACCGCGCTGGCTGCTGTCGGAGGAAAAGACCGTGGCCGTGACCAGCGAAGAGGCGGAGATCGTGACCGGCCCCGTATATTCGGAGGACGCCGCGGCCGGCTCGACCGGCAACGCTCCGGCCGTGCTGGTCGGGGATACGACATAGCGAATGCGTTGTCCGGCCGAAGCGCCGCTGAGCGTAAGCGTGAAACTCCCGACAAAGGGGCCCGCGGCGCGGGAGAAAGTCACGCGCTCGGTCGGCATCATCGCGGCGGCGCTGCCGTTTTGAGCTCCGGGTGTCGGCGAGCGAAAATAGCCGTGGCGGGCGGGTTGGCCGGCGACGGCGGGTTGGGCGAGTCCGTAGGAAATATCCTCGTATTGGACGGGAAATTTCGGCGCGAACTCGCTGGTGACCGTGGTGCCGTCGGGTTTGACGAGCGCGAGGTATTCACCCTCGGCTTCGATCGAGAAATTGGTGTGCAGCGGTTTCGTCGGGTCGCGGCGGTTCTTGCCCGAGGCGTGGACGACCAGGTAGCCGCCGGCCGGCAGGATGACGGCCGGGAATTTCCAGCGATCCTTGTTGCCGGCGCTGTCCGTGAGATACCAGCCATCGAGGTCAACCGGCGCGGCATCAGGGTTGTGAATTTCGATCCAGTCGGAGTAGTCGCCGTCGGCATCGGCGAGGTTCTTTTTGTTGGCAGCGAGGAACTCGCTGATGATCGGGTCGGCGCAGAGCGTCGCCGTCATGCACCAGGTGAGGAAAAGCGCGCAACAACCACGCTGGAAGCGGAGAGTCCGGGTCATTTGGGCGAGGGGATGACTAGGGCGATGGACCATAAATGCAATCCTGCGTGCGCCGTCGGGGTGATTTTGGGCGCCGGGCGGGCCGGCGGTTTCCGGGATCACCGGATCAACCGTGCGACGAACCGGGCCGGGTCGCACCACGGGCGGTTTCCGGTGTCAAACACCCGGTGCCCTTTTCCTGAGACGACTCGAATGCCAGGGCTGATTTCGCGCCGGACGGCCGTGGTCTTCGCGCTTGCCTCAGCGACCGGCGTGCCCATCTAAAAGCAAATGTTTTTCTCCTCACATAGCCGCTCGTTTTCGATCTGGCTGTGCGCCTTGGCGGTCACCGTCGCCGGTGTTCGCGGGCAGGGGACGGTCTCGCCGTTTGTCAGCGGGGCGTGGAGCGGAAACGTCACTTCCAGCAGCGCAACGGTTTGCGTCCGGCTGGTCGAAGCGGGGCTGCGGGTCCGGCTGGCGGTGTCGGCCAGCGAGCAGCTGACCGCGCCGGTCTTTTCAGTCGGGCAGACGACGGGCGCCGGGACTGGCAACACCGTCAAACTCGACATCCGGGGGCTCCAGCCATCGACGACTTACTACTACGGCGTCGAGGTCGACGGCGTGGTGCGGACGGAGGCGACTTCGCGGGGGCGGTTTCGCACGTTCCCGCTCGGGGCGGGCTCGTTCAAGATCGCCCTCATCGGCGATACGGACTACCGCGAGCCCGAGCATCGCGGCGCCGAGGCGGTGATCGCGGAACAACCGCTGCTCCTGCTCTACAACGGCGATCTGCACTACAGCGACCTCACGTCGACGACGCCGGAGGATTTCCGGATTCCTTACGACAACACGCTCAAGCATTCGGTGCTGGGCGCCATGCTGCGCAGTGCGCCGATCGCCTACATGTGGGACGATCACGATTTTGCCGGCGGCAATGATTCCGATGGCACCGCGGCCGGCTCCCTGGCGACCCGCACGGTATATCGGGAGTATGTGCCCCACTACCCGCTCCAAGTGGGGGACAATACCGTGGGACAAGCCTTCACGATCGGCCGCGTGCGGGTGATCATGACCGACCTTCGCACGGCCCAGGTGCCGGCGATCCTGCCCGAGTCGGCGACGAAGACCCGCATGGGCGCCGCGCAGAAGGCGTGGTTCAAACGAGAGCTGATCGATGCCCGCGATACAGGCTATCCGCTCATCCTCTGGGTGTGCACGGTGCCGTGGATTGCCCCGGCGACGGTCGGGGACGATACGTGGGGCGGATATGCCACCGAACGCGCGGAGATCGCGGATTTCATCAAGGAGAACCGCATCCGCAATCTGGTCGTCTATGGCGGTGACATGCACGCGCTGGCTTACGACGACGGCACGCATTCGGACTACGCGACGGGCGGCGGGGCGCCTCTCTACGTGCTCCACGCGGCGCCGCTGGCGCGCGACTTCAACGTCAAGGGCGGGCCGTATTCGGCGGGACCGTATCTCGCCCGCATGCAATACGGCATCCTGGACATCATCGACAACGGCGGGGCATCGATCGTGTGCCGCTTCACCGGCAAACGCATCGACGAAGGAGCGAAATTCATGTTCCAGTTCACGGCATCGGCGAATGCGGTCGATCCCCGGATCCAGCCGACGGCGGAGAACAGCGCGGACCGCGCGCTCATCAATATTTCGGCCCGGTCGCGGCTGGCCACGCCGGGCGACAGCTTCATCATCGGCTTCGTCGTGGGCGGTCGTTCGCAACGCACGATCCTGCTGCGCTCGGTGGGGCCGTCATTGTCGGCGTTCGGGGTGACGGATGCGCTGGCGCGGCCCTCCATGATTTTGCAGCGGGGTAACACGGTCGTGGCGACGAACGACGACTGGGGGCTGAGCGGGGCGGATCGGTTGAACGCCGCCTTCGATCGGGCCGGGGCCTTTCGCTACGCGAGCGCGACGAGCCGTGACGCGGCGATTTTCATGCCGCTGGAACCGGGGGCCTACACGCTGCAAACGGTAAGTGCCAACGGCGGCACCGGCATGGTGCTCGTCGAGGTCTACGAAGTGCCGTGAGCGAAGGGCCTCCGTGGACCGCCTCCGGCCCCGGGGAAAATCTCCGGCCCGCTCGTGGTGTCCAGGACTGATCGCCCTTCGCTCTTGGGTGGTCGCGCTGGCGCGCGTGGCCGGCCAGGTCGATGCGGGCAGGACCGCAGCCCGCCGGCAAGCGGCGGGTGAGCGGCTCAAATGTTCTTCGTCATCGGTATTACCTGGCGGGCGAGAACGTCGTGGTGAACGTCGCGGAGGCAGCGGGCTCGGCGAGCTGGATGTAGAACGTCTCGCGGCGGTGCGGGGGCACGTCGGGCGTCGAGCCATGGAAGAGCTGGAACCTGCCGGGCGCTTCCAGCACGACGTGCATCGTCGTGGTGCCGTAGGCGACATCGAACTCGGCCCGGTCGGTGTAGGCGGCGCTGCGGACGTTGCGCCAGTAGCGGAATGGTTCCGGGCTTCCGGTCCCGAAGTCTTTTTCGGCGGCGAAGCTCGCGGGCAGTTTCACTTTACCCTGGAGCTGCAGCGCGAAGCCGAGGCCTTTTTTCGCGGCGCCGTTACAGGTGACCGTGGCGACGTCGACGAGGCGGTCGCCGTCGATCTTGAGCGTGCGCGTGGCGGCGGCGTCTTTGCGATAGTGCGGCTGCGCGACCGAGACGCTCGCGGGCGTGGCGGAAAAATTGATCAACTCGCCGGCGTGCTGCGGCTCCTGGCCCTCGCCGTTGACGAGCGGGACGTTGTGATTGGCGCCGCGCGCGTAGTAGCCCTTGTAGAGCGGCGAGCCGTAGCCGACGGTGCCTGAATCGTGCGTGATATCGGTGGTGCCGAAATAGGCGGAGTAGTTGAGCGCTTCGGCCTGCGCGTGCGATCGGGTGAGCTGACCGTAGTGCACGAAGACCTGCCACGGCCCGGACTTCAGGAGGGCCATGCGCGTCGTCTCGAAACTGCGACTCGTGACCTCCGGCAACACCACGGCGCGAGGCGGGGGCGGCCCGTTCGACGAGCTCACGGCAGGCGGCGGGTCGAGCAGGATGTTCCAGTCGCGCACGCCTGCCACGGCCTCGAGGCCGAGCGTGGTCGGAAACACGCGGTAGGTGTCGGCGAAGACCTCGCGGTTCGGGGCGGTGCCGATGCTGCCGCTGTCAGCCGGATTGGGCAGCCGCCCGTCGGGAAACCGCAGGTAGGTGGGCGCGATCATGAGATTTTCGGCGGTGGACATCTCGGCGGCGAGTTCATCGGCGCGGCCCTGGATGCCGGCCGCGGTGAAGAGCGAGAGCACCGCGCGAACCACGAAGTTGTTATAGCCGAGCGACTGCTCGTGCCAGAGGTAGTCACTGGTGATGCCGTCGGCCATCTGCCGGCGCAGGCCGAATTTTCCGTCGATCGCCTCGCGCCACATCGCTTCGTCGCCCAGCAGCAACGCGACCTGCGCGGCGGCGCAACGCTGCCAGGTGGCGATGTTGTGGATCGTCTGCATGTTCTTGTTGATGACGGCGACCTCGGGGCGGAAGAACTTGTCAGCCCAACCGGCGCGTTTCGCCGCGGGCACGCGGTCGCCGAGCAGGCGGACCGCCTCGGTGAACTTCACGAGATTCGAGGCTTCGGTGAGCGTCTGCCAGAACAGCCGCGCGCCCTGTTCGGGTTTCGGTGCTTCCCACTTGAGGTAGTTGTCGGCGTAGAAATCCATCTGCTGCGCAACCCAATCGGCGTAGCGTGCCTCGCCAGTGAGGCGGAAGAGGCGTGCGGCGCGCTCCATCGTGTCGACGTGGCGACCGCGAAAACTGACGACCCACCAGGCGAACAGCTTTGGCGTGATCTCGATTTGCGGGTCGGAGGGGCTGCTGAAAAACTGCACCACTTCGCGCGGGATTTTTTCGGTCCACGTGACACGGGAGCCATCCTTGGGGCTGATGCCGTCGTGCGACCAGCCGGCGACCCACTCGACGCGGTCGCGGTGCGTCTTCATCCAGGCATCGACGGTGGTGCGCTCGCGCTTGAGCCAGTCGGCCCACGCGGGATCGTTGGCGACGCGCTGCCTGGCGCCGGCCCAATCCTCACGCGCGGCGCGCCAGGGGCGGCCCGCCTCGTCGTAGACCTTGAGGTCGGCGAAAGCGCGATCGGGATTCGGCTTCGGGAAGGAGGCGGCAGACGCGAGGTTCGCGGCGGCGATGGCGAGGAAGAGGGCGACGAAGGCTGAGCGCATCGCGAAGCAAGACGCCGGGCGGGGCGGAGGGTTTCTGGTGCGGGAGCGTGAACGGCACCTCGAATGGCGGGGTGCGGCGACCCCGCCCTCCTCCTTACACAGTCAATGATTGCGGAACGGGCCGCGGGGCTCGGCGGCCTCCATCTCGGCCTGCCAGGCGGCGAAACGGGCCTTCACGGCGGCGAGGCGTTCGGGGTGCGCCTTGATGAGGTTGTTCTTTTCGCCGGGATCGGCGGCGAGGTCGAAGAGTTCCTCGGTCTCGGGGACTTCGCCGCGGCGGCTCCGGGGCGAGTGTGAGATCCATTTCCAATTCCCAACCCGCGCCGCTTGGTAGCCGTCGGGCCAGTCCCAGAACATCTCCTGGCGCGGCGACGGTGTTTTGCCCTGGAGCACGGGCAGCATGTCGAAGCCGTCGAATTTCACGCCGGTGGGCAACCTGGCGCCGCCAGCGGCGGTGAGTGTGGGCAGGATCTCCAATGCAGTGAGAAACTCGTGCGTGGTCCGGCCGGCGGGCAGGACGCCGGGCCACCACGCGAGCAGTGGCACGCGCAGGCCGCCCTCGAAGCCGGAGCTCTTGCCGCCGCGCAGCCGGACCTCGTCGATGCGGGCGCCGTTGCGGCCGTTGTCGGCCATGAAGAGCACGAAGGTGTCGCGGTCGAGGCCAAGTTCTCGGAGCGCTGCGAAGAGTTCGCCAATGGCTTCGTCCATCGCGGTGACCATGCCGGCGTATTTCGTGGCGGGCAGCGCGGGATCGCGGTCGGGATAGTATTTCTTGAGGTAGTGGGCGGGGACCTGGTTGGAGTCTTTCTCGAGATTCGAGGCGGCGTGCGGGGCGTTGAAGGGCAGGTAGAGAAAGAAAGGCCGATCGCGGTGAGCGCGCACAAACGACACAGCTTCGCGCCGGAACAGCTCGGTGGCATAGGTGCCCTTGTCGGCGACGGAGAGTTGGTTGCCACGGAACAGCGAAGGCGCGCCGTAGCGTTCGTGCGTGTAGTAATCGATGCCGTTGTTGCCGTGGCCGACGAAGACATCGAAGCCGCGTTGCAGCGGGAGAAAGCGGCGGGCTTGTCCCATGTCCCACTTGCCGAAACAGGCGTTGCGATAACCGGACGTGTGCAGCACATCGCCGAACGTGAGTTCACGCGGGTCGAGGCCGAGCGTCATCTCCGGCGAGATGGCATACTCGGCCTTCGTGTAACGGTGGCCGTAGTTGACCATGTCGTTGCGGATCATCTCGTAGGTGCCGTTGCGCTGCGGGTAGCGCCCGGTGATGAGGCCGCTGCGGGACGGCGTGCAGACGGAGGCGGTGACGTAGAAACTCGTGGCACGCACGCCCTCGGCCGCCATGCGGTCGAGGTGGGGCGTCACGAATTGCTTCGAGCCGTAGCAGGCGAGGTCGAAGCCCTGATCGTCGCTGACGATGAGGATGAGGTTGGGCGGGCGCGGCGCGGCGGCGGCGGTCGCGAATGGGGCGAGCGCGGGGCAGAGGGCGAGGCGAAGGAGGACGGAGTGACGGGAGCGGAAGGCGCGCATGGGTGAGAAAAAACCTGAGCCGGGACGGCTCAGCCACGACTAGGGAGTGTTTTCAAATCTTGTGGGAGGGGCTTTATGCCCCGACGGGCTTCGGTAGGGGCCGCGCGTCGGGGCATCAAGCCCCTCCCACAATTCTGTATCGCGCGGTTTCATGAGTTTGAAATCACTTCCTAGCGCAGCGACACCGAGATTTCGTGGGGTGTAGCCGCGAGCGTGAGCGAGTGGTTTCCGGGCGAGCCACTCGCTCACGCTTATAGCAGCTACCCGGCGTTGCGCTGTCACGTTTCTTCCGGGGCGCTGCACTAGTTGCGGAGGTTGGCGCCGAAGAGGAATTGGGGGCGCATGAGGTGGGTGGTTTGCGGGCGGCCGTAGCCGAACTGGGTTTCGCGATCGGGCTGCGTGAAGACATTGACGACGTCGAGGTAGAGGCTGAGGTGACGGTTAAGGTTGAAGAGAGTCTTCACGTCGACGGTCGGGCGCGCGGCGAAATAGACGGCGCGGGATTCGTTGGCGTTGAAGGTGCCGAGGTAGCGGTCGCGATAGTTGTAGCTGACGCGCAGGTTGAGTCGGCCGCGGATGTAGGAGAGACCGGCATTGGCGATGAAAGGATTGAAGCCGGCGATGCGCGGGTTGGGCGCGAGGGCGATGGCCGTGCCGGAACCGTAGTTGCCCTCGGCTTGGAGTCGTGTGGCGTTGGCAAACGCACCGAAGCCGTTCCACGGCGCGGGCAGAAATGTGAACTGCTGCATGTAGCCGAACTCGATGCCCTTCACGCGGGCGGAGCCGCCGTTGTATTGGGTGGTCATGGCGAAGCCGGCATAGTCGCCGTTGAAGCCGTTGTCCGGGCCGGAGCCGACGAGCGTGCCGCCGGCGGTGTAGATGAATTTCGAGATGTCCTTGCGAAACGCGCCGACGCTGAGCGTGCCGGCCGGCTCGAAATAGAACTCGGCGCTCAGGTCGTAGTTCCTGGCCCACTGAGGTTCGAGGGAGGGATTGGACGTGGAGAGCGTCTGGTTGTCGTAGTTGACGGTGGTTCGCGGGATGAGCTGGCCGACTCCGGGGCGGCCGATGTTTTCCGAGTAGCTGAAGCGCGCGAGCAGGTTGCGGGCGAACTGGTATTTGGCGTGGAGGCCGGGAAACACGCTGCGATAGGAGCCGGTGCGGGTCGTGCGGCGGCCGAATTCCTCCTTCGCGCGGCGGGTGATCTCGGCATCGGTGAGTGGCGCGGTGCCCCACGCGGCGCGTCGGGCGCGCTCCTCGGGCGTGAGCACTTGCAGGGAGCCGGTGCCTTTCGTGAAGGTGTCCTCGATGCGCACCCCGGAGAGCAGGCTGAGGCGGCCGAACAGCGTCTGGCCCATGAGGTAGCCGGCGCGGATCTGTTCGGTGAACTGCTGGTTGTTGGTGTAGGCGGCCTGGAGATCGGTCGCGAGCGAGCGGCGCCAGTGGGTGGGGTTGGCGGCGATGTCGGCGTCGAGATCGTCGATGCGGCCGACGGCTTGGAAGGCCGGGAACGGGAGACGCCCGTAGCGGCGCAGCTCGGTGCCGGGGAACGAGCGGTTCATCAGGCCAAACTGGGCGAGGTTGTCGTCGTTGCGGCCGCCGAGGGCGGCGTTGGGGCCCATCACGCCATCGGGGCCGAGGTAGACGGTGTTGTAAGGAGTGTTGTCGAGGTCGCGGGTTTGCTCCCGGAAGCGCAAGCCGGCCTTCACGTAAAATGGGCGCGGCGCGATGAACGTTTTCTTCACGTTGAGCGTGGCGCCGAGATAACCATCCCAGCCGACCATGCGGGCGCTGTTGTAGGCGTTGTCGGTGAAGCTGCCGAGTTGCGTCCAATCCGAGCCGGCGGTCTGCGTGATAGAAGGAAAGAGGCGCGCATCCTTCCGGATCGTGAAACCGAGGTTGCGCACCGTGTAGGTGAGCGAGTTGTTGCCGGGATAGTCGGCCTTCGATTGCGAGGAATAGACATCGTAGTCGATCGCGAGCGTGGGGTAGCGATGGAAGCCACCGGCGTTGAGCGAGAGTGTTTTTCCCAGCTTGTAGAATGCCTGCGAGGTGAGCGCGAGAGTGCTGGCGACCACGGCGCGGACGCGCGTTTCGTAGTCGGTGTAGCCGGGCAAGATGCCGTTGGTGCCGGTGGGATTGCCGGCGGCGTCGAGCGTGGCGACGGCCTGGTTGGTCTGCCACGTGGCTTGGGCGTGGTCGCTGTGTTCGATGTGTTTGTGGAGTTGGAGATTCGTGAAAAACCGCACGCGGTCGTCCCACTTGAAATCGAGGCGGAGGCCGCCGCCGAAGCGCGTGCGCACATTGCGAAAATCGAGGGCGGTGAGCAGGTATTGATACGCCGGGCCCTCGACCCCGGCCGCGAGCTGCTGGTGGCCCTGCGTCGACATATCGATGATCGAGCCGTGCGGGCGGTAGGCGAGATTGAGGTTCACGCCGAGGCGACCGCCGAAGACCTCGGAATAGGAGAAGGAGGCGTTGGGTCGCGACGGATCACGCGGGTCGGTGGCGCGCCAGATGGCGCCGATCGAGCCGCGCAGCCGGCGCTCCGGCGAACTGTCGAAGGCGGTTTTGGAAACGAGATTCACCACGCCGCCGATGGAGTCGCCGTCCTGATCGGGCGTGGGCGACTTGGTGACTTCGATGCGCTCGATCGAATCGGAACCGACGGTCTGAAATTGAAACTCGCGCGTGGCGCCGGCCGAGCCGGCATCGGCGAGGCGGTTGCCGTCCTGTGAGATCGACGAGAGGTTTTGATGCAGACCGCGAATCCGGAGGTAGCGCATGTCACCGCCGACGGATTCACCCTCGACGCCGGGCAGGCGCATTGCGAGGTCGGCGGGGTTTCCCGCGAGTCCGCCGAAGGCATCGGCCGAGACGATGCTTTTCACGCCATCGCTGAGGCGCTGGAGTGTGATGGCCTTGGCGTTGCCCTCGCGTTCGGAGCCGACGACGAATTTTTCCAGTTGGTAGATCGCGGCGGTGAGGCCGACGTTGCGGTGCGTGGTGCCGGCAGCGCCGACGTCGGCGGTGATCGTCGCCGTCGTGAGCCCGGTGTAGGAGACGGTCAGCGAAAGCCGGCCAGGCGCGACATTCTCGAAACGGAAACTACCGAGGGAATCGGTCACGGCTTCGACATTGCGCTCCGCGATGAAGACGCGCGCGCCTTCGAGGGTCGCGCCGGTTGCGCTGTTGGTGACGACGCCGGTGAGCGTGGCTTGTGCGAGGGCGGTCGAGGCGAGAAGGAGACCGAGCAAGACACCGGCGGCTCGGCGCGCGAAACCGCTCGCGATCGGGCGGAGCTGGAGGGTTGGGTTGGTCAGTGGAATCGGCATACGCGTGGGCAGCGATGCGCCGCGGCCGAGACAGCCGCGGCAGGTGGTGGGGCGGGCAGGGAGTGATGCAATCCACCGCGCGGAGCAGTCCGGAGGCAAGGAAACTCTCGGCGGAGCCGTCGAAACGTGGTAGCCGCCGAGGTAACGAGGCGGGTTGCCGCACTCTTCCCGGGTGAGAGGGCGCTTCCGCGAATTTACTTCGGACTGCGGATCGAGTGATCGGCGGGGAGATTTTCGCCGGACCAGACTTTTTGCCACGTGGTTTTCGCGGCGGGCGCGGACCAGAACGGGTCGCCCGCGGGGAGGCCGAGCGGCAGAAACGCCACGCTGCAGAGGTAGAGGCTGCCGGTGGAAATGTAGGTTTCGCCGAGACCGGGTTGGGCGCCGGCGAGGCCGATGCGGAGCCAACCGTTGGAGTCGAACGTGCCGGGCGCTTCGAGGGTGCGGCGGATCACGGCGGTGAGGGCGACGCGGGCTTGGGCGGGAGTGACTTCGGGCGGCAGGGCGCGGCGTAGCGCGGCGAGGGCGAGGCCTTGAAACGCGCCGCAACGATAGGCGATCGAGCGGCCGATGACGGGGTAGGAGCCGTCCGGTGAGATCAGGCGCTCCTGGATGGCGGCCCAGCGAGTGAGGCGATCGCGGGATTTTTTCTGGAACGTTTTCCACTCGGGCGATTCGTCGCCGACGACGTCGAGGGCTTCGACGAGCATCGGCTGAATGACGAAGGAATTGTAGTAGTCCCAATGAAACTCCGGGCCATCGCCGTAAAAACCGTCGCCGACATACCAGTCGCGGTGTTTGGCGATGCCGTCGAACAGGCGCGCATCGTCCCGCTTGGCCCCAGCGCGGTGCATGAAAACCTCGATGGTCGTGGCGAAGAGCTTCCAGTTGTTTTCGCCGGGCTTGATGCCGCGGGAGGAAGCGAGCGCGGCGAGGACGTTGGCCTGCACGCGTGGGTCGAGTCTTTTCCAGAGTTCGGTCGGAGCGCGCAGCAACGCCTGCGCGAGAAACGCCGAGTCGACGAGCGGCTGCGAGCCCTTGGAGAAATTGAGAAAATCCGGCGAGGCGGGATCGGTGGCGGCGTCGATCGCGGAGCGGGCGAGGGCGGCGAGGCGGGACCGCTCGCGGCCTTCGGCGGTGTCGTCGCCGCCGAGTTCGAGCCACGGAGCGAGTCCGGCGAGAAGGCGGCCGATGGCCTCGAGGTGGGTGAACATCGGGCGGTCGCGCGAACTGGGCGCCGACTCCACGGGCATCGTGGCCTTGAGACGGCGCGCGGCGAGGGCGCCGAGCACAGGATCAGCGAGGCGGGTGGCGAGGCGGCACCACGTCGCACGATCGTCGGCGCCGGTGGGCGGCACGGGGCGTGATTCGGCGGCGCGAAGGCGGGTGGCGCTGAGCGCCGTGGCGGCGGCGGTGAGTTCGAGGAAGGCGCGACGGGAGGTGGACATGAGTGGACTGAAGGGTGACGATCGAACAAAGCACGAGGCGAGACGCCTCGTCCACGACTTCAGAAGCGCACCGTCGCGGAGAGGTCCCATTGGGTGGGCATCACGTAGACGAGGCGGTAGAGCGTGGTGCCGTTGGCGAGCGTGGTCGTGCCGGTGCGGCGGGTCTGGCCGTTTTCGAGGTCGGCGATGTTGCGCACACCGAGGCGGAAGCGCACCTGCTGGCTCCAGACTTTTTGGTCGCGCATGACGTAGGCGTTCACGAGGTGCGAGGTGCCGCCGTAGAATTCGCTGCCGCCGACGATGGCGAGGAGGTAGTTGTCGCGCCAGCTGCCGTTGACGCCGGCACGCACGCCGCGGAGCGGGGCCCAGGCTTCGCGCGAAAAGGCGTAGTCAAACACCCAACTCGCCGACCAGGGCGAGGCGCGCGCTCCGGTGGGTTTGGTGGAAAAATCGGAGCTGTTGAGCACGTCTTGCGCCTCGGCGATGAGCGCGGGCGATTCGTTGCCGCGCGCGATGGCGGCCGCGAGGTAGGCCTTGAAGGTGGAAAAGTCGGGCCGCGTGACCACGTCGGCCTTCGCGAGCGTGAAGCGGGTTTGCAGGCCCTTGAGCGGGCGGAAGAGCAGCGTGGCGTCGAAGCCCTTCGAGGTCTCGGTGGAGAGGATGTCGCGGTATTGGTTCACGTCGTCCCACGGCTTCAGGTAGCCGGGCGAGCCGGGCGCGAGGTTGTTCGGGTTGAAAAGGTTTTCGACATCGGCGGCGGTGAATGTGGACGGGTTCCAGCGAAACTCGACGTTGGCGCGGTCGATGTGGAAGGCGCCGAGCGTGAACGTGACCTTGTTGTTGAACATGTCGCCTTTGAGGCCGATTTCCTTCGTGGTGCCGGTGATCGGGCCGAAGGGCTTGCGGTCGAAGGTGCGCGCGTCCTGGAAGCGGAACGAGTTTGAGTAGACCGCATAGGCGTTGAGGTCGGGCGTGAGACGCACGGTGAGGCCGCCGGAGTAGCTCTTGTTGGACTGGTCGAGATTCGGGTTGCGCAGGTAATCGCCGGAGGGGGCGTTGCGGGGATGCGCGGGCGGGAGGTCCTCGCCGCGGGCGTCGCGTTCGGTGCCGACGAAATCGAGAGTCTTGTTCCAATCCCAGCGCACGCCGAACAGCGATTGGATGCGGCCTTTGAAATAGTTGCCGCTCGTGGACACGCCGACGGCGGATTGCTGGCGATACTCGGTGGCGTCGGCGGCGCTGGCACCGGCCTGAATGGCGAACATGCCCGGCTGAAACGTCGCCGACTTCGGCAGGTTCTGCAGGAGAAACTGCTGGAAGAACGCCTTCGAGTAGAAATCGGCGTTGTCGAGGTAGGCGCGGAAGCGGATGCGATCGTTGGTGGTGTTGATGCGGCCACCTGCGTTGACGGTGGCGAGATTGTAGAGGAACCAGCGGAAGTTGTTCGTGAAATCCTCGCGATAGTCGCCGCTGATGATGACCAGTTGCTTCATCCACTTCGTGACCTGCCACGGGTAGGCGACGGTGAAGCGGAACGCGTCCACGTCGTTGCCGAACCGTTTCAGGTCGATGCCGACGGAGTCGGTGTAGGGGCGGCCGTTCACATCGAAGCTGATCACGTTGGAGAAATAGTTGTCGTTGCGCAGGCCCTCCTGGTTCTGGTGGTTGTAGGCGAACTCGAGGCCGAGGTTGCCGAAGCGCTGCTCGACCGTGATCGAGTAGGTGTCGAACGGGCGGCCGTAGCCATCCCAGCTGCCGCGGATGTTGTAGTTCTTCGGGTAAGCGTTGAAGCGCTTGGTGCCGACGACGGCGCCGGCGGCGTTGCGCATGGTGACGTCGAAGAAACCGCCTTCGATCAAGCTAGGGGAGCCGCCAGCGGGATTGTTGGCGGTGCTGCGGTCGGCGGCGGCGAGCGTGTTCTGCGCGAAGAAATTGTTCGTGTCGTCGGAGGTGACATACCAGCCGGTGCCGGAGAGGGCGAGCGAGCGGGCGGATTGCTCGCGGATCTGCACGCCCGCGTAGCCGCGCTGGTTGCGGATGTCGCCCTTCTCGTATTCGACGCGGATCTCGGTGGTAGGCAGCGGGCGGTAGGTGAAGGTGAGGTGCGCGCCCTTGAAACCGTATTCCGAAAAATCCTGGAAAGTTTTGTCGGCGCGTTTCACGGCGTTGAACCGCACGGCGACCTTCTGGCCGAGCCGCCGGTTGACATCGAGTTGCACGCGGTAGGCGCGGTTGCTGCCGGTCTGCAGGAGCACGGTGCCGAAATTCTTGAAGAGGGCGCGCTTCGTGAACGCGGAGCCCTGGCCGCCGGGTTCGACGTCGCCGAAAATGAGCGAGTTGGAGCCCTTGCCGAAATCGATGCGCTCGACGTTGTAGGTGTCGGTCGGGATATACCAGCGGAAGTAGTTTCGCGAGATGTTGAAGCGTTGGGAGAGGCCGCGGAACGAGAAGTTGTCGGTGTTGTTGTCATTCTCCATGGCTGGCGCGGCGTAGACGCCCGCGACGAAGCGCGTGACGTCGTCCGCGGTGAACACGCCGAGGTCCTCCATGAAATCGGTCGTGATGGCGTCGATGTTGACGGGCACGTCCTTGAGCGCCTGGCGGGTGCGGGTGCCGGAGAGCGTGTCGTTGGCTGACCAGCCGGTCTCGCGGTCGGTGTCGACGACGAAGGGGGAGAGTTGCACGGTCTCGTCCGCCGGCGCGGCGGCAGGAGGTTTGGCGGCGGGGGCCTGGGCCCAGACTCCCGGAGCGAGAATCAGGGAGGCGGTGAGGGAAAAAAGGCGGGAGGTGGCGCGCATGGGGGTTTGATTATTGGAAACTGGTTTCGAGCAAGACGAGCCGGCGGTCGCCGCGGATGCGGGTTTCGACGGTGGTGGTTTCGGCGGCGAGCGGGACGGTCACGACGGCGGTCGCACCTGGTGCGAGTTCGGCGGCGACTTCGCGACCGTTGGCGGAGATGCGGACGGTGAGTTTCGCGTCGCTGGGGTTGAAGAGGCGGTGGTTCGCCTGCGCTTTGCCGGATGGGATGCGACACCAGAAGCGACCCTCGCCTTCGCTGACGCCGAGGTTGGTCAGCGCCTCGGGCTCGTCGTAGATTGCGTCGGGATTTTTGGCGCGGAGGTTGGCGCCGGTTTTATTTTCGACGTCGGGCGCGGGGGTGCCGCTCCAGCTGCGGTGCGAGTAGGGACCGAACGGGCGGCGGCCGAACGGCACGTAGACGATGCCGGGCCGGCTGTTCCAGCCACCGGGGCCGCCGGCGAATTGATGACCCTCGGGGGTGACGGTGACCTTGATCGAGTCGCGGTAGCTACCGGTGAGTGCGGGGCGGGAGTTGAGCATGAGGCCGCTGTTGATGCCGGTGAGCACACCGCGCTCGGTCTCGTAGTCGCCCCACACGATCGGGGCTTCGATCAACACGTGGCGCTCGTGGCCTTCGCGCTGCGTGGCGTAGGCGACGAGATTGCGCAGCAGGCGGTCGGCGATCGGATCGAGGCCGGCGCGCGCGACGAGATCGAAGCCGCTGAGCAAGACGGAGCCGTCGCCGTTCGGGGGGAAGAACTCCGCGAGCGCGAGGCCTTCAAGGCCGACGCTGTAGTTGGCGAGCACGGCGGTGTGGCGGAGGGCGGACTTGTCGGTGAGCACGAAGCCGTCGCTCACGGGGTAAATGCGGGGCAGACCTTTCTTCGTTTCGTCCCAGCCGGTGTAGTCGGACCACACCTGGAGGCGGCGGCGATCGATGCCGGCGAACAGGGGGTGATCGGGGCGCTCGGGGTTGACGTTGATGCTGTCGCGCGATGGGCGGGGCGGCGGCGGATAAGCGGGATCGTCGACGCTGGAGGAGGGAAGACGGACGGCGGCGGGGAGCAGTTTGGCGAGCGCGTCGGCGGCGGTGCTCGGTTGGCGGAGGATCACGAGCCGGCCGCCGCGGCGCGTGAAGTCGACGAGCGCGGCGGACTGGGTGGCGTCGAGTTTCGCCACGGCCTCTTCGCCGATGACTATGGGTGCGGCGGGGTCGAGCGGGCTCGTGAAGGAGAGGGAGGCGGCGGCGAGGCCGAGTTGGGTGAACGCGCGCTGGGTCGTGCCGACCGGATCGATGAGGCGGACGGCGGTGCGCGGCGCGGCGCCGGCGCGGGCGAAGTCGGACGCGGCGACGAAGAGGTCGATTTGGTTTTCGGAGAGGGTGCGTTCGCCAGAGGTGAGCCGACCCCAGAGATGGTAAGAGCCGGTCGCGAGCGACGCGGGCAATTTGAGAGTGAGCGGGCGGCGCGCGGTGGCGTAGTAGGCGACGTCGAGGCCGGTGAGTTTTCCGGCGGCGACGGTGCGCTGCGTCGAGTCGCGCACCTCGAAGTCGAGCGTGGCGCCGCGGAGGTCGGCGGCGGTGTCGGAGTCGTTGACGAGGTGCGCGACCGGGTGGAGTTCGGCGCCGGCGTAGACCTGCGGCGTGTAGAGTTCCCAGCTGAGGAGCACGGGCTGGTAGGAGGCGCGGAGTTGATCGGCGGCGGGCTTCGGGCTCATCTCGGCGAAGCTCGTGATGTCGTGCCAGCGGTTGAAGAGAATCGTGAAGGGGAAGACGCCGGAGAGCTCGTTGTTGAGCGGGCGGAGACGGCGGAAGAGTTCGGTGGCCTGGCGGATGGTGAACGACTGGTGGGCGAACCCGAGCGGGCCCTGCTCGGCGGTGGGCGCGTGGCCGAGCCAGTTGAGTTGCGAGACGGGGTTCTTGTGATTCGGCGTGAGGTTGGTGCGGCCGTCGGGGCCGTTGTAGTTGCCGACGCACTCGGTGAACGTGAGGGGCTGCACCTTGTCGGGGGCGACGATGCGCTCGTTGTCGCGCAGGTGGAGGAACGTGAACGGTGACTGGTAATACCAGCCCCAGTAGCGGTGCAGATCGTTGATCTCGCCGACGCGGCCGTAGCCGTAGCCGGCGTTGGCGATGTAGAGGCGCGTGGGGTCCCACGGTTGCAGGTCGTGGTGGATGGCGCCGAGGAGTTTGTCCCAGCGCGCGCCCGCGGTGCCTTCGCCGGCGACCTCGTTGGTGAGCGCGTAGACGATCAGGCTCGGATGCTGGACGAACGGGTGAAACTTGGTCTCGCGAAACCACTCCGCGGAGGCGGCGGGATCGGCGGTGGAGCCCTTGCCGTTGATGCTGCCGCCGTAGTTGCCGCCGAAGACCAACATGCCGAGTTCGTCGCAGACGTCGAACCACGTCTCGTCGTCGGGGATGCGGATGATGTTCACGTGCAGGCCGAGCAGGTAGCGCACATAGTCGACCGCGAATTCGCGGCTGCGCTCGAGTTTCTCGGGGACGCCACGATTGGGCGGATTGATGGCGAGGCCGCGGAGGAAAAACGGCCGGCCGTTCAAGTGGAGCTGGCCGCCCTGCGTGGTGAACGAGCGGAAGCCGACGCGCTCCTCGGTGGTTTCGCGGTGGCCGGCGCGATCGGCGAGATCAAGGGCGACGCGGTAGAGCACGGGCGAAATCGGCTCCCAGCGGGTGACCTTGAGGCCGGCGAGGGAGACGCGAGTGACGCCGTTTTCAGGCCACGGGCGGACGAGCTTGGAGTCGAGCGCGAGGCGTTGCGGCGGCTCGCGTCCGTCGATGCGCGAGAGCACGAGGGCGCTCGCCGCCCAGTCGGGATCGACGTGGCTGGCGAGGCGCACGTCGACCGTGAGCGTGTCGGTCGTCGTGAAGAACCAGGTTTTTTCGACGAGTGCGGCGGAGAGGGATGAGGCCAGCGTGGCGCCGAGCGCGACGACGGCATTAAGGCGGAGCGATCTCATGGCGAAGGGATAGACGCATACGGTGCAGCGGCGTCACAGACGATGGCGAAGCGGTGGTGAAGCCGTTGCCGGCGGGGCGTGAGGCTGCGGGGAGTGCGGGCCAGGCCGGACCGGTCCCGTCTCTCACCGGACTGTGTGAAAACTGAATGTCTGTAGCGGAAAGCGTGAGCTTTTCGCCCAGACGCGGATCAAATCCCGCGAAAACCTCACGGTTTCCGCTACGCTTCGCGCGCGTGGACGGGTCGCGCCTCTTGCGAGGCCCACTGCATTTGCTCGTGGCCCTCGCGGCGGGCGAAGCCTGACAAAACCGCGGGGCCAAGCGCGAATGGAGGGTTCGAGGGCGGGTCACAGACCCGCCCTACTTTCGCAAACGACGGCCAGTCCATCAGGCGTGGCCCAATAGTTCGAAAACACTCACTCGACGTGGTCCGTCGGGCCGGGTTTCGCGGGGATTTGCCCACTGGCTTGGTGGGCTGCGGGTGACCAACTCAAGGCGCCGGGCGCAGGAACCACGGCTTTGCGGTTGGCTCGTTCTTGAGGAACGCGAGCAACAACTCGCCGACTTTGCGGCGACCGGACTCCGAAGGATGCGTGCCGTCGGGACCGCAATCCTCGCGCGCCCACACAAATCCATCCGCGCGGCCCTTGGTGCCGTCGGTCCATAGATAGGCGCCCCACGCAAGCCAAGGTGCGCGCACGGCGCTTCTCGCGGAGTCGAAATTCAGCTCGGGCGAGCCGGCGATCTGGTCGGCGATGAGCCACTGCACGGCGAAGGCGGTTTCGTAGGCGTGCGGCTCGGGATTGAGCGGGGTGGAGGCGTAGCCGCCGTAGGTGCGGCTGGAGAGATAGGCGAGCTTGAGGTTGGGAAACCGGGCGTGGAGGTTGTGCAGCGTTGCGAGCAGGTCGGCCTGGAGTTTTCGCGCTTCGGCGGGAAACGGGCGGGTCGGTCCGGCGTTGGCCTGCTTGAGCCACACGACCTGCACTTGTTGCGCGGTGACGCCGGCGGCGCGGAGGCGGTCGGCGGTGACCGTCCAGTAATTCGCGTCGGGCTTCGCGGTGATGGCGGCCGTCTGGCCACCCTGCGCGCCGTCGACGATCACGAGGCGAGGGTGCAAGGCGGCATCGGCGCGGGCGAGTTTGAGGAAGGCCTGCGATTCCTGCGTGGTGTTCGACATGCCGCAGGTGAGCAGGACGATCTTGCCATCCGCGGCGGGGCGGCCGTCGGCGTCGAGCGGGAGCACCGAGCGGGCGAGTTGCAACCCGGCGGCGGCGTGCGCGGCGGGCGGGGTGTTGCGACCGTCGGGGTAAAGGCCGCCGGGTTCGCCGTGGTATTTTCCGGCGGCGAGATCGGGCAGCGGCACGAGGCCGGTCGATGCGCGCGGCGGATTTTTCGCGGCGTAGTCGCGATTGCGCTGCGCGGCGTCCTGCTGGTTGCGGCGCGCCATGACACCCTGCGCATACGCGCGTTCTTCGGCGGTGATGGGCTCGCCGCGATCGCGTTTGGCCTTGATGGCGTCGAATTTCGGATCGGCGGGCCGCGCGAGCGCCGTGGAGGCGGCGAGCAGGGCGAACAGCGTGACAAGGAAACGGCAGTTCATGGCGGGGAAGGGTGGCAGGAAAGACGAATGATGACGCAGTGGGTGACGCGACGGCGGCGCGTCACACCCGGAAAATCGCGCCGAGTTTTCTCCCGAGCAGCACGCTCAGGCCGGCGATGACGACGCCGAGGAAGACCATCGCCCAGACGCCGAGGGCGCTGGCGAGGAACTTGCCGTCGCCGAGGAGCTGGAACAGTTCGAGAATCGCCTTGGTGATCGGGTAATAAATCTGCTTTTGCGCGAGGATGAGCGAGTCGCTCACCTCGAGCATCGCGAAGGCAAACGCGAGCAAGCCACCGGCAATGAGGTTGGCGGCGATGAGCGGGAGGGTGATGCGGGCGACGGATTTGAGCGGCGGGGCACCGAGGTTCTGCGCGGCTTCCTCGAGGGTGATGCTCGTTTGCTCGAAGCCGGCGGCGGCGCTGCGCACGACGTAGGGCAGGCGGCGCACGGAGTAGGCGATCACGAGGAGGACGGTGGGATCGCGCACGGGGTTGAGGAAGGAGAAGAAGCGGCCCTCCTGCGCCATCGCGAGGTAGCCGAACGCGAGCACGAGGCCCGGCACGGCGAGCGGCAGCATGGCGAGAAAATCGAGCACGGCGCGACCGGCGAGTCGCGTGCGCACGACGACGTAGGCGATGGCGACGCCGAGCCCGAGATCGACGAGGGTGGCGAGGCTGGCGAACTTGAGGCTGTTGGCGATCGCGGGGACGGTGAGATCGTGGCCGAGGGCGAGGCGAAAGTTGTCGAGTGTGTAAGCCTCGGGCAGCACGCTCGCATACCAGTCGCGGCCGAACGCCACGAGCACAACGCCGAGGTGCGGCAGCACGGCCACGAACGTGATCGCGGCGAACAGCGCGGTGCAGAGCCAGCCGCGCGTCGGCGGCAGCGGGCGCGGGCCGCCGGTGCTCGTGGCCTTGGCCATCATCGCGTGTCCGGCGCGGCCGAAGAGGCCCTTGCCGAGGGCGTAGAGCGCGACGGAGGTAGCGAGCATCACGGCGACGAGCGCGTAGGGAAACGGGTTGCCGCCGATGTCGCGCAGGCCGGCGTAAATCTGCACGCTGGTCACGCGATCGTAGTCGAAGACGAGCGGCGTGCCGAGTTCGGTGAACGACCAGATGAACACGATCGTGCCGCCGGCGAAGAGTCCCGGCCGGATCAGCGGCAGCGTGATGCGCACGAAGCGGCGCAGGCCGGTGCAGCCGAGGTTTTGTGCGGCTTCCTCCATCGCGGGGTCGACGTTGGCGAGCGCGGCGAGAGCGTTGAGGTAGATGATGGGGTAGAGCGAGAGGGCCTCGACGAGCGCGACGCCCCAGAAGCGGTTGGCCGCGAACCAGTCGATCGTGGCGCCGGGCGCGAGCAGGCCGGCGTGGTGGAGCAGGGCGTTGGCGGCGCCGTATTGGCCGAAAATCTGTTTGAGCCCGATCGCGCCGACGAAGGGTGGCAGGATCATCGGCACGAGCACGAGCGAGCCGAGCAGGGCTTTGCCGGGAAAGACGAAGCGGTCGCTCAGCACCGCGAGTGGCAACGCGAGGAGCGCGGCGAGCGCGGTCGTGGCGAGCGCGAGCAGGAACGAATTGCCGAGCGCCTCGAGGTAGAGCGGATCGCGCAGCAGCGCGGCGAGGTAGGCGAGGGTGAGGCGGCCGTCGGCATCAATGAAGCCGCCGCGGAGGATCTGGAACACTGGCCAAGCGAAAAACGCCGCGAAAAACACCGCGGTGACGGCGAAAACGAGACGCGCGAGGGACTGCGACATCGGCGCGGAGTGTGCGGGTGGGGCGGAGGGAGCGGCAAGTTTGTTGTCGGGCGAGCCGGCGGAATTGGGTGTGACTCAAACTGAGGTCAGCGATCGGTAGCGGCGGTCTATGACCGCCGAACGGATACCCTTGGCGCAACGCCGGCGGTCATAGACCGCCGCTACAGCCGAGGCATTCGAAAACTGACCTCACTTTGAGTTACGCCCGGCGGGGTTCGGCGACCCCGCCCTACATTTTGCTAGCCGGGCGTCGGGCGGTGGCCGACACTGCGCCGCGCATGAAAAAACTCCTGACTGCCCTGGTCTTCGCGACGGCCCCGCTGGTCGCGCAGGTCACCGAGACGCCCACGACGATCGAGCCCGGAAAGTTTTTCCTGCGCATGGACGCGGTGACGGTCGGGGTGAACCGTGATACCACCGAGCCGAATCGCTACACCGCGCTCGGCCTCGCCTCATCGATCCTCTCGATCGGCATGACCGAGAACACGGACGTCCAGGTGGGCGCGCAGTTCTTCGTGCGCTCGACCTATCAGTTTCGCGGCACGCGCAGCTCGCGGTCGGGCTGGGGCGACACCTCGTTGCGGACGAAGTGGCGCTTCTGGCGCGACGACAAAGCGGGGGCGTCGGCGGCGGTGATTCCGTTCGTGAAAATCCCGTCGAAGGCGTCGGGCATCGGCAACAACCACATGGAAGGCGGCGTGATCGTGCCGTGGCTGAAGACGCTCGGGCCGGGGTCGGAGGTGGGCGCGATGGCCGAGTGGGACGTCGTGCGCAACGACAACAACGACGGCTACGATTCACGCTGGTTCGCGAGCGCCTACGTGCGGCAGCATATCGTGGGCGGATTCGGCGCGTATGCGGAGAGCACGCTGGCGGTGTCGTCGGCGAGCTCGTCGAGCTTTGCGGGATCGCTGGGGGTGGGCGTGACGTTCGATTTCACGAAGCGCGCGCAACTGGACTACGGCCTGAGCCGCGGCCTCGGCGGGCGCGCGACGGACTGGGTGAACGTGCTGCGATTGCGCTGGTCGTTTTAGCGTGGCGTAAAATTTTTCGCAGCCGTATGAAGCAGCGGCGGGCGTCCCGGTCCGCCGGGGCTGACGGCGAGGAGTCAGGCTCAACGGGTCGGGAGGCCCGTCCTTGGAATCACGGTGCCGGCATGAATGTCCACTTTACCTCCCCGTAGCTCCACCGCTGGCCGTTGGCGTCGGGCTTGATCGCTCCCGTCCACCCACCATTCGCACCTTTTTCGACGCTGAGCTGCGTCCAGGAAAAGCCGCCTCTCTCGTAGTCGAAGGTCTCGCCGTCATCGTCGTAGAGCGAGAGCCGGCCCGGCGCGTCGCCGTAATGCCGGACTTCGAGTGCCACGGTTTCGGCGGCGGCCGGGGCCCACTGGCGGTCTTCCGCGAGCAGCGGGATCAAGGCCCCGTCCCGCACGAAGACCGGCATCGTCGCGAGGGGCGGCGTGACTTCGATGGTCTGGTTTTCGCCGGCGAATCTGCCCGTGTGGAAATCATACCATCGGCCCGCCGGCAGCAGCACCTTGCGCGATTTCACATTCGGTGCGATGGGGGCGACGAGCAGCGAGTCGCCGAAGAAATATTGGTCCTTCACTTCGCGTGCGGCGGGCGGGATTTCATAGGGGTTGGTCGTGGCGTCGAGTTTACCGGCCACGGCTGGTTGACCCGCCGCGGCGGCACCGGTGGGAGGGCCGCTGCGCCCCGACGCCGCGCGGTCGTCTGCGGTCGGGGCGTAAAGCCCCTCCCACAACGGCATCGGGCGGATCACCGGCGTCCCCTGATGGTGATACTGCGCGAAGGCGTTGTAGAAATACGGCAGCAGACGGAGGCGCAGCGTGATGGCGTTTCGGATATGCTCTTTTACGGCGGCGTGGGTCCAGAGTTTCTGTTGCGAGGCCCAGCCGTTGTAGAGGGCGAGCGGCGAGAAACAAACCGCCTGGGTGCGGCGGAGCATGTCTTCCCCGCTGTTGCTCCCGCGCACTTCGGGTGACCAGAGCACGCCGGCGAAGCCGCTGTTGCCCAGGGCGGTGATGTAGCCGTCGAACTCGTAATTGTCGTTGTAGATCACGAACGGGTAGGGCGACGCGCCCGCGTTGGTGCCGCGGATCTGGCCCATCGTGCGGCGGTCGCCGCGGTGGAACGCCTCGAACACCGCGCGCTGAACCAGCAGCCCGTAAGTCTGCCGCAACTGCTCCGCATCGCGCCCCGAGGGAAACACCGCGGTGTCGGGCCACAGGTAGCGGTCGTAGCCGTCGACTTCGTCGAGCTTGAAGCCGCCGACCGCGCGCGGATTGAGGTCGACGATCGTGCGCTTGAGGTGGTCGACGAATATTTTTTGCGCCGCGGGCATCGTGTAGTCCGGCACAATGCCGTTCCATACGAGGTGTGTGCCCGCATACGGGAGCAGCTCGGCGTGGAGCGGCGTCTGGGGCGCGAGGTAGGGGTTGAACCAGAGATTCACCCGCACGTGCTGCCGCTCGATCTCGGCCAGAAACGCCTTCGGGTCCGGAAAGCGAGTCTGATCCCACTCAAAGGAACAGGGATAGGCATGGCTCATCCAGCCCGGTTCGAGCCCGAGCATGTCGAGCGGGATGCCGTGGCGCCGGAATTCCGCCACATCGGCGAGCGCCTGTCCGGCGGTGGAACGCGTCGGCACGCGGGTGAGAAAACCGAGTCCCCATTTCGGTGGCAGCGCGCCGCCGCCGCAGAAAAGATTATAGCGGCGCACCGCGTCGAGCGGGCTCGGACCGGCGAACACGTAAACGTCGAGCCCCGGCGCCCCCGCGAGCACTTCGATCGAGTCGGAGCGCGGCTGGGCCTGCCAGCCTTTGCCCGTGGTGCGGTCGATCACCGGCGGCTTCTCCCGGGCGGCCAGGCGCACGCCGTGGCCCACGCTCACCCGCAGGTAGCGGGCCGAATCGAACAACACCGCGAAACCTCGCGTGGACACATAGAGCGGCACCGGGGCATGCGTGCGGCCGGCGATGCCGCGACGGCTGTCCCAGTGATCAACGTGCAATTCGAACACCGCGCCGTTGCGGCGCATCGCGGTGAAATCGACGCCGAGGCCGTAGATGTCCTCGTTCGCTGCGAGGGGAAAACGCACCGCGGTCTTTGCCGCCCATTGCCGGCCCTCGATGTCGGCCTGGTCGAGCGGAAACGCCGCCGGCGGCATCGCGGCGAGCGCTGCGCGTCTCGGTGCCATCGCACCCGCGGCGCTCAGCAGCGTCAGCGACTCCGGCTGGCCGACCGTCGCTTTCCACACGCCCGGCGCGACTTCGGACCAGCGTAGACTCGACGCGGGTGGAATTTGTGCGAACGCGATCGCGTGAATCAGCGCGGCCAGACCAAGGGTGATGCGTTTCATGGGCGGACCCGCAAGCTAGCGGACCCGCTCGCGCCAAGGCGAGCCGCGCCACCGCTTTTATGGTTAAGCGCCTGCCCGGCCTTTGCCGCGATCAATTGGATTGGTTGTGGCGGCGGTCTGCGACCGCGGGAGCAACGCCAGCCGGCGTTCATAGAGCGCCGCTACAGCTTCACCGATGCCGGGAGAGGCTGACAGCGTCGTCTAAACGGCGCTTCACGCGGCGGGCGGCGGCGGACGCAAGGTGGTGCCCTCGTTCCACTGGCCCTCGAGCATGAACGTGGTCGCCTGCGCGGGCAGACCATGCTCGTTGCGCTCGAGGAGGCTGATGAGGGTGTCGACCGCCAGCGCGCCGATGCCGCGGCCATTTTGCCAGATGCCACTGAGCGAGTCGCCCGGTCCCGTGCACGAGAGCCAGGCAAGGCCGAGGTCGCGCGGAATCTTCCAACCGGCCCGCGCGAGCAACACCTGCAGGCCCGGGGCGTTGGGCGAGATGATCACGTCCGGTTTTTCCCGGCGCATCCAGCGCGTGATCGTAGAGGCGTCATCCCAGTCGTCGACATAGAGCGGCGCCGCCAGTGACAACTCGGGAAACAGATCGGCGGCCACCAGGAAGCCGGCCTGCCACCGCCCTTGAAACCGATGCTGGTGCGTGCGGTGGATGATCAAGCCGGGCCGGCGGTAGCCGCGGCGGCGGCATTCGCGCACGGCCTGAAGGCTCGAAAAAAAGTGATCGTTGCAAACCGTGGTCACCGTGAGCGCCGGAAGGGGCACACTCAGGGAAACCGTCGCAAAATACTCCCACCGCAGCGCCGGCGGCGGGTCGCCCTCGGCGAGCGGCCCGAGCAACACGCCGCGAATGCCCCGGGCGTGGAGCATGTCCGAAAACCGCTCGTTCGACATGCCGTCGCGGTGCAGCCAGAACTCCTGCGCCCGGTAGCCGCGCACCGCGGCCCGCTCCAGCGCCCCCTCCCGCATCTGGCGGATCGTGGCGGAGGTGTGGTCGCGCCATCCATCCGCGGAGCGCTGGGCGCAGACCAGTGCCAGCGCCGGCCGGTCCTTGAGAGGTTTTCCCTGGCGCCGGATGCGCATCAGCGTCGAGACATACGGGTTCGGATGGTAGCCGAGTTTCTGCGCGATGGCGCGGATGCGGTCACGGGTGCGGTCCGGGATGCGCGGATTGTTGGCCAGACTCATGGAGACCGTCGCCTGCGTCACGCCGGCCTGGGCCGCGATCATCTTCATGGTAACACCCACGCTCATAAGTTAAGGATTTAAGCAAAAGAGGCCTTTCACCCCGGGGGGCAAACGAAAACATGCACCCATCCCTCGACGCGCCTCGACATCGCGGCGCCCGTTGCGCAACCTCCGCGCCCCTTCCCCCTGGACCTCATGCACCCGACCCACCCCTCCCTGCGTCAGATCTTCGCCACAGCCCTTCTCGTGCTGGCACCCGCCGGCGGGTTGCACGCTCAAGTCGCCACGGCGCCCAAACCGGCCGGCGGTGACGACGTCGTCACCCTCTCGGAATTCTCGGTCAAGGCCGACGACAACCGCGGTTACGTCCCCGCCGAGACGATGACCGGCTCGCGTGTCGCCACCAAGATCATCGACCTGCCCTACACGGTGAATATCCTCACGAGCGAGTTCTTCGAGGATTTTGCGATCTTCGAGCTCTCCGACAACGTGACGCAGATCGGCGGCTTCACCGGTCTCGACGTCGGCGGCGGCTTCAACCTCCGCGGCTTCAGCTCCACCTCGCAGTTGCGCGACGGCTTCTTCCGGCTTGGCCGCTATGGCTCGAGCAATGTCGATCGCATGGAAGTGATCAAGGGCTCCAACGCCGCGATCTACGGCCGCAGTTCGCCCGGCGGCATGCTCAACATGATCTCGAAGCAGCCCAAGGCCCGCGTCAGCCAGCGCCTCGCGTTCAACTACGGCGATGAGGGCACCCAGCGCGTCACCCTCGATGCCACCGGCCCGCTCCTCCGCTCCTCGCTCGGCCAGACCGGCTACGTGCTCACCGGCTCCCACTATCAGAAGGAGTTCGACATGGAGTATGCGCGCAACCGCAACCAGGAATACTACCTCGGCCTCAGCCAGGCCTTCCCCGACGGCTCCAATCTCTTCGTGTCGCTCGAATATTTCCTTCAGGCCCGCCGCGCCCCCAACAACGCCGCCCCGCTCATCACCGACCTGAAAGGCACCGCCAGCAACACGGACGACGAAGTCGTCGGCTACGCGGTCAATCTCGCCCGCTACAATCCCTACGGCCCCAACAGCAAGCTCGACCGCGGCAACACCGGCTTCAACGCCTTCTACGACAAAAAACTCTCCCCGGTCTGGAGCACCCGCCTCGGCGTCAACCGCTACTGGGCCCGCCGCTGGGACTACAACCAGAATACCGGCTGGGGCGCCATCAGCATCAACCCCGCCCGGGCCGCCAACGGCACGCTGCCCGCCACCACCTCCGCCCGCGGCGCCACCCCCAACACCACCCGCATCATCGAGGACGGCGGCGGCTTCCAAGGCGATCTGCTCGCCCACTACTGGACGAACAACCACAAGGTGGAGCACCGCACCCTCGTGACCCTCGACGTCAACGACTACTACCGCTGGGATCCGTCGCTCAACTACGCCGCCGCGGGCCACCCGGACCTCGTCGCCTGGAACGCCGTCCGCACCGTCACGCTCGATCCGACCACCCTCACACCGACCGGCCCCATCGCGTATTTTCCGAAGTGGTTCGACGGCGCGCAGACCGTCAAGACCCGCCACCAGAAGCGCCGCACCACCGTCTGGGGCGGCCTGTTGCGCCACCAAACCTCGTTCCTTGACGGCCGCCTCCTCACGTTTGCCGGAGCGCGCTTCGACAACACGCGTTTTCGCGACCGCGACTTCATCGGCTTCGCCGGTTACACCACCGGCTCAATGGTCGACCGGCAGGTCAACCTCACGAAACCCAACTTCGGCTTCAACTACAAGATCACACCCGGCATCCGCGCCTTCGCCAGCTACAGCCAGAGCTATTTCGTCTCGCAGAACGACAACGCCCAGACCCACTTCGACCCCACCTACAAGTCCGAGGTGGCCAACGGCTGGGACTACGGTTTCAAGGGCGCGCTCTTCAACGACCGGCTCAACTACACGATCAGCGGCTTCTACGCCGTGCGAAACAACGTGAGCGTGACCGACATCGAGGAGCAGCCGCTCGGTTCCGGTAACTTCGTGCAGATCACCCGTCGCGATGGCGACCAGCTCGTGCGCGGCTACGAGCTCGATTTCAACTGGCGCATCACCGACACCTACTACGCCGGCGGCAGCTGGGGCCACGTCTACTCGATCTACACCGATTTCGGCAGCGCGTTTCCCGCCGCCGTCGGTCGCCGCGTCAACGGCATCACCCCGCAGAATGGCAGCCTCTATCTCAAGTATGCCCCGACGGGCGCGTGGAGAAACTTCTCCGCCAACCTTGGTGTTTCCTACATGGCCTCCACGCCCACCCAGGCACCCAACGCCGGCGACACCTACGCGACCCTCGCCAACGGCCAGCGCGTCGTCACGCGCTCAACGAATCAGTGGCGCCTGCGCGTCCCCTCGTTTCACACCTGGAGCCTCGGCCTGCGCTACCGGCTGCCCGGCTCCGGCGCGACCGATCAAGCGATTGCCCTCAACGTGAACAATCTCTTCGACCGTGACTACCTGCGCGTCAACGGCCTCATCGGCGAAAAGCGCGCGATCTACCTCAGCTACACGATCAACCGCACGCCCAAGCGCTAGGCCGCAGCCCCGGCGAAACGCGACGTGGCGCAACCCGGTGACCACGAGCACCAGCGAGTGGTTGATCGCGCGGGTCCACCACCAGCATTTGGGACCGCCCCGGCATTGCTGTCGGTGCTTGAATGGTCCGGTGATTTTTCTGGCTGGGGGCCGGCGCCAAAGCGGCGCAAAAAAAGCCGGAAGTCCACTGAGATTGGGTAAAATGCGGCCGCATCATGAAACCTCCGCAACCTTGGATTTACCTCTGAAAAAGCCCGGTTCAATCGTGAACCGGGCTTTTGTAAATTGGCGGGATGGACGGGACTCGAACCAACGTCTACCGCAATCGGAAAAGCCTTCGTCTAGAGAGCTTTATGGTTATGTGTGACTAACTTAGAACAAGAAAGAACGTGCAAGTTTCGGCAGAGAAATCAAAGAAAAAGTCATGATCGGCAGGGCTGCTGGCAAATGTTGGGCAAATGACTTCGGACCGCGTATGGACGGGCTCTCCAGCCCGTCCATACGCAACCTGCCTTCGCGTGTCCGTCGCCGCCGACGGCCCTCCCGCACGGGGCGCAGGGACACTACGGCACGGGGCGCTCGCGAGCAAAAACGGGGAGCGCGCGACACGAGTTTCAGCGTGAAACCGGAGCAAAGGAGCCTCATCGCCGGCTCCTCTCGGCGCGTTTTCGCGCCGATTCACCACACTACCAAGGGAGCAGCCGCCGGCATCGGTTGGCGCCTCTCGTGGTAGCGACGATGAAATCGCGTCACACCGGCAAGGCAGATCACGACATTCTCAGGATGAATATATAGTCCGACTAGTCTTGCATATTCGTTTCGCTTTGAGCGCGTGGCCGGACACGCAGCGTGGCGCGAGCTTGTAAAAGCCTCAGCGATCTCCAACGATTCTCAACGTCGGCGAGAGCGCGGGCCTTCCGGCGAATCGCTCCCGCGCACGCGACTCCCAGCTCAATCATGAATGACACTCTGCTGCAAAAATTCCTCGATGCGGGCTTGTTTAATTTTGGCGACGATGATGCGCGGCTGAAGGACTTTATGGCCGCCGGGGAGGACCTCGGGAAAGAATTCGCAAAGAACCCGGTTAGCATCATTCCCGCGACGTTGGTTGCCTTAGATGCCGAGGTGCCCGATGCCGATCCGATGCTCGAACGCGCGGAGACCGCGGTGAAGAAGCATTGGAATTCCTTTCGCAACAAATTTCCCGAGCGCCAGAAGGGATTTCTTCGCCCCCTGCTGCTAGATGGAGTCGCCCGTGCCGCGGCGACCGACGCGGACATTGCATCCGCGGTCTGGCTATGCGGTGCAACCGTCTACCCGCTTTTGGCGACCGGCCGCGAACGTGCAATCGTCGAAACCTTCTTGCGTGATCAAGGCGAAACCGCCGAGTCCCACGCGGAAGCCACTTGGCTGCCGGAGCAGGATGAAGTCGAGCTGAGTGTCCCTAAGATTGCGCTGACATTGCCTAAAAACGGGCCAGGCAAACTCGACAAAAGCGCTCTGGAAACTGGCCTGACCCACGCCTCTGGTCCCCATGACCGCAATGGCACTGCTTACCCAAATAAACCCAACCCACATTTTCCGAATCAAGGCGGCAATTGGAGTTGGGAATTTCCCGCGCGTGCTGCGACAACGATCGCTGCTGAAGTAGACAAGGCACTAGCACCCTTGGCCAATCAGGCAGGTGCACTCGCCGACCAAATCGAGCCGAACCTCAAAAAGTTCAGTAAGGAACTCGGCGCGTCTATTACCGAATGGGTCGAGTCATCGGTTACGGGACTTGCCCGTCGCTCCGAGCTCCTGTGGTGGCGCGAATGCCTCTATTCGCCCCATCTCCGCCGTTCTTATCGCGGTCTGTCCCCGACCGAAACGGCGATCAGCATGGCACTCGACTTACAAGGCACCATTGTGGCTCCCGCTCCGCAGAGCGTCGAATTCTTCCTGCGTGAGACCGTTCGCGCAGTGCTTCCCACCGATCCGACGATTTCACTTTCCCAGCTTCTTGCAGATACGCACAAAAGCGCGGAGTTGGCCAAGATCGTTCCCCCCCAGGCTATCGCCAGCACGCCACAAAGGATCAGCCTCCGCCAGGCGCTCGGGCTCGCGCGTCATCAGCTTTTGGGTGCCGAAAGCCTTCCCGCCTGGCTCGGAGTAAAGGGCGATCTCCAGCTTTCGGCCAGTGAACTTGCAGTTTGGATTTTCCGCGACGCCCAGGCATGGTCGCTTGCCGTTCCGCCGGCGTAGCCGATGAGTGCGCCCCCCAAGCCAGCCTGCTCTCATCCCCACTGTCATGTGCCCAGCGGCATGTGCGCATATGGCGAGCAGGACTATCGCGCGACCTGCAAGTTTTTCGGTAAAAATGACGCGGCGGCAGGCACTGCTGTCCCCGAGCCCGTCACGGAATTTCCGTGGACGGGGAGTGTCTTCGGGCTCGATGACTTGGAATGGCTCGCGGCCCGCAGTCGTCCTTTGATTCTGGCGCCGGTCGGCCCCCACAACGCGGGCAAGACGACGTTTCTGGCCGCGAGCTATCTCGGCCTTTGTCATGGGGCGCGAGTCGAGCAACACCGATTTGCCGGTTCGTTTACCTTTGGCGGTTGGGAAAACCTGGCTGGATACATGCGCTACGCCCCGGAGGGTATCGGACCGCAGTTTCCGCCACACACCGCCAACACCGCGCAGCGGGTTCCCGGCCTTTTGCATGTGGCCTTGCGGCGCACCGACGGGCGGCTCGTTGACGCCTTGCTCGCGGACGCCCCCGGTGAATGGTTCAACAAATGGGCAACCAACGTCGTCCACGAGGACGCCGAAGGCGCGCGTTGGACGGCCGAGCACGCGGATGGTTTCCTGTTCTTCGTCGATTCGGAGGAACTGGCCGGAGCTAATCGTGGCGTGGCGCGCGACGATCTTTTCAAGCTCGCTCAGCGTCTCGCGGAACATCGCGACGGGCGGCCGGTGGCCGTGGTCTGGTCGAAAGCGGATGTAACCGTGCGCCCGGCCATTCGCGAACAAGTCGAAGCCCGGCTGAAACAACTGTTTCCCGACGCCCGTGCTTTCCCTGTCACCGTCCGCCAGCCCGGTCCGGCCAGCGATGCGGCGCGACAATACCTTGATGTCGTGTCATGGCTCCTCAACTACCGTTCCGAGCGCTTGCCCTTCGCCTCGTTGCCGGTGCGGCGCGCGGACAATCCGTTTCTGGCCTATCGCGGCGTCACCGCATGAAGGAGAAATCCATTTTGATCGTGGGTGACGCTGGCACCGGTAAGACCCACTACGGTGTGCAATTGATGCTCCGCCTGGAAGAGCGGGCCTGCGCGGCCAGCTACTTTCGACCGCCCGAAAACGTGGAGCCGTTCAAGGAGGCCATGAAATCGGTCAGCGCTGGCCGTTCGGCGCATCACACGACGGGCGAGCAAACGCGCAGTGTGGTCCTGCCGGTCGAATTCGCGGGCGGGCTCCGCACCACGATCAAATGGCCCGAATACGCCGGAGAACGCCTCAGTCACCTCGTGCGCCAACGGCACGCAGGCGAAGGCTGGACCGAAGCGGCTAAAACGGCTGACGCCTGGATGCTGTTTGTTCGTCACGACAAATTTGGGGCCGGACGAGATATGCTAAATCGGCCCGTCACCGAATGGATGGAATCTCGTCGGCGCAAAGATCAAGAAGCGGTCGACTGGCTGCCGCAGGTGCAGGTGATCGAGCTGTTGCAGATGATGCTCTATCTGCGCCGGGCGTCCCGTCGCGATCCGCTGACTCTTCCGCGACTCGCAGTAGCGCTTTCCCTCTACGACACGCTGCCCAAGCCCAGCCCGTTCGCCCGCCCGAGCGAGGCGCTGCGCGCGTTCACGCCGTTGCTCGCCGAGTTTATCGAGACCAACTGGCAGCCAAGCGGACATTTCGTGATCGGTCTCTCAGCGCTCGGCCAAGCGCTCGCGCCCGACGCGGCCGACGAGGATTTCGTCGACCGCGGTCCCACTCGCAATGGGTGGTTGATCAAACCCGATGGCACGACGGAGCCCGATCTCACGTGGCCTCTCGTCGAGCTGCTCCAAGGCTCGTGAGGGGGCTTGTTGCACATCGCGCGGTTTTTGGCGAACGCCAGAACGCGCACGACCTTCTAGCCGCCAGCGGGGAGCGCGAACTTTTCCGCCGTTTCTCGGCGATTGAAGTTGATCTGCCGGCTGACGATCCCACTAGTTCGAAATGGGAGCCGTTCGTGCGCGGATGGCGCAATGGCGAACACTACTTCTTCGCCCGCACGGCACCCGATCTCACGGCGAGGCGTCCAGGGATGGTCCGCACGCAGATTCTTGCGTTCGCCGCGGCCGACGTCTGGGAGATCCCGGAACTCGGCCCCTTGTTCGAAGATTTGGAAATCGCATGGGATACCCAGCAGATCGGTCCTTTCACGCTCGTGTTGGCGCCGCCGAGCCAGCGAGACAGCGCGCGGACTTTGCCGACGACCGACGTGGTGGCGGCAGCGGAGGTCGTCGCCAGCGGACCGGCCAGTGCCACGCCGGGCGCCTTCGTCGGCCAAGGCACCTTCAAACCGGTGCTCATCGAGTTGTGGCGCCGCCTGCCGCCCAAATTCCGTCCGGACTTCGCGTTCGGATTCAGCTTCAGTCCCGCCGATTTACAGCACCGTAAGCTCCATCTCGTCTGCGCGCCGGCCTCGCTGGCGGACCGCTGGCGGAACTACCCGCGTCGCCTCACGGCTGCGCCCGGCATCATCCCCAGCGACGGAGCAGCTTTCTTGCTCGGGCTGCCAGAGGCGGAAACGCTTCGCCGCTTCATTGCCACGGCAAACTTAGCCAGTCCCGATCTTGAGAACATCGCGACCTACGTTCGCGTCTCAAAATACTGGGCCGAACGAGCGCACTTGGACCTGAGTGGCTGGATCGCACTCGCTAAAGACCTGACGCTGCTCGCGCCCGGCGACGCGGAGAGTGAGTCGGTCAAAAAGGAGATCGCCGCTCAGCTCACGCAACGGATGCCTTTGGCTATGACCGCCGACTTCCTGTCGTTGCGGAATCTTAAAATGGAGGCCTTCGCTGCCGCGGGGGGCCAAATCGCAGCTAGCCTCGCCGACGCGATCCGAAAGCGCTTGCACGAGCCTCCGGGAGGAGGTGTCGACCTACTGGAGGTCTTCCGCGCTTGGTTGCGACCCGCTTCAGCCGCTTGGTCAGCATCGGTGCAAGCTGGGCTCGCGGGGGCTTTGGCCGCCCCGTCGAACGTGGTTGCCGCCAATGTCTGGTTTCTCTGGAAGCAAGATGAAGCCCTCTTCAAACCCGTCGCTGGACTCGTTCCCGCTACTCCTGAGGCCGAAGCTTCGTGGGTGACGACTACGCCGGCTCAAGTATCGTCGGCTCTTCTCGGACTGCTTTTGCCTTGGTGCCAAGCGCGCGATTGGTGGTTGGCCCATGCGCAGGTGCTGTTGGCCTCGAACCCATGGGCGACGGCCATCACCAAACACCTGGCGGCCGATGGCAAGTTGGACCGCACCGCACCCGTGCGTCTATTGCTGGGCGCCACCGATCCGGTCGCGGCCGTTGCTTTTTGCGTCACCCATGCCGATCCGCGGGCGCGTCAGGGCGGCAGCGAACTCTGCCTCCAACAGCCAGCGTTGTGGGGGCACTTCCAGGGTTCTTCGGCCGGTTGGCGCGACTTGCTAGAACAAGCGTGGGCGCGCGACGCCACCCTGTTCGATCACGTTCCCAACGGCGGCGAAATCCGTGCTTCATTGCTCGACGCGTGGCTGGCCGGCGCTGACGTTTCCGAGAATCTCCTCCACAAGGTCGGCGCGACTCGTTTTGCGGACCTCGTCGACTACACGCAATGCGCAGCGGCGCTCGCGCGATTTCCCGCGCGGGTGCGCCCTTCTTTTCTCGAGGCGACCGCTCGCGGCTGGCTGCAACGATTCTTTCGCGATCCGCCTAAAAATCCTTCGCTGGACGGAGAATTGCGGGACAGTGTTTTTGGCCCGGCATTCACGGGCGAACGCTTTTCGCCGCAAGGGCCGAACCTGGTTCGCGGTGGGCTCACGTTGTTAACCGCGTTTCGCGAAGCGTCGGAAACCGTGATTCGCGAATGGCTGGAAGCCGTGGCAGCTTCGACGGAACGTCTCGCCCCCGATCAAATTGGCGCGGTCGTCGATCTCCTCAAACACCGCCATTGGGAGCGCGGCGCGCTCACGGCGAAATATCTCGCAGAACGCACGCACCGGCCGGACCTCGCCGCAGTCTGGGACGGCTACTGGGCGTCGCTCGGCTGGCAAGACAAGCTGCTGCTGAAGCTGTCTGACGTTTTCGGCAACGGATCGGCGCCAACGTCGGCCGTTTTGCCGCGCGTCGCGGGTCGCACGGAAAAAACAGCGGTGTTCGTCACCGCGCTGAACTTGGAGTTCGACGCCGTTTGCGCGCATTTGACCGACCTCACAAAGCGGTCCGTCGGTGGTGCCGTTTACGCGGTCGGCGCGTTCGCGCATCGCCAACACCGGTGCAACGTGGTGGTCGCATTGGCCGGCATGGGCAACGCCGAAGCCACGCTGGCGACGGAGCGGGCGATTCAGAATTTCTCCCCGACCTACGCGTTTTTCGTCGGCATCGCGGGCGGTCTCAAAAAGGAGCTCCAACTCGGCGACGTCGTGGTGGCGGACAAGGTTTACGCCTACGAAGCGGGGAAGGCGAAAGAAGCGTTTCAAAGCCGGCCTAAGGCTCCGAACGTTTCCTACGCCGCCATTCAGACGGCCCAAGACGTAGCTCGTGGCCATCAATGGCGACAACGGATCAAGCATGACGCAAAACAGCATCCCAAGGCCTACGTAAAGCCGATTGCAGCCGGCGAAAAAGTCGTCGACTCACACGAATCCGACGTTTTCAAGCTCATCGCCGAGCGATTCGGTGACGCCTACGCCGTCGCCATGGAAGACTTTGGGTTCGTGGTCGCGGCCCACGCCACTCCCGCTGTGACGTTTGCAGCCGTGCGAGGCATCTCGGATTTCGCCCACGAAAAAAGCGAGGCGGAGAAGAAGGACTCCCAGGCGATCGCCGCCGCGAATGCCGCGGCCTTCGCCTTCGAGATGTTAGCCAGCTTTTTGGAGACTGCGGCCCAGCCGGCCTCGGACAAAATGGAAACTCATCTCCTCTGAGCTTTGATGGCGTGGCCGAATCCCAAATCCATGGAATGAGCGCCCAATCCCCAGTATCTCGCCGCTAACATGAGTGGTCCGACCTTTTCCAAGCCCGTGGGCGAGATCGTTTCCACACTCACGGAGTTGTTCCTGCATCAGGGGCGAACGCAGCTGGTAGAGATTCTCGCGAATGCCCATGCGTATTTCGAGGAAACGAATTTCGACAACTGGAATGGGGGCACCTATACGTGGGCGCTGCGCCTGGAGGTTCCGGTGGCACTGTTTGCCGCCGTCGAGGGACAGTTGGAGAAATTCGAAAAGGAGATTGGCGCCAAGCTCGGTTATTTCAGCCGTATTTTCCCGAACGATATTCTCGATGAGGTGACGATTTTACCCATCCTTCCGGGCGCAACGGCGCGGGGCCAGCGCATCGCGCCCTCTGAACTGGAGGTGAAACGATTGTGGCCGACGGGACGGCTGCGGCTTTTTCTCAGTCACGTTTCCAAGCACAAGGGGCCGGTTGCCAAATTGCGGGACGAGCTGGCGCTGCGAGGCGTCGCCGCATTCGTCGCCCATGACGACATTGAGCCCAGCTTGGAATGGCAGGCCGAGATCGAACTCGCGCTGCGCTCGATGCACGCCTTGGCGGCGTGCCTCACCCCTGAGTTTCACGCCAGCCCGTGGACGGACCACGAAGTCGGCTGGGGACTGGGCCGTGGCGTGCCGGTTATCCCGGTGCGTGTCGGCGCCGATCCCTATGGGTTGGCCGGCAAGTTCCAGGCGGTTTCGGGGCAACTGGAGCAGCCTGCTCCGCTCGCGATTGGGATCGTGAACGCTCTGCTGTTGAGCCCGCAGACTCATGGAGAAATGCGGCGGGCCTTGGTCGCGGCGTTTACCGGCGCCGAATCCTACGTTATGGCGCAGGCGCTCACCCCAATCGTGCTGACCGTGGGCGATTTCACGGCGGAAGAAAAAGATGCCCTGCGCGTCGCGTGCACCTCCAACAGCAACGTGGCGAAGGCGCACTATGTCTCCGAGAAGATCTACAAGACTTTTGGGGCACCGCCGGCCGCCAAGTCGGCGGACGTCTTAGACGAAGAAGTGCCGTTCTAGAGGGCCGACTTAACTCTGCTGCGCCGGCATTAGAGCTGCGCGCTTAACGATTTTACTGGGTCCCACCACAAATTTTCCGACGGCATCCAAAATGAAGATTCATCGCATCTTTGACCGCAAAATTTCGTCGCAGCGGCGATTCGGTTTCAGCCCTAAGTGAGGATATCGATGCAATAGTCGAGGGAACGGTGAGAACCAACGCTCCCTCTTTAGCCTCCCGATTTTGAAACGGTCAATCGTAGTCGGGTAATGTTGGTAGTCGTGAAACCACATACGAAAAAAAAGTGCTTCGACTCCACGGTGCGCGAACTGCGGTGCGCCGTTTGTTCCTGAACCGCGTGCGGCCGGCCGGCAGAAATTTTGCTCCCGGCCGGCGTGCCGTGAAATCAGCCACGCCATCAGTCAGGAGCGGTGGCTCAAAAACAAGAAGGGCCGCGCCTACCACACCGGACCGGTGGCGGTGTCGCGCGTGCAGGACTGGCGAAAAGAGCATCCGCAGTATTGGCGCCGTGGCGCCAGCGCGGCCGCGGCGGTGGACCGAAGCCCGCGCGATCTGCTTACGGTGGTAGAAAAATTCTTCAGAAAAGATTCCTGCGATGCGTTACAAGATTCCTGGCCACCGCAAGTCGTTGTTCTCGTTGGCCTGATCGCGTGGCTGCGGGGGGATGCGTTACAAGATACCATCGCGGCGGACATCGATGAAATCATGGTGGCGGGAAATGACCTGCTACTCGCCATGCCCGCTACGGCGCACAATCGAAATTCCCAGATTCTCACGAATGAGCCGTAGCGATTTCCGTTCCGCGTAGTCATGGGAGGGCCGACGCAACTCCCGTTACCCTCCGCACCCGGGGCTTTGGTCCCGGCTGCGGCCTACGTCCGCATGTCTACGGAGCATCAGCAGTATTCCACGGAGAATCAGTTGGACCGGATCAAGGAATACGCCGCCCGCCGCGGAATGGAGATCGTGCGCGTGTTCGAAGACGCCGGCAAAAGCGGCCTGAACGTGCGCGGACGCGAGAGCCTGCAAAAAATGATCAAGGAGGTCGAATCCGGCCAAGCCGACTTCAAGTGCATCCTGGCCTACGACGTCAGCCGCTGGGGTCGCTTTCAGGACGCCGACGAAAGCGGCTACTATGAATACATCTGCAAGCGCGCCGGCATCACGGTCCACTACTGCGCCGAACAATTCGAAAACGACGGCAGTCCGACCTCGAACATTATCAAGAGTGTGAAACGCTCGATGGCCGGCGAATACAGCCGCGAGCTTTCGACGAAGGTTTTTCAGGGCGCGTGTCGTCTCATTCAGCTCGGATTCAAGCAGGGTGGTTCAGCCGGATACGGGTTGCGCCGGGTGCTCGTCGATCAGGCCGGCAAGCCCAAGGGCACGTTGAAAGTCGGCGAACATAAAAGTCTCCAGACCGACCGGGTGGTGCTCATGCCCGGTCCGGAAGAGGAGCAGGCCATCGTCCGCGAAATCTACGCGGCGTTTCTCGACCACGGCAAACCCGAGCGGGAAATCGCCGCCGACCTCAACACTCGCAAGATCGTCACCGACCTCGGCCGGCCGTGGACTCGGGGCACCGTGCATCAGGTGCTCACGAATGAAAAATACATCGGCAACAACGTCTATCACCGGACCTCGTTCAAGTTGAAGCGGAAGCACGTCGAGAATCCACCGGAGATGTGGATCCGGGCGCAGGGCGCTTTCCCGAGCATCATCGACCCGCTGCTCTTCGCCAAGGTCCAGGAGATGATCCTCGCCCGCGCGAAACGCTACTCCGACGACGATATGCTCCAACTCCTCAAAGGCCTGTGGACCCGCCACGGCCGTATTTCCGGGCTGCTCATCGACGAACAGGACGCGATGCCGTCGAGCGCCGCCTTTCGTCATCGTTTCGGAAGCTTGGTCCGGGCCTACCAACTCGTCGGCTACACGCCGCGCACCGATTACTCCTTCCTCGAAATCAACCGCTACCTCCGCGGTCGCCACCCGGAGATTGTGCAGGAAGTCATCACGCGTCTCACCGCCATAGGGGTTGCAGTTGAGCGCGACCCCGCCACCCAAATGTTGATCCTCGACCACGAACTCACAGTGTCGCTCGTCCTTTCCCGTTGCCTCCGCACCGAAACCGGCTCGTCCCGTTGGATGCTCCGCTTTGAGGAAAGTCTCCGCCCCGACCTCACCATCGCCGTCCGGATGGATGAAACCAATCAGGCGATCAAAGATTACTACCTGTTTCCGGCGCTCGACCTCGCGGACGCCCATCTACGCCTGTCCGAAAACAACCATTCGCTCCTCGACGCCTATCGCTTCGACGACCTCGAATTCTTCTTTCACCTAGCCGAGCGGATTTCAGTGGAGGACGCCGCATGACCGCCAGCGACGAGAAACGTGTCCGCCTGATCCCCATCGACCGCATCCGCATCGTGAACCCGCGCGTGCGCGACAAGGTCAAGTTTGAGCGCGTCGTCGATAGCATCGCCAAACTCGGGCTCAAAAAACCCATCACCGTCACCGTCGGTAAGCCCGGTGACGATGGCGTCGAGTCCTTCGATCTGGTCTGCGGTCAGGGCCGGCTGGAGGCCTTCAAGTCGCTCGGTCAGAAGGAAATTCCCGCGCTGGTGCGCGGCCTCTCAAAAACTGATGGCCTGCTTGCCAGTCTGATCGAAAATATCGCCCGGCGCCGCGTGCGTTCCCTCGATCAAATTCAAATGATCCAGTGGATGAAGGATCAGGGGCACGGGCACGCGGACATCGCCCGAAAGACCGGGCTCGGTGAGGACTACGTCCGGGACATCCTGAAGATGCTGACCAACGGCGAGGAGCGCCTGTTGGAGGCCGTTCTCCACGGCAACATCCCGGTAACGATCGCCGTCGGCATCTCCGGCGCCACCGACGACGAGTCTCAGCGCGTCCTGATGGAGGCCTACGAACGAAAGGACATGAACCAGAAGACGCTCACCGCCTTCAAACGGGTCCTCGATCAACGCCGCTATTTCGGCCGCAAGTATGGTCCCCGCAGCCGCGAGTCCGCCCGGCGGACCAGCGCGGAAAGTCTGGTCCGGGCCTACCGGCTCGAAACCCAGCGCCAGAAACTAATGGTCCGAAAAGCCAAACTCTGCGAGGTGCGACTCCTCTCCACCGCCGCCGCCGTCAAGGTCCTCGTGGCCGACGAGGACTACATTAATCTACTGCGCGCCGAGAAACTCGAGACCATGCCCAAATTTCTCGCCGACCGCGCGCGCCAAACCACATGAAATCCGTCCACGCGGCCTTCAATTTGGATGGCGTCACGCTGCCGCTCGCGGCGATCCATCCGATCCGTCAGGTCAAACCGACCGACCATGCGTGGGGCAAATACCGCTCGATGCTCGCCTCGATCCGAGAGGTCGGCGTGATCGAACCGCTCATCGTGCATCCCCAGAAAGGGGCGCGTGGCAGCTACGTGCTCCTCGACGGCCACATGCGGCTCAAGGCCCTCGGCGAACTCGGTCGCACCGAGGTTTTCTGCCTCGTGGCCAACGACGACGACGCCTTCACCTACAACGACAAGGTCAACCGTCTCTCTCTGATTCAGGAACACGCGATGATCCTCCGCGCCGTAGATCACGGCGTGACGCCGGAGCAAATCGCGAAAGCCCTCGACCTCGACGTCAGCAAGATCAAGGCGAGCCTCAATCTTCTCGACGGCATCCACGCCGACGCGGTCGAGCTGCTCAAAGACAAGCCCATCACTGCCTCTGCGCTCCGTTTTTTTCGGAAGGTGAAACCAACGCGCCAAATCGACATGGCGCAGTTGATGGTCTCCGGCGGCAACTACACCCGGGCCTACGCCGAAGCCCTCATCATCGGCACTCCTACCGATCAACTTCTCCACGGCAGCAAATCGAAAAAGGACCACGGGCTCTCCGAGGAGGAGATTGCGCGCATGCAGAAGGAAATGGAGGCGCTCGAACGGGACTACCGTCTCCTGCAGGACAATTTTGGCGAAAACTCTCTCCACCTGAACGCTACCCAGCGCTACGTGAAGCGCCTTCTCGAAAACACCAAGGTGAAGCGGTTCATCGGCAACCGCTACCCGGAGATCCTCGAGGAATTCCAGGAACTCACTGCCCTCGAAACCTTGTAGTCCGCTTTCCAGACTTTCAGTTCAACGGGCTGGCACCCACACGCCGCAACGTCCAAAGCCGCTAGAGGCGAATACGGGCATGAGACCGAGAGGTCTGGTGAAATTTGTTCTTTTTGGCTCCACCGATGTGGTGACGCCAACGGGCTCAGGTTTCTCGGCCCCGGAGGCGCAGGCAAGGAGGAACGCCGCAGGCGTAGTGTCCTTGCCGGCGCCGCAGGGGCGCACGATCGAAACTAGGCTGCGGCGAACGAAACGCACGCCAGCTCGCACCGCCCCGAAAGCCCTCTCTGCCACCGCCACCCCTCGCCGGCCAGCACCACCCCGCCGCAAGCCAATATCAGCTCCGGCTCTGGGCTTCTCCTGCTGATTTATCGAACCGTGGCGCCCCTGCCGTGAAAGGGTGCAACTATTGAAGACTTCCAAGCGTGGGACGCAGTGATCAAATTAACGAATGTCACCGGCGGCGTTCGAGTGACGTAAATTAGTAGTCCAATGCTATCCTCCCGCGATCATGCGGTGAACTTGGGCCGGAAGAATCCAAGTGCTCCTTTGCACGGGCGAAAAGCCAAGGGGCGCGCATTGGCCAAGACCCAGCCCCAGCTTGCTGGGTCTTTCCAATCCGAGCCGTGGTGGCGTTCGCAGGCGACGATTTCAGCAACGCCGACGATGCCCCCGGTTTTAAAAGACTCGGGTAGCTCGATGCCGGCACGGGCGCCAAGTTCATCTAAGGAGTCCGTGAAAAGCAGCCCTTCGCTCAACGAGGCGTGGATCAGCACATGCCCTCGGTAGTTAGTGCGGCGCGACCGATTTTCGATGTCTTTGATTCTGTTCACCACCAACCAAGCGTAGGGCTGCCGGATGGCGAGCGCAGGGAGGCTTTGGAGCGCGGGCGTCCATCGTGCAGACGCGGGAAGTTCAGTGCTGGTCTGGCTGGGCATGTATGTAGTCAGGGCAGGACGGGCAGTTTCATGCCCCGGCGGTAGATTTCGGCGAAAGCGGTCTCCGGCACTTTGACCGGAGAGGTGAAGTTATTCAGGACGCCCAGGGCTTTGGCTTCAGCACCGGGGAACGAATAACCGAAAAGCTCGGTGTCGGCGAAACGCAGGGCGAGGATCTCTTTCGTCGGGTCGTCGCCAGCTATTGCGAGGATGTCGCGCCATTCAAAAACACCGAGGCGGCGAAACTCGTTGAACAAAACCTTGGCCGGCCCTCGACGAACTTCCAGCAAACGAGAGCACGCCCGGATGGATTGCGAGCCGGGTTGGTGCGCGTCTTTGGAGACATACCAGAGCAAGCGTCCGGTCGCGTCTTCCATGCCCGACTGAATCGCCGCGCTGTAATAGACGTTTTCCCGGCTGAGGATGAGTTCGCGTTTTGGACGAAAGAGTTGCTCGTCGGCAAACGTGGTCTCGAAGAGAGCGGTCGCCCATGTGGCGCGGATGGGAACGGCCCACGTTTCCATACCTGCGCCAAGGATTTTGGCGGGCCAAAACCGGGCTTCGATTTCCGTTCGTGGAACGCTGTCCGGGATTGCGGGCTGGCCCATGGATTTGAGCGCCGCTGCCAGTGCGAAGGCATCGCCGAGAAATCGCAGGGTGATTTTCTCCCAGCCATCGGCACCAATGCGGAATCCCAGCTCATGCAGGATGGACTGCACTTCCTCTGACAGCAGTGAATCTCGAACAACGATTGGCCCGCCGCCGAGTTTCGCGGTGTCGGCGGTGATCTGGAGAAGGGCGTGGCGTAGCGCCGTGGCCGCCAAGGCAGTGCGGATGCAACGGAGGACGGGGATTTCGCAGCGGGTAGCGGTTTGCCGGTGCGCGATCAAGAAAAGCGGTGCACCGTCGCCCTGCGCCGCAATAACCGCAGTATCCCTATTGCAAAGAAGAGCGCCGAGTTTCGCGGCAAATTGAGCGCGCGTTTCACGTAGCGAGGGCACATGAAGTTTCTCGGCCAGCCCGTCCAACTCCTCCGGCCGGGGGCGGGCTTTCTGGATATCGGTGCTGGCGAAGCGGGCGGGCTGATAGAGGGCGGCTTGCTCGGCCTCGTTGAGCCGCGAGATCAAATCCACCGGCTCCATGACTTGCAGTCCGTAGCGCTCGCCGATTTCGGCGGCGTAACTCAGAATTTCTTTGTCGCGGGTCAAGAGGACGTCCGCTTCGGCTGACGCGCTCAGAGCAACGTGACGCATGTCGGAAGCCTGCTGCTGGGTTGGAGCGGCATGTCCGAAAACGACTTTTAGCTCCGCGTAGATTTCGTCTGTGCGACTCGTCGACGACGAGAGGAGGCGGTAGCGTTGAGCATGGCGCATCAATGCCTCCCGTGGGAGGGGCAGCGGGATTCGATTCAGCTCCACCAGCAGCTCTTGGACGGCGCAAAGCTCGATGTGCGCGGCCAGCCAATCAGCAGCGAGATACTGGGCCTGCTCATTGCGTTTTTCGGTGGTATCGTGAAGATCGCGAAAGACGTTGCACTCGATGACTACTGCCAGGCGCTGTTCGGATGTGTCTTGCTGAGAGAATAAATCGGCGGCTGGCAGAGCGTGCCACCACAGGGTGAGTTCAGCACCATCGATTCCCCGGCCCGGCTTGTTTTTGACAGGCACGAAACCAAGCTTAGGCCACAGGTCGGTTGCGGGGTAGTCGCGGCGGCAGTGCAGGCCGATGCCGCACAAGTCACGCTCTTGGGCGTGGGTTTTTAGAGCCGCGAAAAGTTTTTTAGCCACGCCGGCGCCGCGATGGCTTTCCGCGACGCAGAGGTGCGCGATCATGGCGCGGCCTTTGGAAACGCGGAAAGCGCAGTAGCCGGCAAGCTCGGTGTCGCCGAACGATGCCGCCAGCAAGTGCCCACGAGCGGCGTGATCTTCAAATGCCCCGTCGGGGAAAAAGCCAAGGGTTCCGCTGTGTTTGCGCCCGAGCAATTTTACGGCAGGCAGCAAAGGGCTTGTTAGGCCGATGGCTGAAACACACAGCGAGGAAGTCATACCGCGGTGGTGCTAACCGAACTTTTCACTCCACGCTTTAGTTCATCCAAGGTGAATGTGCCGCCGCCGGGTTTGGCGTGGGCGATGCGATGGCAGTTGGGACAGAGGGGCGTGAGGTGCTGGATCGCTTCTTCGAAGGTCAGGGCCCGGCCGTCTGCCGGGTATTCACCGATGCCGAGACCGTGGTGGATTTCGACGATGGGGCCAGTGAGTGCAAAGCTGGGAGGCGGTGCCCAGTCGCAGACAGCGCAGTGGAGGCGTCCGTCGATTGACCGCTTGGCGAAGTGAGCTCGGGCGAGTTCTCGGAGGCGCTGGCAGCGTTCGCGGATTTGAGCGGTGATTTCGACCTTGGCTCCCTCGGCGAAGCTGCCAGCGGCGGCGATTTCGACAGGTGTGAAGGTTTCGGCTGGAGGAGGCCACGGGCCGCGTTGGAGCCTGCAATTGCCGTCATCGTCATACGCGGCGACGTGCCACGGTTCGGGGTCGAGCGTGCGGCGCTCGACGTGGGAGCGCGATTCATCGTCGGCATCGCTGCGGCGTGAACCATCCACGACGATTACACGAATCGGCAGGCGTCTATTTCGGGATAACTGGATCGCGTGGTCCATGCCAGCGGCGCGTTTCCGCTGACTGGCGTTCCAGTGCCGACGTGAAGCCGCGATCTCACGATAATTGAGGCATTGAAAGGTGACGCCACCTTCATGCTTCATCTCTGCGAACCAGAGGCAGACGACCGCCCGGTCCACGCCCTCGAAGGACCAGTTGTAGCAATATTTTGGATTGGAAGCAGGCACCGTGGGCCGCGCGTAGTTCGCCCAGTCGCTCGTATCCACGCCCGCTTGTGACACGAGGTCGTAAACCAGAAATTTCGTCTGGGGTTTTAGTTCTGCGAGCATCGGCGTCTACTTTCGCCGGCGGCGCGGCTTGATTTCATACCCCTTGCGCAGCTTCTCGCGGACTTTCCGGTCGTAGAAGCTCTTGGCCTCCGTGACCGTTGCGAAGCTTGGCCAGCGTTTGCTTGCGAGCGATCTGCTCAAAACGATTCGCCGCCCGATTATCTTGATCGGTCCCCAGCGGGTCTCAACCACGCGGCCCGTGCGTTGAATCTTCCATACCTTCCAGCTTAAACCGTTCTGGTTTTCGGGGTTTCGTCCGGTAAAAAATAGCGTCTTCATGGAGTGCGGTGCTTAATGATCGCAAGCAGCATTTCTCGTAGGAGAACCGGGCCGGCCTGCCGCGTCACGATAGCCTCGCGGATGGCTTGTTCGAGTTCGTTGACGGCGAATATCGCGTCTTCGATTTCGGCGCGGTAGCGGTCCACGCTGTGCGAGTGGCTGAGCGGATTCATGACCCAACTGAGTGCGTGGGCGATCCGTTCCTTTAGCGCCGTTGGCACGACTGGCTTTTTGTTGGGAGTGGGTTGCCACCAGCGCAATTTTCCATGTCCGTCGGTCGCGCGACCAACAGGTGGAACATCCTCCCATGTCGCGCCCGAAACTGCGGCCCAGAAGTCTTTGGCCGACATTTTTCGGGGATCAGGATGATATTTTACCGCGAGACCAAGTTCGCAACAGGCCCACTTCAACACTTCCTCGAACTTCGTTCGGACGTGGACGGCGGCAGCTTTGACATGACCTTGCGCGAGGAAATCGATGGCCCAGCCGAGGTGATCTTGATCCTGTCGGAGGAGCGGCTGCTCGTAGTCGCCGACTTGCTGCGTGAAAAGTTCGTGGTGAATCCAGCCGTTGTTGAGCTGCTGCCGGGCGATTTCATACCACGCTCGGTCGTGGGTCAGTAACAAGACCTGCCACGATGAAAAACGCTCCCGCAAAATCCTCAACAGCGGCAGGCGGTGTGCCATGTCGAGGCTGAGCAAGACATCGTCGAGCACGAGAATACTTGGCGAGCTGATCTGGCGCGCGGGAACGGTCTTCGACAAACCGGACAAATATAGGCTAAGCCCGATTGCAGTGAGGCGTGCTTCATTGAGGACATCAGACGGAGTCTTGAGGGACTGCCCGTCACGGTGCTGCATGCGTAACTCAACGATACCCAGCGAGAGTTTGTTGTGCCGATGACTTGGCTCATAACTCACTCCGCGCTTCCAAGTGAGCGTCAGTTTCGTCCAAGGTGCAAAGTCTTCGAGAAATACGTTCGCCTGTTTCTCGATGTCGGGAAGGAATGCTTCAAGCGCCTGATTGAACGCCTTGATGTCCGACCAGAGTCGTTCCAAGACGTGCTTGGTTCCGGCGCTCCTGGTGGGGCGCTTCTCTTCGGCCGTGGTCTTGATTCGATTCCATGCTGTGCCGAAACCTCCTCTGAGGATGGGGCTTTCGCAGCCGCCGATCAGCTCCTCAACGAGAACCTTGAAGACTTCCACATGATCGCTCCAGGTGGGGACTTCGCTGGCACGCCAGACGGCACGGTAGTCAAACCAACCGCGCGCACTGGCCATGTTGCTGAAATGGGGATGCACCGTCCCTCGCCCTGTCGGGTCCCACATAAGCGTAGGAACACTTGAGTCCGTGAACCTCACGGCAACGGCTCGGTTCTCGCTTGGTGCTGAGTAGCGATATCGATGGTCGTCGAACTTCGGGGCGTCCTTCCCTACCGACAGAAGATCGCGGACCGCCTTGCCGAGCGAAGATTTGCCGCTGCCGTTTTCGCCGTAGAGGACGAGGCTCTTGCCCTTCAAAGGGATATCGACCGGATGCGGAAAAGCACGGTAACCGCAGATGCGGATGGATTCGAGTCGAAGGGGTGACGGCGTGGACATGGCGGCTACTCTCTGTCCTCGACGATTCTCACGGTTTGCCGGGGCGCGCGGCGCCTTGACACCGGGGGCGTATTGACAAATGGTGCCGGCGGGTAAGCGCAGGAAATGTAGAGGCCGCTCTTCGCGAGTGGCAGCCCGTCAGGGTGGGATCCTCGGTTCCTGGGACCCTGTAGTTTCATAAGCCCTCGAGGTTAAAAGCCTCGGGGGCTTTTGCTTTTACCGTGGCGAGGTCCTCGGGCCACACCTTGATCCCGTAGCCGACCGCCTCGCCCTTGTGGCGGTAGATCGACTTTTTCAGGTGCGGCAGATAGCCCGTCTCGGTTTCCCCGTATCGGTTCACTTTGAGGGCGAAGTGAAACCCCGAGGCGACTGCATCCGCGACCTGCAACCCGGCCAGCTTGGAATGCTCCACCGAACGAATCCGGGCCGGGTCGATCACGGTCGCGTCGAGCTGCACCTGCTGCGGGTTGGCCTCCGCCTGCTTGAGCAACAACCGCAGGTAGGTGCGAATGTCGTCGTAGGACATGTTGCTGCGGTTGGAAAAGATGACCTCGGTGAACCCGTCTCCCTCCCCCGCCTTGCGCTGATCGCGGCACAACCACGAAACCCGTTCCAGCAGGAGCCGCGTGGCGTAGCGGTAGAGCAGGTATTTGGTGTTCTGAAATTTTTCCGGCTCGGCGATCAGCGGCTTGTAAACCAGCACGCTCACCGTGCGGACGGGCAGTTCGCCCACGCGCCGGATGTAGGGCACGCGCTGCTCGTGTTTCAAATCCACGAAATGCAGCGGTGTCTTCGGCTCCTTCTGCAGGACCGTGCGGACGTCCTTCAGGCAGTTGACCATCTGGAGATCGTTGGTCTCGCGGATGACCGCTGCTGACAGGACGAACCAGCGGGAACTGCCGCTCCCGTCGGCATTGAAAACAAAACCCTCGTCACCGGATTCGTCCACGTAGGCGATGAAGGAAGGTTTCATGACGGTAGGTTGACGCTGCGACTATTCCTTCCCCTCGATGATCCGCACGGTTTCGAGATTGCCGAGGGAGAACAGCGCGGCGCGGAGGGGGTGCTCGATGTCGTAGACCTCCTCGAATTTCTTCCGGAGGGTGGAAAGGCGGTCCTTTTCGGCGAGCTTCGAGACGTCTGGAAGGTTGGCAGTGGCGACCAGGTCGAAGAGCCGGAGGCCGGCGGCGTGCAGCTCCTCCCGGAAATATAGCTCATACACCAGCCCGTTCAGGATCTGCTCCCAATACGCCAGCATCAACGGGTCCCGCGTGGATTGGTCGGTGGAGGCAGCAACCGAAAACTCGTTCAAGAAGAGAATCACATTCACCAAACAGGCGATTGGCTCAGATCCGGTCCGCACGACGCCATCAGGCAGTGGCAGGCTAGCGAGTTCATCCCGCTGAACGTGCAAAGTAGGAAACGAAGTTTCGTAGTAAAACTTGAGCGAGCTGGAGTTGAGCAAGCCGAGCAAGGTCTTGAGAACGAGAACATTTTTGCTGGCGTCCGAAACTACGAGAACGTCTTTCACAAAGAAACTCTCGCCATCAAACGTCGCCATCAATCCGTCACCGGTGTCGCGAACGAGAATTTTTGGCTGCTCAAATCGATCGGACGTTCCGGGCCGCGCTGTCTGCCGATGGGCTATCATTCGATCAGGAACATACCAGACATACTCTCCTGCAAATCGCACGTTGTAGCGGCCAACATTCTCGCCCCGCAGCAACCGCTTGTGGTTCCGAGTTGCCGCGCTCGTCGAAAGAAATTTGTCATCGTCGCCAGTCTTGAGGCCAAATTGGATCTCGAACCTCTCACCTAGACGAACTCCTGCCCGCTCCATCTGAGCCTTTATGGCGTCGACGCGTGGGTTAGAAGAGAGATCAAAGATTCCTTTGTATTTTTCGGCGAAGACGCGCTGCGGTATCGAGGTAAGTGTCGGACGCATCAACTCCTGGACGCGCGAAAATACCGCCGAACGGATACTATGGCTTGTCTTCGGGCCTTCGTCGCGCGCTGCGATAAGAATACAGGTTTTGACGGCAGCCGACTGAAATACGTCTTCTGAGAAGTCGATGATTATCTCGATTGCAGTCTTTCCGATCAGGAAGCGTCGCAATTTTTCAAAACTGTCGAGCCGCAAGAATCCGTTGGAAACAATGAATGCGAGGCGCCCGCCCGGCTTCATGAGGTTAATGCCCTTTTCAATAAAGCAGGAGTATAGGTCTGCTTTCTTTTCGAAAACTTCAGAGTGAGCCCAGAGCTTTTCCTTGTATTCTGCCGGGAGCTTGTGCGGTCGCACGTAAGGCGGGTTGCCGATGACGACATCGAAACCGCTCTCGATTTCGCGAGGGCCGCTGGCTGTCAGTTCTGTCTGGCCGCCGGCTTCATTGATAAGGGCGAGATTGCCGAGGAGCGTTGCCGGAGACCTGCCTTCGATTCGCACCTTGCCGACGGGGAGGCCGAACATCCACTCGGAGTCGAAGAAGGGGGCGAAGGCGTTTTGGTCGTAGGGATCCCAGGCGGCGAGTTTGCGGGCGGAGTCGCGGGGGATGGCGTGCTCGCGTTCGAGGAGGGCGGCGATCTCCGAGCGCTTGGCGGCGTCGGCGTTGCGCCACTTGCGCTTGGCGGCAGGACTGCGGGCGTTGAAATGCTCGTGGCGGATGCCAGCCAGCTCGGCGCGGAGGCGGTCGATCTCCCCTGAGAAGAGATCGCTCTCGGCCTTCTCGATGGGAATGAGCGTGTCGGCGGCGACGAGGCGGGTTTCGAGGTTGGGCAGCGGACGGACGCCGAGGTTGGCCGCCGTGAGCTCCACCTTTTGATCGACCACCAGCGAAATGAAGAAGCGGAGTTTCGCGATCTGGGTGGCGATGGGCTGGATGTCCACGCCGTAGATGGAGTTTTCGATGAGGTAGAGTTTCCTCGCGAAATCGAGGGCGTGGTAGCGAGTGTCGAAGGATTTTTCGATGTCGGCGATGCGGGCGTCGCAGGAGGCGAGTTCCTCCTTGCCGGTGTTGGACGATTCGAGGAGCTGGCGGTAGCGGCGAGCCTCGGCGAGGCGGTCGCGTTTCCAAGATTCGTTGTTGGGGTCGAGTTTTTGGAGGAGGTCCACGAGGCGGTGGAGCGCGCCCATCGGGAAGGCGCCCGAGCCGCAGGCGGGGTCGAGGATTTTGACTTTGCCGATGGCGGCGATGAGGGCGTCGCGGGTGTCGGGCTTGATGTCGCGGAGCGTGGCCTTGTTGGAGAAGAGGTCGTCAAGGGCCGCCTTGCAGCGCGGCACCTGGGTGGCGAGGTAGGACTTGAGGGCCTCGTCCACCATGTAGCTGACGATCTCGCGCGGCGTGTAGAAGGCGCCGAGGGCCTTGCGGGCGGTGGTGCGGGTGTCGTCGTTGTAGGAGGCGAGGAGGTTTTCGAAGACCTTGCCGAGGAGCTCGGGGTCGAGGGCGATTTCCTCCTCCAGCGGAGTGTTCTCCTCGATGGTGAATTTGTAACGGGAGAGGATTTCAATCAGGCCTCGAACCTTCGCCTTCTTGGAGCGGGCGGTGCGCTTGTCCTCCTCGCCGTAATCCTTTGAAAGATTTTCCTCACGCAGCGGGCCGAAGAAGAGGTCGTTGGGGAGGTGGCAGGCAAGCTTCGGGTTGTCGGAGAAGCCATCGAGGATGAAGTTTTCCTTTTTTCTGCCGGACTTGTCGTCGAGGCAGTCGAAGAGGCCGCCGTTGAGAAACGGGACGCGGGCGGCGAGCTTAAGCCAGTCGGCCGGCGCTCGGAAATCGGCCTCGTAGCGCCAGAGGTTGGTGACGCCGAAGTTGGGGTCGTAGCGCTCGCCCTCTTTTTTCTTTTCGCGGAAGCCGCGCTGATCGGCCGGCATGTTGAGGGTGCCGAAGAAAAGATTCTGGAGGACGGCGTGGTAGTAGGTGGGTGCGGTGTCGGGCTTCTTCGGGTCGCGGGAGGAAGTGAAATCCTTCAGCAGGGTCTTGAGGCGGTGCTCGCGGAAAAGATCGGTGGGGATGAGGCGTTTCTCGACGAGGAACCAACTGAAGATGACACGAGTGAGCAGGCGGATGAGGAAGAGCGATTTTTCCTGCTCCGTATCGCAATGCTGCGGGAGGCGGATGGCGCCGTCGGCCACCTGGTGATGCGCCCAGAAATACCAATCGGCGATCTCGCGGTAGAAATCGTTAGAGAGGGCGTAAGAGCCGAGGCGCTTCTGCCAGGCGGCGTGAAGGGCGACGAAGTTGGCGACCGTGAAATCGGCGACGAGCTGCGGCAGCGCAAAGTCGTGAAGAATCTCGACGTGGGCGCGGATGGGATCGGCGAAGGCGATGTCCTTGATGAGCGTGACTTTTTCGAGGACGTCCTTGGTCGCATCGCGCTTTGAGAGGCGCCGGTGGATGATGCCGAGGGAGACCGTGTCGCCATGCTTGAAGACGAGCAGCACCGGCATGTCGAAGAGGCGGTTGATGGCGCGGGTGGCGCCGGCCAGCTCGGTGCGGGTGTAGTGCTGTCCCCTGCGCTCACCTTCTCGGGCAGCGGCGGGGCGCAGGTCGACGGCGAGGAAAAGGAAACTGTTGATCTGGGCGTCGTCGAACTGGCCCTTGCTGTCGAAGGCGAGCTCGCCGGTGCCGTGCGTGGCGGACTTGACCTCGGCGTCGGTGAGCTGGAAGAGAAACTCAACGGACTGCCAGTCGGCGAGAAGGGCGCGCTCGGGGTTGAGGGTATTGGCGCGGTCGAAGGTGCCGAGGAAGCCGGCGACATCGGGCGAGCGGAGCTGCATGCGGCGCTGGCTCTCGTAGCCGAGCGCCGCGAAGAGGCCGACGGAAGCATCGAACAACGGCCTGCTGCCAAACGCGGTCAGGGCGGCTTCGATCTGCTTCAAAAGGTCGGGGTTGGCTGGCATCTTGGAAAGGAGTGGGGCGGGAAATTATGAATCAGGTAGGCAGGCGGGCCAGCCACGCGGCACCGGTGGCGGTGCGGAGGTAGCGCTGGTGGGGGCTGGTAGGCTTGTCGGGGATGGTGCGCTCCAGCCAGCGGGCGGTGAGCAGCGGTTCGAGGTAGGTCTGGCGGAAGTGTTCGCGATTTTGCAGGCCCACCGCGTCTTGCAGGTGCTCGCGGGTGGCGGGCTCGGCGGCGGCGCGGAGCAGCTTGCCGACTTGCTCGGCAACTTGCGTGGTGACTTGCGTGGTGGGCTGGCCAAGCGCGAGGGCCAGTTCATCCAAGACGATTGATAGCAGGGGCTTATCTTGCGGGGTAGCTTGCGTGGTCGAGGAGGAAACGGGGATGTCCTCGAACAGGAAGACTTCGAAAAACTGCGACAACAGGGGATCGCCGTGCACGAAGTCCTTGAGCGCACGCCGCTCCGTCTGGAGTTCCTTTTGCACGGAACTCAGAAAGATGGTGGACCGGTGGGTGGCAGCGGGCATCGGGGCGATCAGGCGGTCGGGGACGCGCCATCGTGGAGCACGAGCCAAGTGACGAGATCGAAGGCGGCTTCGTCCTCCTGCGGCTGCTCCTCGACCAAGGGGATGACGAAGTCGCGACGACCTTGGAGGCCGGAGGCCAGCTTTTGCTGGAAGGTGGAGGTGATCGACTGGACGGCCGAGGCGATAAGACACGACTGCTGGCTCATGTCGGCGCCGTTGTCTGTCTGGCGGTCGAAGAGGCGGCAGAGTTCGAGGTAGGGTTCGTCGTGGCCGAGGGCGAGACTGCGGAAGAGGTTGAGCACGGTCTTGGCCTGGGTGAAGGCGAGGCGCACTTCGCCCGTGGCGAGCACGTAAACCAGATAGTGGGGCGCGAGGGGATTGATGCGCTCGCCCTGCGGGGTGGCGGTGTGGGCTTTTTGCCGGAGACAGTAGATGACGCCGGGGCGCGCGAGCGGAATATCGGCGGCAGGAGGGACGACGGCGTAGAGGCCGAGGGGTGCGCGCTCCAACTCGGCCCGGTGTGCCTGGAGAAAATTGATCAAGTCCTGCCGGAATTCATCGAGGGAGAAGTCCGCGAGGGAAACGGACTCGTCGAGGTCTTCGAGATCGAGCACCTCATCCTTGAGGCGCTTGAGCTGCCGGTCGCGGAAGAGAAGATCGTCCTTGATGAGGTCTTCGAGCTGGGAGGTATCGAGCAGGTTGTCGGTCTGGGTGGCGGCGAGGTCGACGAGGGCCATGCGAGCTTCGACGCGGTGCTTGACTCCGAGGTAGCGGTCGAGATCGGCGACGGGCCAGAAGTTGACGAGCTGGACGGCGTCGTTGCGCGAGCCGATGCGGTCGATGCGGCCGAAGCGCTGGATGATGCGCACGGGGTTCCAGTGGATGTCGTAGTTTACGAGCAGATCGCAGTCCTGGAGGTTTTGGCCCTCGCTGATGCAGTCGGTGGCGATGAGCAAGTCGATCTCTTCGCGTTGATTGGCGAACGAGGCGGTCTGTTCGGCGCGGCGTTTGGCGATGGGGGCGAAGTTGGTGAGGATGTCGTCGAAATCGGTGCGGCCGAGAGAGGCAGCGTTGCCGCCGTCACCGCAGATCAGGCCGGTGTGGATGCCGAGGTCGGCGCGCGACCACGTTGAAATATGTTCGTGGAGATAGCGAGCGGTGTCGGCAAAGGCAGTGAAGACGATGACCTTGCGGTTGGGTTTGCCGTCGCGGTTGACGGTGGGGGATTTCGCCTTGGCGGCGATGAGCGCGCGGAGTTCAGCGAGCTTGCCGTCGCGCTTGGCGGTGACGGATTTGGTTTTCTCCAGCAGGAATTGGAGCTGGGTGCGGTCGTTGCGCACAGCCTTGAGCCATTCAGGGAGTTTGAGATGGCCGAGGTGGAGGCGCCGGCGTCCGCCGATGGTGAAGTCCTCGCCGTCAAAATCAGGGTCCTCGAACTGGTCAGGAGTGAGGGAGTCGAAGTCGAGGTCGGGATTGTCGTCGAGGTGTTGCTCGAACTCCGTGATCCGCTTTTCGAGGGTGTCGATTTTCGCGATGGTGCGCTCAAGCGTGAGGCGGAACGAATCCACAGAGCTTTCGAGGCGTTTGAGAAAATTCACCTTCATCATCGAGATGAGGATTTTCTCGCGACCTTCCTGCGTGAAGCCGCCGAGTATCTTGCGCTCGTAGGCCGCCTTCGTCTCGGCCGGTAGATCACCACGTAGAAAACTGGTGGGGTGATAGAGGGCCAGACGAAGGGCTCCGATCTCCTTGTCGAGTTCCTCGAACGAGAGGAAACCGTTTTTGAGATCGATGGGCGCGTTGAGGGCTTTGGGCGGTGGGCGCTTGGGGAAGCCGCCGAGGCCGGCCATCTCCTTGGCGTAGTAGCTGGCGATTTGGCGGCGGGAGCGAGCGATGCTGAGGCCGTCGAGCAGCTTGAAGAAATCGCCGCCGATGGAAGCGATGAGATCGCGGGTCTTGCGCTGGCTCGGCGGACGCTTGGGGTCGGACCAGCGGGTGAAGTGCGTCTGGGCGAGACGGGTCGTCTCTTTGACGGAGGAGATGTCGAGGCTCTCAGCGAAGGCCGAGTCGGCGAGCGAATCGCGGGCGACATCACCGCCGGCGATGAAAGAGATCTGGTTACGGAGGTCGGCGAGCTGATTGTTTACCGGAGTGGCGGAGAGGAGCAGGACCTTGGTGCGGGCGCCGCTGGAGATAATGTCCTCCATGAGGCGTTGGTAACGGGTGCGCTTCTCGGGTTCACCGGGGCGCTGGGTGGCCAGTTTGTTATTACGAAAATTGTGGGACTCGTCGATGACGACGAGGTCGTAGGCACCCCAGTTGAAATTGGCCAGCTCGTGGCCGTCCACCTCGCCCGATTCGCGGCCGAGGTCCGTGTGGGAGAGCACATGGTAGCCAAAGCGGTCCTTGGGGAATGGGCACAGCAGATTACTCGGCCGGTAGATGGTCCAGTTACGCCGCAGTTTTTTGGGACACAGGACGAGGACCTTTTCGTTGCGCAGTTCGAAATACTTGATGACGGCGAGGGCCGTGTAAGTTTTTCCCAAGCCGACGCTATCGGCGAGGATGCAGCCGTTGTAGCGCTTGATTTTGTTGATAGCGGAGCGGGCTCCATCGCGCTGAAACGTATAGAGAGCCTGCCAGATTTGCGTGTCCGGAAATCGGATGCGGCGCAGGTTATCGTCGATCTCAAGACCTTCGTCGATGTAGCGGCGGAACAGTTCGAAGAGGGTTTTGTAATAAACAAACTGCGGCGACTGATCGCGATAGACCTGAAGCAGGTAATCCAGGACCGCCTGTTTCACGTCCGTGACGCGGGAGGTGTCACCCCACAGTTCGTTGAACCACTGGTCCAGATCGGCGCGGTCACGGTTGCCATCAACGATGAGGTTGAGTTCGACGTTGTTGTTGGCCGCGGCGAGACCGAGCCCACGCGTGGTGAAATTGGAGCTGCCTACAATCGCGGACGAAACCTCCCCCCGGCGAATGTGGGACATCTTGCCGTGTAGGAATCCCGTGCGGGTGACGGAACGAACCTCGACCTTGTCGCGGATCCAGGCCGCGCAGGCTTGGGCAATGTGGCGCTGGCTTAAGCCGCTGGCGAGAGCGAGACCGTCATCACGGAGCACGTAAGCCGCGCCGTGCTTGTGATCGGGATCGATGGCCTTGATGAAAGCGGCTTCGCCGAAGAGGAGTCGTATTTTCCCGAGGTTATCGAGCTGGGCCTTAAGTTTATCGTGGGCGAAGACCGTGAAATAGGCGGTGACGATGTCGAGGTCGGCACCGGCCTTAAGCTCCGCGCGGAGAAAGTCGCCGACAGTGCCGCGGCGGTGGTTATCGCGAATGCCCGATGACGAATACTGCCCACTAGATGACATTTAGGTGAGGGTTTGCCCGGTTTTTGGTGGAGGAAGCATTCCGTGGTATTGGTCCCCATCAATGAGTTCTAACGCGAGGCACACGGCAAGACACGAGAACGGCTACGCATGCGTAAGCTAGGTGCGGCGTGGTGGCCGCCGACTGGCGACCGCCGCTCCCGGTTGCGGCTGTGCCTGATAATGACGAGGGTGGACTTTAAGTCGCACCGGATTGCCGCGGAGATTTGCGGGCCAAAGAAGATTGTAGAGATAATCGGGGCAGGAGCCTTCGTCGCGAACGCGGCCGAGCAGTGACAGGTCTGGCCCGCAGCGAGGGAGCGGCGGCGCAGCCGCGATCCCAGAGCGGAGGGCCAGACGGGTCACGCCGTGCCGCACAAGAACGCGACCAGCCTTTCGCGAGGCGGCGCGACAACGGAGCGACGAAGAGCGAAGGGCTGGCGTCGGTGGCGCAGATGATCGTGTTCGAAAACCGGCCGCTACGGCTTCAAAAAATGGGCAACTGCCAACGCGAGTAGCGCGCCTCCTGCCGTGCAGCCGAAATACGGCCACGCGCGAGTTTCGAGAGAGACGCGTGCGACCCAATTCTGCGCCTTCGTCGCTGCGGTCAGATGTTCTTTTGTAGCGGATTGAAGTTCGCCACACGTGGACTGAAGCCGGGCGGCACACTGATTTGCCGTTTCCTCGAACCGTCTCGCGATTCGGTCCAGCGACTGCGCCGCGTGCTGCTCCTTATTCTGCCACGCGGCAATATTTTGCTCCAAGAGCTTTTGATGCGCAGCAAATAGAGTGCGCACATCAGCCGTGGCGTTGGTTGTGGCGGTTTCGTGCTTCGCGCACAGCCGCGCGAATTCCACGAGTAGTTTCTCTCTCTCGCTACCGAGGGCTTCCGGAACCTGTCGCGCGATGCACGTGAAGAGCGCCATGCCCTCGGCGAGAACGAGCAACTCGTCCTTCTGGTTGAGCGTGCGAAGGTTCGCGACGTAGCGGAAAAACGATGCGCGCTGCTCAGCGGGTAGGTAAGAACCGATGCGGTCGAAAACCGAATCCGGGAAACGGTTGGGCTCGGTCATGGGACAAGCACGTTCTGGGCAGATTCGAGTGCGGCGTCGATCTGGGTGGCGTAGGCCTGGGCCCGGATGCGGGCGGTGCCACCGTTGAGGAGCGGGCCTCGGCGGTCGGCGTTGGCCGCCGCCATCTGTGCGGGCGTCAGGCCGCGGTTATCGAGTTCGGTCTGGATTTCGCGGGCACGGGCGCGGAGTTCGATCACCGCCGGTTGCGCTGTCGCCATGAACGCTCGACCGGACTCAGTGTCGTCGAAGTAGCCGAAGTCGTCGCCAGCGACCCGGTTCTTAACCACGAGGTAACGGACACGGTCGCGAAGCGCCGCCGACCAGGTGAACAGCGTCTCCACGCTGCTTGCCGCGCTTGTGATAGTCGCGACAGCCGTGAACCGAAAGCCCTCCGCCGAGAGGCCGTCGAACATGGTGTCGATCCACTCGAACGTATCGCGACCAGAGCCCGCCGCGAGATCGGCAAGGGCCACGGGCGTCTCGGCGGTGAGCATGGTGTCAACGAACCGGTCAAGCCCGCGCTCGGCGCGGATGTCGAGCTTGGCGGCATCCGGGAAGAAGTGGCTTAGGGAGCCGCGTTGCTTGTTCTCGGTGTCGCAGTCGAAGAGCGTCGCGGGGATCGCGCGACTGCCGTAGAAATCGGCGATTGCCGTGGCGACGGTGGTTTTACCGACGCCACCTTTGCCGCCGCAGGAAAAGACGATGAGTTTGGAAGATTTGTGCGTTGTCATGATGAGGGAGGCAGTTTTTCGAGTGGCTTGGTGGGATCGTAGAAATTCCAGGTGGCGGGCGCGTTGGCCTTTGCCGTAGGCCGAACGTGTTTAGGTGGTGACGCTGGCTGTGCTGATCCAGCGACCGCCGGTGCTGGCTCCGGCGCGAGCAATGTGATCACGGAACGCCGTCGGGCGCGCACTTTCACGAAGGCGAAGATCGTCGAGGGCGCGGCCGACAGATCAAAGCGGGCACGCAATTCGGCAGCGATGCGCGGATAGCTCATCTCCTGCGCGCGGCACTCGCGAATGAACTCCAGGTGCGGACGCAGCTTCGATTGAAACGGCTTTCGGATCATCGAGTGGGCGAGGTGATTCGAGCCGATTCGAGATCGTTCGAGGAAGCGTGTGCCGTCGGCCGGCAGGAATCGAACGAAGCTCGGATGAAGCTCGAACGGTTGCGTCGCTGGACGGAGCATCCGGCCAACGCCCATTTTGGGCGTAGGGATATTGCGTCTCTCTTTATCATGATTGGGATTTTCGGAGAATTTCGTGGTGTTTTTTTTGTTCGATTGGCGTGGTAATCTTGAGGCGGTGCGGTGGCTGGTGAATTTAGCTTTGTTCGGGGAGTGTGGGTATCGATTGAGCCTTCGTATTGGGTCTGATCGTGATGTGGGTGATCAGAGTTGCGTGCGGTTGAAGCAGGCTTTGGTAACGGTCCTCTTTGACTCTGAGGTGAAGGCCTGTGCTCTTGCTTAACGGTTCGGTGATCAGTTCGAGGTTCTTGCCCTGAATGGTTACCTCGTGTTCGGTCAGTGTGAGAATCAACAGCTCGTCCGCGGTCTGTTTTTGCCATTGCCACCGATAGAGCCAGGTCAGGGGAAATCCATCGGTGGCTCCGTTTGTTTGGGTGAGTATGAGGCAACGCCCGTTCTCGATCCCGGTGCAGCAACCGGGCTCCGGACTCGGGAGGCTGGCGTCGGGGAATTTGCTTTTCAGTGACATGGCAGGGTCGTGAGAAAGTGGTTAGAAGCGCATCCGCATCGCAGGAGCGTGATGCACCGAATGACGTGGTCGCGCAGGGCTGGTGCTCTCTCCGATGGCATGGCGCGGCTTTATTGGCGGAATGATTGCGGGAACCGGAGTGACGGTCGCCGGGATGGGAACAAGCGGTGTGAGAAGCTCGCGCACGCGTTCGACCACGCTGCGCACCCAGCGCAGCCGGTCGCTATGGGTTGGCGTCCATACATCGAGCGCCGCCTGGCGGGGTCGATTTACTGCGGGTAACGCGTCGAACAACGCCGCCTTGTCCGGCGTGTAACCGGTGGCCTGTTGGCGCGCACGGGAGAACGCAACGTAAGTCGCCTTCGCATCGAGCCGCGCGGCACAGACAATGACCTCGTCGCAGGTGCGACCCTGGGCCTTGTGCGAGGTCACGGCGTAGCCGTGGGTGAGGGCGCGGAAATCGGCTGGGATTGTTTTGGTGCGTCCAGCCGCATCGTGCGCCTGCCACGCCCCCGTTGCATCGCGGGCGGCGAGTGTGAGCACCTCGCCGTTGATCAGACCAGCGGCGCGATGGTTCTGCCGGATGAGGATGCGATCGCCGGTGGCGAGTTCGACTGTTCGTGCCGCGGATACGGTCCATGCGCCGGCATTGCGACGTGGCGCAACGTCGGTCTCCCTGCCCTGGACGTCCCGCACACGAATCCCGCGACGCCCAACCGAGACGACTTCGACCGTGGTCCCTGCCGAGAGCTGCACTTCGCGGAGCGGGCGATGCAAGGTGAGCAGATGGCCGGGCCGATAGTTCGCGACCGTTTCCGCCTGCGCCTTCGTCCACGTGAGCGGCTCCGCGACGCTGAAGGGCTGGCCCTCGCCGATCAGACCCCGTCGCTTCAATCCGGTGCGGACGGCGTCGGTCAGCCGGTGAATTTCCTCCCACGTGGGTGCCACGAGGATCACGTCCTGTTTCGCGGCTGCGTTTTCGACGTAGTGCTCGGCGGCACGCTTCACGTAGTCGGCGCCGACTTCTTTGACCCAGCCGAGCCGGTCGAGCGCTTCGAGTCCGGCGCGGGCGTGGCCTTGCGCCATCGATTTCACGGCGTTGCGATAGTCGCGGGCCGTCTGACGGCGAATGTCGGTCAGTTCGCAGGTTTGGAGGCGCGAATGATTTTCGAGGATCGACAGAAAATCGCCAGCCTCGACGGCGCTGTGCTGGCGTGAGTCACCGACGAGAATCAGCCGGGCACCCTGCGCCTGCACCAGGGCGCACAATTCCGCGCCCTGACGCGTGCTCGCGATGCCGGCTTCATCGACGATCATGGTCGCACCGAGCAGGCGCGGCCCGTGCTTCGCTTCTCCGTTCTGGAGAAAATCCGCGAGCGTCGTGGCATTCGAGAATCCTTCCCCGCGTAGGACCGTCGCGGCCGACGTGGTCGGCGCACACGCGAAGACCTCGCGATTGGCCGCGACGAGGCCGCGCTGCACCTCTTGCAATGTGAATGTCTTTCCTGCCCCAGCGACGCCACGGAACGCACACACGCGGTCGGTAGATTCCAGTAGGGATTGAACCGCGCGCCGCTGATCGGGCGAAAGCCGTTCGCTCGGCTGGAAATCCCGGCGACCCAATGATCTGCAGGCATGGCACCCACCGTTGACGACAGCGATGGCCGACAGTTCCTGCACCAATCCTTCCCGCGTAGCGTAGGCGGCGTGGAGACTGTGCTCACCGGTCTTTAGCGGAACGCAATCGGTGGCTGTTCCTTGCACGAGCGCCTGCTTGACGCCGTCGAGCGATAGACCGCCAAGGTTCTGATTGAGGGCCTCTGCGATCACCTCATGGCCATGTTGCACGCTCGTGCGCTCGAACAGGTGGTTGCGTGCCTGCACGAGCGCCGCCACTTCGCCTGACGCGGCAGGCGCGACTGGTCCCCGCAGGCGGGCGGCACCGACCACCGAATCCAGCGCGTGCGCCCGTTCCGGTGAAAAATCCGCGCGCTGCCGGTGCCGGACCTCGGCTGTCGTGATTTCGGCCAGTTTGCCGCTACGGGTTTGCGTTGTGATTCCGTGGATTTCCCGCGTGGTTGGGTCGCGCCCGTGATTTTCTCTGAAGACGGCGATTTCGGCTTCTATCTGAGCGCGGCGCTTCGAGGCGGTGGCGCGATCCTCAGCGGTCACGCCGACGATCTCATATCCCTCGACGACGCCGCGCTCGTTGCGTGCGGCTTCGATTTCGTAGCCGGCGGCCAGCGTGCCTCGGGCGAGTTCGTTCTGATAAACCTTACCGGCGTAGCGGATTGCTTCGACCATCTCGCGTTCGGTGAGTGCGAACCATTTTTTGACTTTGGCATCGAAGGTGGCGTTGGCCGTGACGAGATGCGTGTGGAGTTGCGCGTCGAGCGCCCGCGACGCGTCGTGCTCGAAACGCGCCGCGCAGAGATTGCCGGTGATTGCCGTTTGCTCCGACCAAGCGGCATCGCCGCCGCGCACCCGCCGCGCGGCGAATCGCTCCAACTCGCCGAAGGCGACGGTGACGGCGTCGCGGTGGGCCTGGCGCAATCGCTCGTCGCCAAACGTCACCGCCAGCAATGAAACGCTCTTCGGCGCCGAGCATTGAAAGTCCAGAAAGGCGATGCGGCCCGCGCCATTGCGCGCCGTAAGTTTCCGGCCCGTCAGCGGGTGGCGGTTGCAGCGGAGTCGCTCGAACCCCTCATCATGCGCGCCGATGCTGCGACCGGCGAGCCCGAGGCGCGCGGCGCCCTGGCCAATCCATTCACCCGTAACGGACTCCCTTTCGGAGTAATAGTCATTCGCGGAAAGATGGTTCGCGAGGTAGGTCGAACCGTCGCGCAATTTTGCCATCGTGAACATGGCGTGAGAATGCACGCGCAGTCACACGCAACCAAGCAGACCGGAATAACACCCGGCCTATGCTGGTGTTACTTTCAGAAGCTCGACTAGCCTCGAATCGCCCCGAAGAGGATCAGCTATCCCAGCGCACCTCGTCGGGTGCCGACAGCACGCGCTCCAACCCGTAGTAGAGCGCGCGCACCGCCGATTCGCGCACACCTTCGTCATGCTTGTAGCCGGGGGCGTGACGGTCGAACCAAGCTTTCACGGCCTCGAATTTTGCGACAGAGCGCTGTTCGAGCACGGGGAAATGAATGTCCTTCAGGAGGCCGTATCTTTCGCCGTTGGCCTCGCGCCAATCCTGCACGAGTGCGCCAAGCACGAACTTCTGGCCCGGCCGGGTGGCTTCCTCGCGAAGCGCCGGCAGGGCTTGAAGCAGGCGACAATACGACGGGTTGGTTTCGCGCAGGATCGAACGCAACGAACGGAGAAACAGCATCCACCAAAGATCGAATCGAGCGCGCATCTGGGCGATGGCACCATCGGCCGGAACGCTGGCAAAGAATCCCTCGGGCACCCGGCAAGCTGCCACGGCGTTCCAGTAATTTTCGGCGGCAACCCGGCCCGCCCGGCGAGCCTCGGCCATGACCGGACGTCTGAATTCATCGAGACGCTGCTCGCAGTGGCGCAGTTCGACGGCAAGGCTGGTGGCGCGTTCGAAGCCGCCAACAAACGCGATCGAGTAGCCGCCGCGCGTTGCCTCCAAAGTGTCCTTCGCCGCCAAATAGGCCGCGCCGCCAGACCGCCGGTAGATGCCCTCGATAGCGGCGATGATCCGTGTTTCGGCCTCCGCCTCGCGCAAGTCGAGCGCCCGAAAACGCAGATAAGCGCTTACTTCTGAGACAAAGGCAGCCTGTGCTCCGGGAAACGGTGCGAGTGGTTCCGGCCAGCCCGAACCCGCCAATGCCCGAATTACACACCAATCGGTGAGAACTTCGGGCCAGTGAGGCTGGGCGTCGCGTAGATTCAAGGTGTCGGGTGGAGGTCGTGGTTGCTGTAGATACATTATACCATCGCCCACAAGCGCGCCACCGGACGGTAGTAATTTATCAGCGCGGAGTCTTCCTCGGGGCGTCAAGACGTGCTGGTGAACACAGAGCCGGGCGGGCTGTTCGTCACCCTCGCTTCACTTCGGCGATCATGGCGTGGCATTCTTTCGGACAGAAGAACATGCACGGGATTCATCGCACTCACTCACCCGCGAACGCCATCGTCGCCGATGCGTTGGCGGAGTGCACTGAAGCCGGGTTGCTCGAGGAATTGCGCGCGGCGTTGAACCCGGGGCGAGACTGCCAGAACGGTGACGCTCTCCAAGCCGTGCGCGATATCGTCTATGAACTTGCCGGCGCAAGCAACCGCGACCTAGCGGTCGATGTCCTGATCTACGCGACGGGCGTCGCCGAGTTCGACCTGACCAGCCTGCGTGAGTATGCGCGGAAACATGGCCTGACTCCAGAGGGGTTTCGGCAGCACGTCTTGAAGATGCAGCGGCGGCTGGGGCTGGCGCCGCGGCCCATGCAGCACGCCGATGCGAGTTGATGTGCCGCAACTCCTGGCGGAGCTACCCTCCGTCGGCATCGAAGGCGCCACGCGGTTGGGTCTATCAATTGCGCCGCAGATGAACACGGATGCCTGGCGGCACCTCGTGACTCGCGTCGCCGGTCTGGCACGCACGGCAACCGGTGCGCGCCAAACGTTGACCGCGTGGCTGGGGGATGCGCTCGCTTATGGAGGCGTGCGCGGGCGCGGCCTGATCACCGAGTGCGCCGAGGCCGCTGGCTTTGATCCGGGCACATTGCGCAACGCGAAGATGGTGTGCTCGCGCATCCCGGTGTCACGGCGACATGACGCTTTGACTTGGACCCATCACTGCGAGGTTGCACTCGTGTTCTCCGAACAGACCCAAATCGAGCTGTGGCTGTCGATCGCCGAAGTCGAAGGTCTTTCGACTTCCGCATTGCGGCGCCGGATCCGGGCCAGCGCCGCGTATGAGTATCGACGCCAGTCGCCGGAAGCTGCTGCCGAGACGTCCGTTGCCATATTCCGCTTGATGCGCGAACTTCGCGCGGCGAATCGATCATTGGCTCGCACACTTGATGTTTGGGGAAAGTGGTCGCCCACCGCGGCGGAACTTGCCCTTCAAGATCTACAATATCTGGCCGAGTTCATCGACGTCATGCGTTTGAAGGCGACCGAATCGGCTCCACGCCATGCGCAGCACGGGAAATGAGCGTCCGAGCCACCTCAGGACCCACCCCGTGCGGGCACCCTGAGCTTTGTGCGAATGTGCAGCGCGACCTCGTTGGTATCGTAGTAAACGAAGTGCCCGACCTTGTGGTGAGGAATTCGCCGGAGCTTCGTCCAGGAACGAAGCGTGCGAATCGACGGCTCCTTGCCGGACGGAAAAATACCGCTGGTGCGCAAGCCAACGATATCGGTGAGTGAGTTGGTGACGGTCGGGGAAGGTGAGTTGGTTTCCATGCCTACGCCGCCACGTCAACCGGCAGTGCCATCGTGGCCGACATCGGTTCATTTGCGGCCCGTCGTTTCGGGAGGATGCTGAAAAACTGCTCCGCCTCCGCAGCGCTTTTCAAATCGAGGTAGTGCTTTCTGATGATCGCTTCAGAATTGCCGGCCTGCAAAGCAGCCTCACCCATCGAGCGGAATTTGGCCACGAACATCGAAATGAAGGTGTGGCGGAGCACGTCATGCGAGAGCCCGAATTTTTTGCAGATACGGCGGTGCATGTTCACTGCGTTGGGCGGGATGATCGGGAATTTTTGAATTGGGTAGATCGTGAGCCATGCCGCGAGGTTAGGCTGAATCGTCACGAGCCGTTTCATCCGCACCTTCGAAACCTCTGGCTCGATATGAATTGCTCCAGTCTCCAGGTTCACGGATTCCCGTTGCACCTTTGCGATCTCGCCAAAACGGATGCACGGGCGGACGCCGGCAAAAAGGCAGATCGCGAAATAGGGCACCATCTCGCCACCTTCGTAGGTCTCGACAAATTCCATGAGCTTCGCCGCCTTTTCCGCTGAGATCGTGACGGCTGAGCCCCGCCGGTGATTGATGCGGTGGTGGGGCGTCTTTTCGATGGGGTTCGTGACTATCCAGTCTTTTTGGAACGCGAACTTGAAGAACGTCGAGAGGATGCCCCGGCGGTTGTTGTAGGTCTTGAGCGAGTGTTTTCCGCGCTCCAGATGCGGCACCAGCATCGCCGGTGTGAACTGTGAGACTGGCCCTTTCGGGTATTTCTTTTTCAGCACCTCCAATTCGTTTTCGATGGAACGGAGTTGGCGTTCGGAGAGCAGCGTGCGCGCGTAGGCCTCACGCTTGATTGCCACGTATTCCGCGACGGCCTCCGTAAGTGCCTTCAGTTGGTCGGGCGCTTTGTAGGTCGCTATTGCGAAGTCGAGATAGGCGAGCAGCGAAAGCTTGGGCCTTTCGCCCAGCCGCCTGAATGCGGCTTCTGCCTCGTGGAGTTGTTCATCTGTGAGGCGGGTGACAGCGGTGCGCACGTCCGTGTCGCCTTGCAGCGCTTTGACGTTGAGCACTTGTTTTTCCGCCTCTGCCTCGGCCCGCGTAGCAAAATTTTTTCTCACGCGCTGGCCGCAGAGGTATCCCGATACCCGAAAAACGATCTCCCCAGAGGGATTCGTGAAGGTGGTGACCGTAAACGCACTGACTGACTTCATGCAGATTTGCCCACGTCAACTGGCAAATCCGCGACGCCAAAACTTAACTCACGACTATCTCGTGATTTAAGTGGCGGGATGGACGGGACTCGAACGGAATCTTCCCGTTGAAGCTAAGACGCGAGTAAACGCGGAATTAGTTGATTGTTAGTGTTTTAGAACGAGCAAAGAGAAGCACTGAGTTTCTAAAAAGTGAAGCCAAAATTATCATTTTTGGCAACCTTGCGGCAACCTGTATTGATATATATGTGACAAAAAGCCTGCTAAAATTCGATTGCTTGAAATCGCGTCCTTTCAGCCCCGTTCTTGAGGTGCGCCTTTGTTGAAGGTCGCTTCGAACTCACCGGCGGCCCGGAGGATTTCAGCGAAGTCGGGAACCTCTCCGAAAAACATCGGGCCGAGCATCTCTTGGTAGTCGTCCCGCCATTCGGACAGATGGCCGTCAGGCGGCAGCAGCCGAAACGTGCCGGGCTTGTGCGTGGAATAGTCCACCCATGAATAGCGAAAGAATATCTCCCGATGCTCGGCGACGCGTTCGAAAAGCGCGGGGTTGGCCAAGGCACGCGCACCCACCCCGGCGCGCAGGAGGCACCAAAGGTCGTAGTAATGGCGGGCCATGCGCGGTTTTCGGCGCGGCTTGTCCGCCGGCCGGAATGTTTCCTCGTGCAGCAAGCAGGCTTTCTCCCAGAAGGTCCGTTCCGCGGCGAGAACCCGGGCGGGAAATGCGGCATCGCTGTCCAAGACGGGGAACAGTTCGAGGACGTAGGGCTGGATCGTGATCGTCTCGTGCGGCCAGTCGTCGGAACGCGCACCGAGTTCGATTTTCACGACCGGGCGCACGTAGCCGGCGCTGGTCGCCGCAAAGACAGATGGATAGTGGAAAAGCAGGCACTGGCCGTCGGCCATGTCGGGATCGACTTCGAGGTTCCAGCCAGCGTCTCCCAGCGCCGCCGTCAGGCTGGCACGGAGCGCAGGTTGCAGCGTGCCCTGCACCCATTGACGGGATGCCTCCATGAGTTTCTCCAAGCGCTCTCTGCGCTTGTTGTTACTGGAAGCCCGATCCGGGGCGGCATCGCCGCCGAGGCCCAGGATGTTTTTATCCACAACCAAATCGATGTCCTCGGAAAAGCGCTGGATGAATTTCCATGCCTTCGAAAGCGAGGTGCCGCCTTTGAATGTGAGGTGATCGCCGACGCCGGGCATCCCGAACAACGTTCGCAACGTCCAGCAGACCCAGAAGTCCTTTTCCACGCTGACGGCCTGCAATCCCAGCTGTGCTTCGACCTGCTGAAACGCGAGTCGACGCTCATCCGCAGGAAGGTTGAGGAATGCGTTCATGTCGTCGACACGGGTTCCGTCATCGGACGCAGTAGATCCGCGATCCAAGCGGGAGCGTGGAGCATGTCTTTCCGAATGCCGGGACGTTCGGCGTCGGTGATATGACGTCGAATGGTGGTCAACACCTGCTCATCCACGTGGTCTTTACCCAAGTAACGAAGCGCTTCGATCAAGGTGCCGCTCTTTCGGCCCGCAGCGGCCATGTTGCGCGGGACGGTTCGCTTCAGGATGATCTCCTGTTTGCCGATTTTCACCTTTCGCGAGGGACCATCGGTCAGAAAAACAATGCGTGCCGGAACTTGCTCGGAGAGTCCGAGCACGTTGACCGCATAGGCGCCGGCGGGTTGAAGCCGAATGGCGTCGCGCCCAACCAAGGCCCGCGCAATGGCATCGGCCGCTGGCGCAATGGTTCCGAGCGCCGGATGCTGCTCCGGATAGTCGTAGAGCCCTCTACTCAGTTTGCGAATTACACCTTCTTGCCTAAGTCGCCGCAAAGCGGATTCGATTGCCGGTGCGCTGCCTATCCGCTGAAAATGCCTTGGCGTGAAGACCCAACCCCTGCCATGCCCGTAGATTTTGCTACGAACCATGTAATCAATCGTTTGGGTCTTAATTCTCATCAGCGATTTGACGGGAAAAATGGGTTATTTTTCCGTCATGACAAGGCGATTAACCGCCTATCCACTTGCGGTTCATGCTTCGCCGGCCGTGAACGACAACGGAGCCCACGGCGGCTCGTCCCGGAGACGCAGGCAAGGAGGAACGCCGAAGGCGTAGTGTCCTTGCCGGCGGCGGAGGGACGCAAAATTGGAATTTCGGCTGCGGCGCGCAGGCTCACGCAGGCCGGACAAGCATTGCCAACGCCGACACGCACACCACCCCCTCTTGCGGCCAACCATACCCCCGCCGCAAACCGATAATAGCGTTCGTGCGGATTATCTCGTGCCTTCGGAGCCATCGTCTGAGGAATTCAAAAGGCGAACCGCTTCAACAGTGCACTTACCCGAGTGTTTCCCTCTTGAGGCTTCAAGGGGGCCGCGCCGCGAAGGCACGGAGATGGACGCTCGCCCCTTGCCCGCAGTGGCCTAAAACGAGCAACTGATTCGACCAGTGACGACCTACCGGCCAACTTTGGCGTCACTCAGCAAACCTGGCCTTCAGCTTGGCGAGATCGGTGTCGGCAAATCCATGCGACAAAAAGTAGTCCGCTAGATGCTCGGGTGAGTGAGCCCAGTTGAGCAGAGTTTCGATCCACATAGCTCGGACGAATGGGCCGGAAGCCATGAAGTCGTCGATAATTCGTTCGCGCCGAATTCCGAGCAGGACCCCCAGAAGGGCGACAACGATACCAGTTCGATCCATGCCAGCGTAGCAGTGAATCAGCGCAGAACCGTCGGCGTGCGCGATCGCTTTCAGCGAACCTGCAAATTGCGATGTTTGGGTTTCGACTAGAAACACATACCACTGCCCCCGCACATCTCCATCGTTTCCGTCCGGAAATTCCGGGGAGCGTGCTGTGCTGATGGGAAGGTGGTGGTATTTTAGACCGCTGATCGGGCCGGGATCGTATTCCGGTCCGTCATCGGGCTCGCGAGTGCGCAGATCAATCAGGCTCGTGATTCCATTCCGGCCCAACCACTGCCGGAGGTAGGCGTCGTGTTGCCAACGCGTCAAGGTGCCCGAGCGAAACAGTTGGCCGCGCCGCAAGCCCGGTCCCCAGTGTTCGGCAACGTCGCGCAGGTTGAAGAAAAAATCGCGCTCCCAGAGCGCGTCGAAAATCGGCTTCAGTTCTTCAGGAGTCCGGGTTGCACCGATAGAGCCGCTTCGCAATTCGGCGAGGAATTCGAGAAACTTGTCCCTGAGGCGCGCCTTGGCGGCAGCGGCGGCACCGAGGTGCATCGGAGCTGCGAGGTCGCAAAACGGTTTACGCTCTTCAAGGCGAAGACAGTCGTTCGTGAACTGTGGACTCAAGTAAAGACGCTGAGCGCTGCGGCGTGAGATCGTCGCCAATCGAACGAGGCGTTGGAGCGCGAGGTTGTAGTGGAAATAGAACGCGTAGGCGTCGCTGCGCGCGTGCGCCCGCGAGGCGCTTTCATATCCCTCCAGGAATTTATCGACCTCTTCATCCACCCGCCTTCGGGCATCTACCGTGATTTGGCGATTGGCGCGTTTGACAAGGTCTTGTCCCGCTTCGTCGCGCTGGAACGCGAGAACCAGCCGGGGCGCGGGCACTTCGCTACAGTCGGCCAGCCACGCCAAGTCCTCGGGGTCGGTGGCGATAACGACTTCGACCTTCTTAAGATTGGATCCAACCAGGCAGAAAAAGCGGCCCGTTTCGATGTTCGCAGAGGAAATTCTGAGGGTGGGTGCCAGAAGGTCTATGATTGCGCGCTGGCAACGCTCCCGCGAAGCCAAAGACCTCAGCAGAATCGCGACATCAAGATCGGAATCGGCCTTCGGCTGTTTGATCGAATACGAGCCGAACCAAAACAACGCTTGAACATCGGTGTCTTGCTTCGACCAAGCTAGCAATCGGTCCGCAATGTCCGGGAGCGAAGGTTCGGAGTTCATCGCGCGTGCTTCAACCGAGACGCGCCAAGGCAAACGCGGCCATGGCATCTACTGGCGTCCCGCCATCCAGTGCAATCACCCGCTCCTTGGACCACCACGTTTCGGCGGACATTTCAGTGACGAGATTTTTGGTGACCATCTGCTGGGTTTCCAAAATACCTAATCCGAACGCCGGATAAGGAATCGGATTCGCGTTTCTGTGTAGGCGCGCGGCACATTCTTCCTCCGGCGTTTGAATCCAGACAACGCGGTAATCCTGCTTTGCCTCTCTGAGCGCCACCTTCACCAACGGAACGTTTGGCCCGGACCCAGAGAATTCCACGACAGAGCAAACACCACTGCGTATCTTGGCGACGAACTTGCTCCAGGCGAGAAGCTCCCCTTCAGGCGATCCATCACCGAAGCTCCTGCGATAGTCGTCGATCGCGGCGTAGACGCCACCGCGGGACGCGCGGAGCGTTTTTGCCAGCGTGGTTTTTCCCGCCGCAAGTGTTCCCACGACAATCGCAACCCGGCCCTCGAATATCGTCTCGGTGCACGGGGCGACGGGAATCCGGAACAGCGTCTTCCCCTCCTCGTCGATCAGCACCCTTTGGCCGGTCCAGGTCAGGGCGTAAGCCTGCCCGTTATAGAAGGGCTCAACCTCCGCGAAGCGGCTCGCGTGGGCGGGCGCACCGTCCCGACGAATATGGAACCAACCGTCTGAATCGCGGGCGCGGGCATAGCCTTTGTGGAAGACATCGAGGTCCAGGTATCGACGGTCGTGGAGCGGGACGCCTGCCAAGTCGATGTGGAGGCACAAGCCATGCTCGTTTCGCACACAGGCAATGCCATCCTTGTAGTCGCCCGCGTAGCGATACCGCGGGTGATAAGAGGGAGTGCCATCTGCCAAGATGTGAAAGTAGCGTTGTTCACTTGTTCTCACTGGCGCCCGTCCTTCTAAAAAATTTCCCACCCATTCAAAGCGACTCCCATAGGAAGGCTGGCCATCAGGCCGGACATGATACCATCCATCCCGTGTGGCGACGGCTGCTCGATTGCCGTAAAACCCAAAGGCGGTCAAAAAGCGGTGACGATAGGCCGGGACTCCTTCTTGAGTGATATGAAAACTGCCGGTGGGGTCGGTGACCGGAGCCAAACCTGGATGGTGAAATTTTTGAACCGACAGAAACCGCGCGGGATAGAGCGGCGAGCCGGCGATAACGTGGTGAGTGCAATCAACCGCAATCTGGATGTCGGCCAGCGCGTTCATGGCAACAGCGTGGGCGCGGGTGCAGGCCGCTGCCGCATAAGGCAGGTTCGGCATAGACTGCGCGTGCGGTAATTGGCGACAAGGTCACGGTAAGCCTCAGACTGCCAAATCCCGAGAAGGCCCTCCCGCGTGACGTTGCCAAATGAGCCGAGAGTCTTGCGCAGTTCATCGGGAGCGCAGCACGGATCGAAACGACCCTCATGGTTGACCCACGCTTCTTTCCCGAGGAATGGGCAAACATAGTCGTCCGGCACGGCCTGCGATTCGCCATCCGACATAGGCGTAAAATTCTGGAGCTGCAGTTTCATTCCGTGAAGCCGCTGCGCTTCGGCGACAATGGAATGGCATACGGCGACGGTTTCGTTCCATCGCGCCCGGGCATCGCGGCTGCGCCGGAGATCCTGACCTTTGATCTCAGCGAAGTGAGCCCAGAGTTGATGCCCTTTCACCCGGTCGACGCCGATTTCCAAGGCGAACCGGACGATATTGGGCATCTCCGCGAGGTTCTGCTCCATGAAGGTCGCTTGTAATGTGATTGAAGCGCGGTGCATGCCGGAGGCAGCAATCTCGTCTCGGGTTTGGACGAATTTCCGGATGTTGCTGCGCAGGTCGGACGCCGCAGCTCCTTGCATGATCTTTTCCTGCACGGCGTCATCCATCCCGTTGAACGAAATCTTCACGTCGGACGCGAGGGGCAGGATGAGGCGCCCCCATTCGCGCGGCCCACGGCGCGGAAAAGTGCCGTTTGTCGTAAGGTTTAGCCGGGCGCCGGAACGGCGACAGAGTGACAGAATCTGATCGAAATCTGCATAAAGGAGCGGTTCTCCCATCGTGGACGGAATGATTTCCGTCGGCGGATTCTCGCCGAGATCCTGCATCACGCGCTCGACTACGGCGACGTCCATGCGACGCCGCGGGAGCCCGCACGCCTTGCGTCCCTCTTGCTTCGGGCTGTAAGGGGAATGCTCCTCGCACATCACACACTTCAGGTTGCAGTCGTCGGGGTTGGTATCGAACGTCACGCGCCACGGGGCTGCGGACACTGACCCAACGCTGCGGGTTTGGATCAATTGCGAATAGATCGCTTCCAACTCCGCCACGTGGTCTTCGCTGGAAACGATGTCACCAGTGGCGGAATAAAGGTGACCGCGCCGCCCAAGGCGCGCAGCCATCGACGGATCGTCGATCAGCCGCTGCATCTGCACCGACAAATCGCGCGCATTGCGATGTCGGAAGAGCAGCCCATTTTCCTCGTGACGCACAAACTCCGCCATCCCGCCGGCGTCGGCCGTAACCACGGCAACCCGGCATTGCAGTGCTTCATGAATTACGAGTGGCGCGTTTTCCAACCAGAGTGACGGCACGACGATCGCGTCCACCCGATTGAAGACGTGTTCGACAATTCGCTCGTTTTCATACTCACCCATCCATTCGACACGTGAACGCAATGATTCCGGGAGGAGACGTGTGCGCACCCGAAGATTTGGAGTGGTCTCGGCGTTTTCCCGTCCCCAGATCAACAGACGAAATGAGCCGGTGAGGCGCGATACTGCATCGATGAGATGTGCCACGCCCTTAGCGGGCACGTGAGTGCCGATGTAGCCAAAGGTGCACGCGGTATCCGCGGGTGAGACACGCCTTCGGCCTTTGAGTCGGTTCAAGTCGAAACCATATTCGACCAATCGGATTCGGTTTCCAGAGATACTGAGATCGCGCTTGAATCGGTCCAGCACATGCCGCGATGGGGCGAGGAACAGATCGACTTTTCCCACTACCTCCCGGACGTGGGCCATGCGTCGATGCACCCAGTCGGTGTAATAGGCGAGGTCAGCTGCGGCGTCACCGACTGCGCCAGTGAAAGATCTCGAATAACAGCGCGCGGCGCACTTGGCGTTCTCTTGTCCAGAGCATAGACAAAGAGGATCGGAAGGATTTTCTGGAAATGCCTGGATGAACTGCCCGCGCGGGCACTGTAACCAGTAGTCGTGAAGCGTGAAAACGACGGGAATCCCGTGGCTCTTCACCACCGTGACCAGAGACGTTGATAGGTGGTTGAGATGCTGGATGTGGACAACGTCGGGGCGAAACTCGATCAGCAGCGCGTCAAAGAGCTGGTCGAGGTCAACATGACGAAAGCGGTCGCGAAATCCGGCCATGTTGACCAACCGCACCGGAATGTCCCCCGCGCCTGTGTTCTGCCCGTCGTTCTCGTCCAACACTGTGAAGAGAGGCAATGCGGCATCTTCGAAGCGGCTGAAGACGCGCACGTCGTGATTTCGGGCGAGTGCTCGGGCCAATGTCTGCGTGTAGACTTCAGAACCGGCATTGTAACGGGGCGGATAGCCGTGGACGACGAGTAGAACCTTCATAGCGGCAGCCTCAGGAATGAGGAAGCCGCGGCACGTCTCTCAATTTCGATAGGGCAACTCAGACCGAGCGCTAGCCAAGTCGGGCACCTGTGTGAGTAATGAGTGAGCACGTTGAACTTCCAGGACTCGCGTTATCCAACTAATGCCGAACACGGAGGTTTTCTCGGGAGGATGAGAACCGAGCCGGTCGGGGAAAACCGGTTCGGGGCAAGGTTTGATAACTTCCGTCATCAATACTCTTCGGGTGGTCTAGACCAAGTCAAAACAGCGCTCATGTGCTTCAACGGGGCCGCGCCACGGGGGGCGCGGAAATCGGCGGACGGGATGATTGGCGGATTCATGGCCGCGCTCGCTTCAACGGGGCCGCGCCACGGGGGGCGCGGAAATGCGAAATCAACCGAAAACTCGATGCGTTGCTCGCTCCGAGGCTTCAACGGGGCCGCGCCACGGGGGGCGCGGAAATGGACTAACCTCACTACTCGCACTACTCGCACTAATCCGCTTCAACGGGGCCGCGCCACGGGGGGCGCGGAAATACGGCCGATGAGATGACCTATTCGATCAGGCGATTCGCTTCAACGGGGCCGCGCCACGGGGGGCGCGGAAATGACGCTCGGCGGAATCAAAGCTGCGCTCGCCGGTGCCTCGCTTCAACGGGGCCGCGCCACGGGGGGCGCGGAAATGGATCGCGAACAGTTACGACGACCGGCTGCTGGACGCCGAGCTTCAACGGGGCCGCGCCACGGGGGGCGCGGAAATCAATACCTTCGTGGTAGCGAGCAACG